>JASDSW010000021.1:0-94429 GCA_041441555.1 Aeromonadaceae bacterium
GATTTTTACACAGCCTGAGGATCGGTCAATGGATCCTTAACTGATCGGCATTACCAATGAAGGCGCCTTTTTTATCAGCCTGACGTGCAGGTTACAGAGGCAACGCGACGCCGTTGGCCGATGCCTTGCCGGCCATCAACTTCAGCTGGCTGCTCAGCTTGCCATCGCCCCCCTGCTTGATGTAGCCGCGAGAGAGCATGGGTTTGAGCAGCGAGGTTCCATTAGGCAGCTGAGCCACCAGCTCGGGCGCAGCGCTCAGATCCAGCTGCGCCTGCAGGCGCTCCAGCAACGGCCGGATGCCCAGCAGCGGACGAGGATCCGCCGCCAGTGTCACATGGCCATTGGCTTGCAGATTGGACTTGTTGTAGTCCAGGCTCAGCTTATCCAACTGTAACGCCAGCCCCTTGCTGCTGATCTGCTGCACCGCCGCCATCGTCTGCATCTGCCCCAGGTTAGAGTGACCGGAACTCTGAACCAGATTCAGATAGCCCTGCTTGTCGACATCCAACAGGTTGAGTCCCAGCGCCAAGTTTTCGATGCTGAAATTGGCGTTGTCCCCGCTCACTGCCAGTGACTGCAACTTGCTGTTGAAATGGATGTTCAACCGCGCCGCCGAATCACCACTCAGCTCCTGAAGTGAGCCGTCCCCTTCAAGCTGCTGCAGGATTAAGCTCTGCTGCGGTGAAATGTAACGAACGCCCGCCAGGTTGAGCCGATAACCGGGGGAAAGCCAGGCGCCATCCACATTCTGCAGTTGCAGGTTGGCGCGAACCGGCGCCAGATAGATAAGCTGATGCGATTCATTGCCGGCGCTCAGACCATCCCACTCCAGTTGCAGATCGGCCTGTTGATTGATTTCGCCACTGGCCTCGAGTTTTAGCAGGGCAAAATCGACCTTGTCCTCCGACAGTTGCATCTTCCAGGGATCGATGCGCAGCTGAGTGGCAAAACTCTGGCTCAGGGCGTTCACTTGCCAGGCCAACTGATGGGGTAACGTCTTGAGATTGGTCTGTTGCAAGGCGGAAGCCAGTGAGCCACGAGATAGATCCAGTTGCGCCGAACCGCGGATGTACAACGGCTGGATGGACTGCTCCACCTGCAAAAACAGCTCCACCGGCTCCTGACTCAAGCCGGGGACATACTGATTGACCCATTCCGGCGCCAGGGTCAGCTGCAGCACCCCATCGCGCTGCCATAGACCGCTGTCGGTCGCCTGCCACTGCACCTTGACCCCCGCTTGCCGGTTCCATAACTGCAGTTGCAGTTGCTGTTGCTCGTCATAGACCTGACCGGTAAACCAGCTCGCACCCACATAGAGCCCCCCCAGTGCCACCACGCCGATGGCGGCCGCCACTCCCATTTTGTTCATTTTAACCTTCCCTGTGCTCTGTCAATTCATCATGTGTTCTGTGGATTCATCACGAGCGCAGCAACCAGTGACGATGTGACCCGTCATTTGGTCGTGGCTCTCTGGCGGCTACTGTTACCGCTATGCACAAAAATGTCTAGTATTCATACCGTTAAATTAAATCGATGCCACAGGAGTCCCTATGCCGTACTCCTACAGCAGGGGGCTCAACAGGTAGAGCAGGTTTTCCAAGAGCCGCTTGCGCCAGGGGCGTCGCTCCCAGCTGCACAAGTAGAGACGGGAAGCCTGGGACATGTACTGTTGTTGCAACGCTAACAGATCGCTGGCGAAGGTTTTATCATCGATCAGCAGGGTGGTCTCGAAGTTCAGCCAGAAGCTGCGGCGATCCAGATTGACCGAGCCCACCAGCGCCAACTGCTCATCCACCAACACACTCTTGGTATGCAACAGTCCTCGCTCAAACCGATAGATCTCGACCCCGGCCGTCAGCAGCTCGGTCAAGAAGGCATCCCCGGCATGCCGCACCATGAAGGAATCATTCCGTGCCGGCAGGATCAGACGCACCTTGATGCCACGGCCGGCAGCCGACTGCAGAGCCGCCATCAGCGGATCGTCGGGAACAAAATAGGGGGTGGTCAGCACCACCTGCTGACGCGCCTGATAGATGGCCAGCAGCAGGATCTGCTGGATACAATCACCGCCGGAGAAGGGTCCCGAGGGGATCAGTTGCAGCCGTTGATCGCGCTCGGCGAAAAATTCAGGATTGTGCTGCTGGGACTCCAGCAGCCGCTCACC
This sequence comes from Aeromonadaceae bacterium, assembly GCA_041441555.1. Taxonomy (GTDB): domain Bacteria; phylum Pseudomonadota; class Gammaproteobacteria; order Enterobacterales; family Aeromonadaceae; genus Pseudaeromonas. The sequence continues at coordinate 2,165 of JASDSW010000021.1, forward strand.
GGTTTCCATCTCCCAATCGCGCACAAACAGCGACCAGAGGAGCGGCACCAGCGGCCCTTGCTGGCGCACCATCACGTCGATCCACTGCCCTACACCAGCATGGCGCTTGAAAAAGCGCGGATCGACCAGATTCATCGAGCCGGTGTAGGCGACCCGATCGTCGATGACGGCTAATTTGCGGTGCATCCGCAGATCCTGACGTTGCAGCGGGATGCGCCAGGCGCCGACCGGCAGCACCTCAATCAGCTTCACGCCCGCCCCACGAAAGCGCTCCGGCCAGGCACTCTTGAAAAAGCGCGAACTGCCGACCGAATCGAGCAGGACCCGACAATCCACGCCGCGGGCCGCCGCCTCCAGCAGCGCCTCCGCCACCTGTTCGGCCCAGCCTCCCGCCTGCCAGATATAGAACTCCAGGTAGCAGGAGACGCTGGCCTCGCGAATATCCTGCGCCAGGGCGAACAAGATGGCATTGGGCTCGGTCAACAGGGCCACCTGATTGCCACCGAGCATCGGCGAACCCAGACGCGCCGCCACCAGCTCCACGAGTGGTTGAGCCGTCTCACTGCCCTGAGTCGGCGGCTGAGGAAACTGGCCGACCAGCTGATGGATCCAGCGGGCATAAGGCTCATACATGGCCCGTGCCCGCTCGACTCGCTTACGCCCCAACCGCACCTCGCCAAACAGCAGATAGAGCGAAACCCCGAGGAACGGAATGGTGAAGATCAGGATGAGCCAAGAGAGCGAGACGCCGATGGCACGTCGGGTCATCACCACCCGCACGACGATGACCACCATCAGCGCCAGATAGCTGATAAACATCAGCATGGCGAACAGATCGTACAACAACTCGAGTAACGCAGAATGCGATAGCATTGCTCCTCCATGCCCTGGCTGTCGTGAACCGCAACTGGTGCTATGATGCCGGGCAGATCCGACCGATACAGGGGAATCCGATGATCCTATCCCTCGCGCTGGCGCTCACCTTGACAGCCGACAGCCAAGGCAACGTCGATATCAGCGAACAACAGCTCACCCAATATGTAAATAGTAAGGTGAAATACGAACAAGACTACGCACTTCCTGGCTTGTTTGATGCCCACGTCAAGCTCTCGCGCATGGAAGTCGGTCTGGCTCGCTCCGCCGCCCGCCAGGCCGATGTCCAGAGCTTTGGCAACTTCACCCTGACCTTGCCGAACAAACCGAGTGTCGATGGGACCGTGCAGGCCAACTTCACGGCGGTGCCCCGCTATGTGCCCAGCGAGGGAGCCGTCTACTTCGACCAGTTCACCCTACAAAATTACGTGCTCAAGCCCGAGAGTCTCAATCAGCAGTTTGGTCCCATGATGGGCTATCTGCTCAAGGGGATCGAGCAGCGGCTGGCCAAACAACCCGCCTACCGGCTTGATACGCGCAATCATGATCAAGCCTGGCTGAAAGCCCATGTCACCGCGTTCGAGCTGCAACCAGGTTTGCTGCGTCTCAAGACCCAGCCCTGAGGCTTGCCATTTGGCCGCTCGGCCGCCACGCTAGCGGCACGTCGTTCAGGGAGGATATTGATGCGTTTGCCATTGACTCATGCAGCTTGGATTGCGCTGCTGCTGGTGGGGCTGCTAAGCGGTTGCCAAACCCCGGCCAGCCACCAATCATCCAGCGGTCTGCTCGGCTCATCCAGCGAGGTACGCTCGGCGCTGCTCGAGCAGTATCAGGAGTGGCGCGGCGTCCCCTACCGCAGTGGCGGGCAATCCAGACGCGGCGTCGACTGCTCCGGATTCGTGCAACTGACTTTCCGTGAACGCTTTGGCCTCGAATTGCCACGCGACACCCGCCAACAATCGCGCCTCGGCGCTCCCATCTCGACCCATGGCCTGCAGCCGGGCGATCTGGTGTTTTTCAACACCGGCCGCCGCACCCAGCACGTCGGCATCTTCATCGAGGATGGCCAGTTCCTGCATGCCTCCACCAGCAAGGGGGTCATCATCTCGGATCTGGACAACCCCTACTGGCGCAAGACCTACTGGCAATCCCGCCGCCTCGGCGACTGAGTTCATCGCAAGCTGGCCCGACAAAAAAATACCCCCTCGCTTGAGGGGGTATTTATTGATGGCTTGGGTGGCGGCGTTAGCCCAACCAGACCCGGGCATTGCGGAACATCCGCAACCAGGGGCTGCTTTCACCCCACTCATCCGGGTGCCAGGAGTTGGCCACGGTGCGCATCACCCGCTCCGGGTGCGGCATCATGATGGTGACGCGACCATCGCGAGTGGTCAAACCCGTGATGCCAGAGGGCGAACCATTCGGATTGAACGGGTAGCGTTCGGTTCGCTCGCCATAGTTGTCGATGAAGCGCACGGCGACGGTGCCGCTGGCCTGGATGGCGCCCAGATGTTGCAGGTCCCGCACCTCGACACGCCCTTCACCGTGGGAGACGGCAATCGGCATGCGAGAGCCGGCCATACCGGCGAAGAACAGCGATGGAGACTCCTGAATTTCGACCTGGCTGAAGCGCGCCTCGAAACGCTCGGATTCGTTGCGCACGAAGCGTGGCCACAGATCGGCGCCCGGGATCAGATCCCGCAGATTCGACATCATCTGGCAACCGTTACAAACGCCCAGCGCGAAGGTGTCATTGCGATGGAAGAAACGCTCAAACTCGTCGCGGGCGCGGCTGTTGAACAGCGCCGACTTGGCCCAGCCCTCCCCGGCACCCAGCACGTCCCCGTAGGAGAAGCCACCGCAGGCAGCCAAGCCCTGGAAGTCGCTGAGCGCAATTCGGCCACTGAGAATGTCGCTCATGTGCACATCGACGCTGGTGAAACCGGCGCGATCAAACGCGGCGGCCATCTCGTTCTGTGAGTTGACCCCCTGCTCACGCAGGATGGCCACCCGAGGGTGAACCCCCTTGGCGATGTAGGGCGCCGCAACGTCCTGGTTCAGATCGAAGGTCAGGGCGGCATGCAACCCCGGATCGGCCGCATCAAACTTGGCCTTGAATTCGGAGTCGGCACAGGCCGGATTGTCGCGCAGCGCCTGCATCTTGTGGGTGGTTTCGGCCCACAGGGTGCGGAAATGAACGCGCGAACCGTTCAGCACATCTTCACCGTTGCGGGTAAAGCGCAGGCAATCTTCCTGGTTCAGACGGCCGATGACGTAGGTGCAGTTGACCAGACCGTGGCCGGCCAGCAGGTTCATCACCGCTTCCTTGTCCTCGCGACGCACCTGGATGACGGCCCCCAACTCTTCGGAGAAGAGTACCGCCAGATCGTCGCTACCCAGCTGATCCAGCGCCACCGTGATACCGGTTTTGCCGGCGAAGGCCATCTCGGCCAGGGTCACGAACAGACCACCATCGGAGCGATCGTGGTAAGCCAGCAGCTTGCGATCGGCGACCAGAGTCTGCATGGCATTGAAGAAGCCCTTGAGCAGCGCCGGATTATCGACATCCGGTGCCTGTTGCCCCAGCTGCTTGTAGACCTGGGCCAGGCAGGAGGCACCCAGGCGATTCTTGCCGTTGCCCAGATCGATGAGGATGAGATCGGTCTCGCCCTTGTCGGTGCGCAGCTGCGGTGTGACCGTATTGCGCACATCTTCCACGCGGGCAAAGGCACTGATGATGAGTGACAGCGGGGAAATCACCTCACGGTTCTCACCATCCTGCTGCCAACGGGTCTTCATCGACATGGAGTCCTTGCCCACCGGCACCGTCAGCTCCAGCTCGGGGCAGAGCTCCTCACCAACCGCCTTGACCGCCTCATACAGACCAGCATCTTCACCCGGGTGACCGGCCGCCGCCATCCAGTTGGCGGAGAGCTTGACGCGCTTGAGATCGCCAATCTGGGTCGCCGCCAGGTTGGTCAGCGCTTCCGCGACCGCCAGGCGGGCCGAGGCACCGAAGTCCAGCAGGGCCACCGGAGTCCGTTCCCCCATCGACATGGCTTCACCGGCGTAGGTGTCATAACTGGCGGCGGTGACGGCGCAATCCGCTACCGGTACCTGCCAGGGGCCAACCATCTGATCGCGTGCGACCAGACCGGTCACGGTGCGGTCGCCGATGGTGATGAGGAAGGTCTTCTCGGCCACAGTCGGCAGACGCAGGATGCGTTCGGCGGCATCCTTCGGGGTGACAGAGTCGAGCACCAGAGGCTCACCCTGGGCCTTCAGCGTGGTGACATCGCGGTGCATCTTGGGCGGCTTGCCCAGCAGTACATCCAGCGGCAGATCGATGGGCTGGTTGCCGAAGTGGCTGTCGGCCAGCACCAGTTGCCGCTCGGCGGTCGCTTCGCCGATCACCGCATATTGCGCGCGCTCGCGGCGGCAGAGCTCTTCAAACTGGGCCAGTTGTTCTGGTGCGACCGCCAGCACATAGCGCTCCTGGGATTCGTTACACCAGATCTCCAGCGGGCTCATGCCCGGCTCGTCATTGGGCACCTTGCGCAGCTCGAAACGACCACCGCGGCCACCATCGTTGACCAGCTCCGGCATCGCGTTGGAGAGACCACCGGCACCGACGTCGTGAATAAACAGGATCGGGTTGTTCTCGCCCATCTGCCAGCAGCGGTCGATGACCTCCTGGCAACGGCGCTCCATCTCGGGGTTATCCCGTTGCACCGAGGCAAAATCCAGATCTTCGGCGGATTGACCAGAGGTCATCGAGGAGGCGGCACCGCCACCCAGACCGATATTCATCGCCGGACCACCCAGCACGATCAGCTTGGCACCGACCGGGATCTCACCCTTCTGGACGTGTTCGGTGCGGATGTTGCCCAGACCACCGGCCAGCATGATCGGCTTGTGATAACCGCGGATCTCGGTGCCGTTGTGGCTGGCCACCTTCTCTTCGTAGGTCCGGAAATAGCCCAGGATGTTCGGGCGACCAAATTCGTTGTTGAAGGCAGCAGCCCCCAGCGGACCTTCGAGCATGATCTCCATGGCATCGACGATGCGGCTCGGCTTACCGAAGTTGGTTTCCCACGGTTGCTCATAACCCGGGATCCGCAGGTTGGAGACCGAGAAGCCGCACATGCCCGCCTTGGGCTTAGAGCCCCGGCCGGTAGCGCCTTCGTCGCGGATTTCACCACCAGAGCCAGTTGCTGCACCGGGGAAAGGTGAAATAGCGGTTGGGTGGTTGTGGGTTTCCACCTTCATCAGGATGTCGATGGACTCCTGGTGGTATTCGTATTCGCCGGTTTCCGGGCTCGGGAAAAAACGACCCGCTTCGGAGCCGACCATGACGGCGGCGTTATCCTTGTAGGCCGAGAGCACATAGTCGCTGTGCTGTTCATAGGTGTTCTTGATCATCTTGAACAGCGACTTGGGCTGCGGCACGCCGTCGATGGTCCAATCGGCATTGAAGATCTTGTGACGGCAATGCTCGGAATTGGCCTGAGCGAACATGTAGAGTTCGATGTCGTTCGGGTTACGGCCCAGCTTGAGGAAGCTGGCGACCAGATAGTCGATCTCGTCGTCGGCCAGCGCCAGACCCAGCTTGATATTGGCATCCGCCAGAGCTTCACGGCCACCGTTCAACACATCGACGACCAGATGGGGCGCCGGAGTGTGGTGCGAGAAGAGCGCCTCGGCCGCATTCAGATCGTCGAAGACCGTTTCCATCATGCGGTCATGCAGCAAGGCGGCTACCTGCTGGCGCTGCTCGGCGCTGAGCGCCGGCGTCTCCAGATAGTAGGCAATCCCGCGTTCCAGACGTGAAATCTGCTTGAGGCCGCAGTTATGGGCAATATCGGTAGCTTTGGAGGACCAGGGAGAGATGGTGCCGGGGCGAGGTGTGACGAGGAACAGAAGACCGGTGGGAGCATGTTCGGCGATGGTCGGGCCGTAGGTCAGCAGCTTGCCCAGTGTCTCGCGGGCCTCAGCATCCAGTGGCGCCGACAGATCGGCAAAGTGCACAAATTCGGCATACAAGTCCCTGATGGGCAGCCCCATCTCTTCAAAGCTTCGCAGCAGTTTACTGACACGGAAGCCGGATAAAGCGGGCGCACCTCGTAAGATTTCCATTTTGCCTATTCTCACAGTGTTGAAAGGGGGGAATGAGGAAGTGCGCGTATTATAGGAATCCGCCACTGTGATGTCGACCGCAAAGACAAACGTTTTAATGGAGCCAACCTCGACCGCCTTGGGTGAACCAACGCCGCGACAGATGTGACCACCTTGTTCATAAACATCATATTTTTCATAATGTTGACTGAGAGCCGAGTCCAACAGCCAACGCCAATACTCAGCCGAACCGCCGGTTCTGGACTCACAACCTTTCGATGGTGAGCAACCCGCGTTTTACGTCACTCAATTCGCCCATATTCTTGCCGAAATCCTGTGAAAAAGTCGCAAACAAGGCCCAATAAATTCCATACTTATTAGTAAGTTGTCCCAGTATGCCGGTTATGGTACCGTTATCTTTGATAGGCCATGCAGTTTGGCAGGAGGACGCATCATGATCCGAAGAAGAAGACTGACGACGCAGCAACGTCGACTCAACCGCGCGCCCAATCGTCGCAGCGCCTGGTCAGCCACCAAGCGCAAAATCCGTCAGCGCCGGCACGTACAGTTCAGCATGTTGCACGCCAGCTGAGCTCAGGAAGCCATGGCAAGGATGCAAGCCAAAAGAAAAAGGAGCCGGACAAGGCTCCTTTTTCATGGGTGTTTCATGGGTCTTTTGTGCTAGCGCGATATGACCAGGCTCACGACGGCTCGTCACATCGGCGGAGGACGAAGCGCGCACTGCGCTTCGACACCAGACTGTTGCAACTATTGCAGAAGAAATCCACGGCGCCACAGGCCTGCACCCGCTCCAGCTCGGCCGCACACTGCGGGCAGTGAGCGACCAGGCTGAAACGGTGGCCACAGGCGGTGCAGTTGGTCTCCCCGTACCGCGGATCCACCCCTTCCTGATCACAATCCGGACACTTGAGCATGAATGCCATGAGTCAATCTCCCGAGTAGTCGCCTGATCAGCCCTTCTTCACATGCTTCATCAAACGACGACGCTTGCGGATCTGGCTCTGGGTCAGTTGGTTCTTCTTGCCCTCGAACGGGTTTTCCCCCTCCTGGAACTCGATATGGATCGGGGTACCCATGATCTTCAACGACTTGCGGTAGTAGTTCATGAGGTAACGCTTGTACGAGTCCGGCAGATCCTTGACCTGGTTGCCGTGAATGATGATGCGCGGCGGGTTATAACCACCGGCATGGGCATACTTGAGCTTGACGCGACGGCCGCGCACCAGCGGCGGCTGGTGGTCCTCCTGCGCCATGTGCATGACACGGGTCAGCAAGGAGGTGCCGATGCGGCGGGTCGCCGACTGATAGGCCTCCTGCAGGGATTCAAACAGGTGGCCTACGCCACTGCCGTGCAGCGCCGAGATGAAGTGGATGCGGGCGAAGTCGACAAAACCGAGGCGGCGATCCAACTCGGCCTTGATCTCCTCTTTGACATCCTGATCCAGACCATCCCACTTGTTGACGGCGATGACGATGGAACGACCGCTGTGCAGGATGAAGCCCAGCAGGCTCAGATCCTGATCCGAGATCCCCTCGCGGGCATCAACCACCAAGATCACCACGTTGGCATCTTCGATGGCCTGCAGCGTCTTGACCACCGAGAACTTCTCGACCGCCTCGTAGACTTTCTTCTTCTTGCGCACCCCGGCGGTGTCGATGATGACGTACTGCTGATCGTCGCGCTCCATCGGGATATAGATGGAGTCGCGGGTGGTCCCCGGCATGTCGAAGACGATGACGCGATCCTCACCCAACATGCGGTTGGTCAGCGTAGACTTACCGACGTTGGGGCGACCGACGATGGCAAACTTGATCGGCAAATCGGCGAACGGCTGGGCATCTTCATCCTCATCTTCACCCTCTTCCGGAGTCAGCTCCTCGAGCTCATCCCACTCATCATCCTCATCTGGCTCATCTTTAGCTTGCAGAATTTCCAGATGAGGAGCCAGCGCCTGCTCCAGCAGGCTGTGCACACCGCGACCATGGGCAGCGGCGATCTGGTAGATTTCGGAGCCCAAACCCAGCTCGTAGAAGTCACCCACCACCAGATCGGCGTCGATGCCATCGGTCTTGTTGGCGACCAGAAAAACCTTCTTCTGCTGACGCCGCAGGTGGTCGGCAATCACGCGATCGCCCGGAGTCACACCGGCCCGCGCATCGACCAAAAACAGCACCACGTCGGCCTCTTCGATGGCCAGCAGGGACTGCTCGGCCATCTTTAGTTCGATCCCCTCTTCGGAGCCATCAATGCCCCCGGTATCGACGGCGATGAATTCCATTTCGCCCACTTTGGCCTGGCCATATTTGCGGTCACGGGTCAGGCCGGGAAAATCGGCGACCAGTGCGTCCCGGCTTCGGGTCAGGCGGTTAAACAGCGTGGACTTGCCCACGTTCGGGCGGCCCACCAGGGCTACAACTGGAGTCATAAAAGACCTCGTTTTTTAAATGACAAAGGCTCCTGATCCCGGATCAGGAGCCGCATATTGATTGTGCCGGCGAACTCAGGGGCGTTTGAGTGCCACCAGGTCTCCACTGCGCGTCTGCACATAGAGCATGTCGCCATCGGCCACCGGAGCGACGTACAGACCATCGCTATCGAGCTCCTGCATCGCCAGGATGCGGCCGCTGGTGTCGTCCAGCCAGTAGAGGTAACCCTCCCCGTCGCCGACCACCACGTAATCGCCGAAGCTCACGGGCGCAGTCAGATTCCGGTAAGAGAGCTGGGTATTGGCCCACAACTCACTGCCGTTGCTGCGATCCACCGCATAGACATGACTCTTGGCATCGGTCAGCACCAGCTGGGACGGACCAACGCCCATGTTCTGGAAGGAGGAGTACTGGCGCTTCCACAGCTCTTCACCACTGAGTAGCTTCCGCGCCATCAGCTGGCCGTTGTAGGCCACCGCATACAGTTCATCCCCCAGGATCACCGGCTGGGCATCGACGTCGACCATCCGCTCCAATTCGGTGGCCCCGCGAGGTGAAGCCACCCGGGAGACGTTCGCCAACTGGCCATTTTCCAGGAGCACCACCCCGATACGACCATCGGCGCGGCCATAGACCACACCACCAGCCGCCAGGACCGGTGTGGACTGGCCTCGCAGCGTCAGGTTGGGTTGGTCATCACCGGTGCTCCACAGGACATTCCCTTTCTCGGCATCCAGTGCCAGCAGCTTGCCTGAGGTGGTGACCACCACCACTCGGCCAGCATCGGCAACCGGCGCCGCCAGAACTTCACCTGGAACCTTTTGGCTCCACAGCAGGGTACCGTCCGTCTGATCGAGCGCATAGACATAGCCATTCTCGGAACCGAGGAACAACTTGCCGTAGAAGGCCGTCAGACCACCGGAGAGACGAGCGCTGCGTTTCTCTTCATTCTCCGGCTGATCCGACAGATCGACGCTCCATTGCCGATCGCCGGTTTGCTTATCGAATGCAGCGACATCGCCATCGCGCGCCGCCGCAAAGACTCGGTCATCGGTCACCACCGGCGAGAGCTGGGAGTAGAACTTACCCACGCCATCACCGACGGAATGACTCCACACCACCTCAGGCTCAAAGCGCGATTCCACCTGGGGAACCGGCGCCATGGTGACCACGTCGACTTCGGACGAGCAGCCATACAAGACGGCTCCTGCCGTCAGCGCCATACCCAGTTTTTGCAACCAGTTATGCATTCGGTTTCTCTTCTGTGACCACAGACTTGGGAACGGCCAGTTCATCAAGCTTCATTTGCAACTCAGGACCCACCTTGTCACCGCTGGCGGTCGCAGCCTGCTGATAGGCAGCCAGCGCCTTGCTCTTGTCGCCCTGCTTGGTGAACAGGTCACCACGGACTTCCGCGACGATTGCCTGGTAGGACTCCTGCTTGACACCATCCAGACGCTTGCCAGCTTCCTCAAACTTGCCCTGCTCGATCAGCACGCGCGCCAGGCGGATCGCGGCCACCGGCTTGACGGCATCGCTGTTGCCCTTATCGGCCACCTGGTGCAGCTGCTCGACTGCCAGATCCAGCTTGCCGGCCTTGACGGCAGCGGCCGCCAGCTGCAGAGCGGCCAGATCACCATAGCTGTCACCGGAGTGTTCCTTGACGAAGGCCGCCACCGGCGCAAACGCCTTCTCGTGGTCGGCATCCAGCTGCTTGATGATCGCCTCATAGGCGATGGCGCCCTGCTCCATCTGTCCCTGACGGTATTCGTTGAAGTAGCGCCAGCCGAACATACCAACCAACCCCAGGGTGGCACCGACCAGAATGGCCTTGCCATTCTCCTTCCACCACTCCTTGATCGCCTCGGCCTGCTGCTCGTCGTTGTTATAGATTTCCACTGGTTATTCTCCTTTGCTGGCCAGCAGTTGGATGAGTTGCTCCAACGTCAGTGTCTGCTGGTCACCTTGTTCACGCAGATATTTAATGCCAATCTCGCCACTGGCCAGCTCGGCTTCCCCTAAAATCAAAGCGATCTCGGCGCCAACCTTATCGGCCCGTTTTACCTGTTTCTTGAAATTGCCGCCACCACAGTGACTCATCAGGCGCAAAGAAGGCAACGCATCACGCAGTTTTTCCGCCAGTTTCAACCCGGCGGCCAGAGTGCCCTCGCCAACCATGCACAGGTAGACGTCCACCGGGCGCGCGACCTTCTCGCCACAGCCCAGGGTTTCCAGCAGCAGCACCAGCCGCTCCATCCCCATGGCAAAGCCGACGGCCGGCGTCGCCTGACCACCCAGTTGCTCCACCAGACCATCGTAGCGGCCGCCGCCGCAGACGGTGCCCTGAGAACCCAGGCTGGTGGTGACCCATTCAAATACCGTGTAGTTGTAATAGTCGAGGCCACGCACCAGTCGCTCGTTGACCGCGTAGGCGATCCCCGCCTCATCCAGCAAGGATTTGAGGCCGGCAAAATGGTTGCGAGTCTCCTCGCCGAAGTAGTCGGCCAGGCGTGGCGCATCGGCCAGCAATGCCTGGATCCCCTGATCCTTGGTGTCCAGCACCCGCAGCGGATTGGTATACATGCGTCGCTGGCAGTCTTCGTCCAGCTTATCCTTGTGCTGTTCGAGGAAGGCAACCAGCGCATCGCGATAACGAGCCCGTTCTTCCGGAGAACCCAGGGTGTTGAGCTGCAAGGCAACATGCTCGCCGATGCCAAATGCCTTCCATAGACGGGCGGTCAGCAGGATCAGCTCAGCATCCACGTCCGGGCCATTCAGACCAAAGACCTCGACACCAAACTGGTGGAATTGGCGATAACGTCCCTTTTGCGGACGTTCGTGGCGGAACATGGGGCCGATATACCAAACCCGGCGTTCCTGGTTATAGACCAGACCATGCTCGATACAGGCTCGCACACAACCGGCGGTGCCTTCCGGGCGCAGAGTCAGGCTGTCACCGTTGCGATCGGCGAAGGTGTACATCTCCTTCTCAACCACATCGGTCACTTCACCGATGGCGCGCTGGAACAGGTGGGTCATCTCGACGATCGGCATACGCATCTCGGCGTAACCGTAGGAGGCAACCACCTGCCGCAGGGTGGATTCCACCATCTGCCAGAGCGGGCTCTGCTCGGGGAGACAATCGTTCATACCGCGAATAGCTTGGATCTGTTTAGCCACGTTGAATCTCGAATGCGTTAGAAGACAGGAGAAAAGTTGGCCGCATTATAGGAACTTTCATCTGCCAGGTAAATTAAAGGGCGATGAGGCGACCCTCGGGTCGCCTCCGCTCACAACTCGTCGATGGGAATGCGCTTCTCTGCATCCAATCGCGCCACCCGGGACCGAATGCGCGCCTCCAGTGAATCGATCAGGGTATCGTTGTCGAGCCGGTCGACCCGTTCCCCCTGCTCGTAGAAGGCACTCTTCTTGTTGGCGCCGGCCAACCCCAGATCGGAAACCAGGGCCTCGCCGGGGCCGTTGACCACACAACCGATGATGGAGACATCAATGGGGGTGGTGATATCTTCCAACCGCTGCTCGAGGGCATTGACGGTGCCAATCACGTCAAACTCCTGGCGGGAGCAGGAGGGACAGGCAATGAAGTTGATGCCGCGCGAGCGGATGCGCAGGGACTTGAGAATATCGAAGCCGACCTTGACCTCTTCGACCGGATCGGCAGCCAAGGAGACCCGCAGCGTATCGCCGATCCCCTCGGCCAGCAGCATCCCTAAGCCAATCGCCGATTTGACGGAGCCAGCTCGTTGCCCCCCCGCCTCGGTGATGCCCAGATGCAGCGGCTGCTCGATCTGTTGAGCCAGCAGGCGATAGGCTCCCACCGCCAGGAACACATCCGATGCCTTGACGCTGACCTTGAACTGGTCGAAGTTGAGGCGGTTGAGAATATCGACATGCCGCATCGCCGATTCCACCAGGGCCTCCGGCGTTGGTTCGCCGTAGCGATCCATCAGATCCTTTTCCAGCGAACCACCATTGACACCGATGCGGATTGGAATCCCCAGATCCCGAGCACAATCGACCACGGAACGGACCCGGCTCTCGTTGCCGATATTGCCCGGATTGATGCGCAGACAGTCGGCGCCATATTCGGCAACCTTCAGGGCAATGCGGAAGTCGAAGTGGATATCAGCCACGATCGGAACTGACACTTGCTGTTTGATGAGACGAAAAGCTTCGGCCGCATCCATGGTGGGTACCGAGACCCGCACGATATCGGCGCCGGCACGAGCGGCCGCTTGGATCTGCGCCACGGTCGCCGCTACGTCGGTGGTGCGGGTATTGGTCATGGTCTGCACCGAGATGGGAGCATCGCCCCCCACCGGAACCTTGCCGACCATGATTTGCTTGGACAGACGGCGCTTAATCGGAGAGTTGGACTGACTCATACACTCAATTCTTCAATGGCAGCTCAAAACGAGCCGGGCGCCCGACCGGGAATCGGCTCATGTCGACCGTTTCACCCAGGAACGAGATGGCCACATACTTGGGGGCACCGATATTCAGGCGGAACGGCGCCTTACCGGTCAACACATCACGCTGTCCCGCTTGGCGAGTCGCCGACACCACCTTCTTGCCGGTGGCATCCTTCACCTCAAGCCAGCAAGGGCCGCTGTAGCTGATGACCAAGGCATTCTTATCCACTGCCGCGACTTCGGTTGCCGCTGTGACACTTTCTGCGGCGGCAGAGACCGCCGGAGCAGGAGTCGCCACGGCAGCACTGGCTGTTACCGGCGCCGTGTCGGCGACGGCGTTAGCGGCCACCACGGTGGCTTCCGGCGCTACCGGAGTCGCCGCGCTGGCAACCGGGGTAGCAGCTGCAGAAATTGTGGCTGGTTGCACCACAACCGGTGCGGCTGGCTGAGCTGCCGGCAAACGCTCTTCATCGGATGGCTCGGTGGCGACGCCTGCCGAGCTGGCCTTATCAAACAGGGTTTGCTCGTCCATCTTCACCACCGCCGGTTTCTCGGCCGGACGCCCCATGATCCAATAGAGCACGCCTGCCGCCAACGCGATGCAGAGCAACCAGCCACCGATGCGCATCCGATGCTCATTGGTCTCCAGCCGGTTGCGTCCGGAGAAACTGTGCATCTCGGCGTATTTGACCTCCGTCAGCCCCAGCCGCTCATAGGCCGCCACCACCCGTTCTTCGGAGGCTCCCACCAGCTTGGCATAGGTCTTCAGGTAACCGCGGGTAAAGGTACTGGCAGTACGCTGATCGAAACGATCCTCTTCGATATCCCGAACCAGAGAAACCCGCAAATTCAGGCGAGAGGCCACCTCAGGCTGCGTCAGACCACGCGCTTCACGAGCGGCACGCAATAATTGCCCCGGGCTGTCGGGAGTCGCCGTCACCGGACGGATTGGATCTTGCTGTTCAGTAGTCATTGTTTAGATATCTTTTTGCCTGATCGGATTGCGGAAATTGTTGCACCAGATCGTTGCCATATTTATGCAACTGGGCTAACTCACCCCGGTTCTGGGCCAACTCGATTTTCAGCCAAAGACTGCGAGCCGAGTCTTTGCCACCTTTGCTATAACGCTGCAGATAACTCGCAGCCTTATCGGGATTATCCATCTGAATGGCCAACTCCGCCGCATCCAGCAGCAGGTTGCCGCGGTTGGGACGATAGCCGATGGCCAAATCGTAATACTTGGCCGCCTTGGTCTTGTCGCCGGATTGCAAGGCACAGAAGGCGGCATTCTCGTAGGTGTCATCCATGCGGATGTAATCCGGCTGAGCCACCGCCTTCATGAAGGCTTCATCTGCCTCGGCGTAACGCTTCTCGCCGCAGAGAAACACCCCAAAGTTGTTGTAGGCATCCGGATTATCGCTATCCAGAGCGATCAGCGCGCGGTAACTCGCTTCGGCTGACTCCACATCCCCGACCTTCTGGAAGTAGTATGCCTTAGCCAAATGGATCTCTGGGTTGTTGGGGTCGAAGGAGGCGGCCCGCTCCAGGTTGAACTTGGCCTGGGTCATGTCGCCCTTATTCAGGTAACCCAGCCCCAAATTGAGCCGAGTCTTGGCCGCAGTCTTGCGATCCATCTCGTTACGGACCGTATCTTTGCCCACGAAGGTGGTTTCCGTCACGCACCCGGACAGCCCCAGCAGAAGCGCCCAGACAAACAATGTGCTCTTTTTCATGCGGTTGGTCATAAAAATCTGCAATAACGGACTGGATTTCAAAGCATTTTGACGGAAATCCCCTGCTCTTGCATCCGTTTTTTCATGGTGCGTTTGGTTCTGTCGATGACATCACCCACCAGTTGTCCACAGGCGGCGTCGATATCATCGCCGCGGGTCTTGCGCACGATCACCGTATATCCGTGTTCCATCAACACCTTGGAGAAACGATCGACCCGGCTGTTGCTCGGTTTGCCATAGGGATTGCCCGGAAACGGGTTAAACGGGATCAGGTTGATCTTGCACGGAGTCTCTTTGAGCAGTTCGGCCAGTTCATGGGCCTGTTGCATGTCATCGTTGAGGTGATCGAGCAGCACATATTCGACGGTCACCTTGCCCTGATTGGCATTGGACTTGGTCGTGTAACGGCGCACTGCAGCCAGCAGGGATTGGATATCGTACTTGTCGTTGATCGGCATGATCTGCGAGCGCAGCTGATCATTGGGAGCGTGCAAGGAGATGGCCAGCGCCACATCGATCTCGTCACCAAGCTTATCCAGTGCCGGAACCACACCAGAGGTAGAAACCGTCACCCGGCGCTTGGAGAGGCCAAAGCCGAAATCGTCGAGCATCAGCTCCAGCGCCGGGATCAGGTTCGCCATGTTCAGCAGTGGCTCCCCCATCCCCATCATCACCACGTTGGTGATGGGACGCTTGCCAGTCTCCTTGACAAAACCGACCACCTGGGCCGCCCGCCAGACCTGGCCGATGATCTCGGAGACCCGCAGATTGCGGTTAAAACCCTGCTGGGCGGTCGAACAGAACTTGCACTCGAGGGCACAGCCAACCTGGGATGAGACACAGAGGGTGGCGCGATCTTCCTCGGGGATGTAGACCGTCTCCACCTCTTGGTCGCCCACCTGCATGGCCCACTTGATGGTGCCATCGCTGGAGCGTTGCTCACGGCTGATCTCGGGGGCCCGAATTTCGGCCATGGCGCTCAGCTTCTCGCGCAACGCCTTGTTCACATTGGTCATCTGCGCAAAATCATCACAGCCGAAGTGGTAGATCCACTTCATCACCTGATCGGCACGGAAGGGTTTTTCGCCCATCTCGGCGAACAGGGCGCGCATCGCCTTGCGATCCAGATCCAGCAGGTTGATTTTGGTGTCGCTCATAGGAGGCTCCAGATGACCAGTAGTACAAAAAAATGCCACCGCCCGCAGGGCCGAATCAGCCCGTCGACGGAGACATGGCCCTCGTCCGGCAAACAACACCTGAAAAGGGGCGCGCATTGTACAAATTTTACCGGCTGGTTTCCACCGATGCCGCGTGTGGGCTTTAGAAAGAAAAGGGAGCCGAAGCTCCCTGCGATGGATGGTTTTCCAGGGTCAGCGCGTGCGAGGACAGATCTCGTCAGCGCTGAAGAAGTAGGCAATTTCGCGTTCCGAAGAAGCGACGCTGTCCGAGCCGTGAACCGCGTTCTGATCGACTGAGGTGGCATAGTCGGCCCGAATGGTACCGGCTTGCGCCTTTTTCGGATCGGTGGCGCCGATGACCTCGCGATGACGACGAATCGCATCATCCCCCTCGAGCACCTGGACCATGATGGGGCCCGAGGTCATGAACTTGATCAGCGGATCAAAAAAGGGTTTGCCCTTGTGTTCGGCGTAAAAACCTTCGGCCTGTTCGCGCGTCAGATGCAGCATCTTGGCGGCGATGATGCGCAGACCGGCATTTTCAAAACGGTGAAAAATGTCACCGATCAGATTACGGCCAACCGCATCGGGCTTGATGATGGAAAAGGTGCGTTCTGTAACCATGATGAGATCCTTAACACCGTGATAATTATCGTTTTACAGGCCGATTATATGGCATGCCTGATTCAGATCATGACTTTGTTTTACTTTTTATTAAAACTTTTAACCAACTCCCAAACAGCCCACCACCGCCGGATGCCCACCGCGGGCCGCAAGTTGCTTTCACCCCATGACACGGTTTGCTACCCTTGACGCGCCCACCCGCTGCGGCACCCGGCCCAGTCCCAATCTCCATGGAGGAAGTGATGCTCGAATATATCAACGCAGGATTGATCGGTTACGGCTATGCAGGCAAAACGCTGCACGCCCAACTGCTCGCCAGCACGCCCGGCATTCAACTGCGCACCATAGTCTCCCGCGATGCGGCCAAGGTGAAGGCAGACTGGCCGGAGATGCAGGTGGTCGCCCAGAGCGACGAGCTGCTGGCGGATCCGAGCATCGATCTGGTGGTGATCGCCAGCCCCAACGACACTCACTACCCCCTGGCCAAGGCCGCCCTGCTGGCCGGCAAACATGTGGTCATCGACAAACCATTCACCCTGGATAGCCGCGAGGCCCGCAGCCTGGTCAGCCTAGCCCAGGAGCACGATCTGCAACTGTCGGTCTTTCACAACCGCCGTTGGGATGCCGACTTCCTGACTCTGCAGCAACTGCTGCACAGTGGTGAGTTGGGTGAGGTCTATCATCTGGAGTCGCACTTCGATCGTTTCCGTCCCGAGGTTCGCGACCGCTGGCGTGAACAGGCCGTGCCGGGCAGCGGCCTCTGGTACGATTTGGGCGCACACCTGCTGGATCAGACGCTGCAGCTGTTCGGTCAGCCGGAAACCCTGTGGCTGGATCTGGCCCAGCAAAGACCCGGCGCCAAAACCGATGACTTCTTCCACGCCGTGCTGCAGTACGGTGCCCGTCGCGTCATCCTGCACGCCAGCACCCAGGTCGCCGCGCCGGGTGCGCGCTTCACCGTCCACGGCAGCCTGGGCAGCTATCGCAAGCAGGGACTGGATGTGCAAGAGGAGCAGCTCAAGAGCGGCACCTCGCCGCTGGATCCGCAATTTGGCTGCGATCCTCACCCTGGCCTGCTGACCACTGTCACCGCCCAGGGGCCGCGGGAGCAGAGCATCGCCAATCTGACCGGCAATTACCGCGCCTTCTATCTGCAGATGGTCGAGGCCATCCAGCGCGGTACGCCGGTACCGGTCAAGCCGGACGAAGTGGTCGGCGTCATGGAGTTGATTGAGCTGGGCCTGCGCAGCGCCCGCGAGGGGCGCCGCCTGCCGGTGGGTGCGCAACATCTCGATTCCGTCGTGCAACAGGCACCGAGCAGCGGCCCGACTCATACCGCGCCGCTGGCCATGCCGCTGGGACAATCGGGCAGCACTGCGCGTTCCGCGCCGCGCCATCCGGATACCCCAGTGACGCGCCCACAACCGAGTCACCCACTGGCCACCCGTCCGCTGTCGAGTGCGGCCAACGCCCCGACGCGGCCCTCGCCCCTGCCCCAGGGCACCGCCCCCATGAGCCAGAAACCGACCCCGCTCTCCTCTCCGAGCAGCCGCGAGAGCTCCGCTCGCCCCACGGTGGCTCCCGCCAATCGCCCCACCCCCAGCAACTTCCGGCACCCGACCCCGCTGGATCGGTTGCAGTTGCAAGAGGCGCGCCCTCCGCACGAGAAGAGCCAGAGCCAGCGCGAGCCGACCATCAGCCTGCCGCCGCGCACGACAACACCCAGCAGCCAGCCGATCAGCCCGGCGCCGACTGCCACCCGGTTTGAGCCCGCGCGGCCCCGCCCGTTTGCGACGCTGACCACGCAGGAGCTCTCATCCGAGCAACGCCGCTCACCATCGGTCCATTTCAGCGCCACCGAAGAGCCCCAGCCATCCCGCCAGGGTAACGAGCCAGCACCTATTCTGCCGGCATCGCTGCCGACCATCAGCGATGCCGATGAACGCCGGGAACCCCGCTTCACCGCGCCGCCCCCCGTGGCCGAACCACCGCTGGTTCCCGGTCTGCGCTCACCGGGCCTGTATGTCGACGAGCCCCGAACACCGAGCAAGCTGCGTCCGGTACAGTTGCCCCCGCTGCGCATCGATCCAACCGGCGATCCAGATGAGGATGATTTGCCGCCCTTCAGCGCCAGCTGACGCGCCGCACGGGGCCAACATCAATAACAAGGGGAAGCCATGGCTTCCCCTTGTTATTTTGCTTCTTGGTTGTTGTGGCCGGATCTCCGGATTGACTCGATGCAAGGGCTTACTGCCTAACGGCTAGGGCTCGGCAGTTTCTTGCAACAAACACTCGGCGATGGTGGCCAGACCCAGCGCCGTCGCCCCCGGCGCCCAGAGCGGACTACCGTTGTCACTGAAGGCCGCCGCCAAATCCAGGTGCAACCACCCCTGCCCCTCACGCGGCACGAAGCGGGAGAGAAAACCCGCCGCATTCGAGGCGCCCCCCGGGCCACCGCCCTTGATCGGTCGCGAGTTGGCCGTCTCGGCATAATAGGATGGACACTGTTGACGGTGCCAGGGGGCCAGCGGCAGTGGCCAGAACGGCTCATGCTGCGTCTCGGCATAGGCCAGAAAACGGGCCTGCAACGCCTGATCCAGCGCAAAGGTGGCGTGATAGTGGCCACCGAGCGCCATGAAAGCCGCACCGGTCAGGGTTGCCGCATCGATGATGAGCGGAGCCCCGGTTTCTCCGGCCGCCAGCAGTCCATCGGCCAGCACCAGGCGCCCTTCGGCATCGGTATTAACCACCTCGACGCTGAGACCATTCTTGTAGCGCAGGATATCGCCCAGCTTGAAGGCGTTGTCGTTGACCAGATTTTCGGCGCAGCAGAGGTAGAGTTTGACGCGTGAGTTCAGCCCTTGGCGGATGGCAAAGCCCAGCGCCCCAACCAGCAACGCCGCGCCGCCCATGTCATGTTTCATCGTCAGCATCCCCTCGGAGCTCTTGAGGCTGTAGCCTCCGGAGTCGAAGGTGATCCCCTTGCCCACCAGACAAGCCGCCACCGGCGCCTTGCGATCCCGCGTCGGATTGAAATCCAGCTCCAGCAGCACGGGTTGTCGGCGGCTGGCCCGACCGACGGCATGGATGCCGACCCAACCGGCCTCCAGCAAGGCATCGCCCTGCAGGATGCGATGGGTGATCTGACTGGGCGCCAGCTCGGTCAGAAAGCCGACGCTCTCCAGCGCCAACTCCAGCGGGCCCAGATCCTGAGCCGGCAGATTGGTCAGCCGCCGAACCCAGCGTGCGCAGTAGAGCCGGTGTTCCAGCGCCAGCAGCTCGGCATCGGGCGCCTCGGCCCAGCGCAGCGTGCCCTCGCTCGCCTCTCCGGCCGTTGGCATGAAGCCCTGGGCGAAGGCCCACTGCTGCTCCTTGCGCCAGCTGCCGGCCAGTTGCACGTCCCGAATGCCCAGATTGGCAATGCGCCGGGCTGCCTGCTGCAGCGCCATCAGCGCCGAATCATCCGGCAGGTGGATCTGCCAGCCGTGCCCGGTATGGCTCAGCAGATTGCCGAGCCCCCAGTCGGCCGGGGCGGCCTGGCGACTCAGGTGCACCTGCATCATGCACACACCTCATGCAACCAACGCGCAATCAGGCGCACCCCATGCCCCTTGGCTCCTGGCGCCCACAGGTCGTTGCCATTCTTCTGGTAGGAGGCAGCCAGATCCAGGTGCACCCAGTTGATCGACGGAGCCACAAAGCGCGACAGGAAGGCGGCCGCCGTGGTAGCTCCCGCCGTCCCTTCGGCCATCGCCACGTTGCCCAACTCGGCAAAACTTGAGCTCAGCTGCCCCAGATGCCAGCTCTCCAGGGGCAGAGGCCAAGCCTTCTCGTTGACCTCCCGGGCCCACTGGCACAGCTGCCAGGAGCGGGACTCATCCAGACTCAACACCGCGTGGTAATCGCGCCCCAGCGCCACCTTGGCGGCGCCGGTCAGAGTGGCGGCATCGAGTATGTTATTGGTGCCGGTTTCGGCGGCACAGAGCAGACCATCGGCCAGCACCAGACGCCCCTCGGCATCGGTGTTGAGGATCTCGACGCTGGCGCCGTTGCGATAGGTCAGGATGTCGCCCAGCTTGAAGGCATGCCCGCTCACCAGGTTCTCGGCGCAGCAGAGGAACAGCTTGACCCGTGCCTTGAGCCCCTGGCGGATCGCCAGCGCCAGGGCCCCACTGACCATGGCGGCCCCGCCCATGTCCGACTTCATCGGCAGCATGTTATCCGACCCCTTGATGCTGTAGCCCCCCGAGTCGAAGGTGATCCCCTTGCCCACCAGGCAGGCCGCCACCGGCGTCTGCGGATCGCCACTGGGGTTGTAATCGAGCATCAACAGGGCGGGCACCCGCTCGCTGCCACGGCCGACCTGATAGGTGCCGATATGCCCCAACTCCTTAAGGGTCTCACCGCTGATGATGTCGAAGCTGACATGTTCCGGAGCCTGCTGGCCAATGAAGCCTGCAGCCTGCTCGGCCAGACTCTGCGGATAGAGATCGTCGGGGGCGGCATTGGTGATCTGCCGGACCCAGCGCGTCACCTCCAGCAGCGCGTCGAGTCGTCCCTGCTCGGCGGCTGGCACATCCCCCAGATAGAGACTCTGCCCGGCCCGCGGGTTGTAGAAGCCCTGATAGAAGGCGTAGCGGCGCTCCAGATCCCAGTCGCTGCCGACCAGCGCCGCCTGCTTGATCCCCTGACTATCCAGGCGCCGCCCGGCCCGCTGGATGATACGCAGACACTCGGCATCGTCACCGCTCAAGTGAATGGCCGCCCCCCCTTGATTGAAACTCAGAAACGCCTTGTCGCCCCATTGGGCTTCGGCGGCATGATCGGTAAGCAGGACTTTCATGATGGCGGACATAGCGGCAGCAATCCTTGTTAACAGTTGAAAATGAATGCAAAAAGGCCACACCGGTGCGGCATGGCCTTTAATTTAGGCGTCTTTAGGCAGTCAGACCAGCACAATTGCCGACGACTGGCGATGGATCGCGCCACCACCTCGGCTAGTGGCGCTCCGAGGCCAGGTTGACCGTGTACTTGGGAATATCAACCACCAGATCGGCATCGGCCACCCGGGCCTGACAGCTGAGGCGGGATTCCGGCTCCAGTCCCCAGGCCTTGTCCAGCATGTCATCTTCCAGCTCGTCGCTGGGCTCGAGCGAGTCAAACCCTTCGCGCACGATGCAGTGGCAGGTGGTGCAGGCACAGGACTTTTCGCAGGCGTGTTCGATCTCGATATGGTTGCGCAGCGCCACATCGAGGATGGTCTCGCCGCTGGCGGCATCGACCACCATTCCCTCGGGGCAGAGCGTCTCGTGGGGCAGGAAAATGATCTTCGGCATCTTACACCTCGTCTATCTGATGCCCTTGCAGGGCTTGGCGAATGGAAGCATCCATCCGGCGGGCGGCGAATTCGGCGGTGGCGTGGTCCACCTCGGCGATAGCGGCCGTGATGGCCTGGGCGTCGCGCCCCTCACGGCAGATTTGCAGCCGGTGCAAGGCAGTCTCGATGACGGCCCGATCGGCTCGCTCCAGCAGCACATCCCCATCGGCGCGCAGGGCCTGTTGCACGCTCTCGAGCACGCGATCGGCCTCCACCTGCTGCTCGGCCAGCATCCGGGCCTGGATATCCTGCTCGGCAAACTGCATGGAATCCCGCAACATGCGGGCGATTTCCTCCTCCTGCAAGCCATAGGAGGGTTTCACCTCGATGGCCGCCTGCACGCCGGAGCTCTTCTCCAACGCGCTGACCGAGAGCAAGCCATCGGCATCGACCTGGAAGGTGACGCGGATATGGGCTGCGCCGGCCGCCAGCGGCGGTATGCCGCGAAGCGTAAAGCGTGCCAGCGAACGGCAATCGGTCACCAGCTCGCGCTCTCCTTGCACCACATGAATGGCCATCGCCGTCTGACCATCCTTGAAGGTGGTGAACTCCTGGGCGCGTGCCACCGGAATGGTGGTGTTGCGCGGGATGATCTTCTCGACCAGGCCGCCCATGGTCTCCAGCCCCAGCGAGAGCGGAATGACATCCAGCAGCAGCATCTGCGAGTCCGGCTTGTTGCCCACCAGCACATCGGCCTGGATGGCGGCACCGATGGCCACCACCTGGTCCGGATCGATACTGGTAAGCGGCGGGCGACCGAAGAAGTCACCCACCCGTTGCCGCACCAGCGGCACCCGGGTCGAACCACCCACCATCACCACCTGCAACACCTCGTCGGCCGTCACCTGGGCATCCTTGAGCGCCCGGCGGCAGGCCTGCAGCGTCTTCTTGACCAGCGGCTCAATCAGCCCCTCGAACAGCTCACGGCTGACGGTACCCTGCCAGCCGAGAAACTCGGCGCTCACCACCGGCGCATCGGTCAGTTGTTGCTTGATGGTACAGGCCAGATCCAGCAGTTGGCGCTGCTGTTGGGCCGTGAGCGGCGTGGATGGTGCCGCTTGGGCCAATAACCAGTCGGCCAGCTGATGGTCAAAATCGTCGCCACCGAGTGCCGAGTCGCCGCCGGTGGCCAGCACCTCGAACACACCGCGATGCAGACGCAGAATGGAGATATCGAAGGTACCACCGCCCAGATCATAGACAGCGATGAGCCCCTCCTGCCCCGAATCCAACCCGTAGGCCACGGCGGCGGCCGTCGGCTCGTTGAGCAGACGCAGCACATGCAACCCGGCCAGACGGGCGGCATCCTTGGTGGCTTGGCGCTGGGCATCGTTGAAGTAGGCCGGAACCGTGATGACCACGCCATCGAGCTCGGCCCCCAGGGAATGGCTGGCTCGAGCCGCCAGAGCCTTGAGGATCTCGGCCGACACCTGAACCGGATTCACCGCCCCCTGCACGGTTTCAATCTGTGCCATGCCACTGGCACTGGCGCTGAGCTGATAGGGCAGACGCGCCATGCTGACATCACCGGCCGCCTTGCCCATCCACCGCTTGATGGAAGAGAGGGTATTGCGTGGATCCAAAGCCGCCTCTTGCCGGGCCTCATAGCCGACGCGCACCCCATCGCGCTGGTAGTGCACCACGGAGGGCAACAGATGGCGCCCTTGCTCATCGGCCAGGGTCTCGGCGCTGGCGCTACGCACCACGGCGACCAGCGAGTTGGTGGTACCCAGATCGATGCCCACCGCCCACTTGTGCTGGTGTGGTGCGGCGCTGAGCCCGGGTTCGGCAATGTGTAATAAGGCCATGAGCGATTACAGATCCATCAAAGAGTCTTCAAGGCGGCTCAGCTCGTCACGCAACTTGCGGACAAACTTGAGCTTGCGGATAGCGTCGGCGGCGAGCGGCAGTTCAACCGTCGCCAGCGCCTGTTGCAGCGACTGCATCAGGCGATTGTACTCACTGCTGATCCGTTGTTCGAACACCGGAATTTGCGCCTCCGGATCGGCGGCCTCGCGCAGCGCTTCGAGCTCTTCGCGCCAGCTCAGCTGTTGCATCAAAAACTCCGGATCCTGCAGGGTCTGCTGCTCTCCGCGAATATCCAGCCCCTGCAGCATCAGCAGGTACTCGGCGCGGGAGAGCGGATCCTTGAGGGTTTGGTAGGCGGCATTGACATCGCTGGCCTGTTGCAGGGCCTGCAACCGTTCGGCATCACTGGCCGCGGCGTAACGATCGGGGTGGTATTGCTGCTGCAACTGACGGTACTGGACCGCCAGTTGACTGGCGTCCAGAACAAAGGATGGGGCAAGGTGAAACAGCTCGAAATAGTTCACTAGGCACTCTCAACTCGGGGCGGACGGGGCAACAGGGAGCAAACGCTGCATCGGGCGCGAATCGCGGCCGGTGAGCGATGACCGGCCGCCACTCAGACGGTGAAGCTCTCGCCGCAACCGCACTCCCCTTTCTTATTCGGGTTGTTGAATTTGAAGCCTTCGTTCAACCCTTCCTTGACGAAGTCCAGCTCGGTGCCATCCAGATAGATGAGGCTCTTGCTGTCAACGATGATGTTGACCCCATGGATGTCGAAGACCTGATCTTCCGGCTGGATCTCGTCGACAAACTCCAGCACATAGGCCATGCCCGAGCACCCGGAAGTCTTGACGCCCAGGCGCAAACCCACACCCTTGCCTCGGCTTTGCAGAAACTTCTTGACCCGCTCGGTTGCGGCTTCTGTCATGGTTACAGCCATCTTGCTTCACCTTCTAACGGATTACTCGAGACCTTTCTTCTTCTTGTAGTCGGCAATCGCCGCCTTGATCGCATCTTCGGCCAGGATCGAACAGTGGATCTTGACCGGCGGCAGCGCCAGCTCCTCGGCAATCTCGGTATTCTTGATCGCCTGAGCCTGTTCGAGCGTCTTGCCCTTGACCCATTCGGTCACCAACGAGCTGGACGCAATCGCCGAACCACAGCCATAGGTCTTGAACTTGGCGTCTTCGATGACGCCGGCTTCGTTGACCTTCAACTGCAACTTCATGACATCCCCGCAGGCGGGGGCGCCGACCATACCGGTCGCCACGTTGGGGTCATCCTTATCGAAGGAGCCAACGTTACGTGGGTTTTCATAATGGTCAATGACTTTTTCGCTGTATGCCATGTCGGCCTCCTACTCACTACATTCCGACGACTTAATGGCTGACCCATTCCACTTTGGAGAGGTCAACACCGTCTTTGAACATGTCCCACAGGGGGGACATCTCGCGCAAACGACCGATCGCATCCTTGATCAGCTGCACGGCATAATCGATCTCTTCGTCAGTGGTGAAGCGACCGATGGAAAAACGAATCGAGCTGTGGGCCAATTCATCGCTCAGCCCCAGAGCTCGCAGCACATAGGAGGGCTCCAGACTGGCCGAGGTACAGGCCGAGCCGGAGGAGACCGCCAGGTCTTTGAGCGCCATGATGAGCGACTCCCCTTCCACATAGTTGAAGCTGACGTTTAGATTCCCCGGCACCCGATGCTCCAGGTCGCCGTTGAGGTGCACCTCTTCGATCTGTTGCAGGCCGTGCCACAGACGATCGCGCATCTCCTGGATACGCGCCCCTTCGGCAGCCATCTCCTGCTTGGCGATGCGGAACGCCTCGCCCATGCCGACGATCTGGTGGGTCGGCAGGGTGCCCGAACGCATGCCACGCTCATGGCCGCCGCCGTGCATCTGGGCTTCCAGGCGCACCCGCGGCTTGCGGCGCACATACAGGGCACCGATCCCCTTGGGGCCATACACCTTGTGGGCCGACATCGACAGCAGATCGATCTTCATCGCCTCGACATCCACCGGAACCTTGCCCACGCTCTGGGCGCCATCGACATGGAAGAAGATCTTGCGGGAGCGGCACAGCTCACCGATGGCGGCCACATCCTGGATGACGCCGATCTCGTTGTTGACGTGCATCAGGCTGACCAGAATGGTGTCCTCACGCAGCGCTGCCCGCAGTTGCTCCAGGCTAACCAGGCCATTGGGTTGCGGATCCAGGTAGGTGACCTCGAAGCCCTCGCCCTCCAGATGACGGCAAGGATCCAGCACCGCCTTGTGTTCGGTCTTGCAGGTGATGATGTGCTTGCCCTGCTTCTGGTAGAAGTGGGCAATCCCCTTGATGGCCAGGTTGTTGGACTCGGTCGCCCCGGAGGTAAAGACAATCTCCCGCGGGTCGGCGCCGATCAGATCGGCGACATGATTGCGCGCCTCATCAACCGCCTCTTCGGCTTGCCAGCCAAAGCGGTGGGAACGAGAAGCCGGGTTGCCAAAGATGCCATCCAGGGTCAGACATTGCATCATCTTCTCGGCAACACGGGGATCCACCGGCGTGGTGGCGGAATAATCCAGATAAATCGGCAGCTTCATTCTTCAAACACCTCGAGATACGGCAGGAATCACCATCAAACGGCTCGCACGCTGACCGTCACAGGGTCAACTTCCAGCTTGTGGCCCTGGGGCCCTCCCACCTGCTTTTGCTTGTCTTGTCGTTGCGCAATCTGCTTGATCTCAGCCTGAGTCACCAGTTCACCCAGTGTGATCTCGTCGAGAAAGGAGCTGATTCGGCCACTCAGATCGCGCCACAGCGAGTGGGTCAGGCAGCGCACGCCCCCCTGGCACCCTTCGTCGCCATGGCAACGCGTCGCTTCCACTGACTCATTGACCGCAGAGATGATCTGGCTGATGGAGATCTCATGGGCCTCCCGCCCCAGGCGGTAACCACCACCCGGACCGCGCACACTGGCCACCAACCCCTGCTTGCGCAGCTTGGAAAATAGTTGTTCCAGATAGGAAAGGGAGATGCCTTGGCGCTCCGAAATATCGGCCAGCGGTACTGGGCCCAATTCGTTATGTAGCGCCACATCCAGCAGTGCCGTGACGGCATAACGTCCTTTTGAAGTCAGTCTCATGGCAACACCCTCTCACATTCAGCATGAGATCATGCTCCCATGCCTGAGTTTTTCAGTCAAGTATTTAACCATGCCGAATGGTCAGGTATTACGCAGATGCTTTTGCACCGCCGTCAGGATGCCGCGCAGGATATTCAATTCCTGGCTGTCGGGCCGCACCCGGTTAAACAGGCGCCGCAGCTTGCTCATGACATTGCCGGGATGATCGGCCCGCAAGAAATTGACCTGCAATAGGATCTGTTCGAGATGAACGTAGAAACGATCCAGATCCTGCTGCTGGGGATACGCCTCAGTCGCAATGGCCTGCGGCTTCTCCGCCAGCGAGTGCATGCGGACCTCATAACAGATGGTCTGCACCGCCATGGCCAGATTCAACGAGCTGTACTCAGGATTGGCGGGGATACAGACGTGGTAGTGACACTGCTGCAACTCGTCGTTGGTCAGTCCGGTACGCTCGCGGCCAAAGACCAGAGCCACCTTATGCTGGCTCGCCTCGGCGATCGACTTGGCGCCGGCCTGCCGGGGATCCAGCATCGGCCAGTCCAGGGTCCGACTGCGAGCACTGGAGCCAATCACCAGACCACAATCGGCCACCGCCTCGGCCAAGGTGCCCACGATGCACAGGTTGGCCAGTACATCGACAGCCCCCGCCGCCATGGCGGTTGCCCGACCGTCGGGCGGTTCAACCGGATCGACCAATACCAAATCATGGATGCCCATGGTCTTCATGGCGCGAGCCGCAGAGCCGATATTGCCCGGATGGGAGGTATTGACCAGAACAATGCGAATATTATCTAACATCGAAGAAACAGTCGTGAATCATGCTTGGGAGCTCGATGGTAACACGCCACCACCTGAATTGTCCCTGCAACCACGTGCCGGCGGTCGCCTGATTCCGGCACCCGGTACAGGCGAGTAGCTCAGGCCGCAGAGGCCGGTTGCAGCCCATCCTGTACAAAGGTTGCCAGATCGGCTAACGCCAATTTGACCAATCCCGGCAAGGAGTCCAGATCGAGGCCATCCAGCAGATTCTTCAGCTCCAGTCCCAGCTCGGTATCCCCTTCAATGCGCAGGCGACGCTGGAAAAACAGACTATCCGGATCCTCTTTGCGACCGGCAATCAACACCAGATCGTTGAGTGCGGCGGCAAAAGTCACATCGACCCTTGGTGCTTGCGGCGCGATCTGCAACTGGTGGGCCTGATAGCTGATAAACCAAGCCAGACCCAGATCGCGGATCTCGATCTTCAGCCACTTATCCTGCAAAAATTCAAAGTCGCCATCGGCCAGCGCCTCTTTAAACACCCGCTGCAGCAGGCGCTCCATCACCAGTTGTTGCAGAGCAAACGGCATCAGCCGTGCGGGGATACGGAACAGATCGGGGGCTCGGGCCACCAGGGTACGACGTAGACGATTGAACACCAGCAGAGGCTCCTGAAAGATGGTGGCGGCATCTAACCACATTTTGACCCGACAATTTCTGTTGAAAATCAAGTTTATCGGGCTGTGATGCAGAAAACTGCCGCAAGTCAAAACGCAACCACAGCCCACTCTCTACAATCGCCAGCAATTAATGACGAGTGGAATACGCCATGGAATTACTCTGCCCGGCCGGAAACCTGCCGGCCTTGAAAGCCGCCATCGATCAGGGGGCCGATGCCGTCTACATCGGCTTCAAGGACGACACCAACGCCCGCCATTTTGCCGGATTGAATTTTGATGAGAAGAAGTTGGCCCGCGGGGTCGACTACGTCCACCAGCACGGACGCAAGTTGCACGTCGCCATCAATACCTTCGCCCATCCAGACGCGCAGTCCCGCTGGCAGCAGGCCGTCGACCGCGCGGTGGCGTTGGGTGCCGACGCGCTGATCATCGCCGATATCGCCGTATTGAACTATTGCCGCCAGAACCATCCGCAGATGGAGATCCACCTGTCGGTGCAAGCCTCGGCGACCAACAGCGCCGCCATCCGTTTCTATCAGGAAAACTTCAACGTCAAGCGGGTGGTGCTGCCTCGAGTCCTTTCCATGCATCAGGTCAAGCAGCTGGCGCAGGAAACCACCGCCGAGTTGGAAGTATTCGCCTTCGGCAGCCTGTGCATCATGGCGGAAGGGCGCTGTTATCTCTCCTCCTACCTGACCGGTGAGAGTCCCAACACGGTCGGAGCCTGTTCACCCGCCCGTTTTGTGCGTTGGCAAGAGAGTGCCGCCGGGCTCGAGTGCCGCCTCAACGAGGTGTTGATCGATCGCTATGCCCCCGGGGAGAACGCCGGTTACCCAACGCTGTGCAAGGGGCGCTACCGGGTGGGCGAACAGCTATTTCACACCCTCGAAGAGCCGACCAGTCTCAACACCCTCGCCTTGCTTCCTGAGCTTTTTGGCTGTGGCGTGCGCTCGGTGAAAATTGAAGGCCGTCAGCGCAGCCCCGCCTACGTCGAACAGGTGACCCGGGTCTGGCGCGCGGCCATCGATAGCTATCGGGCCAATCCAGAGGCCTATCGAGTGCAAGCGGCCTGGGATCAACAACTGGCTGCCGTCTCCGAAGGCAGCCAAACCACCCTGGGCGCCTACCATCGGCAATGGCAGTAATCGACATGGCAGAAAAGGAGCCGCATCTCATGAAAATCTCTCTAGGCCCATTGCTCTATTTCTGGCCGAAAGTCGACACCGAACAGTTTTACCAGCAGGTTGCCGCCAGCGGCGCCGACATCGTCTATCTGGGGGAAACCGTCTGCAGCAAGCGGCGCGAACTGAAATTGCCGGACTGGCTGCAGCTGGCCGAACCGTTGCGCGCCGCCGGCAAGCAGGTCGTCCTCTCCACCCTGGCCTTGATCCAATCGCCCTCCGAGCTCACGGAGATGAAACGCTGGGTCGACAACGGCGAGCTGATGATCGAAGCCAACGATTTGGGCACGGTGCAATTAGCCTTCGAAGCCGGGCTGCCTTTCGTCTGTGGTCCGGCCATCAACTGCTACAACGCCGATGTGCTTGAGCTGCTGGTGCGCAAGGGGATGCAACGCTGGGTGATGCCGGTGGAACTCTCGCGCGACTGGTTACAGCAGGTGCTGGAGGCGTGTGAACAACGCCGGATCCGCGACCAGTTCGAGGTGGAATTATTCGCCTACGGCCATCTGCCGCTGGCCTATTCGGCCCGCTGTTTTACCGCACGCGCCGAAAACAAGCCCAAAGACCGCTGCCAACTGGCCTGCTTGGCGCACCCGCAAGGGCGGATCGCCCAAAGCCAGGAGGGAACCGACGTCTTCGTGCTCAACGGCATCCAGACCCAATCCGGTTACTGCTACAACCTGCTCCAGGATGTGCCCAGCATGGCCGGGCTGGTCGATGTGATCCGCCTCAGCCCGCAGGATGACACCACGCTGACCTGGCTGGAGCGGTTTTCTGCGGCGCGCCGTGGTGAGCTCTCACCTGCGCCACTCACCTCCCGTGACTGCAACGGCTACTGGCACCGGATTGCCGGGATGGAACGGCAGGCATAGCCCTATACCTCCCCCTCAAACGCCAAGAGGCTCCCATGGGAGCCTCTTGTTATCTCGGTAACGCGTAAGTTCAACCTACTCTTCGAGCAGCGCCGGCTTGAGTTGAGTCAACTCCAACATGGCATAGCGATGTTCGATGAAGTCGTAGACGTTGTTGGCCATCGATAATTTGAAATAGCTCTCCGCCAGCGCCTTCTTCCCCTGAGCCAGATGCCACTTGCCCAGATAGAAATAGGCTTCACACAGCCGCTCAGCCAGTTCGCGGTTGTTTTTGGCGCTCGCGCTCAGCTGGCGCATGAATTCGGCCTCGGACTGCTGCCCGGCAAAGACCGAAACGATGGCCCAGCCCCACTCATCCCCGGCATGCTGTTTGTAACGGCGTTGCAACGCCTTGTCGGCCTGCTGAGCATCGACCTGGTGCTCGGCCATGTACAACCAGAGCACCCGGTAGGGATCTTCCGGCCGCCGACGGTAAAACTCGGACAGATCTTCTACCGCCAGCTTGGGGCGCTGGCCGTAGTAGAGGGCGATGCCGCGATTGAGGAAGGCATAATCGTAGTCGGGAGCGAGCTCCAAGGCGGAATCGAACGCATCATAGGCATTATCGAAATCTTGCTGCTGGGTCAGATAGACACCGATGAAGTTGTAGGCTTCGGCAAAATCGGGACGCTCACGCAAGGCCCGATTGAAGTCGATCCGCGCCATGGTGCGCAACCCAACCCGGTCAAAGACGACGCCGCGCTCGTAGTAGAGTTCAGCCCGCTGATCCGGATTGAGATCCGACGAGGAGAGCAGCTGACCTATCTTGGCCAACGCCAGTTCATTCTGGTAACTCACCTGCAGCGGCACCGCCAGGATAGCCTTTGCTTCATCAGGCTCAGAGGAGCGAACAGAGGTACCAGCATCCATACTGCTACAACCGTAGAGTGACGAAAACATCATGACGCAGAGCAGCTGCGCAAATCCATTTCTAAGAGACAAGGAGAACTCCGAAACCCGGACAGGTTTGATGCCCTAATGTTAAGGGGCACGCTGCCGTTTGTCATGCGAAGTTAAGCGGGATTTCACAACTCAGACCATTCTCGACCAAGAAACAGCCGAAGTTGGTGCTGATGAGCGTTTAACCCCGGCTGCAAATGACAAAAGGCGCCCCGAGGGCGCCTTTTTATGCACAGAAACAGCCACTCAGAGTGACTCAATCTGCTCCTTGTCATCCTTCGGTACTTCCACCGGCAACAGGTGCTCGCGACGGACCTTCAGGTACATGGCCCAGGCACTCGCCACATAGATGGAGGAGTAGGTACCAAAGCCGATGCCGATCAGCAGGGCGGTGGCAAAACCGTGAATGAGCGGCCCCCCCATGAAGAACAGGGCGACAACGGTGAACAGCGTGGTCCCCGAGGTGATCAGGGTCCGGCTCAGCGTCTCGGTCATGGAGATATCGATGATCTCCCGCATCTCTCCCTTGCGCAAGCGACGGGCATTTTCCCGCACCCGGTCAAACACCACGATGGTATCGTTCAAGGAGTAACCCACCACAGTCAGCACGGCGGCCAACACCGTCAAGTCGAACTCGAACTGGAACCAGGAGAAGATCCCTAGCGTCACCAGCACGTCGTGCGCCAAGGAGAGAACCGCCCCGGTCGCCATCCGCCACTCGAAGCGAAAGCCGATATAGGCCAGGATACAGAGCAAAGAAGCCACGATCGCCAGGAAGCCGCTTTGCGCCAGCTCAGCCCCCACCGCAGGACCGACAAACTCCATCCGGGTCATCTTGGCCAACTCGGAGACGCTCTTGCTGGCTGCGGTGATCGCCACCGCCAATTGCTGCTGGTTCACCGCTTCTTTGGGCGCCATACGGATCAAGACGTCGCGGGTGGAACCAAAGTACTGCACCACGGCGCCATCGATCTTCTGCGCCACCAGGGCCGAACGCACGGCGTTCAGCTCGGTCTGCTGCTCAAAGTTCAACTCGACGATGGTGCCGCCGGTGAAATCCAGCCCCCAGTTCAGACCGCGAGTCGCTAGGCTGAAGATGCAGGCGAGGATGAGGCACACCGACAAAATGGTCGCCGGCATCGCCAATCGCATGAAGGGGATCACGTGGCCCGGTTTTAAAATTTGGAACATCGCATCACCCTCAAATAGACAGATCGTTCAGACGCTTGCCACCCCACAGCAAGTTCACGACGGCGCGACTTCCTGTGATGGCGGTAAACATGGAGCTGGCAATACCAATCATCAGCACCAGAGCGAAACCACGCACCGGGCCTGAGCCCACGGAGAAGAGGATCAACGCCGTGATGAAGGTGGTGATGTTGGAGTCGGCAATGGTGCCGAACGCACGCTCATAACCGATGCTGATGGCCTGCTGCGGGCTACGTCCCTCGCGGAGCTCTTCGCGGATCCGCTCATAGATCAAGACGTTGGCATCCACCGCCATCCCCAGGGTCAGCACGATACCGGCGATCCCCGGCAGCGTCATGGTTGCCCCCGGAATCATCGACATGATGCCGACCAGCAGCACGATGTTGAAGCAGAGCGCCAGGTTGGCCACCAGACCAAACTTGCGGTAATAGACGGCCATGAAGATCACCAAGACGATCATCCCCAGGCCCATGGCGCGCAGACCGCTGTCGATGTTCTGCTGACCCATGCTCGGGCCTATGGTGCGCTCTTCCACGATCTGGATCGGCGCAATCAGTGCCCCGGCGCGCAGCACCAGCGCCAGGTTATGGGCCTCTTGTACGTTGTCGATGCCGGTGATGCGGAAGTTGTTACCCAGGCGCGACTGGATGGTGGCGACGTTGACCACCTCCTCGTGCTTACGGAACTTACGCTTGCCATCGGCACCCGGCTCGCCCACCGGCTTGAACTCGATGAAGACGGTGGCCATCGACTTGCCGACGCTGTCCTTGGTGAAAGTCGACATCTTGTTGCCACCCTGGCTATCCAGGCTGATGCTGACCTGCGGACGGCTGTATTCGTCCATGCCGGACTTGGCATCCACGATGTGGTTACCCGTCAGGATGACGCGCTTTTGCAGCACAACAGGTCGGCCGTTACGATCGGTATAGAGCTGAGAATTGGCTGGCACCCGCCCAGCGGCGGCACTGGCCAAGTCGGCAGAATCATCGACCATGCGGAATTCCAGGGTGGCAGTTGCCCCCAGGATCTCCTTGGCGCGGGCAGTATCCTGGATACCTGGCAACTCAACCACGATCCGCTCAGCCCCCTGTTGCTGCACCAGAGGCTCGGCCACCCCCAATTCATTGACCCGGTTGCGGATGATGGTGATGTTCTGCTCCAGGGCGTACTTCTTGATCTCCTTGAGCTTGGCCTCGCTCATGGTAGCGGTTATCAGGTACTGACCATTTTGCTCGGAGTCCGCCAGTTGCAGATCCTTGTGGCGGTTGCGCAGTTCGGCCAGACCGGCCTGCTGCTGATCCTGTCCACGGAACACCACCACGACCTCGTTGCCCGCACGACGCACACCGGCGTAACGGATGTTCTGTTCACGCAGCTCGGCACGGAAGTCCTGAACCAGTTGCTCCTGCGACTTGCTCAGCGCCTCGTCCATGTCCACTTCCATCAGGAAGTGCACGCCGCCGCGCAAGTCCAGACCCAGTTTCAGCGGGCCAGCCCCGATGGCGGTCAACCAGGCCGGGGTTGCCGGTGCCAGGTTCAACGCCACGATAAACTGTTCACCCAAGGCCTGGGCGACTAGCTCTTTAGACTTGAGCTGGTCGTCGGTATTGGTGAAGCGAACCAGGATCTGCCCCTTGTCCAACAGCGCTGATTTGAATTTCAGACCATTGGTTTCGAGAACCTTCTTGACCTCGTCCAGAGTCGAGGCCTGGACTTCAACACCACGCGCCGCAGAGACCTGCAGTGCTGGATCTTCCCCATACAGATTGGGGGCGGAATAGAGAAAACCGACGATGACGACCAGCGCCACCATCAGGTTCTTCCACAACGGAAACCGATTTAACACGGCTAACTCCTACGCGGGATTACAGAGACTGAAGAGTGCCTTTTGGCAATACAGCAGTGACATAGTCTTTTTTGATGGTGATCTGGGTCTGGTCATTCAGTGCCAGGACCAGGAAGTCATTCTCATCAGAAACCTTGCTGATCTTGCCAACCAGGCCGCCCGAGGTCAGCACTTCATCCCCCTTGCTCAGGGAGGACATCAGGTTCTTGTGTTCCTTGGCGCGCTTGGATTGCGGACGAAAGATCATGAAATAGAAGATGAAGCCGAATACGGCCAGCATGATGATCATTTCCATGCCACCGCCAGCCGGTGCCGGAGCCGCGCCCTCGGCATAAGCCTGGGAGATAATATCCATTATGTTTCCTCGTAATAACGTATGAGATGAAATCAGTCCGCCAGCTCGGGCATTGGTTTACCCTGGCGACGATAGAACTCTTCGACAAAGGCATCTAATGTACCCGCATCGATTGCGTCCCGCAAACCTTGCATCAGGCGCTGGTAGTAGCGCAGGTTATGGATGGTGTTCAAACGCGCGCCGAGGATTTCATTACAGCGATCCAGGTGGTGCAAGTAGGAGCGCGTATAATTTTGACAGGTGTAGCAATCACAATCGGCATCCAGACGGGAGGTGTCGTCTTTGTGTTGCGCATTGCGGATCTTGACCACCCCATCGGTGGTGAAGAGGTGGCCGTTGCGCGCGTTGCGAGTCGGCATCACGCAGTCGAACATGTCGATGCCGCGGCGAACCCCCTCGACCAGATCCTCGGGCTTACCGACTCCCATCAGGTAACGGGGCTTGTCGGCCGGGATCTGTGGGCAGACGTGTTCCAAAATCCGATGCATATCCGCCTTGGGCTCCCCCACTGCCAAACCACCGACGGCGTAACCATCGAAGCCGATCTCCAGCAGCCCCTTCAAGGAGATGTCACGCAGATCCTCGTAGACACTGCCCTGAATGATGCCAAACAGCGCATTCGGATTTTCCAGCTGGTTAAAATGGGCGCGCGAACGGCCAGCCCAGCGCAGTGACATCTCCATCGACTTCTTGGCCACCTCCCAGGTGGCAGGATAGGGGGTGCACTCATCGAAGATCATGACGATATCGGAGCCTAGGTCATACTGGATCTCCATCGACTTTTCCGGAGAGAGGAAGATCTTCTCGCCATTGACCGGATTCCGGAAGTGCACGCCTTCTTCGGTGATCTTGCGAATGTCGCCGAGGCTGAACACCTGAAAGCCACCAGAGTCGGTGAGGATCGGGCCATGCCAGTTCATGAAGTCGTGGAGATCGCCATGCTTCTTCATGACCTCCTGCCCCGGACGGATCCATAGATGGAAGGTATTGCCCAGCAGGATTTGCGCCCCGGTCGCCTTGACCTCTTCCGGCGTCATCCCCTTGACCGTGCCATAGGTTCCCACCGGCATGAACGCCGGGGTTTGCACCGTGCCACGCTCGAAAACCAACTGACCTCGCCGCGCACGACCCACTACTTTTTTCAATTCAAACTTCATGATGACCTCAATGTCAGAGAAACAGTCTGACTTCAATGATGACAACGCTTAGGCGCGTTGCCGGGTAACAAACATGGCATCGCCATAACTAAAGAAGCGATAACGCTCGGCCACCGCCTGACGATAGGCGGCCATGACATGGTCGTAACCGGCAAATGCCGAGACCAGCATGATGAGCGTTGATTCGGGAAGATGAAAATTGGTGATCAGGGCATCCACCACTGAGAATTGGTAGCCCGGGAAGATGAAGATATCCGTATCTCCGGAAAATGCGGCCAGCTCGGTGCCACGCTGCAAGCTGGCGCGCGCGGCACTCTCGAGCGAGCGCACCGAAGTGGTCCCGACGGCGACAACCCGACCGCCTCGTTGGCGCGTGGCGGCTATCTGGGCAACCACCTCCTCCGGCACCTCCACATACTCCTTATGCATATGGTGGTCTTCAATCTTGTCGACACGCACCGGCTGGAAGGTGCCAGCCCCGACATGCAGGGTCACGAATGCCAGCTCGACCCCCTTGGCCTGCAACTGGGCCAGCAGCGGTTTATCAAAGTGCAACCCCGCCGTCGGTGCCGCAACGGCCCCCGGTTTGGCGTTGTAGACCGTCTGGTAGCGCTCCTTGTCGGCCTGCTCATCGGGCCTGTCGATATAAGGAGGCAACGGCATGTGACCGATGGCTTCGAGAATGGCAAAGACACTGCGTGAGCCGGCAAACTTGAGTTCAAACAGCGCATCGTGGCGAGCCACCATGGTCGCCTCAACACCCTCATCAAATTGCAGCAGAACGCCCGGCCTGGGCGCCTTCGAGGCGCGCACATGCGCCAAGACCGTCTGCGAGTCCAGCACTCGCTCGACCAGCACCTCCAGCTTGCCACCGCTGGCCTTTTGCCCAAACAGGCGCGCCGGGATCACCCGGGTATTGTTGAAAACCAGCAGATCGCCCGGGTTGAGCAGTTGCAAGACATCTGTGAAATGACCATGCCGGATCTCCCCGCTGTCGCCCTGCAATTGCAGCAGACGGCTCGCAGTCCGCTCCGGCATCGGATAACGTGCAATTAACTCATCGGGCAACGCAAAATTGAAATCAGAAACCTGCATGACGACCTCAGCTCTAACAGAAGCTGCACAGTCTAGTGACGGGTGGAATCAGGATCAAGTAAGGAACGACCGGCTCAGCGAACCGCGGGAAACGAGATGATGTTTTCATCAATAAAAGAAAGTAAATTACATCAACACCCGTGAAATCAGTTTCATTGGCGACTCATTGCTGTTATTTAGCGCAAATATATTGAAATAAAATTACAGCTAATCTACACTAGCCTCATTCGTCGTGGCGCCCGCTCAAACGGGAACCATGAGTGAGTTTGCAGCCCCTTTGTTAGTCTTTCTTTGAATTATTAGCCCCTTATAACCCGGCTCATCAGCCGGGATTTTTTTATCCGCTGCGGCTGCAGACGGTCACACACTCGCCGATCAAATCCCCTAGCGGCCCAAACGTTTCGAGCCGGGTCGAGCTCGGACGCCAAACCACGCCGATTTCCCGAGAAGCCTGCTCGACCACCGGAGGCATGACGAGCAGCTCAGTCTGCTGCAGCAAGCCGCTATTGATCGCCATCTGGGGTAAGAAGGTCGCGCCACGTTGAGCAGAAACCATCTGAATCAAGGTATATAGACTCGTCGCCGCAAACGGATTGATCGCCCGTTTATCCGACAACTGGCATGCGGCCACGGCATGTCCCGTCAAGCAATGTTCCTGCTCCAATAAAAAGATGGAGTGGTCCGGCAATTGGGAATAGTCGACGGGTTCGGTCAGCTTGGCGGCCAGTTGTCGATGAACCACCAGTTTAAAAGGATCCTGGCCCACCCTACGGCTCTGCAGTCCATGCAATTCGTAGGGCAAGGCCAGGATCAAGATATCCAACTCCCCCGCCTCAAGCCGAGTCAGCAGATTTGCGGAAGTATCCTCGCGCAATAACAGCTCCAGCTCAGGATAACGCACCGCGCTTTGCTGGAGCAGTCGCGACAAAAGAAAGGGGGCTATGGTCGGGATACAACCCAGACGAAGGGTGCCCTGCATACCTCGCCCCTGCGCTTGCGTCAACTCCATCAGATCTTTGGCCTGCGACAGCAGGCGACGAGCCCGCTCCACCACCTCCTGACCGGTTGGCGTGATAATGAACGACTTGCGATCACGCTCGATCAACTGAACCCCAAGGGACTCTTCCAGCGTCTGGATGCCGGCACTCAAGGTGGACTGGCTGACGAAACAGGCCTTGGCGGCCCGGTTAAAATTCTGATATTCGGCAAGCAAAATCAGATAGTGCAATTGTTTCAAACTTGGCCATCTATTCATCGATAAATGCGATTGTAGTCATCTAATTAATTCAATTTAACACAGATTATTCACGGACTAGACTCAATAGGTCTAAATAATAAGCGTGCCGTACTGGCATGCGTAGAGGAGAACTATATGGTACTGGTAGGACGTTCAGCCCCCGACTTCACCGCCGCCGCCGTGCTGGGCAATGGTGAGATCGTCGATAACTTCAACCTGAGCAGCTTTATCAAGGGGAAATCCGCGGTTGTATTTTTCTATCCGCTCGATTTTACCTTTGTTTGTCCATCCGAACTGATCGCCTTTGATCACCGCTTTGAAGAGTTCCAAAAGCGCGGTGTCGAAGTAATTGGCGTCTCCATCGATTCCCAATTTACCCACAACGCATGGCGAAATACCAAGATCGCCGATGGCGGCATTGGTCCGGTGAAGTACCCGCTGATCGCCGACGTCAAGCATGAGATCTGCAAGGCTTATGATGTGGAACACCCGGAAGCCGGTGTGGCATTCCGCGGCTCCTTCCTGATCGATAAGGCGGGTGTGGTTCGTCACCAAGTGGTCAACGATCTGCCACTGGGGCGCAACATCGACGAGATGCTGCGCATGGTCGATGCTCTGCAATTCCACGAAGAGCATGGGGAAGTCTGCCCAGCCCAATGGCAAAAAGGCCAAGTCGGTATGCAGGCCTCTCCCGAAGGCGTGGCCAAGTATCTGGCAGGCAACGCCGACAAGCTATGATTTGCTTAAACAAAACGCCGCGATCGCGGCGTTTTTTATAGCAAAAAATAAAGCGGGGCCGATGCCCCGCTTTTGCATGAAAACAACTGTCGATTAAGAGCGGTTGTACTTGGTGGTGCGGGGGAATGCCTGTTCTTTGCTGTCGAACAGATAGCAAGCCTGAGCAGGAACACCAACTTCCAGAGTATCACCGGTGTCAACCGGGATCTCACTGGCGGCCTTGACGGTGAAGTCCTTGCCGTCCACTTCCATATAGACGAAAGATTCGGCACCCAGGTGTTCAGCAACCTGAACCAGACCAGACAGACGACCAGCAGCATCCGGGTGATCGACAGGTACCAAGTGCTCAGGGCGGATACCCAGCTCAACCTTGTCACCCACTTCGGCACGACGCGCATCAACACAAGCGATAACGATATCGCCAGTGGTCAGCTTGACCTTACACTTGTCTTCGCCGATCTCGATGAGTTCACCTTCCAGGAAGTTCATCTTCGGCGAACCGATGAAACCAGCCACAAACTTGTTGGACGGGTTGTGGTACAGATCCAGCGGTGAGCCGTACTGCTCCAGATTGCTCTCAGCAGAATCCTTCAACGGGCTCAGAACCACGATCTTGTCCGCCAGGGTCATCGCCTCAACCTGGTCGTGAGTCACGTAGATGATGGTGGAGTTCAGTTCCTTGTGCAGCTTGGCGATTTCGATACGCATCTTGACGCGCAGAGCAGCATCCAGGTTGGACAGAGGTTCGTCGAACAGGAACACAGAGGGTTGCTGAACGATAGAACGACCAATCGCCACCCGCTGACGTTGACCACCAGACAGCGCCTTCGGCTTACGCTCCAGCAAAGGAACCAGGCCCAGAATATCCGCAGCACGAGAAACGCGCTTGTGGATGGTGTCCTTGTCCATCTTCTTCAGCTTCAAACCGAAGGCCATGTTTTCGTACACGTCCATATGCGGATAGAGCGCATAGGATTGGAACACCATACCGACATTACGCTCTACCGGCGGAACATCGTTCATGTACTTGCCACCGATGGTGAGCTCACCATTGGTAATATCTTCCAGGCCGGCAATCATACGCAGCAGCGTAGATTTGCCACAACCGGACGGACCTACGAAGACGACGAACTCGCCTTCTTTGATATTGAGATTGATGTTACGCAGTGTGTCTTTCAGTGAAGAAGTATCATAATTCTTGCGAACATTATTCAGAACTACGTCAGCCATGAGTCGCTCCGCTGTATAAATCGATAATTTTATGGAAACCAATTCAGGGGAGAGACTCCTCTCCCCCTAACATTATTAACCTTTCACACCACCAGCGGTCAGGCCGCCGACCAGCCAGCGTTGAGCCAGCAGGAATACGATAGTGATAGGCAAACCGGACATTACAGCCGCAGCGGCAAAGTCACCCCACAGATAGTTCTGCGGATAGAGGTACTGTTGGGCACCAACTGCCAGCGTCAGATTGTTCACATCTGACAGCAGAATGGACGCCATCGGAACCTCAGTGATAGAACTGATAAAGGAGAGGATAAACACCACTGCCAGAATCGGTACAGAGAGCGGCAACAGGATCAGACGGAAAGCCTGCCAAGGCGTAGCACCGTCAATCGCAGCTGCTTCCTCAAGAGATGGATCGATTGTCTCGAAGTATCCCTTGATGGTCCAGACGTGCAGCGCAATCCCGCCCATATAGGCCAGGATCAAACCACCGTGAGTATTCAGCCCCAACCATGGTACATAGTCGCCAATCTTGTCGAACAAGGCGTAAATGGCGACCAGAGCCAGCACGGCCGGGAACATCTGGAATATCAGCATCCCTTTGAGGATCGTATCCTTGCCCCGGAAGCGCAGACGCGCAAAGGC
Source organism: Aeromonadaceae bacterium (assembly GCA_041441555.1). Classification (GTDB taxonomy): domain Bacteria; phylum Pseudomonadota; class Gammaproteobacteria; order Enterobacterales; family Aeromonadaceae; genus Pseudaeromonas. The sequence continues at coordinate 42,834 of JASDSW010000021.1, forward strand.
ATAGGCTGATGTGGTAGACAACACCACGATAAACAGCGAGGTGACACCTGCAACCTTGATGGAGTTCCACAGCCACAGCAGCACAGGGAACGGCGGCGGAGTCACGTTGCCATCAGGTCCAGTGATCGTCATGCCCAACGCCAGACGCCAGTGATCCAGCGTCGGGTTGCTTGGGATAATCTCACCGACCGAGAAGTTACCCGTCCGGAAAGAGATGGCAATGACCATGATGAGTGGGAACACAATCAGAGCCAGGAAACCCAACATCACCAGGTGGGTAGCCCAGAGCCGATATTTGATTGACTTAGGTTGAACGATAGCCATGGTCTAGATTCCTCAGATCTTGTCAACTTTGGACAGCTTCAGGTTGAGCAAAGCCAACGCACCAACAATCAGGAAGATAGCGGTAGCAATCGCACCTGCCAGACCATAATCCTGGCCACCTGCACCTTGGAAAGCGATACGGTAGGTATAGCTAACCAGCAAGTCAGTGGTACCGGCCGGAGTGGTTGCACCGATGATATCCGGAGCACCGTTAGTCAACAGTTGAATCAACACGAAGTTGTTGAAGTTAAAAGCGAATGAAGCGATCAGCAGCGGAGTCAGCGGCTTCATCAGCAATGGAACCGTAATCTTGAAGAAGTTCTGGATCGGACCTGCACCATCCATCGCCGAGGCTTCATACAGATCTTCTGGGATCGACTTGAGCAAGCCCATGCAAAGAATGATCATGTACGGGTAACCCAGCCAGGTGTTGACGATCAGGATCATGGTCTTCGCCAACATCGGACTGGTGTACCACTCCGGCTTTTCAAAACCGAACATGTCAAAGAGCATGTTGATTTCACCGAAGTTCTGGTTGAACAAGCCCTTAAACACCAAGATCGAGATAAACGCAGGAACCGCATAAGGCAGGATCAGCATGACGCGATAGAAACCACGACCACGCAACTCTTCCCACTGCACCAAGCACGCCAGAACCATACCGATGGCCAGCGTGAAGCCCACCGAGCAGGCGGCAAAAATCACGGTCCAGACAAAGATTTGCAGGAAAGGCCCTTGGATACCCGGATCGGTCAACACCCGCAGGAAGTTCTTCCAACCGACGTTCACCACGAAACCAGGTGCGAACCCTTCACCGACGAAGACACCCTCATCGTTAACGTACTGGAAGTAGCCGGTTTCCATGTTCGGAAGCATGACCTGACCAGTTTCGTTATTACGCAGGATGTGCGGGTTGTTTAAGTGGATACCTGACTTCAAGTTGAAGCCATCTTGCAAATGGGTAAACAGCGGTTTCTGCGCTGCAAACTTCCTCATCCCGGTCATGCTGAGCTGAGTGCCATCCGGCAACAGTAAAGTCATAGCCGACAGGTGGCTCTTATGGCCGACGATCTCGCGGATCGGTGCTTCTGGCGCCGGAGCATCCCCTTCAAACGGAACCAGCTTGATCTGAGCCTTGGCTGCCAGAGTGTTGGCAGATTTTTTCAGATCGGCATTGGTCCACAGTTGCATCGGATTGCTGATGTAGGCGACACCATCTTGGCGCAGCAACAGTTGGTAGCGCTGTTCGCCACGATCCAACAAGGAGAAGTCATACTCACCACCCTTGACCTTGTAAGTCTTCTTCAGGTGATAAGCCGAAGCGTGCTCCAACGACAACAGGTTAGCACCGGAGTAGTTGGTGAAGGCAATACTGATGGTATATGCCAACGGGAAAATGATGAACGCGACCATGCCCGCCACACCCGGGAAGATGTAACGATGCGCATAGGTCTTCTTGTTGAGGAATACATAAACACCGGTCGCAACCAGCACCAGATCCAACAACGCAAAAGCTATTTCGCCGCCAGCATACATCATGACGACGGCGTAGCCGATTAAGATCACAACCAGAGTAGCAATTACCCATTTAATCCAGGCGGTCCTGGAGGCAGAAGCCACTTTGGTATCAACAGACTGGATTTCTTCCATGCCCAAAAACCTTCATAACGCCAAAAAAAAAGTGGAGGCCCCGTAAACAGGGCCCCCTATCATTTATTGCACGATACGACGTGCTGCGGTATCCAAAGCTTCGTCAAGAGTCTGACGGCCAGTGGTCGCATTCTTCAGTGCGGTCTCGAAAGAAGACCAGAAACGGATCATTTCAGGAACGCTCGGCATCGGCTCACCATTCAGCGCGTTGGCCATGGTAGCTTGGATACGAGAATCCTTAGCCAGAGTAGCTTGGAAAGACTTCAGAGCAACGGCGCCCAGAGGCTTATCACTGTTAACCAGCTTCAGACCATCGTCGGTCAGCAGGTAGTTTTCAATGAACTCGATCGCCAGATCCTTGTTCGGGCTAGCCGCGTTGATGGTAGCACCCAGAACACCAACGAAAGCCTTAGCAGGCTTGCCGTTCAGAGTTGGCAGCGGAGCTACACCGTAATCAACCTTGGCAGCATCGTAGTTGCTCCAAGACCATGGGCCGTTGATGATGGCTGCAACTTCACCCTTGGAGAACTTGGCATCCATTACACCGTAGTCAACACCCTTTTCCATATGGCCGCTCTTGACCATATCGACCAGGAACTTCACGCCAGCCTTGGCACCAGCGTTGTTAACACCAGTATCCTTGACGTCGTAACCAGTAGCGGTCTTCTTGAAGGCATAACCACCGTTCGCAGCAACCAGCGGATAGCTGAAGTACGGAGTGGTGTAGGCCCACATTACGGCGCGCTTGCCTTCAGGCTTCAGCTTCTCGTCCAGTTGGTTCAACTCTTCGAAAGTCTTCGGAGGAGTTGGCAGCAACTTCTTGTTGTAGATCAGGCCAACAGCTTCAACGGCTACCGGGTAACCAACAAGCTTGCCATCCACTTGCATCGCATCCCAGGCGAAGTTTTCGAACTTAGCCTTGGTGGCTGCGCTCGGAGTAACAGGTACGATCAGACCTGATTTAGCCCACTCACCGAAACGGTCATGAGCCCACAGGAAAATGTCCGGGCCGTTGCCGGTAGCAGCGGTTTGCTGGAACTTAACTTCGACTTGGTCCGGGTGAGCAACGGTCACTTTAACGCCGGTAGCAGCTTCGAACTTCTTACCGACTTCGGCCAGGCCATTGTAGCCCTTGTCGCCGTTGATCCAGATGGTGAGCTGGCCTTCTTCGATCGCTGCGCTAGCAGCAGATGCCATACCCAGAGTTGCAAGCCCGATAAAAGACGCGAGAATTTTCTTTTTCATTAGCCTTTCCTTACTTATGAGTTGTTAGTCCCACGCTGAACACGCTGTAATAAGCCTGTGTGCGGGGTGCATATTAAAACATGCCCCCTATTGCTCCTATGACGGATCTCGCATTTTTGGAAAGACAAAGAAGAAACACGACACAGATGAATTGAAACCATTTTCTGGTATCGGTTTCATTCAAAAATGATAAAATCGATCCGCATTTAATTGCGCAGAGAGTATCCAATTGTTTTTTGTCACACCCAAAATGCCAAGCTGTGACAACTCTGAACAACAAATACCGGTCGCTAAAAAATCGAAAATCTCGCTGCCGACTCGACCTTGATACGACCGTCGAAGGAGCCCGATTTTATTGCTGATGTCGCAACAGTTGATCTTTCAAATTAGGCGGCATCCCCACTATGGTCAGGGTATCCGTCGCCGCATCATAGCTGATCCGCTGTCCCAACAACTTTTGATCAAAACTGATCGTCAGACCGCCACCAGAACCGACAAATTTGGTCATGGTCCGCAGCGCGCTCGGGCTGGGTGGAAAGCTCTCCGGGAGGCCGACTTCCTGCGTGAGAAACGAGTAAAAGTCCTGTCCTCCGGTTTCCGGGATGATCTCCCCCATCCGTTTACTCTCCAGATCGGCCCCAGCCTTCAATTGCTCCTTGCAGTAACTCTGCAGCTCTTTTTTCGCTTCATACAACTGTTCAACCGGCACCTGGTTGGACTCCGCATAACTGGCGATCGCCTTGATCAAGGTTTCATTTTGCAGTTTCTGATCAATCCCCTCTTCCGCGGATAAAAACTCCATGAAAAAATCAGAAACTTTTCGACCCGCCCGGCCCTTGATAAAAGAGATATATCGCTTGCTCTCAGCGGCAATTCGATATTGCGATAAATCAATACGCGCAACCAACCCCATCTGATTCAAATCAATGTATTTAACTTTTTGAATATCAAACCCATCGGTGAAGCTCACGCTCTCTTCATTCTCAAAAATCCCAACCATCAAATAATCAGCACCAACATATTGGTAGTGAATATAATAAAGATAACCTTCACACACGAGAGAATATTTGTTGATTGCGCTTGTTAATATGTCGGTAGCCGAACAAGAAAAATTAATAAAGTCTGACTGGCCATCTAGATAACCAGCGAGCAAATGAACAAAATTAGCGTCATCCGCTGCAGGTTCAGAGAATGCTGCGTAACCTCGATTGCTCTTTTGCTGAAATGTTTGATGCAACACCAGAACTAAATCACTTACCGCTTCGGTTGCTGCAATCAACTGACGGTTCAGTTCCGAGACAACCCCACTTTCGACCTGGTGACGCAAGCCATGCAGCACCATAGAGATATTTTGTACACTCATAGCAATCATAGTGTTAGCCAACGATGTGCAGTATTATAAGCCGCAATTATCACAAAAAGGACCGACTCGATGCCCATTACCTCAAAATACAGCAATGAACAGGCAGAAATCCTTGTAAATGAGTTACTTACAGTCCTTCAGCGCCAGAAAGCCCCCGTTGATCTGTCCCTGATCGCCATCGGAAACCTGACGACACATCTCATCACGGAGCGCTTGCCTTTGACTCAGCAGGGTACAATCGCAGATTCTTTTGCAACCGCACTACTGCAATCCATCAAGAAGCCTGATGCCAAACACTAAAGGTCGGTCCCCATCACCATGAACGAGATCTTCGGCAAACATGCGAGTTTCCAATACCGCGATAACGTTTCGCGCCTAATCAGCTGGGGACACTGGTTTCTCTGTTTCAACATCGTGTTGAGCATGCTGATTGCGATCCGCTTTATTATGGCAACACCATGGCCGAGTACCGGCTTGGGACAGTTTTACCTGCTGATCAGTTGGATTGGTCACTTTGGTTTTTTAGGATTCATTATATTCCTACTGACGATCTTTCCCCTGACCTTTATCTGCACCAACCAGCGAATATTACGCAGCCTTTCCATCCTCATCGCGGCAGCGATACAGACTTTGTTACTTATTGATACACAGGTGTATCATTTACTTAAATTCCATTTGAACCCATTTGTCTGGAGCCTGTTGTTTGAACCGGCGCAAAGCAAGGCGAACCTGAATTGGAACTTTTTATTTATCGCGATCCCAGTCATCGTGCTGCTGGAAATCGTTTTTTCCAATCTAGCCTGGAAGCGTCAATTCAAACGGCCGAATCGTTTATTGGGCCGTTCCATCGCCTTGCTGTTCCTCGCCTCATTCTTGATTACTCATTTGACCCATATATGGGCGGATGCCAAATTCTACACCCCTATCATTGCCCAAAAATCAAACTTCCCACTCTCCTATCCGATGACGGCGCGCTCATTTCTGGCTCGTCACGGCTGGTTGGATTTGCAGGAATTTAAAGCACGGCAAAAAAGCTACAGCGACCTCCCCCAGCGCCGATTGAATTATCCACAGGCGCCCCTGCAAGTCACACCTCATGAGCAGAAGCTCAATCTCTTGCTGATTGTGCTCAAGGGACTGCGGCAAGACATGGTGAACAATGTCAACATGCCCAACCTACAGCGCTTTGCCGAACAACATCAGCGATTTACCAACCACATCGCCGGTGATAACGAAACCGAGACCAGCCTGTTCTCGCTCTTCTATGGCTTACCCGCGCAGTATGCCGAAGACGCCCAGGCGGACAAACGCCCGCCGCTGCTGATCGACGAAATGCAGCGGCAGGAGTATCGAATCAAGGCGTTTGCCACTCAGGGATTGGACTTACCAATCTATCGCGAAGCTATTTTTAGCGGCATCCGCCACAAGCAGGGCAAGAACCGCGTCCAAAGTGATGCGCAGACCCTCGAGAGCTGGATGCGCTGGCAACAGGCTCGCCCCGATGGGCAACCCTGGTTTGCCTACATCGCACTCGACGGCCCGGGAAGCCTGCAACTGCCTGCCGATTTCCAGGGGCCCTACCAACCAGAGCTAAAACAGCTGGATCCCTTCAGCACGATTTCCGAGGCTCAGCAACCGCAACTGCTCAACCGCTACAAGAACTCGGTGTTCTACATCGATCAACTGTTGGGCTCTCTATTTGAGCGTTGGCAGGGTTCTCAGTTGATGGATAACACGCTGATCATCATCACCAGCGACCATGGTTTTGAGCTAGGCGATACCGAGCCAACAAGTTGGGGCGCAGGCAGTAACTATTCACGCCCGCAAATGCAGGTGCCACTGATTCTGGCATGGCCAGGCAAGAGCCCGCTACAGCATACCGGGCTCACCTCGCATCAGGATCTGGTGCCGACCCTGCTACCGGAGCTCTTCGGCATTCGCTCCCCTGCCGAGGATTACTCCACAGGACGCACCCTGTGGCAGGAGACGCCCCGCGACTGGGTGATCAGTGGCAACAATCGCCATTTTGTGATCGTCGGCCAGCAAGAGATCACCCTGTTCGATCGCCAAGGTAATTTTTCGCTCCATCGGAGCAAGGACTACGAAGAAATTGATGATGGCCGCCCGAATATGCCGGCTCTACTCAAGGTCATGCGCGATCTGAATCGCTTCAAAGGCAGCAACGCTGCCCCGGATCGCCCCTGAGGGGTCACCGGCAAGCCAGGATTTGGCGGTGGCCCTTGAAATTGGCCACCGCCAAGCCCATATCAGTCTTATCGTTACCGTCGAGAACCTGACATGATCATCCAGATTACCCCCGACAATTTCCGTCACGAACTCATCGATGCATCGATGAGTAAGACCATTGCCGTCTACTTTTATGCCGATGAACTGCCGGAGTGTCCACCCGTCACCGCTCAGCTCGAGGCCCTCATCGGCCCAGCCAACAATCACCTGACGCTCGCCAAGGTGGATGTCAGCAATCCTCAACTGCAAGGTCTCGCCGTCCAACTCGGGTTGCAGGCGCTGCCGGCGCTGGTGCTCTTCAAGGAGGGACGTCCGGTCGATGCCATCATGGGCGCGGCGCAGCTGGCAGGAGCCCAACAGTTTCTGGCCAACTACTTACCTAAAGAAGAAGACTTGCTGCTGACGCAAGCCCGCGAAGCATTAGGCAGCGGCGCCATCCAATTGGCCCATGACCAGTTGGCCACCGCACATCAACTGGCGCCAGCCCGGAGCGACATCACGCTGGGTTTGGTTGACTGTAGCCTGCAGTTGCAAAAATTGACGCAGGCAAAGGCGCTGCTGGCGCAGATCCCCATGGTCGATCAGGATTCTGAGTATGCGCGTTTGGTGGCCGCCCTCGAGTTGGCTGAGCAGGCCGCAGATAGCCCGGAGATCCAGGCGTTGGAGAGCAAGTTGAGCCAGGATCCCGACAATGGCCTGCTCAAGCAGGAGTTGGCGATCCAGTACAGCCAGGCAGGGCGCAAGGACGAGGCTCTGGAACTGCTGCTGAGCATCCTGCGACGGGATCTGGCCTTCGGTGAAGCCAAGAAGATCTATCTCGATATCCTGGCCACCATGACGGGGGATCCCACCGCCAGCCACTACCGTCGCCAACTCTATACCCTGCTGTATTGAGTTTAAGCGTCGCTTGTTAGACCTATTCCTCTGGAAACCGGTTGATGAATCGCCTCCTTGTGTAGGAGGCGATATGTTAGGAGGCGATTTTTTTCTCGCCGGCCTTCTCTGAGTTTTCCCCCTTGTTGGTCGCGGCGGGCCAGGCATTGACCACCGCCTTGACCAGGGTCGCCAGCGGGATGGCAAAAAACACCCCCCAAAAACCCCAAAGCCCGCCAAAGATCAGCACGGCGATGATGATGGCGATCGGATGCAGATTCATCGCCTCGGAGAACAGCAAGGGCACCAACAGATTGGCATCGAGAGTCTGGACGATTAAATAGGCAACCAGCAGATAGGCAAACTCCGGCGTCATCCCCCACTGGAACAGGCCGACGGTGACCACGGGCACGGTGATCATGACGGCACCGACATAGGGGATCAGTACCGAGAGCCCGACGCCGACGCCCAACAGGAGCGCGTAGTCGATCCCCATGAAGTAGAACACCAGATAGTTCGCCAGGCTGACGATCAGGATGTGGATCACCTTACCTCGGATGTAGTTAACGATCTGGCCATTCATCTCATCCCACACCTGGGAGACCAATGCCCGGTTGCTCGGCAAGAAGCGATAGACCCCCTTGAGCAGGAGCTCCTTATCCTTGAGCATGAAGAACACCATCAAGGGCACCAGGATCAGATAGACCATCACCATCACCAGGTTGATGAGTGAGCTAAACGAAGCCGAAACGATCAGCTCCCCCGCCTTCACCAGCCGCGCCTGGGCGGTGTTGAGCAGAGTTTCCGCCAACGAGACATCCATCAGATCCGGATAGGACTCAGGAAGCCGCAGCATATAACCCTTGACGTTCCCCAGCATACTGGGCGCCTCACGCGCCAGGTTGACGCCCTGCCGCACGATACTCGGCAGCAAACCGGTCAGCAACAGCAGCATGATGCCGATAAACAAACAGAGCACCAGGGTCGCACTCCAGCTCCGACTACAGCCCAGACGCATCAGTCGCTGGGTCGGCCAATCCAGCAGGTAGGCCAGCACCAGCGCCACCAGAATGGGCCCCACCAGATCGCCGAAAAAGTAGATCACCGCAAAGCCGGCGAGCAGCAACAAGAAGAGCGTCACCGCATTGGGATCAGAAAAGCGCCGTTTGTACCAATTCATCAACACATGAAACATGCTAATTCCTATACCAACAGGTGGGAGAGCACTCCCGTTCTTCGAACTTCATTCCGACATCCAACGGGGCAATCGAAATCCGCGATCCAAGCAGGCCGAACCGCCTGCCAGCTAGAGAGTGACGGCATTATCTACCGCCCCCTCGCACGAAACAACGCTTGTTCCATGCCCGTTGGCCGGAGTATCCTGCCCCGGCGTTTTCCTGAAGAGAGTCGCCCGATGATCAAGCGCTTTTTGCAATCCATCACCATCGCCCTGTTGGTCGCCTTGAGTATCCATTCCGCCCATGCCGTCGATGAGAGTCAGTTACCGGATATCGGAACCGCCGGCGTCGCCGCGCTGCCCATCGATCGCGAGGTGACCTACGGCAATTCATTCATGCGCTTTGCGCGCGCCCAGCTACCGATCATCGATGATCCCGTCCTGAATGAATACCTCACCGATCTTGGACAGCGTCTGGTCAGCCATGCCAATGATATCCGCTTTCCGTTCACCTTCTTTCTGGTTCAGGATCAGAGCATCAACGCCGCCGCGTTTCTCGGTGGCAAGGTCAAGGTCCACAGTGGTCTGTTTTTAAATGCCGCCAATGAGAGCGAACTGGCCTCGGTGCTGGCCCACGAAATCAGCCACGTGACCCAGCGCCACATCGCCCGCTATCTCGAGGCCCAGAGCCAGCAAACGCCAGCCACCATCGCCGGGCTGGTCGGCTCGGTGGCGCTGGCGATTTTGAATCCGACCGCCGGTATCGCTGCCTTGCAAACCACCCTGGGCATTCAGGCGCAATCGGCCATCAACTACACCCGCGACAACGAGTACGAGGCCGACCGCATCGGCATGCAACTGCTCTATGACGCCGGCTTTGAGCCCATGGGCATGGCCAACTTCTTCCAAAAACTGGCCGCCGAATATCGCTATGCCAGCAAGCCGCCGGAGATGTTGCTGACCCACCCGCTGCCCGAGACTCGGATCGCCGAGGCGCGCAGCCGTGCCGCCAACTTCCCGCGTCAATCACCCCATGACGATACCGAATTTTTGTTTGCCAAGGCGCGCATCCAGGTGCGGTTCAGCCAGGAAACCCCCGAGGGGATGCTCAGCTACTTCGAACGGCAGATCAGCCGGCAGGGTGAACGTCAGGATCTGCAATACGGCAAAGCGCTGGCGCTGCTGGCCTTAGACCGAGCCGGCGAGGCCGAGGCTCTCATCAACAAGCTGGCCAGCCGCTACCCGGATAACTTCTTTGTGCTGGACACCCAGACCGATATCGACATGGCCAATAAGCGTTATGAACAGGCCATCAAACGGTTGGAGAACAAGCGTCGGCAACTGCCCAACAACAGCGTGGTGATCTTCAACCTCGCCAGCTGCTATCTGGAGATCAATCGTCCGGAGCAGGCCGCCAAGTTGCTCGATCTCTACCTGCGCGACCATCCGGAGAGTGATCTGGGATGGCGAACCCTGGTCAATGCTTACCAGCAAGCGGGGGATGAGACCAATCTGCACCTAGCCTATGCCGAGAGCAAAGCCCTGAGTGGCGACTATCTGCGCGCCATGGATGAGCTGAATCTGGCCCGGGCCACCACCAGCAATAAGCTGCAGCTGGCCCGGATCGATGCCCGTTTGGTGCAACTCGAAGAGGCCAAACGCCAAGACGAAAGCCTGCGGCAATAACCTGCGACAGAGACAGGAGAGTCCTCGATGACCCTATGCATCTACCACAACCCACGCTGCTCCAAGAGCCGCGAAACGCTGGCCCTGCTCGAATCACGCCAGTTGCAGCCCGAGGTGATCCGTTACCTGGAAACCCCACCGGATGTGGCTACCCTCCAGCAGTTGGTCCGTCAGTTGGGACTCACCTCGGTGCGCCAGCTGATGCGATCCAAAGAGGAGCTCTACCGGAGCCTGGAATTGGATAACCCAGCGCTGGACGAAGAGACACTCTATCGTCTGTTGGCCGAACACCCGCTCTTGCTGGAACGCCCCATCGTCGTCAAGGATGGGCAGGCTCGTATCGGCCGTCCCCCCGAACAGGTGCTGGAAATTCTCTAAACCGCCGGGCAACACCATGAAAAAAGCCAGCGCTGGGTCGCTGGCTTTTTCGTGTTCATTACCACCGCTGGTCAATTCAACGCAGGGCTCCGGCTATAGATGCAGCGCCTCTTTGACGAACGGGATGGTCAGCTTGCGCTTAGCATCCAGCGAGGCGTTATCCAGTTCATCCAGCGTGGTCAGAAGGGTGCGCATGTCCCGCGACAGGCGGTTCAACAGGAAGCGTCCGACATCCACCGGCAGTTTGAACCCCCGCAATTCGGCCCGCAGCTGCAGGGCGCTGAGTTTGCCTTCGTCATCCAGCTCATGGAGCTGATAGGAGAGCCCCCAATCCAGCCGGGAGGCCAGATCCGGCAGACAAAGGCCAATCTTGCGCGGTGCCGTGGCGGCCGTGACGATCAGCGATCCCTGGTTGTGCTCCTTCCAGCGGTTGAAGAAGTCGAACAGGGACTCCTCCCACTGCGGATGTCCGGCAATGGCGTCCAGATTGTCCAGACAGACCAGCGGCAGTTGCTCCATCTCCTCCAGCAGGCTGGGTTCAAACATGGCGTGTTGTTCTAGGGGAATGTAGGCCGCCGCCGCACCGCTGGCATTCACCTCGGCACAGGTTGCATGCAACAAGTGGGAGCGGCCCGAGCCGCGACTTCCCCAGACAAACAGCAGCGGCGCCCCCTGACCAATCGCCGCATTCTTCAGATTGGTGATCAGTTGGGCATTGTCCCCAGGGTAAAAACTGGCGAACGTTTCATCATCCGGCAGTTGTACTGCCAAAGAGAGTTGTGCAGGTTGACTCACTCCGAGTCTCCTTTAGTCTGTAGACCGACTCATGGTTGCTGCCACTGCAGGTGGAAACTATTGCTCGGCGCAATGACTTTCAGTCGGGGTTGCGCCTGGAGCGCCACGACAAACTCCTCCGGCTTGCCGCTCAGAGTCAATGACAGCGTGACTCGATCCCCCGCCATGCTAGCCACATTGCTCTTGCTGATCATGGCGAACTGCCTGAGCACGCCCTGCAGGGCCAGCAGGTCATCCACACTCTTCACCCCTTCGACGACCAGTTGATACTCACCGCTCGGCATCAGACCGGCGGTAACATCCGTCACCGCGCCTAGTGCCAGCTTCTGGCCATACCGCTCCGCCAGGTAGTGGCTGATGGCGGCCATGGTCTGCGCCACCACCGCCTCCGGAGTCCCTTGCACCTGCCCATTGATCAACGCCTCACCCTTGCCATCACCGGCATGCAGGTGCCACTGCAACGACCAGCCATCGTTGCCTTGACTCAAGCTGCCGCGTACCAGCAGACCGTCGCCATAGCGGGCACTGGCCTTGAGCAGCGACGGCATCAAGCCCTGGTTGACCAGATCGGCATTGACCAGCGTCAGATCATCCAGATCCATCAGGGGAAAACTGCTGCGCAGCGCCCAGCGGTTGCCCTCTTGGGCAAAGAGGGCCGGCCACACCGTAGAGGGATCTCCCGGCACCAAGGGAACGGGCGACAATTGCGAGTCGACCAACCAGAAGATCAAGGCGGGTCTGGGTTGCTCCCAGTAGGGAGCGCCACTGACGGCGATCAGTTGCTTCACCCCCTCCGGGGAAAAATCGATGGTCAGCCCACCATTGCCGGGGGTCACCTGACTCACCAGGGCGCCGACCTGCTCCACCCCCTTGGCAACCTCGGCTTGCTGCAGATCGATCTGTCCACCGGTCAGGCGTTGTAATACCAGGGCCAGCCCCTGCTGCTCGGCAGCCAGCACGGCGCTATTGCCCGGCACAGTCACACGAAGCAGCGTCGATGCCGATTCGGCCGACCAAGCCGGCGAGCAAACCAGTCCAAACAGACAGAGCAACGAGAGAAGATGGCGCATGGCGTGATCCTTCAAGATGAGTGTGCCGATGATAGCCTTGGCCATCGCGGCTTCGCAAGGGAGCCTCCGGAGCCATTCGCAGCAGAAATGAAAAAACCGGCCGCAGCCGGTTCTTTTTTACTAACAATGACTTATTTGGTACCGAAGATCTTGTCACCGGCATCGCCGAGACCCGGCACTATGTAGCCCTTGTCGTTGAGCTTCTCATCGATGGCCGCACAGTACAGCTCGACATCATCATGGGCCGCCTGCAGCGCCGCCAACCCTTCCGGTGCTGCCACCAGCACGATCACCTTGATGGACTTGCAGCCCTTCTTCTTCAACAGATCGATGGTGGCAATCATGGAGCCACCCGTGGCCAGCATCGGATCGACCACCAGCGCCAGGCGCTCTTCGATGTTGCTGACGATCTTTTCAAAGTAGGGAACCGGCTTGAGGGTCTCTTCATCGCGATAGATACCCACCACGCTGACCCGGGCGCTGGGGATGTGCTCCAGCACACCGTCCATCATGCCCAGACCGGCCCGCAGGATCGGCACCACGGTGACCTTTTTGCCTTTGATCTGATCCACAGCCACCGGACCATTCCACCCATCGATGGTCACCTTTTCGGTTTCAAAGTCGGCAGTCGCCTCATAAGTCAGCAGACTCCCCACCTCCTTGGCCAGTTCACGAAAACGCTTGGTACTGATGTCTGCTTCACGCATCAGACCCAGTTTGTGTTTAACCAACGGATGTTTGACTTCGACCACTTTCATTATTCGCTCCTCGGGCGCCATGCATAACCTCGGAATTTTATCATCCGGCACGAGCTCTGTGGAGCAGTTTAATCGAACGATGGGCAAACGATTTCGTTTTGTCCTGGCGGCGTTGGTTGCTAGAATGTGCGCGTTTTTTCCACCCTGATACGACAAGGATCTCCCGTGACTGACAAGACTTCACTGAGCTACAAGGACGCTGGCGTAGACATCGATGCAGGCAATGCCCTGGTTGAGCGAATCAAAGGCGTATCCAAGCGCACTCGCCGTCCGGAAGTCATCGGTGGCCTCGGCGGCTTCGGTGCCCTGTGCCGGATCCCGGCCGGTTATCGCGAGCCGGTACTGGTTTCTGGCACCGATGGGGTCGGGACCAAGCTGCGCCTGGCCATTGACCTGAAAAAGCATGACACCGTCGGTATCGACCTGGTCGCCATGTGTGCCAACGATCTGATCGTTCAAGGTGCCGAACCCCTGTTTTTCCTCGATTACTACGCCACCGGCAAGCTGGATGTCGACACCGCGGCAGCCGTTGTCACCGGGATCGGTGCCGGTTGCGAGATGTCCGGTTGCTCGCTGATCGGTGGTGAGACCGCCGAGATGCCCGGCATGTATGAAGGCGAAGACTATGACATCGCCGGTTTCTGTGTCGGTGTGGTCGAAGCCTCCGAAATCATCGATGGCAGCAAGGTCAAGGCCGGTGACGCCCTGATCGCCCTGGCTTCCTCCGGCCCACACTCCAACGGCTTCTCGCTGATCCGCAAGATCCTGGAAGTCTCCAAGGCCGATCTGCAACAAACCGTCGGTGACAAGAGCCTGGCCGATGCCCTGCTCGAACCGACCCGCATCTACGTCAAGCCGGTGCTGAAGCTCATCGAAGCCTGTGACATCCATGCCCTCTCCCACATCACCGGGGGCGGCTTCTGGGAAAATATCCCCCGCGTGCTGCCGGACAACACCAAGGCCGTCATCGATGGCAGCAGCTGGCAGTGGCCAGCGGTATTCTCCTGGTTGCAAGCCAATGGCAACGTCGAGACCTACGAGATGTACCGGACCTTCAACTGTGGCGTCGGCATGATCATCGCCCTGCCGGCCGAGCAGGTCACCGCCGCCCTGGCGCTGTTGCAGGCCGAAGGCGAGCAAGCCTGGCACATCGGCCATATCGCCGATGCTGCCGCCGGTGAAGAGCAGGTCGAGATCCGTTGATGCGCTTTGCGGTCCTGATTTCCGGAAACGGCAGCAACTTGCAGGCGTTGATCGACGCCTGCCAAGCGGGTCGCATTCAGGGGGAACTGGTTGGCGTGGTGAGCAACCGCGCCGATGCGTTCGGCCTGGAGCGCGCCAAAGCCGCCGGCATTGCCACTCAGGTGCTGAGCAATCAGGCGTTCGCCGATCGCGAAAGCTATGATGCCGCCCTGATCCAGGCACTGGAGAGCTGGAAACCCGATTTGCTGGTGATGGCCGGCTTTATGCGGATCCTGACCCCCGGATTCGTCCAGCACTTTGCCGGACGGATGCTCAACATCCACCCCTCCTTGTTACCCAAGTATCAAGGGGTGAAGACCCATGCCCGAGCCATCGCCGCCGGCGATACGGTGCACGGGGCCAGCGTGCACTTCGTCACCGAAGAGCTCGATGGGGGACCGGTGGTGTTGCAGGCCCGCGTGCCCATCTTCCCGGACGATGACGAGGTAACTCTGGCCGAGCGGGTGCTCAGCCAAGAACACCAGATCTATCCTCTGGTGGTCAACTGGTTCTGCCAGGGCCGACTAACCATGGTCGGCACACAAGCCTGTCTCGATGGTCAACCGCTGCCCGCCCGTGGTTATGCCAGCGATGATGAGGAGTTCATCGACTCCGAGTCATTGGACGAGGCCTGAACCCTCGCTCCGGGCTCCGCACCATGTAAACCAAACAAAAAGGGGAAGCCAGTCGGCCTCCCCTTTTTGCTGCCACAAGTTGGTTACCACCTCAGCAACCCTAAGGGGCCCAAGGGCCAGCCAATGCAGACTCACCGGCCGGCCGCCACAACACCCGTTCACCGGCAACGAACAAGTTGCACTCCCCCTGGGCCATCTTGTGCCACTGTTCATTCTGGGTCAGCGGCAGGGTGGCGATCAGGCTGACCACATCGTTCGGAGTGGTCTCCTGCTGGAAATCGACGCTGACATCCTCATCCAGCAGGCGGGCCTGGCCAAACGGGGCACGTCGGGTGAGCCAATGCAGCTGGCTGCTGCAATAGGTCATCACCTGCTCGCCATCGGTCAGCAACATGTTGAAAACGCCATGGGTAGCCAACCAGTCAGCACAGGCGGCGATCCGGGCAAACACCAGTCGCGGTTCCGGCGACGTCGGGAAGGCCAATTCCAACTCATTGAGCAACCAGCAAAAAGCCTGTTCGCTATCCGTGGTGCCGACCGGCAGGAACCGGCCTGTGGGCCAGGATTCATAACCGCTGAGTTGCCCGTTGTGGGCAAAAGTCCAATAGCGCCCCCACAGCTCGCGGGTAAAGGGATGGGTATTCTCCAATGCCACGGCACCACGGTTAGCCTGACGGATATGGCTGACCACGGCACAGCTCTTGATCGGATACTCCTGCACCAACTGGGCGATCCGGGATTGGTAGCTCGGCATTGGATCCTTGAAGGTCCGGCACCCCTTTCCCTCATAGAAGGTGATCCCCCAGCCATCACGGTGCGGTCCCGTCTTGCCTCCCCGCTGCATCAGGCCCGTAAAGCTGAAGCAGATGTCGGTCGGCACATTGGCGCTCATGCCCAGCAGCTCACACATGTGTCACCTCCTCGCTCTCAAAACCGACTCAAGGTTGCCGAACCATCTCTTTTTCAATCAACTGGATCAGCAGGTGGATGATCTTGATATGCACCTCCTGAATGCGATCGGCATAGCCAAAGTGCGGCACCCGGATCTCCACATCCGCCAGACCGGCCATCTTGCCGCCATCCTTGCCGGTCAGGGCGATGGTCTTGATACCCTTGCTCTTGGCCGTCTCAATCGCCCGCAGAATATTTCCTGAATTCCCGCTGGTAGAGATGCCTAGCAGCACATCACCGGAGCGTCCGACCGCCTCGACATAACGAGAAAACACAAACTCATAGCCGAAGTCATTGGAGACACAGGAGAGATGGCTAGGATCCGAGATGGCGATCCCGGCATAACCCGGGCGATTTTCCCGGTAACGGCCGGTCAGCTCTTCAGCAAAGTGCATGGCGTCACAATGGGAACCACCATTACCGCAGGACAGCACCTTGCCCTCCTGCCGAAATGAATCGGCGATCAGGCATGCCGCCGCCTCGATGGCCAATAAATTTTGCGGATCGGCGATGAACGTTTGTAACACTTGCGCGGCTTCATTCAATTCATTGCGGATCAGATCTTGATACATGGCATTCCCCGGTTCATTCAGGTCAGAGACCTCATTCTGACACAGGAGCTGGCTGACGTCAGCGCCGGCCAACCGCCATAATTGATTGCGGTGATGCACAGATCGGAACCAAGAACGATCCGGCCTCTTTTTTTACTGATATCTTTGAATATGATGAATCTGCCATGCAGCCGTACACCTACTGGGGTCAAGTAGATGGATGATGAAATCCTGATTGTCGATGACGAAAAAATAGAATCTAGCCATATCAAACAAGGTTGGAAGGTTCTCATTGTCGATGACGAACCCGAGGTCCATCGCATCACCAAAATGACCCTGGCGCAATTTCGGTTCGATGACAAACCCATCGAGTTCCTGCATGCCTACACGGGTCATGAGGCCCAGGCCATCGTGGCCAATGAACCCGACATCGCCCTGATCCTGCTCGATGTGGTGATGGAGACCGACAACGCCGGGTTGGATGTGGTGCGTTATGTCCGTACCGAGCTGGGTAACCAGCAGATCCGCATCGTGTTGCGCACTGGCCAACCGGGTCAGGCTCCGGAAGATGATGTGGTCGCCAACTACGACATCAATGACTATAAGGACAAGACCGAGCTCACCTCGCAGAAACTGCGCACCCTGATCCGGGCCAGCCTTCGTTCCTATCGCGATATCTGCTCCCTCGAACACAACCGCAAGGGACTGGAGAAGGTCATCGCCGCCTCCAAGGGGATTTTTGAGAAACAGGCGCTCAAGCAATTTGCCGAAGGCACACTGGAGCAGTTGAGTGCCCTGCTGGCACTGGAGGAGACCAGCCTCTACCAACTGCGCCAAAATGCCTACGAGATCCGCGATGATGCCTTGGGCTCCGTGCTCAACGAGGATGACAGCCAGAGCTTTCAGGACTCCACCATCATTCAGCAGGCGGTTGTGTGTCGGCAAAACGTCTACCGCGACAACGAGCTGGTTATCTACTGCGCCAACCCTCGCCATAGCCTGCTATTCCATATTCAGGGGACCCGTCCGCTGAGCCAGATGGACACCTATCTGCTCAACCTGTTCACCGGCAATATCGTCATTGCCCTGGAGAATATCCGCCTCAATGAGCTGCTGGCGGATAACCAACGCGAAATCATCTACCGGATTGGTGAAATCGTCGAAACCCGCTCCAAGGAGTCTGGCCTCCACGTCAAACGGGTTGCGCTGTATTGCGAACAATTTGCCCGCTTGCTCGGTTTACCCGAAGAGAAAACAGAGCTGCTCAAACGAGCCTCACCACTGCACGATATCGGGAAGATCGGTATTCCTGATGCCATCTTGCACAAACCTGGCAAGCTGGATGCCGACGAATGGACCATCATGAAAACCCACTCCCAGATCGGCTATGACATGCTCTGTGGCTCCGATATCGAGTTGTTTCAGGTCGCCGCGCAGATCGCGCTCAACCATCATGAGAAATGGGATGGCTCGGGTTATCCGCAGGGGCTCTCGGGAACCGCCATTCCGCTGGAGGGGCGGATCACCGCGTTGGTTGACGTGTTTGATGCCTTGGGATCGGATCGCTGCTACAAACGGGCTTGGCCACTGGACAAGATATTGGCATTGATTCAGGAAGAAAAAGGCCGCCACTTTGATCCCGAACTCGTCGAGCTGATGCTGGCCAATCTCGATGGCTTCCTGGCCATTCGCGATACCTATCGCGATGAGTTTCAGGGCAGTTAACGAGTGACGCCTCCCAGATCGCGCCCATGAAAAAGGAACCTGCCGGTTCCTTTTTCATTGAGTCCTGTATTGCTGCCGCTCATTCCCGCCACAGACAACGGCCGCCCTTCTTGTTGACCAGATCCAACCGTTTTTCGTGGGCCGCCAGCTCCGCCTCATTGGCCATGATGACCCGCAAGGCTCCACCCTGCCGCTCCAGCTTTTGCTGCTCATCGCTCTGCTGTTGCTGTTGGTTGCTCTCCGCGGCACTCAGGTCAAGCCGGGTCTGTCCCCCCGTCATCAGCAGGTAGACATCGGCCAGGATCTCGGCATCGAGCAAAGCGCCGTGCAAGGTTCGATGGCTGTTGTCGATGTCATACCGCGAGCAGAGCGCATCCAGGCTGTTGCGCTTGCCCGGGAACAGGCGCCGCGCCATCACCAGGGTATCGGTGACTTCACAAATTTCCTTGGTCTTGACACCGAGCCCCAGCTTCTCAAACTCGTAATCCATGAAACCGACGTCAAACGGCGCATTGTGGATCACCAGCTCGGCACCACGAATGAACGTCAGGAACTCGTCGACCACCGCCGCAAAAGGTGGCTTATCGGCAAGAAAGGCATCCGTGATGCCATGCACCCGGATCGCCTCTTCATCCACCGGGCGATCCGGCTTGAGGTAGACATGATAATGACGCCCGGTCAGACGACGGTTAATGACCTCCACACAGCCGATTTCAATGATGCGATGCCCCAGATAATGCGGGCCACCACTCATATTCATACCGGTGGTTTCGGTATCCAGGATCACCTGACGCGTGGATTGAATTGGGTTCATAAGCCTTTTATGTCACACTGGGCAAAACCCCATGTTACCCCACTTTTTCATGTTAAAGCAGGTCTCTCTTTTCACCGATGGCTCATGCCTTGGCAACCCGGGCCCCGGTGGTTACGGCGCCATTCTGATCTACAAGCAACACCAAAAGGAACTCTCGCAGGGTTATCGACTCACCACCAACAATCGCATGGAGCTGATGGCCGCCATCGCCGGGCTGCAATCTCTGCAGGAGCCATGCATCGTGCAGCTCACCACCGATAGCCAATATGTCAAACAGGGCATCACCCAGTGGATCCAGAACTGGAAGCGCCGCGGCTGGCTCACCGCCAGCAAGGAGCCGGTCAAAAACGTCGATCTGTGGAAACTGCTGGATGCGCAGGTGCAGCGGCACCAGGTTCATTGGCACTGGGTCAAGGGGCACTCGGGTCACGATGAGAACGAGCGCTGCGACATTCTGGCTCGCGACGCCGCCATGGGGCCAGATCTGCAAGAAGATAGCGGCTATCAGCCCTAACGAGAGCCAGCGAGACTAGATCCGGGCCATGCCCGGAACTATCTGTGGCTTTTGAGCCCAACGCCGTTCCGGCTCTGGCGTCAAGGGCGCCGTCCGTTTACGTGCGGCCAGCATGTAAACCGAGGCAAAATAACTGCAGTAATCGCGCCCTAGATTCTCGCGCCACCAGTGAATGCGGCAACCGGACGAGAAGCTGCTGAAGCCGAAGGCCTCATAGTGAATGACCTCAAAGCCGAGCAACTCCAGCCAATCACACAGCCGCTCCGGCGAAAACATGCGCGCATGCCAGGGTTGCTGACGCCGCAGCCTGGGCACAAGCCGCCCCAACCCCACCAAGCTATGCGGATTGAACCCGCTCAGCAGCAACCAGCCATCGGCCGTCAGAACCCGCTCGACCTCACGCAGTACCTGATGGGGATCCGCCACATAATCCAGGGTGTGAGCCAGCAGACAGGCATCGATCGACTGATCTCGGATCGGCAATGCCGTCAACTCAGCGACGATTCCCACATGCTCGCCGGCCAAAGCCACGCAGCTTTGATGTCGGATCGCCGAATGGTTGCACGATAAACGACCACTCAATGCCCCCAACTTGAGCAAATGGTAACCAAACAGCAATGGGCACCAGAGATCCAGACGCTCCTGGATCTCGGCCGAGAGCCAATCGCCCAGCGGCAACTCATACCAGGATTGGGGAGGAACAAACTGACGTCCCGTTAGCGCTGGTCTCACGTCGACTCCTACGAAACTATTGCACCCGCCCGCAGATGCTGTATCAATGCAAATGAATACAGCCAAGGAGCGCCCATGTTGCAGATCATCACCCTACCCGCACGGCAAGATAACTATATCTGGTTGCTCAAAAAAGGGCAGCATGCCCTGGTGGTGGATCCGGGTGATGCAGCGCCGGTTATTGAACGTCTGCAGCAGTTGCAACTGGATCTGGACGCCATTTTATTGACTCACTACCATCTGGATCACATCGCTGGCGTCCCTGAGCTGCTATGTCATTATCCCCAGGCGCTCTGCTATGGTCCGCAGCCCCCCCACCCCCTGCTGCCCGGCAAGATCCCGCTGAGCGATGGTCAGCAGCTGCAACTCCCCACTCTGGATTTATCTTTTAACATCATGCAGTTACCAGGACACACTCCCGAACACATCGCCTACGAAGGCGAGGGCTGCCTGTTTTGTGGCGACGTCCTGTTCGCCGGAGGTTGTGGTCGTCTGCTCGATGGAACCGCCGAGCAGATGTACCAATCGTTACAACGCATCAAGCAGCTTCCCGAGCAGACCCAGATCTACTGTGCCCATGAATATACCCAGGGCAATCTGGCTTTCTGCCAATCGGTTGAACCCGACAATCTTCGCACCGCCGAGCGCCTGCGCAACGTCAGCAAGCTGCGTCAACAGGGGCTGCCGACGATACCCAGTGAGCTGGCAGACGAACTGGCAACCAACGTATTCTTGCGCACCCAGCTCCCCCAGGTTCGTCATTGGGCGGAGCATCAGGCAGAATGCGAATGTGAAAATGAGATCCATGTCTTTGCCATTCTCAGAGAAAAAAAGAATAATCTTTGACCAACTCAGCTCGTATTTTGAGCACAAAGCTTGCATTGGTTGATCTGGTTTTCGATCACCCGTACCATCGGCGACTCAATGATAGGATGAAAACTGGATGAACATGAAGCTACGACTGGCCGTGGTGGCCACTTTGTTGCTCACGGGCTGCCAGACATTACCGAATCGTAATGACGCAGTGACTGATGAACAACAGACTGCGCAGACGGTCAATAAGACCCGTTCAGCTATTGATCGATCGGCAAGCGAACAATCCCGGATCTCAGTCTGGCGCCATGCCAGCAATGAAATGAAGATGGAGATCCCCAACCGCGCCGAAGTCATCGCCTACCGAGACTGGTACCTCCAACACCCCAGATACCTCAATACCGTCACCCAACGGGCCGAGCCTTATCTCTACCTGGTGATGCAAGAGATCGAAAAGCGCAACATGCCGATGGAGCTGGTCTTGCTACCCGTCGTCGAGAGCGCCTACAACCCCAATGCCCGCTCCCCCAGCAATGCAACTGGTTTGTGGCAATTTACTGCCGGAACCGGACGTCGCTACGGGTTGGAGCAGAATCGCTGGTATGACGGCCGACGCGACATCCAGGCCTCAACCACAGCCGCCATGGATTACCTGCAAAAACTCAGCGACGACTTCGATGGCAACTGGTTCCACGCCATCGCGGCCTACAACGCGGGCGAAGGGCGGATCCAAAAAGCCGTCGAGCAGAGTCGTCGCGCTGGCAAGAACGGCGACTTCTGGTCGCTCAACCTGCCTCGGCAGACCACCGAGTATGTTCCCCGCCTGCTGGCGTTGGCCGACATCATCAAGAACGCCGATCGTTACGGTGTGAAACTGCCCAACCATCCCAACAAGCAGCAGTGGCAACGGATTGATGCCGGTGGCCCAGTTTCATTGGCCGTGGTGGCCGATCTGGCCGGGCTGAGCGTGCAAGAGGTCAAGGCACTCAATCCTGGCTATCTGCGCAACTCAACCCCCAGTCAGGGTCCGCACCACTTATTGGTTCCCAAGAAGTCGGCCCAAGAGCTGGAGTTGGCACTCAACGAGTTGCCCACCAACCGCCGCCTCAAACCCGGCGAACAATTTGTGCTGCCTGGTGAAGAAGAGCGTGAACAGCTGGCATCGCGCCGAAGCAAGAGCAGTGGTGAACGGCAAGTCCGTTACACCCAATACAAGGTCAAACCAGGCGACAGCCTGTGGACCATCAGCAAGGCGCACGGCGTGACTCAGGCGCAACTGCTCAGTTGGAACAAGTTGCCGCATCATCGGCTCACCGTCGGTCAGACGCTAAAGCTGCAGGCCCAAACCAAGAGCCAGACGCGCCAGCATAAGAGTTACGAGGTGCGCCGCGGCGATTCGCTCTACACCATCGCCCAGCGCTTCCAGATCTCGGTCGATGATCTGGTCCGTTGGAATCAGATCTCGCACAAGACGCCGCTAAAACCGGGGCAGACGCTGATCGTCCGCGGTTGATTCGACCCGCGACTCATCCCCATGGCAAAAGGCCCCGCACTGATGGCGGGGCCTTTTTGTTACTCACTCACGGCGAGGGATTGGTTACCGCGGCCAAGCAAAATGGTCCGGATCGGCCAGCAGCCCCAGAAGGTCGGCCTCGCTGAGCACGGGGATCGCCAACTGCTCCGCCTTCGCCAGTTTGGAGCCGGCCGCTTCTCCGGCTATCACGGCACTGCTCTTGGCCGAGACCGAGCCGGCCACCTTGGCACCCAAAGCCTGCAAGGCCGCTTTGGCCTCGTCACGGCTCATCTGCTGCAGAGTGCCAGTCAGCACCAGCGTCTTGCCATGTAGGGGCAACTCAGTCGTGGCCGCTCTGGCTAGTGCAGGCCACTGGATCCCGGCCCCCCCTTCGGCCTGAGGGCGTAGCAAGGCCGTCAACACCTCCTCATTGTGAGGTTGGCGGAAGAAGTAGTAGACATGTTTAGCCACCACCTCACCGACGTCTGGCACCAGCTGGAGCGCCTCGATGCTGGCCGCCATCAGGCTCGGCAAATCACCAAAGTGCAGCGCCAAGGCCAACGCCGTCGATTCGCCGACCTCTCGGATCCCCAAGGCATACAAGAAACGAGGAAAAGTCGTCATACGAGCCTTATCGATCGCCTGCAATAATTTCTGTGCCGACTTGGTCCCCATGCGCTCCAGCCCCGCCAAGTTCTCCTCATCGAGCATGAAGAGGCTCGCTGGCGTTGCCACCAGCTTGCGGTCGACCAGTTGTTCGATCAACTTGTCACCCAGCCCTTCGATATCCATGGCGCGTCGCGAGACAAAGTGCTTGAGAGCCTCCTTCCGTTGCGCCTCGCAAAACAGGCCGCCGCTGCAACGGGCGACGGCTTCACCGGGCAAACGCTCAACCGCCGACCCACACACCGGGCAGGCCCCGGGAAATTGGATCGGTCGGCAGTTCTTGTCGTCCCGCCGGTCAGCCACCATGCCGACGATCTGCGGAATGACGTCGCCGGCGCGTCGAACGATGACAGTATCGCCGATCATGATCCCCAGACGCTCGATCTCATCGGCATTATGCAGCGTGGCATTGGAGACCGTCACGCCGCCGACAAAGACTGGCTCCAGGCGAGCCACCGGCGTGATGGCCCCTGTGCGGCCCACCTGAAACTCCACATCCTTGAGCAGAGTCAGCTCCTCCTGGGCCGGAAACTTGTGCGCCACAGCCCAGCGCGGAGCTCGTGAAACGAAGCCAAGTTGCTCTTGTTGCGCCAGGGCATCCACCTTGAACACGACCCCGTCGATCTCGAACGGCAGGCTGTCGCGACGCGCCAGGATGGCATCGTGATAGGCTTGGCAGCCCGCCATTCCCGTCACCAGCCGGATCTCTTGGCTCACCGGCAGGCCGAACTGCTGCAACCAGAGCAGACGCTCATGGTGCGACCCTGGCAACTCGCTCCCCTCCACCACGCCAATCCCATAGGCATAGAAGGCCAGGGGACGCTGCGCCGTGATTCGAGGATCCAGCTGGCGCAGACTCCCCGCCGCCGCATTGCGCGGATTGGCAAATGGCTTGTCACCGCTGGCCAATGCCTTGGCATTCCACTGTGCAAATCCGCTTTTGGGCATAAACACCTCACCCCGCACTTCTAGGCGAGCCGGGATCGCAGCCCCCTGTAGACGCAGCGGAATCGAGCGGATAGTGCGAACATTGTGGGTAATCTCCTCCCCGGTCGAACCATCGCCGCGGGTTGCCGCCCGCACCAGCTCCCCGTCCAGATAGAGCAGACTAACCGCCAGGCCATCGAGCTTGGGTTCACAGCAAAACTCTATCTCAGAATCAGCGCCAAGACGCTCCTGCACGCGACGATAAAAAGCCTGCAACTCCTCGGCATTGAAGACGTTATCCAGCGACAGCATCGGCTGTTCATGAACTACCGAGGAAAAAGCCGACAGAGCTGCGCCCCCCACGCGCTGCGTGAGCGAATTGGGATCGCACCATTCAGGATGCAACGCCTCCAACTGCTGCAGCTCTCGCAACAGCCGATCGTATTCACTATCCGGGACCGACGGATTATCGAGGACGTAATACTCATGCTCATAGCGAGCCAGCAGGGCGGTCAACTCCCCCATTCGTTGGCGAATCTCATGCATAGGTCAGATCCAAATTCCGAAATGGCACCAAGAAAAAGTGCGGCCTTAAGCCGCACTCTATTTTGAAAAAATGCACGATTAGTGCAAATCATAGGCCCGCAACTCCTCGAGTTGCTGATTGACCTGGTATTCGCTCAACGGGTTACGTTGCCGATCCATCAACAGAGCATCCAGCTCGGCCGCGATCTTCTCCGCCGCCTGCAACATCAACTTGAAGTGAGCTTCGGCCCGGCCTTGACGCGGTAGCTCCATAAATAGGGAGATCCCGGGAGTGGTAAATTGTGCCATACGGGCCGGATCGAAGGTGCCAGGCTTCACCATATTGGCCACACTGAACAGGACCTCGCCATGACCATCCGGCTCGAGGTGGCGATGGAAAATAGACATCTCACCGTAGCGGCAACCCAGCTTGTTCAGGATGTACAGCAGATCTTCGCCATTAATCAGCGCATCGGGACGGGCCATGATGTTGATCTGATAAAAGTCACTCCAACATTTTTCAATCGTTGCACCGTGCGCCACTACTGGCTCGGCAACCTGCGATGAAACTGGCGCAGGAGATGTCTCTTCAAGCGAAACTTGCGGCATGGCCAGCGCAGGCTCAACCTTGGCGCTGCTCCACTGTTTAGGCGTGCTACTCGGCAGCTTGGGCTCCTGGCGGCGAGAAACGATGCGAACCTTACCGATACCGTCGGCATCGAAGCCATCCTCATCGTCAAGGCTATCCCGTTCCCGGTACGAGCCTTTCATGTCGGGCACACGGCCAAGCGGTTTCTCTTTGATCGAGATCCGCTTGTTCTTGCGATTAGTCCATAGCCCATGAATGACCAAGGCTGCGATTGCTAACGCCCCTATGATGACCAGTACGATACGCAAATCCTGCATTGCCGCTTCTCTTTCTAATTCTAGTGAGCCCACTCGAGCCGAAGCCCGTCGCCTCGAAACCAGACACCCTCAGTATCGCCTCGTGTCTCGTTCGCCCTTATCTGGTTCAGGAACCGCTCCCCACGACAGAGACATCTACCAATTCCAGTAATCTGTCGAGTATGGCGGTAATGACTTTACCAAAATGAGACAGTATTTGTAATATCTGTAACACTATTGTGCGCTGGAAAGCAGTATGGATTACGAGATTAGTAAAAAGAGTGGCTTCCACTATTTGTTCCAAGGGCTGAAATTAGTCAGCCAACCCGGACTGCGTCGATTTGTTCTGTTGCCGTTATTAACCAACTTGTTACTGTTCGCCGCCGCCTTTTATTGGTTTTTTTCGCAATTATCCGCGCTCTCCGAGCGCTGGCTCAGCCAGTTGCCGGAGTGGCTGGCTTGGCTGGAGTACCTGCTGTGGCCGGTCGCGATCATCACCATCTTGCTGCTGTTTTCATTTGTCTTCGGCATGCTCGCCAACTGGATTGCCGCACCATTCAACGGATTATTGGCCGAACAGGTCGAGGCTCGACTGACCGGGGTTCAACCGCCCGAGGTTTCGATGACTCAATTGCTCAAGGATGTGCCCCGCATCCTGAGTCGAGAATGGCAGAAACTAAAATACTACCTGCCCAAAGCCATCGGCTGTCTAATTTTGTTTTTTATTCCCTTGCTGGGCCAGACCGTGGCGCCCTTGTTATGGCTTCTGTTGTGCGCCTGGATGGCCGCAATTCAGTACTGCGACTATCCATACGATAACCACAAGATCCGGTTCGAGATCATGCGCGATGATTTGAAAAATTACCGGGGAACCAACTTAGGTTTCGGTCTGCTGGTCTCCCTGTGCACTGCGCTACCCATCATCAACTTCTTGATCATGCCGGTGGCGGTCTGTGGCGCGACAGCCATGTGGGTCGATTTGTATCGAGCCAAGCATATTGCAGCCGGCCATTAAGCACCCATGAAAAAAGCGCCGCCAAGCGCTTTTTAATTGACCAACTCACATGCCACACAGTCGTGTGGCAAGTTACCAGTGGCGTTTGGGGCCGGTATCGACATGCACAAAATTGGATCTGGGATAGTAACCAACCCCGCCGGCATTCATGGCCAGCGCTGCGCGCCGCACGCGGTTTAACTCAACCCCCGGGATCCGAAGATCCACCGCCTGCCCGGACATGTGCAGGCTCTTTTTGGCCACCCCTCGACTGGAGCGACGCAGTGAGGCGTTGGTCTGCGCCGAGCGATAACCACACACGACATGTATCTCTTTTTGCACACCCAGCTTGCGCTGCAACTCAAACAGTTGGTCGAACAGCTTGGCATCAATCGGGATTTGCAGATCGCCGGCGCGATGATCGCGGAATAACCAGCTGAACTCCTGCAGGCCGTCATGGATATAGCGGCCATTCTCCCAATAACAGGCCGAAGCGCGCTCACCGGTGTTGGGGTTATAAAAACGCAGCATCCGGGCCGGTGCGGTCCGGCTAGCATGGGCCGTTGTCGGCAGCAGACTCGCGGCCACCAGACAGGCACTTCCCACCAGTAAACGTCGCCGACTAATTTCCAGATCGAGCATTGCACTCCTCCACGGTCTACCGATACAGGCTCGCAACTCACAGCGTGCTATGCGTAGCATTGATCACGAAATAGTCAAGAAGATAACGACGAGCGAACCCGGATGTCAAACAGGGATTGCCGGCACAGATAACAAACGGGACCATTTGCGCCGATAAAATGACAAAGTTATGAGCCATACCGCAAAACAAAACGCTTCTTTCGGAGCGTTTTCTACCATAGTCGGCGGGTGGTTCACGCTTTACGATGGGGAAGCAGGGTATGCATCACCTCGCGACTCCCCTGTTCCTTACCCGCATCAAACCCGTAGATGTCATCCCGGAACTGGAGTGTTCCCCGAGCATCCAGCCAACTGCGCCAGTAGACCGTATAGACAGGAACTGGCGTCCGCAGGGGAACCCATTTGGTGGCTTTACTCTGCAACACGATCGCCATCTTGTCCTTGTTCCAATTGGAGTCTTTGAGTAACAACTCCGCCAGATCGGCCGCCTGTTCCACTCGGACACATCCCGAACTGATAGCCCGCAAATCCTTGTTGAACAACCGGGGATTGGAGGTTGAATGCAGGTAAATGGACTCGTCGTTGGGCAGATAGAATTTATAACGCCCCAGGGCATTGTGATCCCCTGGCTGTTGACGCAGTCGATAGGGGAACCCGGCACTGATCGCCTCATCCAGCGAGATGGAAGCCGGATCGATCTTGGTTCCATCATAGTCGTAGATGTCGATCCGCTCCTTGGCCAGATACTCAGGATCGTGCGTCAACTTCGGCACTATATCCTTGCGCAATATGGTACTGGGCACGTGCCACGCCGGATTCAATACAACGCTGGCAATCTGGCTGGAGAGGATTGGTGTCTGACGTTTGAGTTGCCCAACGATCACTCGGCTGGTCATCAGCTCATGAGTTCCATCCAAGACTCGAAGCTGATATTCCGGTAAGTTCACCAGCACATATCGGCGATCTTTGAGCTGATCGCCAACATCCTGACGCAGAAGCGCTCTGGCAAGAATGACCGCCTTTTGTTCCGGTGTGACACGCAGCCAGGCGACCGATTTGCGGCCGATGATCCCGTCATCCAGCAAGCCATGCATCTGCTGAAACTTCTTGATGGGTTCAATCAGCGATTCGTCATACAGGGTACTGCTGTCGGCTTGATCAAGCAGTTTTAAGCGGACCAGGACCTGCTTGACCGCCGGCAATCCCTCATCACTCTCCCCCGGGTGCAATCGCAGATCGGGGACAACGGGCCACGGCTCTTGACGAGCCATGTCCAGCAACGCATTCAAGCTCTTACGGATTGGCAGATACTCTGTCGTTTGGGGACGCAACGCCATGACATCGCTGGACAGTCGTTGTTGCTGCTCGCTCGACAGATAATCGGCAAACTCAGCATCGGTCGGCGCAAACCGCCACTGACGGATCGCAATACGTTCGCGCGCATCCCAGGTCAATTGATGCCACTGGTGACGGAATTGTCGTAGAGCCAGAAACAGTTCGGCAAATAAACGGCCTTGAGCCGCCGTATCTTGGTGCTGATTGAGCACCAGCCACTGTTCATTGAAATAGGGATGAACATTCGCCAGCGCCAACTCGAGTAGTTGCTGAGCCAGTTCAGCTCGGATCTCTTCGCTGGGCAGCGGGAAAACCAACGACGCCTGGCTGCCAGCCGTCAACAGCACAGCGTCTGTCGCCTTGACCGGTTCAGCACTAGCGTTCCCGGCGCCCAACAGCAGGCTGCCCAGCACAACGGCAAATTTTACCCACGCCACTTTCTTATCCTTATCTAGCATTCCGCCTCCACCGTGAGGAATACTCACTGCCGCCTGTGCGGCATAACGTCCTGTTTCATCTACAATTGACGTCGTGTCAATTGCCAGCAGTGTTTCGATTTCGTAGCGGACTGTCAATCCGGGGATGTGCTTTCCCTAAAAGGCATGATCCGGCTCACAGGCTGTCAGTCGTCATGGGAAGAGCGATGACGGTCCATACCACCCCATTTTTTGGCAACCTCGGCAGGGCCATAGTGACTCAGAACATATCGTTATAACAAAATGTCACTTCCCCCCGATGTTTATATGATTAATCTAACTTCATCTGCTGAACAACATAGGGACAGCGCCATGAGCAAAGTGTACGAAGATAACTCCCTGACCATAGGTAACACTCCCCTGGTCAAACTCAACCGGGTCAGTAAGGGGCGGGTGCTAGCGAAGATCGAGAGTCGCAATCCGAGCTTCAGCGTCAAGTGCCGCATCGGTGCCAACATGATTTGGGATGCTGAAAAAAAAGGTTTATTGGGGCCGGGCAAAGAGATCATCGAACCGACCAGCGGTAACACAGGAATCGCCTTGGCGTTTGTCGCCGCCTCGCGGGGATACGGCATCACGCTGACCATGCCCGCCACCATGAGTCTGGAACGTCGGAAACTGCTCAAGGCTCTGGGAGCCAACCTGATACTGACCGAAGGGGCTCTGGGCATGAAGGGTGCCGTTGCCAAGGCTGAAGAGATCCGTGATTACGCGCCGGAAAAATATGTGTTGCTCCAACAATTTGATAATCCAGCCAATCCTGAGATCCATGTCAAAACCACAGGACCAGAAATCTGGGAAGCAACCGATGGCGAAGTCGATGTCATCGTGGCTGGGGTTGGCACAGGTGGCACCATCACAGGGATCTCCCGTTACCTCAAGCAGATCCAGGGCAAAGCCATCACCAGCGTCGCGGTAGAGCCAAAAGAATCTCCAGTCATCACGCAGAAGCTGGCCGGTGAAGAGATCAAACCAGGGCCGCATAAAATCCAGGGGATTGGTGCCGGCTTTATCCCTGGCAACCTCGATCTGTCGCTGATTGATCGCGTCGAACAGGTTAGCAGTGACGATGCCGTGGCCATGGCTCGACGCCTGATGCAAGAAGAGGGGATTTTGGCCGGTATCAGTTCGGGTGCGGCCGTGGTTGCCGCCAACCAGATCGCCGAATTGCCGGAGTTTGCCGACAAGACGATCGTAGTGATTTTGCCCAGCTCCGGCGAGCGCTATCTCTCCAGCGTCCTGTTCCAAGGACTATTTGGCGAGCAGGAGCTGCAAGCCTGATTGATCCACCGCTGATTTTTCCGATAAAAAAGGCGCCGGTTTATCCGGCGCCTTTTTTTCGTGCTATATACCCAAAAGAAGCTGACTCATCGACTTATTTCAACCAGCAAAATAACCATGGATGCCGATGCCAAAAAGGGGGTTATAAAACGTTTCAGTCGCCTTCATTGACTTTGCGCAAGGGTTTTCAATGGCAACGTATCAAAAAGTAACGCATGGATATTTTTTGTTGCATCCGAACCCTCTGGCCTTTTGCCAGGCCGAAGAGCAAGGCATAATCCGGAGCGATTCAGAAGCCCAGCGCTCAAATAATTACCAATAATCAGGCACGACGCTGGAAACTTGATTCGCATCACGCACTAGAAGGTTTTAGGGACCACACTTTCCCTGAAACACCATCAACAACATTGGGGTGAATAATGTTTGAGAAATCTGTAGTCATTACTGCTGAAAACGGTCTCCACACTCGTCCGGCTGCTCAGTTCGTCAAAGAAGCCAAAGAGTTCCAGAGCGAAATCACCGTGGTCAGTGGCGGCAAGTCAGCCAGCGCCAAGAGCCTGTTCAAATTGCAAACCCTGGGTCTGACCAAGGGCACCACTGTCACCATTAAGGCCGATGGTCCTGATGCACAGAAAGCTGTAGAGAAACTGGTCGCGTTGATGGCCGAGCTGGAATAAGTCCAACTCCGCATCCGCACTCAGGCATCCACACACAACTACAGGTACGGCTATGATTTCTGGAATCTTGGCATCTCCGGGTATCGCTTTTGCAAAAGCGCTCCTGCTCAAAGAAGATGAAATTGTCATCAACAATCATGCGATTGCGGAGTCTGACGTAGAACGTGAAGTTGCACGTTTCTTCGACGCTCGCAGCAAATCCTCACAACAACTCGAAGCCATCAAAGAGATGGCTGGCCGCACATTCGGTGAAGAAAAAGAGGCCATCTTCGAAGGGCACATCATGCTGCTCGAAGACGAAGAGTTGGAAGGTGACATCGTCTCGCTGATCCGCGATGAGCATTTCAGTGCAGAAAAAGCGATCCACCACGCGATTGAACAGTATGCCTCCATGATGGCCGAGCTGGACGATCCCTATCTGCGTGAGCGGGCAACCGACTTCCGGGATATCGGCACTCGTCTGGTCAAAAATGCCCTGGGCATGGAGATCGTCAATCTGAGCACCATCGATGAAGAAGTCATTCTGGTCGCTCACGATTTGACTCCGTCAGAAACGGCACAGATCAATCTGAATTTCGTGCGTGGCTTTGTCACCGATATCGGTGGCCGTACCTCTCATACCTCCATCATGGCCCGCTCCTTGGAGCTGCCTGCGATTGTGGGAACCAACGACATCACCTCGCAAGTCAAATCCGGCGACTTTCTGGTCCTGGACGCCTTGCATAACCAGGTGTTGATCAACCCAAGTGATGACGAAGTGGCCGCGCTCAAGGCAGCGCAAGCCAAGTTCCTCGCGGAAAAAGCTGAACTGGCAAAACTCAAAGAGCTGCCAGCCGAAACCGTAGACGGTCACCGGGTCGAGGTTTGTGCCAACATCGGTACAATCAAAGACATGGATGGCGCCCATCGCAACGGTGCCGAAGGCGTTGGTCTGTATCGTACCGAATTCCTGTTTATGGATCGTGATGCCCTGCCTTCTGAAGAAGAGCAGTATCACGCCTACAAGGAAGTCGCAGAATCCATGCCGGATCAACCGATCATTGTCCGCACCATGGACATCGGCGGCGACAAAGAACTTCCCTACATGAAGTTCCCGAAGGAAATGAACCCGTTCCTGGGTTGGCGTGCCGTGCGGATCTTCTTCGATCGCAAAGACATCATGCACACCCAGCTGCGCGCCATCCTGCGGGCATCTGCCTACGGCAAGTTGCGCATCATGTTCCCGATGATCATCTCGGTTGAAGAGTTGCGTGCTCTGAAGCAAGAGATCGCTGAGCTCAAGGTTGAACTGCGCAACGAAGGCTTGTCGTTCGATGAAAGCATCGAAGTGGGTGTGATGATCGAGACCCCAGCCGCCGCCGTGATTGCTCGTCATCTGGCGAAAGAAGCTGACTTTTTCTCCATCGGCACCAATGACCTGACCCAGTACACCCTGGCCGTTGACCGTGGTAACGAGCTAATTTCTGGCCTCTACAACCCGCTGTCACCCTCTGTGCTGACCTTGATCAAACAGGTGATCGATGCATCCCATGCCGAAGGCAAGTGGACTGGTATGTGTGGTGAATTGGCCGGTGATGATCGCGCTTCCCTGTTGCTGTTAGGGATGGGTCTGGATGAGTTTTCCATGAGTGCGATGTCCATTCCTCGCGTCAAACAACTGATCCGCAGCGCCAACTATGCCGATGTCAAAGCCATGGCGGAACAAGCATTGGCCAGCGCAACCATCGCCGAAGTAGAAGCCGTACTGGATACCTTTGTGAAGCGAAAGGCTGTCTGTTAATATCATTACATAAGATAAAAACAACTATTAGGAGCTAACGCTATGGGTTTGTTCGACAAACTGAGACGACTGCTGTCTTCTAGCGACAATAGCGATACCAGCGGCATTGAGATCTTCGCCCCTTTGTCTGGCGAAATTATCCCAATTGAAGATGTACCTGATGTCGTTTTTGCCGAGAAGATCGTTGGCGATGGCATTGCCATCAAACCAACGGGTAACCAAATGGTGGCTCCATGTGACGGCACCATCGGCAAAATCTTCGAAACCAACCACGCCTTTTCAATTGAATCGGATACTGGCATCGAATTGTTCGTCCACTTCGGCATCGACACCGTCGAGCTCAAGGGCGAAGGCTTTACCCGCATTGCCGCCGAAGGCCAGCAAGTCAAAAAGGGTCAAACTATCATCGAGTTTGATCTGGCAGTCTTGGAAGCCAAGGCCAAGTCCACGCTGACCCCGGTTGTCATCTCCAACATGGATGACATCAAGGAGCTGATCAAGCTGAACGGTGCGGTGACTCTGGGCGAAACCCCGGTGATGCGCATCAAGAAGTAAGCGCTGAGCTCCAGACAAAAAACCCGCCTTTCGGCGGGTTTTTTATCTCTTCCAACTAGCGTCCCGTCGTCTCACCACCCCTTCTTGCACCGTGCTGGCCACCAGCTTACCGCTGCGCGTGAAGAATTGTCCGCGGACTAACCCCCGCCCCCCGGATGCACTCGGGCTATCGACGGCATAGAGCAGCCAGTCATCGAAGCGGAACTCGCGATGGAACCACATCGCATGATCGATGGTCGCCACCTGTAATCCTGGTTCAAAAAAGGCCAGACCGTGGGGCTGGAGCGCCGTCGGCAGAAAGTTGAAATCGGAAGCATAGGCCAGCAGGTAGCGGTGAATAGCCTGTTCATCGGGCATGGGCCCATTGGCTCGAAACCAGACATGTCGCATCGGCGGCGTCGGTTCGGCACGCAGCGGATTGACGAAGGTGACGGGCCGCATCTCAATGGGCTTGTCGCTGAGCAGCTTATCGTGCAAGAAAGGCGGGATGAACGCCTTGAGCTCCTGCGCCCACTCCAGCTCACTCTTCAAGCCATCTGGGCCCGGTACATCCGGCATCTCATCCTGGTGCTCAAATCCCGGCTCTTCGATTTGAAACGAGGCATTGAGATAGAAGATCGCCTTACCATGCTGGATGGCCTGCACGCGCCGCGTCGAGACGGTATTGCCATCGCGGATCTTCTCCACCTCATAGAGGATCGGACAGGTCACATCACCGGGACGCAAGAAGTAGCAGTGCAGCGAGTGAACCATGCGCCCCGGCTCGACCGTTTGCTGGGCCGCCGAGAGCGCCTGCCCCATCACCTGCCCACCGAAGACGGCGCCAAACCCCAGATCCTGACTCTGACCGCGAAAGTGACCAACCTCGATGCGTTCGAGTGCCAGTTGAGACAACAGATCCTCGAGAACTTTGCTCATGGAATTCCCTGCAATTGCGATACGTAAAGATGCGAACGAGGCTAGCAGATTGCCGGTCCATGAAAAATAGCGGACCGTAAAAATAGAAGGCGCGCTCAGAAGTAAAAAGGGCAGCCAAAGCTGCCCTCATTCGACCAATCCACACACTCAGGCTTTGAGCAGGTAGGCTCGCAGAGCAGCAAAGTCTGCATCCATCTCATCGGAGAGCAGTGCCAATTCGGCGCGCTCTGCCAACGGTCCCGGCAGCGGCAATTCGATCCCCAGGATCTCCTCGACGCTCTCCTTGAACTTGGCCGGATGAGCGGTGCAGAGGAAGATGCCCGCTTCGTCAGCAGCCAGCTGGCTTTGCAGCAGATCCCAGGCGATGGCGCCGTGAGGCTCGCACAGATAACCCTGCGCATAGAGGCGCTGCAGCGCATCACGGGTTTGGGTGTCGGTACGGGAACCTGAGGCCAGGCTCTTGAGATCCCACCCCTTGACCTTGAACAGCTCCTCGACACGGGGCCAGTTGTTGGGACGGCTGACATCCATCGCATTTGACAGGGTTGCCACGGTAGCCTTCGGATCCCAGTTGCCATCCTGCAGATAGCGGGGAACCGTGTCGTTGGCGTTGGTAGCCACGACGAAGCGCTTGACCGGCAGCCCTAAGGCCTTGGCGATGAGGCCGGCGGTCAGGTTGCCAAAGTTGCCAGACGGCACGGCAATCACGGCCTGGTCGCGCTTCTCCGCCGGCAACTGAGCCACGGCTTCGAAGTAGTAGCAGACCTGAGCCAGCAGACGACTGATGTTGATGGAGTTGGCGGAGTTCAGACCGATGGCTTGCTTGAGCTCTTCATCATCAAATGCCTGCTTAACCAGCGCCTGGCAGTCATCGAAAGCACCGTTGATGGCGATGGTGCGAATATTGCCACCCAGGGTACAAAAGAGTTTCTCCTGCAGCGGGCTGATCTTGCCCTTCGGATAGAGGATCACCACCTCGATGTTCGGCAGGCCATAGAAAGCATGAGCAACAGCGGCGCCGGTATCCCCGGAGGTGGCCGTCAGGATGGTGATCTTCTTGCCATCGGAGACCGCCGTCAGCGACTGCGCCATGAAGCGGCCACCGAAATCCTTGAACGCCAGGGTCGGACCGTGGAACAGCTCGAGGGCATACTGGTTCTCCCCCACCTTGACCAGCGGCGCCGGAAAGGTGAAAGCATTGGCGACCAGTTGCGCCACTTCCGGCAACTCGTCGCCCAGCAGGTGACGCAGTATGAGAGCCGAACGTTCAACCAGCGGCTTGGCCAGCAGGGCATCGACGTCGGCCAGTGGAGTCAGAGTTTCCGGGAAAAACAGCCCCTGCTCGCGCCCCAAGCCTTGCTTGACGGCCTGCGCGAAGTTGACCTGCTCGGAATGATCTTTGATGTTGTACAGCTGCATAATCCTGTTTCCTTACTCGATGACGTTCACCGTGGTGCCCACGCGATCGATGCGGCACACATGGCAGAATCCATCCTGATTCTGAATAAAATTGGCTTCCAGCCACTCCTGCATACGCAGAGCCTGCTGTTTATCGGTCATGACCACGAAGACACTCGGCCCGGAACCAGAGATACCGGTGGCCAGCGCTCCCGCCATGGCGGCATGTTGCCGCACCTCGGCAAACCCCGGGATCAGCGCCTGGCGATAGGGCTCGGCGATCACATCCTTGAGGACGGCAGCCGCCAGATTTTCCTGCCCGCTGTAGCTGGCGTGGATGAACGCCGCCAGACGGCGACCATAGGTCAGGCAGTCACTGCGACGATATTGGGCCGGCAAGATGGCCCGCGCTTCCGCGGTGCTGATGCTGATCCCCGGATAACAGGAGACCCAATACCAGCTGTCGAAATCCGGGATAGCCTGGCTGATGACGCCCGCCTCTTCGATCATCAATTGGATGCCACCCAGATAGCAGGGGGCGACGTTGTCGAAGTGAACCGAGCCTGAGATGCTACCCTCGAGCTCGCCCATCAACAACAGTTGCTCATCTTTATCCAGCGCAAAATCGTGAAAGCCATTCAGACCTTCCAAGGCCGCCACTATGCTCGAGGCGCTGGAGCCCAGACCGGAGCCGATGGGCAGATTCTTCTCAAGCACCATATGCAGCGGCTGGATCTGGCGCCCCTTCTTCTTCAGCGCCTCGGCGTAGCCCAGATAGCAGGCATAGACGATGTTCTTCTGCGGATCGCTCGGCAGCTTGTGGGCAAAGCGACCGCGGCACTCCAGGGTAAATGGCTGGGAGCCAGCGTGCACCTCGACGCGATCGCCGAGCAGGGAACCATCAATCGGGGCGAGCGCCGCCCCGAGAACATCAAAACCGACACTGACGTTACCGATCGATGCGGGTGCGTAGGCAACAACCGCCATATTAAACCTCCTGCTTCCAATTCAGGGTCCGCAGCAGGTCGGCAAATACCCCGGCCGCAGTCACTTCAGTCCCCGCCCCGTAGCCACGGAGTACCAGGGGGATGGGTTGATAATAAGTCGAGAAGAAAGCCAAAGCGTTTTCGCCATCCTTCACCTTGTAGAGGGGATCATTCTCATCGACCGCCTTGATGGCCACCTTGCACTTGCCCCCCTCGATGGCGCCGACATAGCGCAGCACCTGCCCCTTGGCCTTGGCCTCGGCCACCTGGGTGGCAAACCAGGCATCGGCCTGCGGCAGACGTTCGATGAAGCTGGCGGTGTCGCCGCTGGCATCAAATCCAGGCGGCAGCGCCTGCTCGATCTCGACATCGGTCAGATCCAGCGGCATTCCCGCCTCACGGGCCAGGATCAGCAGCTTGCGGGCGACATCCATGCCACTCAGATCATCGCGCGGATCCGGCTCGGTGAACCCCTTAGCCTTGGCGGTCAAGGTCGCCTCGGAGAAGCTCATCCCCTCATCGAGCTTGCCGAAGATGAAGGAGAGAGAGCCAGAGAGGATACCAGCAAACGCCTTGAGCTTGTCGCCCGCCTTGATGAGATTCTGCAGGTTTTCGATAACCGGCAGACCGGCACCCACGTTGGTTTCATACAAGAACTTGCGACGGGTCAGTTGCGCCGTCTTGCGCAGCTCGCGGTAGTAGGCCATGGAGCTGGTGTTGGCCTTCTTGTTCGGGGTAACCACATGGAAACCTGCCGCCAGGAAATCGGCATACTGGCTGGCAATGGATTCATCGGAGGTGCAATCGACGATGACCGGGT
Source organism: Aeromonadaceae bacterium (assembly GCA_041441555.1). GTDB lineage: Bacteria > Pseudomonadota > Gammaproteobacteria > Enterobacterales > Aeromonadaceae > Pseudaeromonas. The sequence continues at coordinate 80,755 of JASDSW010000021.1, forward strand.
TGATGAGATGGCTGTCGTCCACCAGCTTCTTGACCGCCGCCAGCGTGAAGCTCTGTTGTGCCTCATCCAGCAGTGCCGCCCAGTTGGCCAGATCCAGTCCATCGCGGTTCAGAGCCAGCTTGCGGGAGTTGGCCAGACCAACCACTCGCAGGCCAATGCCTTGAGAGGCCAGGACCGGTTGTTGCCGGCGGATCTGCTCGAGCAGCGCGCCACCGACCCCACCGAGCCCCACCAGGATCAGATCGATGAACTGCATGCTGGTAAAGAAGTTCTGATGACAGGCCTTGATCGCCTCGTTGACCTTGCCCTTCCCAACCACCGCCGAGATCGACCGTTCGCTGGAACCCTGAGCAATCGCGATCACGTTGATGTTGGCCTGCGCCAGTGACATGAAGAAACGGGCAGAAACCCCCTTGCTGGTGCGCATGCCATCACCGACCACCGAGATGATCGCCAGATCGTGCCGCATCTCGATAGGCTCGAGCAGACCCGCCTTCAACTCCAGCTCGAACTCCTCTTCCAGCACCTTCTGAGCCTTATCCGCGTCATAGGTGTGGATACAGAAGCTGATGCTGTACTCCGAAGAGGATTGAGTGATCAGGGTGATGGAAACCCCAGCGCGGGATACGGCGGTGAAGATGCGACCGGCCATGCCGACCATCCCCTTCATGCCGGGGCCACTGACGTTGATCATCGAGATGCCGGCCAGATCGGAGATCCCCTTGACCGGTTGGTCATCATCGCCCTGTTCGGCGATGAGGGTACCCTCGCCCTGCGGGTTGAAGCTGTTCTTGATGAGACAGGGGATCTGGAATTGGGCAATCGGCGCTATGGTGCGCGGGTGCAGGACCTTGGCGCCAAAATAGGAGAGCTCCATTGCCTCTTTATAGGACATGCGCTTGAGCAGCACGGCATCCGGCACCAGACGCGGATCGCAGCTGTAGACGCCGTCCACATCGGTCCAGATCTCGCAGCACTCGGCGCCGACGCAGGCGGCCAGACAGGCGGCGGAGTAGTCGGAGCCGTTGCGCCCCAGCAACACCAGCTCACCCTTGGCATTACCGCCGGTGAAGCCTGCCATCAGATAGACAGCCTCTTCCTGAAGCGGCTCAGATTGGAAACGGGCCCGAGAGACATCGATGTTGACGTGAGATTCGAGGAAGCCGCCTTCGGCCAGCAGCAGTTGCACCGGGTCCAGCAGCACGATCTGATGACCGCGAACGGTGAGCAACTCCTGCATGCAGGCGATGGAGAGTGCCTCACCGCGGCTGAGGATCTGAGCCTGCACGTTGTCCGGACATTGGCCCAGCAGGGTGATGCCCTGCATCTTGCGGCGTACCGCGGCAAACTCCTGCTCCATTCGTGCCTTGAGTTTGGCATCATCCAGCGTCGCATACTTGGCCTTCAGACCGTCAATCAGCCGGGTGAAGATGCCTTCAATCTCGGCCAAGGTCCCGGACGCATCCAGCCCCCGGCTGGTCTGCTCCACCAGGGCTACCAGGTGGTTGGTCACCTTGGCCGGAGCCGACAACACTAGCGCCACCTGGGCTTGCTTCTGGGTATTCACCACTATGTCCGACACCCGCAAGAACCGGTCGGCGTCGGCCAGTGAAGAGCCTCCAAACTTCAAAACACGCATACTCATCTCCCTGTAACGAAAAGGCCCGTACCTTGTGGGTACGGGCCTTTGAAATTTCTGAACCTGTTGTCAGTGCACTCAGCAGCCCGCCCCGAAACCACCCAAGGTGGTGCCGGTAATGGTAATTGTGGTGGTGCGAGTGGTCAGTGACAGCATTTGGAAATCAAACCTGAATGAAGAAACGCGACTAGCAATACCGGATTACGGTGACCGCTGTCAATCGATTCTTTTGTCCGCCAGCGCCAGCGCCAGATCCTTGCACAGCAGATGTAACAGGTTCATATCCCGTTGTGCCAGCAGAGGTATCCCGTCCATCACCCACTTCCTTAGCTTTTCATCCTGCTTAACCCCGATTTGATCGAGGATTTGTGCTGATGAGGATTGGAGGGCATGAACCTGTGCAATCGCCGGTTCTGCATCCACCCTGGAGGAGTCAGGCTCTTCCAGCAGCGCCGAGAGCTCATAAGCATACAGCATGATGGCCTGTCCCAGATTGAGCGACGGATAACCGACCCGCAACGGCAGGTAGCTGATGAGATCCGCCTCGGCCAACTGGGCATTGGAGAGCCCAGACTCCTCACAACCAAACAAGATGCCGACCCGCTGCAATCCCTGCTTGTTGCGGATCTGATGGCACACCGCTTCGGGCGTCAGATAACGGTGATGCTCGCCCCGTTGCCGCGCCGTGGTCGCGATAATCAGATCCAGATCGGCCAACGCCTCGGGCAAGGTAGGGAAGCTCTCCGCCTGCTGTAACAATTCCTGAGCGCCATGGGCCACCCAGAGAGCCTCCGGGCGCTGATGCACCTCGCTGGCGACAAGACGCAGACGAGAAAAACCCATGGTCTTGAGCGCCCGGGCCGCCGCCCCGACATTCTCTGGACGGGCGGGCGCCATCAGGATAAACACAATCTCCATTGCGGCTCCTTGTAAACTTCAGAGGCGACAATCTAGCGGCTGTCCCCCCAGAACACCAGCACCACTCATGAGCCACCGCCAAACGGCGGCCCGAGACAAAGTTGACATATATCAAACATGATGATGAAAGCTGCTGACCGATGAAAGCCAACCATTGTTAACTGCCTGTTACTTGGTAACATTTCGCACGCAATCCCCTCTCCTCATCTGTCGGCAACCGGTTTCTGGTGGCTATTTTGACGGTCAAACCTGCGCTTGAGGCTACCCGTTTCGAAATAGCCGAGCGTCAGCCGCGACGATGACGAGAGATTATCGCCTTTCGGACGAAAAAATGTTAAATTTTACCAATAGTTTTTAACCTCCTGGGTAACGTTCATGCACACACCACAGATCCTGATCGTCGAAGATGAACTTGTGACACGGAATTCCCTCAAAAGCATCTTTGAGGCCGAAGGCTATGAGGTCCTCGAAGCCATCAACGGTGATGAGATGCATGCCGCGCTGACGGATCACGATGTGGATCTCGTCATCATGGACATCAACCTGCCCGGGAAAAATGGCCTGCTGCTGGCCCGCGAGTTGCGGGAAAAGGGGCAGACCGGCCTGATGTTCCTCACCGGGCGCGATAACGAAGTCGACAAGATCCTGGGGCTGGAAATCGGTGCCGATGACTACATCACCAAGCCATTCAATCCTCGCGAACTGACGATTCGTGCGCGGAACCTGCTCAATCGCACGCTACGCACCGATGAGCTGGCCGAGGATAATGGTGAAGTCGAACAGTACCGCTTCAATGGCTGGACGCTGGATATCAACAGCCGCAGCCTGATCAATCCCGCCGGAGAGTCCTGCCGCCTGCCGCGCTCCGAGTTCCGCGCCCTGCTCCATTTTTGCGAGAACCCCGGACAGATCCAGACGCGCGCCGATCTGCTGCTCAAGATGACAGGCCGGGAACTCAAACCCCATGATAGAACTGTCGATGTGACCATTCGTCGCATCCGCAAACATTTCGAAGCCGATGGTGAGACGCCGGAGATCATCGCCACCATCCACGGCGAAGGTTACCGCTTCTGCGGAACGCTAGAAAACGCCTAAACGATGACGGGGCCAGAGCGCCCCGTTTTCTTTCTGTGCCCTATGGGGTTGGTGGAGCAGACTTGAATGGACACCAAAGTGTCCGTCCCGGGCTCCTTATCCATTTTTTGACAATCGAAAGTAGCCATTTAGCCATCCAGACATAAAAAGGGCCGTTGACACCAACCCTCATACCCCCTAGCATCTTTTACCATGATTACTGGCCAACACAGCCAGTTAGGCTGCGCTGCCGAGTGCAGGCAGTGACAGCAAGCCGTCATCGCATGAGATTAACCATGATTAAACTAAGCAAGATTGCAAAAACCTATGGTCAAGGCCCCCAGGCCGTCCATGCGCTCAAACCGATCGATCTGACGGTCGCCAAAGGCGAAATTTTCGGCGTCATCGGCGCCTCGGGTGCCGGCAAAAGCACACTGATCCGCTGCGTCAACCTGTTGGAGCGGCCAACCAGTGGTCAGGTCGAAGTCGACGGCATTGAGCTGACGTCACTGACCGAGCAAGAGCTGACGCAAGCCCGTCGCAAGATCGGCATGATTTTCCAGCACTTCAATCTGCTGGCCTCACGCACCGTCTTTGCCAACGTAGCCCTCCCCTTGGAGCTGGCCGGTCTGGGCAAGGAAGAGATCCAGCACAAGGTATCCACCCTGCTGGAGCTGGTGGGTCTGAGCAACCGTGCCAACGCCTATCCGTCCGAACTCTCGGGCGGCCAGAAACAGCGGGTGGCGATTGCCCGGGCCTTGGCCCCCGAGCCCAAGGTGTTGCTGTGCGATGAGGCCACCTCGGCCCTGGATCCGCAGACGACGCAATCCATTCTGGCCTTGCTCAAGGAGATCAACCGCCAGCTTGGTCTGACCATACTGCTCATCACCCATGAGATGGATGTGGTGAAAACCATCTGCGATCGCGTGGCCATCATCAGCAACGGTGAATTAATCGAACAGGGCGAAGTCGCCTGGTTCTTCTCCCATGCCCAAACTCAGCTGGCCCAGGAGTTTATTCGCTCCACCATCCATCTGCCGATCCCGCCGGAATATCAGGCCCGTCTGCATCCGGAGCCGGCCCCCCGCCGCTGGCCACTGTTGCGCCTAGGATTCAGTGGCAACACGGTCGATGCCCCACTGATCTCCGAAGCCAGCCGCCAGTTCGGTGTCGATGTCAGCATCCTCAGCGCCGATATCGAGCACGCCGGCGGCGTCAAATTCGGCTTCCTGTTGGCCGAGCTGATTGCCAGCCCGAGTGCCAGCGAGCAGGCCATCGCATTCTTCCGTCAACACCAAATTCAGGTCGAGGTATTAGGCTATGTCAGCAGCCATGAATGAGTTACTCGTGCTGGCATTCGGGGAGACAGTCCTGATGGTACTGGCCTCCGCGTTGTTCAGTGCGCTGATCGGCATCCCGCTGGGCGTGGCCCTGCATGTCACCAAGCCCGGACAGATCCTGGCCCGTCCCAGGTTGCAGGTACTGTTGGGAACCCTGGTCAACATTGGCCGTTCGGTGCCCTTCATCATCCTGCTGGTGGCGATCATTCCGTTCACCCGGCTGATCGTCGGCACCAGCATCGGCACCATAGCCGCTATCGTGCCCTTGACGGTCGGTGCCATTCCGTTTGTCGCGCGCTTGATCGAAGGGGCGCTCATCGAGGTTCCATTCGGTCTGCAGGAGGCGGCCCAGGCGATGGGCGCCAAGCCACTGCAGATCATTCAGAAGGTTCTACTGCCAGAGGCACTGCCGGGCATCATCAACGCCATCACCATCACGCTGGTGACGCTGGTGAACTACTCGGCCATGGCTGGCGCCATCGGCGGTGGCGGTTTGGGTGACGTCGGGATCCGTTACGGCTATCAACGTTTCGATCCGGCCATCATGCTGATTACCGTCGTTATTCTGGTGCTGCTGGTGCAGCTCATCCAGGGATTGGGTGACCGACTGGTCAAATACGTCGACCATCGTTGAGTCACACAGATTTATACCACAGGAGGTTTCCATGAAATACGCATTACATACCGCAGCAGCCCTGCTCTCCGCCTTCCTGATTTCAGGGTGTGGCCAGAGTGAACAGGACAACCACATCAAGGTCGGCGCCATCGCCGGAACCGAGGCTCAGGTGGTTGAAGTCGCCAAGAAAGTCGCCAAGGAGAAGTACGGTCTGGAAGTTGAAATCGTCAGCTTCAGCGATTACGTCACGCCAAACGTCGCGTTGAACGATGGCAGCATCGATGTCAACGCCTTCCAGCACAAGCCCTATCTGGATGCCCAGATCAAGGATCGTGGTTACAAGCTGGTCGCCGTCGGCAATACCTTTGTCTATCCGATCGCCGGCTACTCCAAGAAGATCAAGAGCATCGACGAGTTGAAGGCCGGCTCTCAGATCGCCGTACCTAACGATCCGACCAACCTGGGCCGTTCGCTGCTGTTGCTGCAAAAGCAGGGCATCATCAAGCTGAAGGCGGATGTCGGTCTGAACGGTACCGTGCTGGACATCGTCGAGAACCCGAAGCAGGTCAAGATTGTCGAGCTCGAAGCCGCCCAGTTGCCTCGTTCCCTGGACGATGTGGATCTGGCCATCATCAACACCACCTATGCCTCCCAGATCGACCTGCTGCCGACTCGTGACGGCCTGTTCGTCGAGGACAAGGACTCCCCCTACGTGAACCTGGTGGTGGCTCGTGAAAACAACAAGGATGCCCAGAAGGTCAAGCAGTTCGTGCAGGCCTACCAGAGCGAAGAGGTGTTCAAGGCGGCGCAAGAGCTGTTCCATGGCGGCGTGGTCAAGGGCTGGTAACAAACCTTGAATCCCGTCATGTAAATTGATGTAAATGTCGGTAAAATCCATAGAAAGGCCACGAAAGAGTGGCCTTTCACTTTCTCGAGTCGCTATCATGAGGGCCGCACAGGAAGTGCCAATAAAAAAACAGCACGGGTAGAGATGAGATGATGGATTGGTATTTGGCCTATTGCCGCCCCCGCGAAGAGCACAGAGCAAGCCTGCATCTGCGCAATCAAGGGGTTGAGAGCTACTACCCGCAAGTCGAGGTGACCAAGCTGCAGCGGGGTCATCGCATCGCGCGCCTGGAGCCGATGTTCCCCTCTTACCTGTTCGTGCGGGTCGATCTGGATCTCTTTCCCCCCTATCGTCTGAACTCCACCCGCGGCCTGCGCCACATGGTGCGTTACGGCAAGCAGTGGACCAAGATCCCCTGCGAGCTGGTCTATGACCTGATGTGCCGGGAAGACAGCGATGCCAGCCGTGCCATCCTCAACCAACTACCACGTTGCGGCGACAAGGTCCAGATCCAGCAAGGCAACTTTGCCGGTCTGGAGGCTCTCTATCAGGAGCCCGATGGCGAACAGCGCTCCTTCCTGCTGCTGGAGATGCTGCACCAGCAGGTACGCTACAGCGTCGACAACCTGGAATTCGCCCTGGTTAGCGCCGGGCACTGAACCGCTAGAAACCGCGCAGCAGGCGGTACTCCGCCTGCACATAGGTATCCGTCATGCCGCTGACATAATCGATCAGCAGGCGCACCCGGTAGTACCACTCCTGCTCGTCCGGCGCGACAAACTCCGCATCCGCTTCGGCGGTCGCCCGCCGATAGGCCTCCAGATGGCGCCGCGACAAGCGGTGGCACAAGCGGCGCTGCAACTCCAGTCCACTCCCCGCATCACCTGCCAGCAGGGCAGCAAATTCAACCCGCGACAATCGCAACAGACAGCCATAACAATCCAGAACCCCCGTCAGGGCGGCATGGCCCTCCAGCTCCAGCGTCTCGATTTCGCGACAGCGGAAGATCTGCTCGCGCGCCAGCTGGCGCAGCAAGGAGAGCAGCTCCACCGCCGGATGACCGGCCGCCAATAGGGTGCCGCTAAACTGGCCCGCCAGGATCGCCGCCTCTTGGCGTCGATACTCCTCGACCACCACCTGTACCACATCCTGCGTCAGTTGATGACGAAAGGCCGGGAAGAAGCCCTGCTCACTGGCATTGGCCTGCGCCAGCAGCCTCGCCAGATACTCCCCGCCGCGCCAGGCCGAGCACAGGTGCTGCTGTAACCCGCCAAGCGTCAACAGGCCGCGATCGACCGCATCCTCCAGATCGGCGATGCAGTAGCAGAGATCATCGGCCGCCTCCATCTGGTAGACCAGCGGAAACCGCGCCCCCGGCACCAACCCCAGGACATCTCGCAACTGGGCCAGCAACTGCCGCTCGCTGAAGAAGAAACCAATCTTGGTCGAACCGTCGCCAATGCCGAACGGCACCTTGATGAGAGTCGCCAGCAGGCTGTAGGTGAGATCCAGGCGCTGCAGGGAGTGCACCAGGCGCAAACTCTGGGCATTGCCGTCAAACGCCAGCAGATCCGGATGCAGGAGACTCTCCCACTGCCGGCTGGGCTCGCGCCGCAGACTCTGCCGATAGAGATCGGCCAGATGATCGCTCAGCCAACCGCGCAGGACCGACTCGCCAAAGTGACCAAAGGGCGGATTGCCGACGTCGTGCAGCAGGCAGGCCATCTCCAGCAGATTGAGCAGGGCCGCCTCCGGCAGCTCACCCGGCGCCACCTGGGACAACCAGCGGCGACAGATCTGCCGACCAACCTGCTGGACCTCCAGCGAATGGGTCAAGCGGCTGCGAACCGAGGCCTTCACATCCAGCGGGAAGACCTGGGTCTTTTGTTGCAGTCGTCGCACCGGGGCACTCTGCACCACCCGCAGGCGATCGCTTTCGCTCGCCTCCAGCAGACTGGGGCAGCCATCGCCCGAGAAGCGGGCCGCCTGCAGTAAACGCGAGTAACTCATCATCCGTTTCTCCTCAGCCACCGGTCGCCTCCGCGTCACCGCCGAGCCAGCGTTTGAGCGCCGCCACATCCTGCGGATAATGGCGGTGCAACTCAGCAATCCAGTCACCAATCTTGGCTTCCCACTCGGCTAACTCGGCCGACTGCGCCAGCTTGGCCAGTTGATGCAGCCGCTTCAGGCCGATGGCCCCCGCCGCACTCTTAATCTTGTGCGCCTCACTGGTCACCCCCTCGCGATCCTGGATCTCCAGCCGGGCATCCAGCTCGTTCAGATATTGCGGCATCATCTGTTCAAACAGCTCGACGGCACCGACCAGCACCTCTTTGCCGACCATGTCGGCGTAATCGGTCAGAAAGCCCATATCCAGCACCTCGACCGACTCCTCGGGGGGGGACACCGCCAGTTGAGTACTCTCGGGAGTGGCAAATAACTGGCTGAGAACCCGCTTGAGATTATCCACCGACAGGGGCTTGCCGATCGCATCGGTCATGCCATGGGCCAGATACTCCGACTTGTCACGGATCAGGTTGGCCGTCAGAGCCACCATGGGCGGCAGCCCCTCGGTGCCATAGCGCTCCAGCAGTTGATCCGCCACCTCGAAGCCGGTCATATCCGGCAGTTGGATATCCAGCAGCAGGAGATCAAACCGACCGGGCTTGACCAGCTCCAGCGCCTCGGCGCCACAGCGCGCCGGGGTCACCGAATGACCGAGCTTCTCGAGTAGGGCAGTTGCCACCGTGATGTTCAACTCCACGTCTTCGAGCAGCAGGATCCGCAGATCCGGCGTGGCATGGTTCGACTCCGGCTCCGGCTCGTCCAGACACTCCACCGTCAGCTCCAGCACGAAGCAACTGCCATGGCCCTCCTCGCTGTCGACCGTCAGGGTGCCCCCCATGGCCTCCACCAGCTGACGCGAGACCGCCAGCCCAATCCCGGTACCTACCGCATGCTTCTTGCCGTTGACCTGGTAATACATGGTGAAGATGTTTTCCAGCTCGCTGGCCGGGATGCCGATCCCGGTATCTTCCACCTCGAACCTCAGCGTCAGTTGTCGTGGCGTCTCGGGGATCAGGTAGACCCGCAGCGTCACCCCGCCATGCTCGGTGAACTTGATGGCGTTGCCGGTCAAATTCCACAACACCTGCCGCAACCGGGTGCCATCGGTCTGCACCCAATGGGGCAGATCACCATCCAGATCAAAGTGCAGATAGAGCCCCTTCTGCTCGGCCATCAGCCGGGTCAACGACTCCAGATCGCTGAGAAAGGCCGGCAAGTCCACCCGCACCGGGGCGATCTGCAGCCGATGCCGGTCGATCTTGTCCAGATCGATGATGTCATTGAAGATATTACCCAGGGTCACGGCGCTGACGTGGATGGTATTCAGATATTGGCGTTGCTCGGCATCCAGCCGGGTCTCCTGCAGGATACGGCTCAGGCCGACGATGCCATTGAGCGGGGTTCGCAGCTCGTGGCTGATGGTCGAGATGAAGGTGGTCTTCTCCCGGCTGGCCTGCTCCAGCTGTTGCTGGTGCCGTTGCCGTTCGGTCACATCGCGGCCGAAGCCCAACACCCCCAGACGCTTGCCGCGGGCATCGAAGAAGGGCACCTTGCGCATCTCGAAGCAGGCCGAGTGGCCATCGGGATAGACCATCCACTGCTCATAGGTGCAAGGAGCGTTGCGGGCAAAGACCTGCTGATCGGTCTCCTCGACCCGGGCGGCGATCTCCGGTGAATAGACATCCTCAGGCCGCAAACCGATCAATTGCCGCTCCTTGAGCCCAACCAAGGCCTCCATCGCATGGTTGCAGCCGGAGAACACCCCTTGCTCGTTGCGGTAGTAGATGAGATCGGGCGAGCTGTCGATGAAGGAGAGCAGCAAGGCGCCGCGCTCCTCTAACTCGCGCTGTGCCTGTTCGCGACGGGCGACCTCGGCCTTGAGCTTGCTCATCGCCTGCTGACGAGCCGCCTCCGCCTTGTAGGTCTCCTCGATCTGCTGATTCAGCTGACTGATGTTGTTCTGCAGTTGCACGTTGAGCGCCTGATCCCGCTCGCGCATCTCCTGCAACTTGCTGACCATGTGGGTCAGCCGCTGCCGGGAGTCTTCCAGCTCATCCACCACGGCGGTGAGAAAATAGGCCGCCCAGGGGGTCACCAGCAGACCAAAAAAGACCGAGCGCACTATGTCGACCATATCGACGGTGCCGCGCAGCAGCAGGGTCACCCCCATCTGAATGGTGACCGCCAGAACGATGATGAACAACGCCAGCAGCAGACTGAAGCGGATGATGCCGAGCCGGGTCAGCCAGTTGACGTAGTATTGGGCCCAGGTTTTGATTTGCCGCATGCGGACTCCTCGCAAAGCACGTCCGGTCATGATACCAACCAGCCGCGCCCAGCGAGCGAACAAGCGTGCAATTTGCCAGTAGAATCAACCTTTCGGCGAAAATAACCGCATTCTGCGGGCGAAGGTGCAACCCCCGACCGACCACCAGGGGCGATCGGGGGCTCTTAACAGTGGCTTGGTGAGGCGGCGAGCGGTCAGAAGGCGACCGACTCTCGCCTCAAGAGGCGGATCAGCGCGGGCGGTCCGGTCGCTCCGTCGGCATTCCTTCAAACAGGCTCGGATCCTGCTGGGCCAGCGCCTTGAGCATCGACTTGGTCACCAGCGTCACCCCCCCTTCGCTGCGGTAGAAGCGACGGGCATCCGCCTCGGCATCTTCGCCGATCACCAGGCCAGGCGGCAGGACACACTGTTTGTCGATAATCACCTTGTACAATCGGCACCCGCGGTGGATCACCACATCCGGGAAAGCCACCACCCCATCCAGACGGCAGTTGGAGTGGACCCGTACACCGGTGAACAGCATGGAGTTGGCGATATCCGAGCCACTGACGATGACGCCACCGGAGAAGACCGAATTCAGGCTGTTACCCGACTTGCCCTCGTAGTCCTGCACAAACTTCGCCGGTGCCAGTTGCTTCTGGTTGGTCCAGATCGGCCAGTTCTCATCATAGAGATCCAGCTCCGGCACCACCGACGCCAGATCCATGTTGGCCTCCCAGAACGAATCCACGGTGCCGACATCGCGCCAGTAACAGCAATGTTCGTGGCCGCGATTGCGCACGCAGGAGCGATCGAACGGATGGGCATGGGCCAATCCCTGCTTTACCACCTTGGGGATGATGTTCATGCCGAAGTCGCGGCAGGAGTGTTCGTCCTCCTGATCCTCGGCCAGCAGTTGGTACAGGTAGGCCGCATCGAAGACATAGACCCCCATCGAGACCAGCGAGCTGTCCGGATCATCGGGCAGCGCCGGCGGCTCGTCAGGCTTCTCGACAAAATCGATGATCCGGCGATTCCCATCCACCTGCATGACCCCAAATGCCGAGGCCTCCTGCCGGGGCACCTGAATGCAGGCCACCGTCACCGGGCCGCCGAGCTCGACGTGATCCATCAGCAGGGTGGTGTAATCCATCTTGTAGACGTGGTCGCCGGCCAGCACCAGGATGTACTTGGGTGCGTAGTCGCGAACTATGTCCAGATTCTGAAACACGGCATCGGCAGTTCCCCGATACCAGTTGACCTCATCGACCCGCTGCTGGGCCGGCAGCAGATCGATGAATTCGTTCATCTGGTAACGCAGAAATGACCAGCCGGCCTGCAGATGGCGCAGCAGGCTGTGCGATTTGTACTGGGTCACCACGCCGACGCGGCGGACCCCCGAGTTGATGCAGTTTGACAAGGCAAAATCGATGATGCGGAACTTGCCACCGAAGTGAACCGCTGGCTTGGCGCGATTATCCGTCAGTTGCTTTAGACGACTCCCCCGCCCGCCGGCCAGCACCAATGCCATGGTCTGATTCACCGCCTCTCGGGCCTGACTCACTGCTCCTGGTCCAACAGATACCAATGTTCTCTCCTTGTCGATGTCGTGATCCGGGCAACACGGCACCGCCAGAGCCGAGTCCATCGCTGCTGCAATCGAGCAATGGCGCCACTCGCGGGCCGGTTTTGCCCATCTTGCGCACCCTGACGGCGAGAAACTGCCTACCGGCTCACGAAAGCGATTTCAGGTGATGTAACTGCTTCACAGAACTGAACATTTGCCGAGTCTTGGTGACAGAAACCGATGCCCTTGAGAACAAACCGCTCAGGGGGCGACGTAGGGAGCACCCAGGGCTGAGCCCTGCCCCCCAGAGAGCGACAGCGCCTTGGCGATCTCGACCATGGCACTCCAGCGATTCTCGCACCATTCGGGAGCCAGCAGGGTCGGACGTCGTGCCGAGGCCGACACCCGGTGATAGACCACCTCCGGCGGCGTGTGCTGGATCATCGCCGTCGCCGCCTGCACATATTCCGCCAGGGTTGGCACCTGCAAGCGGCCCGCCTGCCAGGCCTTGCCCAGCGTGCTGCCGTCGACCACATGCAAGGGATGCAGCTTGATGCCATCCGTCCCGGTCTGCACCACTCGTTGCAGCGTGGTCAGACTCTCCATGGCCGGTTCACCGGGCAACCCGACGATGAGATGGGTACAGACCTTGATGCCCCGAGCGCGCGCCCGGATCACCGCATCCTCATAGGCGCGATAACCATGACCGCGGTTGATCCGTTTGAGGGTCGCCTCGTTGGCACTCTGCAGGCCGAGCTCCAGCCAGATCTCGAATCCCCGCTGCCGATAACCGGACAACAGATCGAGCACCGCATCCGGCACGCAATCCGGCCGCGTCCCGACGCACAGGCCGACGATATCGGCGACCCCGAGCGCCTCTTCGTACATCTGCCGCAGGTAATCCACCTCGGCATAGGTGCTGGTATAGGCCTGGAAATAGGCCAGGTAGCGGCTGGCCCGATTAGATTCGCTGGCGCGTTGGCGCAGCTGTTGCTGGATGGGCAAGACCTGCGCCTGCTCATCGGCAAACGAGGCGACATTGCAGAAGGTACAACCGCCGCGCCCCAGGGTGCCATCGCGGTTCGGGCAGGTGAAGGCGCCGTGCAGACTCAACTTGTGGATGCGTTCGCCATAGCGTTGCTTGAGATCGTCCCCCAACATGTGAACATAGTGATTGAGCTGCATCCTTCCTCCTCCCCTTAATGAGGCAGGCATTGTAGCAACAGCGGGCAACCGTAGGCGAATGCCTACGATTGCCGGACAGTAAAAACCCCAAATGGGTCTTAGGCCTAATGCCGATCAGTTAAGGATCCATTGACCGATCCTCAGGCTGTGTAAAAA
>JASDSW010000022.1:0-4620 GCA_041441555.1 Aeromonadaceae bacterium
ATAAAAAAACCCGACGAGAGTCGGGTTTTTTGCAATGCGAGGTAAGGAGATTACTTCACCGCATCCTTCAGCGCCTTGCCAGCAACGAATGCCGGTACGTTGGACGGAGCGATGGTGATCTCGGCGCCGGTCTGCGGATTGCGGCCGGTGCGACCAGCTCGGTGGTTCACCTTGAAGGTACCAAAGCCAACCAACTGAACCTGATCACCCTCTTTGAGGCTCTGAGTGATGCAGTTCAGAATTTCATCCAGTGCTACCTTAGCCTGGGCTTTGCTCATATCAGCTTTGGCTGCAATCGCATCGACAAGCTCAGTTTTGTTCATAGAGAGTCCTTTTTTTATTCGGCGCTAGTTAAAAATCAGCGACCAATCTAGTCAAAAAAAAGGACTCAGGCAAAGGCTTTATCCTTATCGGCACGGCAATCGGCCAGCTTTTCGACAAGAAGTGCCAGCCTCTTCACACTTATCCCGTCCAATCACCAGTCAGCCTCTGGTTATACAAGCTATTCCGGCTGTCGAAAGCGCTATCAGCACCGAGAATCATCTCGGCACCAAGTCCTAGAAGACAGTGTCTCGCCCGCCGGGAGAGGCCGTTGCCGATTATTCCAGCGCAATCCCCAGATTGGAAACACCGCCCTGCGCCGCCAGCTCGCGGATCGCCAGTATCTGCTGGGGGTCTCGCGGTTTGGCAACCTGATTGAGCAACTCGACCTGAAACGAGATCTCCGCTTCCATCAGCTCCTGCTCATACAGCTCTTCTTGGCTCAACTCGCGTTCGGCCAACAGCTCCAGAAAACCAGCGACCGCTCCCACCGATGCGCCACTGGCCTCCTCCGCCTCTTCCCCAATCCGGCAGACGACCGAGTTGTAGGCACAGCCGAGCGCCACGCAGGCATCGAGCGCCGGGTAGGCGCCATAGCTGGTCTCGCGGGTCGGATCGGGGATCTGTGGTTCAAACTCCTCGAGGATCGCCGACAGGTTTACCCGCGAGCCTTTTTCGGTCAGGTAGCGCCAAAGCGAATCGAGTGCAGCGCGGAACGCCTCACCACTCCCCTTCCCGGTACTCTCGGCATACAGCTGATAGTTGGGATACATGCGCTCGGCCAAGGCCAAGGCGAAGACGGTCTGCTGCCAGGGCTCAAGACCCCGAAGACGTTTATAGAATTTATCGCCGAACACGCGGTTTCTCCCTTCTCGTTGAAGAGACTATTGTATGCTGATGGCTGGCAAAATTGCACGACAGACCCAGCGTCGGCATCCCCACCGTTCATGGAGGCCCTCATGACCCAACATACACTCTTGTTACTGAGCCGAGACAACGCTCACTATCAAACCCTGTTGCGGCACATGGCCCTCCCCGGTTTGCGTCTACTCTGCCCAGAAGATGAGGAACAGGCCCTCGCGCTGGCCCCAGAGGCCGAGCTGTTGTTAGGAGAACCGGCCGCCATCGCTCAGGTGCTGCACCAAGCCACGCGCTTGCGTTGGGCTCAATCCACCTATGCCGGTGTCGATGCGCTGCTCAAGCCAGGTTTGCGCCAGGATTATCAGCTGACCAATATCCGCGGCATCTTTGGCCCGCTGATGAGCGAGTACGTCTTTGCCCACCTGCTGAGTCTGACCCGTCACCTGCCCCTGTATCGCGAACAACAGACCCAGCATCAGTGGCGGCAACACCCCTACCGTCCGCTCTCCGAACGGCGTCTGCTGATCCTAGGAACCGGCAGCATAGGGCAGCACCTGGCGCAGACCGCCCATCAATTCGGCATGACCGTTTGGGGCATCAACCGGCACGGCCGCGAAGTCGCTGACTTTGATGACATCTTTCAGGTCTCGGCCCTGGCGCATCTGTTGCCCCAGGTGGATGTCATCGTCAGTGCCTTGCCATCCACCCGGGAGACCCAGCACCTCTTCAACCGGGAGATGTTGGCCCGCTGTCAATCCAGCGCCATCTTGTTCAACGTCGGGCGCGGTGATGCCATCGATAGCCGGGCGCTGCTGGAGGCGCTGCAGGCCGGCAGGCCAGGCGCTGCGGTACTGGATGTCTTTGAAGAGGAGCCGCTGCCGGCGCACGATCCGTTATGGCATCTGCCCAACCTCATCATCACCCCCCACAACTCGGCCTGGAGCCTGCCTGAGCAGGTCATCAAGATATTCGAACGAAACTATCGTTCTTACTTGGATGGCAAACCGCTGACCTCGCTCGTCAACTTCGAGCTGGGTTATTAAGAGCCTGCCCTCCGGGACATGATCCAGATTGAGCGAACATTAGGTCGATCAAACGGTCGAGCCGTTGGTCGATCAACAACGGTCACGGGAACCGTTCATCGACCGGAATCATCGACTAAAAAAACAGCATGTAACCGCTACAAGTCACCGGCAAGCCGCAAAAACCCTGGTTAGTGACCACTATCCGTGATACAAATCCTGTTTTGAAAACGCAAGGCACGTCACTGCTTCGTCCTTGAGTTTCCCGATGTTATAAAACATCAGTTTTCAATCTATCCGGTACCGACTACAAGGACACAGGATGAAACGGCTTTTAGCTCCGATGAGCAGAATCGCAGAGTGGGAACCGCCCATTCCTCGGCAACACCTCTACGCCATCGTCATGTTGGCGGGATTTTCTGCTGCCAGCGTCACCCTGCTGCCTTCCCCTGATGAGCTGCTCATTAACAACCCGGTTGCGGTGCAACCTGACGATCTCTCGGCCAATGCCAACACGCTGGGCACCCAGGCCGCCGATACTGAATTTCTCTCCATCTCGGATCATGAACTGGTCGGAGATGAGGCATCCCCCGTTGACGGTCTGGAAGCAGACTCAGCCCCCGAACTCGAATGGCTCGACTACCAGGTCAAGGGCGATGACAACCTTTCTGTCATCTTCGATACCCTGAACTTGCCCGCCAAAACCCTGCACAAACTGCTCGAAGTCGATATTCAGAACTCGCTGATCCGCCTCAAGATCAATCAGAAGCTCTCGTTCATGATCGACGGCAACAACGTCTTGCAACAGTTGGTCATTCCGTTGGATGGCGAACGTCGTGTGCTGTTTGAGCGCCAGGGAGAGAACTACGTCTCTCGCATCGAGCCGCTCAGCGCCGATGCCGCCAAATTTGTCAGCAATAGTGATCGTGAAGAGGAAGCCGCTGCCAAGCCGCAAGAGCAAGAAAAAGTCGCGGTTACCGTCAAGCCAGAGGCGCAAAAAACCGCCAAGGTAGAAGAGAAGAAAGAGGCACCCGCGGCGCGTCCGAAGCGCGTGGTCAAAGGCAATATCACCGGCGCCTTCGTCGTCAGCGCCCGTAATGCCGGCCTGACCAACAACCAGATCCACAAGGTCGCCAACATGTTCCGTGGCCGGATCGACTTCCGTCGGGATCTGCACCGCGGTGATACCTTCCGGGTTCTGTTCGACAAGCCGCACAGTGATGATGCCAAGATCCTCGCCGTCACCTTTACCATCAATGGCCGCAGCCTGAATGCGTTCCGCAACACCGATGGCAAGTTTTACGACGAGAGCGCCAGCAGCTTCAGCAGCGGTGGCACCTTCATGCGCTATCCGATCCCGAGTCAACGCCGCGTCAGCTCAGGTTTCAGCCCTAACCGTCGTAATCCGGTGACCGGACGTGTACAACCGCACAATGGCACCGACTTCTCGGTTCGCGTGGGAACGCCAGTCCTGTCAACCGGCGATGGCATCGTCATCAAGGCCACCAGCCATAGAGACATGGGACGTCACATCGTGATCCGCCATGGCGGCAAATACACCACCGTCTACATGCACATGAGCAAGTTGCTGGTGAAGGTCGGCCAGAAGGTCAAGCAGGGTCAGAAGATTGGTTTGTCCGGGAATACCGGTCGCTCCACCGGCCCGCACCTGCACTATGAGTTCCGCATCAACAATCGTCCGGTGAACGCCATGCGGGTCGACCTGCCGATGAGTGAAAGCATGGGCGGCAAGAGCAAGCGTCAGTACTTGGCCAAGGTGCGCGAGTACAAGCGATTGCTCAGCAAAGGTTAAGAGTATCGACTCCCAGTCAAAAGGCCGACAATCTGTCGGCCTTTTTGTTGTCATCCCAAAACCACCTCCTATGGAGGTGGTGAACGCCCAGTCGGGGCTATGCCCGTAGAGAGCCCATGCTAGAAACTACCTTCGTTTGTTACCAGCAAATGAAAGGAGCAACCAGCATGAGCAGATACGACTCTGCATCTCACGTGTTCTACCGTTGTCAGTATCATATCGTTTGGACCCCGAAGTACAGGTACAAAATCCTGAAGGGAAACATAGCGCAAGAGCTGGCGAGAAGTATCTATGTATTCTGCAACATGAAAAATTGCAGAGTAGTGGAGCTAAATGTCCAACCAGATCATGTGCATCTGGTAGTCAGGACGCCACCAAGCCAGAGCGTATCGGACTTGATGGGCGTGCTGAAAGGAAGAACAGCTATAAGACTATTTGCCAAGTTTCCGTATCTGAGGAAAAAGAAACTGTGGGGAAACCACTTCTGGCAAAGAGGCTACTTCGTGGATTCTGTAGGTGCGAACGAAGAGATCATCCGGCGTTATGTAAAGCACCAAGATAAGGTGGCGAAAGAGGAAGAGGAGAGACAGCAGAGTCTTGAAT
>JASDSW010000023.1:0-28877 GCA_041441555.1 Aeromonadaceae bacterium
TTTTTCCTGAAAATCAAGGCCGCCTTCCCCGGAAAGACGCGATGAACCAAAAAAAACGGCGAAGCCAAGCTTCGCCGTTTTTTTTAAATCCACTCGGTTCACCCCTTGTAAATCTTCGGGTTGAACACATCGCGCAGCCAGTCCCCCAGCAGGTTGATGACCAGCACCAACACCACCAGACATAGCCCCGGGAAGGCGGTGATCCACCAGGAGCCGGAGAACATGTAGTTGAAGCCGATGCTGATGAGCGAGCCCAAGGAGGGCTTGTCAACCGGCATCCCCAAGCCGAGGAAGGAGAGCGCCGCCTCGGACATGATGGCGTTGGCCACCTGTACGGTGGAGATAACCAGGATCGGCGACAGACAGTTCGGCAGAATGTGGCGAAACATGATGCGCGGAGCCCTAAAGCCCATGACGCGAGCCGCTTCCACATACTCCTTCTTCTTCTCGGCCAGCACGGAGGCACGAATGGTGCGCGCATACTGCGGCCACTCCGAGATACCGATGATCACCACCAGCATCAGAATGGCGTATTGCGAGTAGAACTCGCCGCCCAATGCCGCCTGGAAGATAGCGGAGACGATGATCGCCACCATCATGGTCGAGAAGGAGAGCTGCACGTCGGCAAAGCGCATCAGCAGGTTATCGATCCGGCCACCAGCATAGCCGGCAAACAGGCCGATGACGATCCCCAGCACCAGTTGCAGACCGACGGCAAACACCCCGATGGTCAGAGAGACCCGAGAGCCGTACAGCATGGTACTGAGAATATCGCGCCCCTGGTTGTCGGTCCCCAGCAGGAAGCGCTCATCGCCCCCTTCCAGCCAGGAGGGCGGCAGCTCGGCATCCATGATGTCGTAGCTGGCCTGATCGTAGGGATCATGGGGGGCAATCCAGGGCGAAAGCAACGCCAGCGCCACATAACCGAGGAAGACGGCCATGCAGACCATGGCTACCTTGTCCTTGAGGAAGTAGTAAACCAGATCGGACTGGCGAATGCGGGCCCAACGGCTGAGAGTTTGGCTTTGGCTCATGGTCAGGCTCCCTTGCCAGTCAGGTTAACGGTCGGGTTGATCACGCCATACAGCAGATCGACCAGGGTATTGGTCACCACAAAGATCAGACCGACGAAGATGACATAGGCGGTGATCAAGGGGGTGTCGACGCGGTTGATCGCCTCGAGGAACAGGAAGCCGGTGCCCGGCCACTGGAACACGGTTTCGGTCAAGATGGTGTAGGCCACCATGGTGCCGATCTGCACGCCACCGACGGTGATGACCGGCAGCATGGTATTTTTCAGGGCGTGTTGATACCACACCTTGTTCTTGTCCAGACCCTTGGCCCAGGCAAATTTCACATATTCAGAGCTCAACACTTCCAGCATCTCGGCGCGCACCAGACGGATAAACAGCGGCAGCATGATGGAGGAGAGGGCGACCGAGGGCAGGATCAGATGCTTGATGCCGTCCAGGGTAAAGAAGCCGGAATTCCAGCCCAGCAAGTTCAGGGTTTCGCCACGGCCGTAGGAGGGCAGCCAGCCCAGTTGGACCGAGAAGATATACATCAGCAGGATGGCCGTCAGGAAAACCGGTACCGAGATACCGATGATGCTCGCCCCCATGATGCATTTGGTCAGGAAACTCCGCGGGTGGATGGCCGAGTAGACCCCCAGCGGGATCGACAGCAGAACGATGATCAGCGAAGCGCCGAACACCAGCTCCAGCGTCGCCACCAGTTTGCCCAGAATGACTTGCAGCGCCGGCTTCTTGAAGATGAAGGAGGTGCCCCAATCGCCATGCACCACCCCCTTGAGGAAGCGGCTGTACTTCACCATGAAGGGATCATTCAATCCAAGCTGGTCCCGCAACACTTCGCGTTGTGCCTCGGTAACGCGCTGGCCGACCATCTCGCGCAACGGGTCACCCAGGTTATCTTGGATGGAGAAAGCCACCAGACTGATGACAAACATGACAATGACGGCCTGGAACAGCCGCTTGACCAAAAACGTAAACATGCAGGAGTATCCTTGCAACCACTCGCCATCCGAATTCGATGGCCCGATAAACGATCCATAACGGGACGTCCCACTCCCCGCCATGGCTGGCGAAGAGCAGGACGCCCGTAGCATTACACTCAGGGTTTCCCCAAAAGCTTACTCTTTGACTTTCAGATCCCCGTAGTACGGGAAGTCGTTGTTGTTGACGATCGGCTTGATATCCAGGGCCGTCTTGGATGCCCAGGCCAGGTTCTGCCAGTGGATCGGAAGGATGGCGGCATCATCAGCCAGGATCTTCTCGATCTGTTGCAGCTCGGCAGTCCGCTTGGCGACGTCTACTTCGCCGTTGGAGGCGGCGATCAGCTTGTCGACTTCGGCGTTGGAGTAGTAGCCGCAATTGTACTGGCCCTTGCCGGTCTTATCGTCACGGGTCTGCACGATGTATTCGAAGTAGTTGCCAGAATCCTGGGTATCAGACTGCCAACCGATCAACTGCATGTCGCTGGCGCATTTGTCGAACTCTGGCCAGTATTGGGCCTTCGGCATGGTCTTCAGCTCCACCTTGATGTTGATCTTGGAGAGCATGGCGGCCACGGCCTGAGAGATCTTGGCGTCGTTGATGTAGCGGTTGTTGGTGGCGATCATGGTGACCTTGAAGCCCTTCTCGTAACCGGCTTCCTTCATCAACTGCTTGGCCTTGGCCAGGTCATAGCCAGGCTTCAGATCCGGCACATGGCCCAGGTAGCCCAGCGGGCTCATCTGACCGGCAGGGGTCGCAAAGCCCTTCATGATCTTCTCGACGATACCGTTTTGGTTCACGGCATAGTTGACCGCCTGACGCACACGCTTGTCCGCGAATGCCGGTTGAGTCTTCTGGTTCATCTCGAACAGCACAATTCGGTTGCTCGGCTCGGTGATCAGCTGGATGTTGGCCGCCTTCTTGACGCGGTCCTGATCGTTCGGGGCTACCGGAGCGATCATGTCGACGTCACCGGAGAGCAGCGCCGCGACGCGGGTGGCATCTTCCTTGATTGGCACGATCTTCAGCTGCTGGACATTGCCCTGGCTGTTCTTGTCCCAGTAGTCAGCATTGCGAGCCAGCTCCAGCTTGACGCCCTGCTCACGAGTCACCAGCTTGAAGGGGCCGGTGCCAGAGACGTGGGTCGCCGCATAGGTGTTGGCACCCTTGACCATCTCGGCCTTGTCCTTGCCATCTTCGGTTTTACCGGTATAGAACTTGGAGTCCATCGGGAAGATGTAGGTGGCGTTTTGCAGCGCCAGCGGGTACGGAACCTTAGCCACCAGATCCACGGTGAAGTCGTCGACCTTCTTCATGCCTTCGTAGACTTCATACAACCCCTTGTAGTCCTCAGACTTCAGGATGCGGTTGTAGGTCCAGATCACATCGTCGGCCGTGAACGGGTTGCCGGAGTGGAACTTGACGCCCTTGCGCAGGTGAAAACGCACGGTCTTGGCATCCAGCTGTTCCCAACTCTCGGCCAGACGAGCTTCAAACTTCATGTCTTTGGTCAAACGCACCAGCGGATCGTAAGACATGTGGGCGAACTGCAGAATGCCACCCGAGAGCTGCTCGTAGACGTCTAGAGATTCCGGATCGGCATCCAGGGCCACGGTGATGTTAGCGGCATACAGATTGAAGCTGATGCCGGCCGCAAACAGGGCGGCTGCGATCTTGGTAAATCCTTTATTCATTGCTTACTCCGTATTGTTGTTGTGTGCCGGTATCGAACTCAGACTGCGATCTGCAGGCCGTCTCGACTCATCCCCTTGAACTCCGGCATCAGGGATATCAGCTTACGGCTGTACTCATGCTGCGGCGCCGTAAACAGTTGTTCGGTCGGCGCGACTTCCAGCAGCGCCCCCTTTTGCATCACGCCGATGCGATCACACATCTGACGGATAACCGGTAAATCGTGGCTGATGAACAGCATAGTCAGCTTGAGCTCATCCTGCAGATCCTTGAGCAGGTTGAGGATCTGTGCCTGTACCGAGACATCCAGCGCCGATGTGGGTTCATCGCAGATCAGCAAGCGCGGCCGGGTGGCCAGGGCGCGGGCGATCGAGATGCGCTGGCGTTGGCCACCGGAAAACTCGTGCGGATACTTGAAACCCGCCAGGCGGCCCAGCCCGACGTGATCCAGCAGATCGCCGACGATCTGCTCGATCTGCCGTTCGTTTTCCGCCAGCTTATGGAAGCGGATCGGCTCGGCGATGATGTCGGCTACCTTCATGCGCGGATTCATGGAGGAGTAGGGATTCTGGAACACCATCTGCATCTGGCGACGCAGCGGGCGGCGCTCGTGCTCACTCTTGAGGGCCGTCAGGTCGATCCCCTCGAAGACGATCTTGCCCTCGTTCGGCGGATAGAGGCCGGCGATCACCCGAGCGATGGTGGACTTGCCTGAACCCGATTCCCCCACCAGGCCGAAGGTCTCCCCCTCCTGGATCTCGAAGCTGACGTGGTTATTGGCCTGCACATACTGGCGGCGGGACTCAAACAGCGATTCCTTGGTGACAAACTTCAGGCTGACATCTTCCACCCGCAGCAGAGCCCCTTCATAGGCCCGTTGGCTCATGGCCTGGCCCAGCCAGTGATGTTTCAGATCCAGCGGCTTGCTCTCACCAGCCTCTTCGATGTAGTTGACCAACGGGAAGCGCACCAGCTTGACATCGGAACGCGGCACGGCAGCGATCAGACTCTTGGTGTAGGGGTGCTGCGGATTGCCCAGCACCTCGGCGGTCGGGCCAATCTCCATCAGATCGCCACGGTACATGACGGCGACGCGATCGGTAACATTCGAAACCACACCCATGTCGTGGGTCACCAGCATGCAGCCGACCTGACGCTCCTTACACAGCGCCTTGATGAGTTCGAGGATCTGATCCTGGATCGACACATCCAGCGCCGTGGTGGGTTCATCGGCGATGATGAACTCCGGATCACCGGACAGGGCGATGGCGATGACCACCCGTTGGCGCATTCCACCGGAGAACTGGTGCGGGTACTGCTTGATACGGATTTCCGGCTGCGGAATGCCGACCGACGCCATCAGCTCGATGGCCCGCGCCTTGGCCGCCTCGCCACGCAGCTCGGTGTTGGCCTCAATGGTTTCGACCAACTGCCGCTCCACGGTAAACAGCGGGTTCAACGACGTCATCGGATCCTGGAAGATGAAGCCGATGTGGGCGCCGCGCACCTTGCGCATCTCGGTGGGGGACAGGCCGGAGATCTTCTGCCCATTGAGGAAGACATCACCGCTGGCGATACGCCCCGGAGGGCTCAGCAGATCGATGATGGCATTACCAATGGTGGACTTACCGGCCCCGGACTCACCCACCACGCCGAGGATCTCCCCCTTCTCGATGGAAAACGAGAGATCCTTGACCGCGGCCATCACACCGCGACGGGATGGATATTCGATCCGCAGATTCCTGACTTCAAGCAAGGACATGACTCAACCTCGCAGGGGTTAAACCCTGAATGTTTTTACTTTTTGTTTATGCCTTCGAACAGCGTCGTCAAAGGCGGTTTATTCTGTGTTTTCACCAGCAAACTGACGTAAGTTACTGCGTTTATTATGCTGTGTAAATCATACATCCATGGATGGATATGCAACTTATCACTATACTTAGTCATATTTTAAGAATATAAATCCGCAACAACCTATCAAAACAACAGATGACTTCAGCATCCCGTAATGAAGCAATCGATTGTTTTGTCAATTTGCATTTTCAGCAGCAAAAATCCCTGTTTCAGAAAAAAGACTCAGCTGAGCAAGCCTCGTCACTTATTCGCCACAATTGGAGTCTATTGCTATTTTGCGCGGCGTATCCGGGCAACAGACGAGATAATGTCTGCTGCCCGCTCGCACGTTGTCAGAGAGGAAGCACGAAGTGTGCCAGGAGTTGCAGGGTTAGACAGGCAAATATTCCAGCGACGATATCATCCAGCATGATGCCAAGACCACCCTCGACGTGACGGTCAAACCAGCAGATGGGCCAGGGCTTGAAGATGTCAAACAGACGGAACAGCAAGAAGCCGACACCGATCCAGATCCAGCCACTCGGCGCCAGCAGCATGGTGATGCCAAAGCCCATGAATTCATCCCAAACGATGCCGCCGTGGTCCTCCATACCGATGGCCCGGGTCGCCGACTGACAGATCCAGACGCCCCCGACACATCCCACCAGCAGCAACAGGCTGTAAGCCCACAGCGGCCACTGCATGACCAACAGATAGAAGGGGATCGCCGCCAGGGTGCCGAACGTCCCCGGCGCCTTGGGCGATAGCCCGGAGCCAAAGCCGGTAGCCAGCCAATGCAACGGATTGCGCCATGAGAGGCGCTTGAGTTCGGGTTTAATCATGGTTTCTCCTTGAAATGGTCCCAGCCTTGCAGAGCCAGCGCGCAGGGGACACCCTTCTCGAGCCACTGGATCTCGGGGGCACCGGCGACGATACGACCGATCTCGGTCACCGGCACGGCCGCCAGTTGCAGCGCCGTCTCCAGCATGCCGCGGTTGGCTTCCGGTAGCGTAAAACAGAGTTCGTAGTCATCCCCACCGGCCAATGCCAGCTGCCAAGCCTGCTCAGCTGGCAGCATCTCAAGGGCCGGCGACAAGGGCAACTGGCTGAGCTCAATCTGTGCGCTGACCCTGGAAGCCTGCAGCAGGTGACACAGATCCGAAGCCAGGCCATCGGAGAGATCCAGACAGCTGCTCGCCAGACCGCGCAGCGCCATGCCGGCCAGGATCCGTGGCTCGGGCTGCTCCAACCGGTTCAGCAGGTAGTCCGGGCTCACCGTCTGGTGGGCCAGCCGCTGTTGCAGCGCCAGCGCCGCATCCCCCAACGAACCGGTGACAAAGACGGCATCCCCCGGTTGGGCACCAGAACGGCGCAAGGCGCCCTGTTCTGGCACAATGCCCTTGATGGAGACGGTGATCGATAGCGGCCCGCGAGTCATGTCACCGCCCACCAGCTCGACGTTATAGAAGTCCGCCAGCGCGAGAAAACCCTGGGCAAAACCGGCCACCCAGGCCTCATCAATCTCGGGCAAGGTCAACGCCAGCGAGGCCCAGCGCGGCTCGGCCCCCATGGCCGCCAGATCCGAGAGGTTGACCGCCAGCGCCTTGTGTCCCAGCTTGACCGGATCCATATCGGCAAAGAAGTGGACCCCCGCCACCAGGGTATCGGTACTCACCGCCAGCAGACTCTCGGCCGGCACACTCAACAGGGCACAATCGTCCCCCGAGCCCAACACCACATCCTTGCGGCGGACCGGACGCTGGAAGAAACGCCGGATCAGTTCAAACTCCCCCATGCAGCAACCTCCGTCATGTGAATAAAGAAAAAGCCAGCGAATGCTGGCTTATCGTCATCAAGGTTTGCGACAGGATTATTTCCCCATCCCCTTATCCTTGACCAACTTGTCGAGCACACCGTTAACAAACTTGTGGCTGTCTTCGGCGGCAAAGGCTTTGGCCAGCTCGATCCCTTCATTGATCACGACGCGATAGGGCACATCCTGACGGAACAGCAACTCGAAGGTCGCCAGGCGCAGGATCGCCTTGTCGACCAGATCCAGATCCTCCAGCTTGCGTGACAGGAACGGAGAAAAGGCGCTATCCAGCTTGTTGACGTTGCCGGCCACGCCGAACAACAGTTCGCGGAAATAGCCAAGATCGACCCCCTTCATGTCCTGATCCAGCTTGAACTGCTCTTCGATATCAGCCACGTTGTCCTGGGTCATCTGCCACTGGTAGATGGCCTGAACGGCAAAATGGCGGGCCTTGCGGCGTTCTGAAGGTTTCACTCGTTGACTCCTTAGGCGCCCAGATTTTTCAGGACGTTGATCATTTCCAGGGCGCTCAGCGCCGCTTCGGCACCCTTGTTACCCGCCTTGGTCCCCGCGCGCTGGATCGCCTGTTCCACGTTATCGGTGGTCAGCACGCCAAAGGCGACAGGAATTTCATATTCCAGCATGACTTGCGCCATGCCCTTGCTGTTCTCGTTGGCTACCAGCTCGAAGTGGTAGGTGTCGCCACGGATCACGCAACCGAGGGCGACGATCGCATCGACCTTGCCACTCTTGGCCAGTTTCTTCACCGCCAACGGGATCTCCACAGCTCCCGGGACCCGCACCAACGTGATCTGCTCATCGGGGACCAACCCCTGACGCTTGAGTACGTCCAGCGCCCCATCGACCAGATTTTCATTGATGAAGCTGTTGAAACGGGCCACCACTATGGCTACGCGAGCCTCGGGTGCAGCGATGTTTCCTTCGATGACCTTCATGGGAAATCCTATTATGCGGGGTGAAAAGTGGGCGTATTCTAACACAACCGGGCTGTGACAAAAGCCCGGTTCTGCGCATCCTCGACTTGACGGCCAGCAAAAGCCGGCCGGGTTGCCGATTCAGCTCGGTTATTCGGCGATATACTCCACCACTTCCAAACCGAAACCAGAGAGGGCGTGATAGCGCTTCTGGCCGCTGAGCAGACGCATCTTGGTGACGCCGAGCGACTTGAGGATCTGCGAGCCGATACCGACCCGACGTGAAGCCTCCTGACGCTTGTGCTGCTCCTGCTGCTCACCGCGATCGATAGCGGCAAACTGCTGCACGCGCGCCAACAGCTCGGACTGCCCCCCTTCGTTGCCAAGGATCACCAGCACCCCGCCCTCTTGGGCAATGCGCTGCATCGCCTCGTGGATCGGCCAACTGCGCGGCGCATGACGGTCGGTCAGCAACACATCGCTGAAGTAGTCATGCAGATGCACCCGCACCAGCGGCGGCTGGCCGCCGGCCAGATCCCCCTTGCAGAGGGCAAAGTGCAACTGGTTGTCGATGGTGTCGCGGAAGGTGACCAGCTCGAAGTCGCCATATTCCGTCGGCAACTGGCACAGTGCCACCTGCTCCACAGTGGTCTCATGCTGATTGCGGTATTCGATGAGATCGGCGATGGTGCCCAGCTTGATGCCATGCTCGGCGGCAAACTTCTCCAGATCTGGGCGGCGCGCCATGGTGCCATCTTCGTTGAGGATCTCGACGATGACCGCCGCCGGCTCGAAACCGGCCAACCGGGCCAGATCGCAACCCGCTTCGGTGTGGCCGGCGCGCGTCAACACGCCCCCTTCCTGCGCCATCAGCGGGAAGATATGACCGGGTTGCACCACATCTGAAGCCTGCGCATTGGGTGCCACCGCCGCTTGCACGGTGCGCGCCCGATCGGCCGCCGAAATTCCGGTCGTGACCCCTTCAGCCGCCTCGATGCTGACGGTGAAGTTGGTCGAGAACTGGGCACCGTTGTTGCCCACCATCAGCGGCAAATTCAGCTGCTGGCAGCGCTTCTTGGTCAGGGTCAGGCAGATGAGACCACGGCCGTAACGCGCCATGAAATTGATGTCTTCCGGGCGGACCATACTCGCCGGCATGATGAGATCGCCTTCGTTCTCCCGATCCTCGTCGTCCATCAGGATCACCATCTTGCCCTGACGGAATTCGTCAATGATTTCTGCGGTTGTACTCAACGCCATCGTAATAATCCTTCTAGTTGCGCAATTAACGCATAAACCCGTTTTCGGCCAGCATCGCCATGGTGACGCCTGTGGCTGGAGCAACATCGGCGGCCTTATCCCTCAGCACCAGGCGCTCCAGATAACGGGCGATCACATCGACCTCCAGATTCACCCGGCTGCCCACCCGCCACTCGCCGACCGTGGTCTCCTCGCTGGTGTGCGGCACTATCGTCAGGCGAAAGCGCGCCCCTTCCACGCTGTTGACGGTCAGGCTAATGCCATCGACCGTGATGGAGCCCTTCTCGGCAATATAGCGCGCCAGCTCGCGCGGCGCCTCAATCCAGTACTCCACGGCCCGGCCTCGGGGCTGTACCGCCACCACCTGGCCGACACCGTCAACGTGGCCGGAGACCAGATGACCGCCCAAGCGACTGGTCGGCATCAGGGCCTTCTCCAGATTGAGCCTCTGTCCCAGCTGATAGGAGGCAAATCCGGTGCGCGCCATGGTCTCACCCGAGACATCGGCGACATAACCATCCCCAGGCAGTTGCACCACGGTCAGGCAGACGCCGTTGGTGGCAATGGAGTCACCCAGCTTGACGTCGCTCAGATCCAGCTTGCCGCTGCGTACCCGGATGGACACATCCTGCCCCTTGGATTGCAAGGAAACCAGGGTGCCAACCGCTTCAATGATTCCAGTAAACATGGTTACTCCTCGTGCCGCTGCGGTCGGAGCGTCAGGCGCAGATCCTCACCGATCTGGCAGACCTCGCGCAGCGAAAATTGGGGGGCCTGACTCAGCGCCTCAAGAGGCGGCAGGGCCAGCAGCCCCTGCGCCGTGTCGCCCAGCACCTTGGGCGCCAGGTAGACGATCAGCTCATCCACCAGTTGTTGTGCCACCAGGGCACCGGCCAGCTGGCGGCCAGCCTCGACCCAGAGCTCATTGATGCCCCGTTGCCCCAGTTCGCGCAGCAAGGCTGACAAGTCCAGTTTGCCGGATGGGGCCAGCGGCATCACCAGCTGTTCGACCTGCTCGGGCCACTCCCCCTGCCGCTGCTGGCGCGCCAAGAGCACGGCACCGGGCAGGGAAAAGAGCTGCGCCTCGGGTTGCAGCCGTTGGCGGGAATCGACCAGCACCCGCAGCGGCTGACGCAACGAGGCTTCCGGGTATTCAGCCTGCACCTCGGCCGGCAGTTGAGCCCAGCGCACATTTAAAGAGGGGTTGTCGATGAGCACGGTATCGGCACCGCTCAGGATGGCGCTGCTGCGCGCGCGCCAGCGCTGGACATCGGCGCGAGCGGCCGAGCCGGTGATCCACTGACTCTGACCGTTGGCCAGCGCCGTGCGGCCATCCAGGCTGGCGGCCAGTTTGACGCGCACCCAAGGCAGCCCGGTTTTCATCCGCTTGATAAAGCCGGGATTCAAGGCGTTGGCCTCGGCCTCACGCACGCCACACAGTACCTCAATACCAGCATCGCGCAGGATCTGCAGACCGCGGCCGGCCACCAGCGGATTGGGATCCATCATGGCGACCACCACCCGGCTCACCCCTGCCTCGGCCAGCGCCAACGCGCAGGGCGGGGTGCGGCCGTAGTGGGAGCAGGGCTCGAGCGTGACATAGGCGGTGGCACCGCGCGCCAATTCACCGGCGGCGCGCAGGGCATGCACCTCGGCATGGGGCTCACCCGCCTTCTGGTGCCACCCCTCGCCGACCAGGACCCCGTCGCGCACCAGCACGCAGCCAACATTGGGATTGGGATGCGTGGTGTAGCAACCACGAGCCGCCAGTTGCAGCGCCCGGGCCATCCACTCGTCGTCGGTCAAGCTCACCGCTCTTTCTCCTTGGTCCGCCATTTACGTCTCCAGACGGGCGATCTCTTCGCCAAATTCACGGATATCTTCAAAGCTGCGATAGACGGAGGCGAAGCGAATGTAGGCCACCTTATCGAGCCCCTTGAGCTCTTCCATCACCAGATTGCCAATCAGCTTGGCATCGACTTCCCGCTCCCCGGTGGCCCGCAGTTTGGACTCGATGCGATTGATGGCCTCTTCGACCGCCTCCATGCCCACCGGACGCTTCTCCAGCGCCCGCTGGATGCCGCCTCTGAGCTTGTCCTCGTTGAAAGGCTCGCGACTGCCGTTGCTCTTGATGACCCGCGGCATCACCAGCTCGGCACTCTCGAAGGTGGTGAAACGCTCATGACACTCGACACACTCGCGACGGCGCCGCACCTGATGTCCTTCGGCCACCAGACGGGAATCGATGACCTTGGTTTCATCGGCATTACAGAATGGACAGTGCATGGGGCTATGCCTCCGGCTAGGGGTTCTGGCCGCAGTGTATCAGAGGCCGGCGCCGCTGTTGAGCGGTGGACTCCACGCGGGTCGCCGCACCATAAAAAAGAGCCGCTGATGCGGCTCTTTTTCCAATCACGGGAACGACTGAGGCAATCAGGCGTAAACCGGCAGACGCTTGCAGATGGCCAGAACCTTCTCACGGGTGGCCGCCAGCACGGCTTCATCGGTGTGGTTGTCCAGCACATCACACATCCAGCCAGCCAGTTCGCGAGCATCGGCTTCGGTGAAGCCACGACGGGTGATGGACGGTGAACCGACACGGATCCCGGAGGTGACGAACGGAGAACGCGGATCGTTCGGTACCGAGTTCTTGTTGACCGTGATGTTGGCCTTGCCCAGCGCGGCATCGGCATCCTTACCGGTCAGCTCCTTGTCGACTAGGTCAACCAGGAACAGGTGGTTCTCGGTGCCGCCGGAGACGATCTTGTAGCCACGCGCCTTGAACACTTCGACCATCGCCTTGGCATTCTTCAGCACCTGCTGTTGGTACAGCTTGAACTCAGGCTCCATCGCTTCCTTGAAGGCCACCGCCTTACCGGCGATCACATGCATCAGCGGGCCGCCCTGACCACCGGGGAACACGGCAGAGTTCAGCTTCTTGTACAGCTCTTCGTCGTTAGCAGCCGAGAGGATCAGGCCACCGCGAGGACCAGCCAGGGTCTTGTGGGTGGTAGAGGTGACGACGTGAGCGTGCGGAACCGGGTTCGGGTAGACACCCGCAGCCACCAGACCGGCGACGTGGGCCATGTCCACGAACAGGTAGGCACCGATCTTGTCGGCGATTTCACGCATCTTGGCCCAATCGACGATGCCGGAGTAGGCGGAGAAACCACCGATGATCATCTTCGGCTTTTCGGTCACGGCCAGACGTTCCAGCTCGACGTAGTCGATCTTGCCGGATTCATCGATGCCATAAGGAATGATGTCGTACAGCTTGCCGGAGAAGTTGACCGGAGAGCCGTGAGTCAGGTGACCGCCGTGGGCCAGGTTCATCCCCAGCACCTTGTCACCCGGTTGCAGCAGAGCCATGTAGACGGCGCTGTTGGCTTGAGAGCCGGAGTGCGGTTGAACGTTTGCGTAGGTGGCACCAAAGAGTTCCTTGGCGCGTTCGATGGCCAGGGTCTCGACCACGTCCACATACTCGCAACCGCCGTAGTAACGCTTGCCCGGATAGCCTTCGGCGTACTTGTTGGTCAGTTGCGAACCCTGGGCTTGCATGACCCGCGGGCTGGTGTAGTTTTCGGAGGCGATCAACTCGATGTGCTCTTCCTGGCGCACGGTTTCATCGGTGATGGCCGCCCACAACGCGGGATCGTAATCGGCAATGTTCATGTCACGCTTCAGCATCCATATCTCCTGACTCTGCGTAATGATTTGGGGGGTCGGTCACATTCTACCTTGCCTCCCGGCCGCTGAATAGCACGGGATGACCACAATCTGCGGGAAAAACGACCGACGCTCAGCCGCTCAATGGGCCATTTGCCGATTTTGTGAGCACAATGTGGTGATTAGACCAGTAAAGTGCTGCCAATTTTCACGAAATCAATATAATTGGCGAGTTTGGCTTGACGGCTGACACCAGAAAGCAGACAAAGCATGAACTTCGCAGCTACCCTAACGATAGCTGCATGATTGCCGAGGATAAGCTCACGATGGCCGCAAAAGAACGCATATTGCTTTTGAATGGCCCCAACCTTAACCTGTTGGGAAAACGGGAACCGGGGATCTACGGCTCAGCCACTCTCAACGATATCGTTGACCGGCTGCAGCAGCTTGCCGATGAGCAGGCGGTGACCCTGACCCACCTGCAATCCAATGCCGAATATGAATTGATCGATGCGATTCATGGGGCCATGGGGCAGGTCGATTTCATCCTGATCAATCCGGCAGCGTTCACTCATACCAGCGTCGCGCTGCGTGATGCACTGCTGGGGGTGGCAATCCCGTTTATCGAGATCCACCTCTCCAACGTCCATGCCCGTGAACCCTTCCGTCATCACTCCTACCTGTCCGATGTGGCCAAGGGTGTGATCTGCGGTCTGGGGGCGGATGGTTACGAATTTGCTTTACTAGCGGCTGTGCGCCATCTGCGCCAGTCAAACATCTAATCTGCTAGAGAAGTTGAACAGAGAATGCAAATGGATATCCGTAAAATCAAAAAACTGATCGAACTGGTCGAAGAGTCCGGCATCACCGAACTGGAAATCACCGAGGGTGAAGAATCGGTGCGTATCAGTCGTGGCATGGTGGCAACTCAGGTCGCCCCGGTTGCCTATGCGGCTCCGCAAGTTGCAGCAGCTCCTGTCGCCGCCGCTCCAGGCTCAGCACTGGGTTCTGCAGCTCCGGCCGCCGCCGAGCTGAGCGGCCATGTGCTGCGTTCCCCCATGGTCGGCGCTTTCTACCGCTCTTCCGGTCCGGACTCAGCGCCGTTCGTGGAAGTGGGTCAGCAGGTCAAGGTTGGCGATCCTCTGTGCATCGTTGAAGCCATGAAGATGATGAACCAGATCCAATCTGACAAAGCTGGCGTGATCAAGAGCATCCTGGTTGAAAACGGCGATACCGTTGAATTCGATCAACCGCTGTTCGTTATCGAATAAGGGGTCTATGCCCATGTTGGACAAAGTAGTCATCGCCAACCGCGGTGAAATTGCGCTGCGCATTCTGCGCGCCTGCAAGGAGCTCGGCATCAAGACTGTGGCCGTGCACTCCACCGCCGATCGCGATCTCAAGCACGTCAAGCTGGCCGATGAGACCATCTGCATCGGTCGTGCCTCCGCCAAGGAGTCTTACCTCAACGTACCATCGCTGATTGCGGCGGCCGAGGTGACTGGCGCCGTGGCCATCCACCCCGGTTACGGCTTTCTCTCCGAGAACGCCGACTTCGCCGAGCAGGTGGAAAAGTCCGGTTTCATCTTCGTTGGACCCAAGGCCGAGACCATCCGCCTGATGGGCGACAAGGTCTCCGCCATCAATGCGATGAAGAAGGCCGGTGTCCCCTGCGTACCAGGTTCTGGTGGCCCCATTGGCGATGATGCCAAGGAAAATGCCAGCATCGCCAAGCGCATCGGTTACCCGGTGATCATCAAGGCCGCCGGGGGCGGTGGTGGTCGCGGCATGCGCGTGGTGCACGCCGAATCCGAACTGGTCAATGCCATCGCCTTGACCAAGTCCGAAGCCGGTCAGTTCTTCAACAACGACATGGTCTACATGGAGAAGTACCTGGAGAACCCACGCCACATCGAGATCCAGGTGCTGGCCGACGGCCAGGGCAACGCCATCTATCTGGGCGAGCGCGACTGCTCCATGCAACGCCGTCACCAGAAGGTCGTTGAAGAGGCTCCGGCTCCCGGTATCACCGAGGAGATGCGTCAGTTCATCGGCTCACGCTGCGCCCGTGCCTGTATCGAGATCGGCTACCGCGGCGCCGGTACCTTCGAGTTCCTGTATGAAAACGGCGAGTTCTACTTCATC
Source organism: Aeromonadaceae bacterium (assembly GCA_041441555.1). GTDB lineage: Bacteria > Pseudomonadota > Gammaproteobacteria > Enterobacterales > Aeromonadaceae > Pseudaeromonas. The sequence goes on from JASDSW010000023.1 coordinate 15,360, forward strand.
GAGATGAACACCCGTATCCAGGTTGAACACCCAGTCACCGAGATGGTGACCGGCGTCGACCTGATCAAGGAGCAGTTGAAGATTGCCGCCGGCCAACCGCTGACCATCAAGCAGGAAGATATCCGCATGAAGGGTCACGCCATCGAGTGCCGGATCAACGCCGAGGATCCACAGACCTTCCTGCCGACTCCCGGCAAGATCACCTGGTTCCACGCGCCGGGCGGTCTGGGTGTGCGTTGGGACTCCCACATCTACAGCGGTTACACGGTTCCGCCCTACTACGACTCGATGATCGGCAAGCTGATCTGCTTCGCCGAGAGTCGCGACACCGCCATCGCCCGCATGCGTCAGGCGCTGGACGAGATCGTCGTCGAGGGGATCAAGACCAACATTCCGCTGCAAAAAGAGATCATGCGCGACGAGAACTTCCAGCAAGGTGGGGCCAACATCCACTACCTGCACAAGAAGCTCGGACTCTGATCCCTTCTGCAAAATCTAAAGGCCGCACCCGCGGCCTTTTTTTATGAGGCACACCCTGTAAAACACCACGCCGTCCAACAGGAGGAACCTGCAATGAGCCCAAATTGGCGCCAGCAACTGGCCAACTATATCCGCGCCCAGGCCCAACCGGTCGATAAGTTCAGCCATCAACCCCGCCTCTACGCTCTGGCCTGCGAGCTGGCAGAAGGGTTTTCACTGGATGACGACATCCTGTATGCCGCCTGCTGGCTGCACGATCTAGGGGTCTTCATCGGCCACCGGCCCGAGGATCCAGCCCAGTTGGCAACGTGGGACAATGTGGCCTACGCCATCGCCCAGACCCCGCCTCTGCTGCAGCGCTTTGGTTTTCCGCCCGAAAAGATCCCGGCGGTGCAGGCGGCGATCCGCGATCATCATCCCCAGGCGCGCCCCACCGCCCTCGAGGCCATTCTGCTACACGATGCCGATCTGCTGGAGTTGCTGGGTGCGGTCGGTCTGCTGCAAACCCTCGGCAAGGTGGGGCGCAATACCCGCTACCAAACCTTTGCTGATCTGCTGCCGGTGCTGGAAGGGTACAGTCGACTCGATGCTGAACTCTTGAGTGATAAAGCTCGCCAGCTGGCCGAACCTCGGTTGGCACTGCTGCGCCAGTTTCTCCAGCAAGCTCGCGAGGAGTCTCAAGGCCTGCCGCTTTAGCCACCTCAGGCGCGCGGATGGTGCTCAGCGTGCAGCGCCTTGAGCCGCTCGCTGGCCACATGGGTGTAGATCTGGGTGGTTGAGAGATCGGCATGGCCGAGCAACATCTGCACCACTCTCAGATCGGCGCCATGGTTGAGCAGATGGGTGGCGAAGGCGTGGCGCAGGGTGTGCGGGGAGAGATCGACGGCGATGTGAGCACGACTGGCGTACAGCTTGATGCGATGCCAGAAGGTCTGCCGCGTCATCTGTTGTGCCCGGTTGGAGGGAAACAAGACATCGGAAGGCTGCAATCCCAGCAGGTAGCCACGCGCCTCGTGCAGGTAAGTGGCGATCCAATACATGGCTTCCTCCCCCATGGGCACCAGACGCTCCTTGTTCCCCTTGCCGATCACTCGCACCACCCCCTGCCGCAGGCTGATGTTTTCCATGGTCAGCCCAACCAGCTCGGAGACCCGCAGCCCGGTGGCGTAGAGCAGCTCCAGCATCGCCTTGTCACGCAGCTCCAGCGGGTCGCCGACATCCGGCTCGGCCAGTAGCGCCTCCACCTGGGTTTCGGTCAGATCTTTAGGTAACCGCTTGGGCAGCTTGGGCCCCATCAGCAGCGCAGTCGGATCATCCTCGCGCAGCTGTTCGCGGATCAGGTATTGGAAAAAACGGCGCAGCGCCGAGAGCAGACGCGCCGTCGAGCTGGCCTTGAAGCCCTGAGCCAGACGCCAGGCCAGATAGTCGTGCAGCACCTCACCGCGCAACGTCAGCAGCGAATCACCGCGCTCATCGAGCCAGCGCGAAAACTTCTCCAGATCCGAGCGGTAAGCCTGCAGCGTCTGCTCCGCCAATCCCCGCTCCATCCAGAGGGCATCGAGAAACTGCTCGATCAATCCATCCATACATCACCCTGCCATTGTCATTGACCACCATTATCACCCGAAGCCGGGAACAGGAAAACCACGCACCCGGCAAAGCGGGATCTTATGAATCAGCGAAGCTGGAGCCTCTGCCCGCAGGGCGGCGGTTCGAAGATCTTGGCGCTTGGCTCGCCAGCAAAAAAAAGCGGCCCGAACCATGCGAGCCGCTTTGTCAATCCAGCCTCGTGCGATGCTTAGAGCACGTGCTCCGTGCGGTTGATGATGTCGTCCTGCGCTTCGGGCGAGAGGGCGGTGAAGAAGGCCGAATAACCGGCAACCCGCACCACCAGATCGCGGTACTGATCCGGATGCGCCTTGGCGGCCAGCAACGTCTCCCGTGACACTATGTTGTACTGCACATGCCACCCCTTGTGCACCTCGAAGAAGGTCCGCAGCAACAGCATCAATTTTTGCCGATCCGACTCGTTCTCCAGGGCCGCCGGATTTAACTTCTGGTTCAGCAGTACGCCGCCCAGGATCTCCGCCGTCGGCAACTTGCCCAGCGAGTTGAACACCGCCGTCGGGCCACACATATCCGAGCCTGACGCCGGGCTGGCTCCCTCGGCCAAGGGGGTCAGGGCCTTGCGGCCGTCAGGGGTCGCCATGGTGGCCGCACCAAACGGCACGTTCGCCGAAATCGAGGAGGTACCGGCATAGTAACCGCCGCCGATAGGGCCACGGCCAAAGCGGGTATTGTGGAACCCTTTGAGGGCATCGATGTAGCTCTGATAGGCCCGCACCAGCAGGTTATCCACCTCATCCTCATCGTTGCCATATTTGGCCACACTGTTGATGAGCTTCTGGCGTAGCTGCTCGCCACTGAGTCCCGCGAAGTCGCTCTTCAAGGCGGCCGCCAGATCCTGCTGACTCAACTGATGCTGACGGAACACCAGTTCGCGCACGGCGGCCAGCGAGTTGCCCAAGTTGGCGATGCCGACTTGCAGACCAGAGACCCAGTCGTAAACGGCGCCTCCCGCCTTCACGGTACAACCCCGTTCGATACAATCATCCACCAGCGCCGAACAGAGCAGATCGTGCGCCTGCACCTCCAGCACCGAATCAACCACGCAGTCGATCTCGATGGACTTGCGGGTGTAGTACTGGATCTGCCGATCCCAGGCAGCCAGCACCTCATCAAAATCGGCAAAGTTGCCCAGCGAGAGACCCTGATGTTGAGGCAAGAATATGTGCTCGCTGGTGGCATCCCGCCCCTGCTCCAGCGCTGCCAACAGGATCCGCGCCAGGTTGATGAAGCTCATGCCGGTGCAACGGTAGCCCCACTTGCCCGGCACCGCCGTCTCGATGCAACCGATGGCGGCATACTGATAGGCATCCTCCTGACTCACCCCAAGCTTGATGAATTCGGGGATCACGATCTCATCGTTGTTGAATGCCGGCATGCCAAAGCCACAGCGGATCACCTGCACACAGGCATCGAGAAACTCGCTGCTCATCCCAGCATGGTAACGCACGCTCAGGTTCGGCTGGGTGGATCGCAGACGACCACAGGATTCCAGAATGGTGTAGGAAAGCGAGTTGACCGCATCCTGTGCCACCCCGTCGACCAGGATCTGGCCACCGATGGTGACGTTTTGATAGAGCGGACTACCGGCCGAGGATTTGGAGTGGGAGCCGGAGCGGATCTTGCTGACCTCCAACAACTTGAGCCAGCAGCTCTGCAGCAACTCGATGGCCTGCTCCCGCGCCAGGGAGCCCGAGGCCACGTCCTTCTGATACCAGGGGTAGAGAAACTGATCCATACGCCCGAAAGAGACCGAATGACCATTGGACTCGATCTGCAGGACCAGTTGCACGAAATAGCTCAGTTGCAGTGCCTGCCAGAAACTCTGTGGTGCGTGCAGGGCGATCTGCCGACAATTTTTGGCGATGCTCCGCAGCTCGCCGGCCCGCCATTCCCGAGACTCGGACGCCGCCATCTCATCGGCCAACAGGGCAAAGCGCAGGATGTAATCGGAGAGCGCCTCAAAGACCAGCGCCACCCCTTTGAGGAACTGCTCACGCTGCAGGTCGGCCCAATCGGCCAGATCCAGACGGCTGCGACGCTCGGCCACCTTTTGGCGGAAGCCATCCAGCCCCAGCGTCAGCAGCTCGGCATAGTTGACGGCCAGGTGACCATCACCGGAGGTCATGTTGCCCTCCGCCTTGATGATCCCCGAGGCCAGCAACGCCTTTTGCTCCTCGGTGAACAGCCCGTAGCAGTGCTCCTGCACCGTCTGACCATGCCAGAACGGACAGAGGTGACGGATGATCGCCTTGTTCTCGTCACTCACGGCAAAACCGGCGCCCGGTCGATCCGCGAGTTCATCGAGCTCCTTTTCCAGCCAGCCCACCGTATATTCGGGGAAGATGGGCGCGGCGCGCACCTCCGAGGCAAGGTTGCCGACGATCAGCTCATCGTTGCGGATCCAGATACTCTTGGTGCGCAAGTGCTGAGCCAGTGCCAGGGCACGCCGCAAGACCACGGGTTTATCCGCGTGCATGCGATAGGCATCGGTATAGGCGTGGGCGCGCTCGGTGCAGACCGGCGGTTTCACCAACGAGACCAGCGCCTGCTTGTGGCTGCGGATCCGATCGCTCAAGGTCGTTAAATTCAGCGTGACCATCATGCTTCTCCTCTGAGTACAGCGGTGAGGCCCCGCATCCTGGCCTCCCGTACGGCAAACTCGACTATTTCAGTATCGCGCAGCGGCTCAGAACTGGCCTGGTATTCCAGCCCCATCTGCCGATATTTGTGCATTCCAAATGTATGATAGGGCAGGAAGTGAACCTCGGTGGCCGAAGTCTCCGCGGCGACAAAGTCCAGCATATCGGTGATCGATGCTTCGTCGGCGTTGAACTCGGGGATCAGCGCGATGCGCACGATCACCGGCAGCTCATGGCTCTTCAGCCGCCGGAAGTTATTCATCACTCGCTTGGCTGATCCCGACGTCCAGCGCTTGAAGCGGGCGGCGTCGACATGTTTCAGATCGGCGAGCAACAGGCCCAGATGCGGCAACGAGGGTTTCACATAACTCCATGGCACATGCAGACAACTCTCGACCGCGGTGTGGATCCCCTCCTGCCGCGCGGCTGCCAACAGGGCCGCCGTGAATTCAGGCTGCAAAAAGGGCTCACCGCCGGATAGTGTCAGCCCCCCGCCACTACGCAGAAAATAGGGCAGATCGCGTCGCACCTGCGCCATCAATTCGGCGACACTCTGCTCCTGTCCGTAGGCGGTCAGTGCCCGCGAGGGACAGGCGGCACAACCGGTCTGGATCAACTCGGGAGTCAACCCAGAGCGGGCAATCACCAGCTCCCCTCGGCCATCGCGCTGAAATGCCGGAGCAGCGTCGACGCAGAGACGGCAGCCATCCAGACACAGACGAGCATCGAAGCCCAGATCCAGGCTTCGGCTGCGACTCTCGGGGTTCTGACACCAGTGGCAACTCAGGCTACAGCCCTTGAGGAATAAGACGGTGCGAATGCCTGGCCCATCGTGGGTCGAGTAACGCTGCAGGTTGAAGGTGAGCCCCATATACTTGCCTCATAGAACGACGGGTCAAGATGGATTAGTCGGCGTCCAGAACAACACGGTTTTCGATCTGTTGTCATCGAAGATATGACTTTCATTCGAAAGTCGAGTTGATTTATGTCAAGTTTTGTTCGTTTTTCTTTGTCTATAGTGACGGTACATCAGTGATATCCACGGAGGTTCCATGGAGCTTTATCTCGACACCGCCGATCTGACGGCCATAACCCGTCTGTCACGCATCCTGCCGCTGGCTGGCGTCACCACCAATCCCAGCATTGTCGCCGCCAGTGGACGCCCGTTACGGGAGCTGATCCCGGCTCTGCGCGAGCTGCTGGGTCCGCAAGCCCGATTGTTTGCGCAAGTCCTGGCCACCGACGCCGAATTGATGGTCAAAGAGGCCGAACAGCTCAAAGCTCTGGATAGCAATCTGGTGGTCAAGATCCCGGTCAACCACGAGGGGCTGGCGGCCCTCAAGCGCCTGAAACAGTGCGGGATCCCGACCCTCGGCACCGCCGTCTATAGCCCATTGCAAGGGTTGCTCAGCGCCCTCGCCGGCGCCGACTATGTGGCACCCTATGTCAATCGCATCGACGCACAGGGCGGTGATGGCATCAAGGCGGTGATCGAGCTCCAGCAACTGCTGGAGTTGCATGCTCCCCATGCCAAGGTGCTGGCGGCAAGCTTCAAGACTCCCCGCCAGGTCCTCGATTGCCTGCTCGCGGGCACCGAGGCCATCACCCTGCCCGCCGACATTGCCGAACAGATGCTCGGCTCACCCGCCGTCGATTCGGCCATCGCCCGCTTCATTGGCGATTGGCACAGCGCCTATGGTTCATCAGCCCTGCTCGGCTAACCAGCAAACAACTCGGTTGATAACAAAACGGAGCCTAAAGGCTCCGTTTTTCCTTACCGCTCAACGACTCAACCACACTTGGAGTCACCGCAGTTGAGGCAGGTCATACAGCCATCTTTTTGGATCACCGCCTTGGTGTGGCACTTGTAGCAAAGCGTCGCATTCGGCGGAAAGCTGCCCACCTCATCGTCTCCTGGCACCTCGGCGGCCAGTTCGGCCTGTTTCTGCGCAATAAACTCCTGTTGATGCTCATCCAGTCCTGCACTCTTGAGCATGCCGATATCGACCAGATGCTGCTCGATCACGTTACCGATCTCGGCAATCAGCGATGGCACATACTTGCCCTTGTTCCAGTAGCCACCGCGCGGATCAAACACCGAGCGCAACTCCTCCACCAGGAAGGTGATATCGCCCCCCTTGCGGAACACGGCGGAGATGATGCGGGTGAGCGCCACAATCCACTGATAGTGCTCCATGCTCTTGGAGTTGATGAAAATTTCAAACGGACGACGGATCTCATGCTCGGTTCCCTCGTTCAACACCATGTCGTTGATGGTGATAAACAGCGAATGTTCGGAGATGTGCTCCGGCGTCTTCAGTTTATAGGTGGTGCCCATCAGCTTCTCCGGTCGTTGTACCGTCTCGTGCATATGGACGACACGAGCAGCCTCCTGCTGCTCCTGCTCTTCCTTGCTCTTCACCTTGAAACCAACAATCTTGCTTTGGATCTTCTTAACCATAATCGGATTCACTCATTGGCTGAAGCTGGCGCCGCGCGCAAGCAGGATCAGAATTTGCCGTAATAACCTTCTTTCAAGGCGTCGTAGAGATTCGCGGCTGTATGGGTTTCACCATCGTATTCGACCTCCTCGTTCCCGTGTAGCTGCACCACAGAGCCATCTTCCAACACGAACTCGTAGAGCGTGTTCTCCAGATCCTTCTCCTTGACCAGCACCCCTTGGAAGGCTTCAGGGTTGAAACGGAAGGTCGTGCACCCTTTGAGCCCTTGCTCATAAGCGTACATGTAGATGTGCTTAAACTCCTCATAGGGAAAATCGGTCGGCACATTGGCCGTCTTGGATATGGATGAGTCGATCCAGCGCTGAGCCGCGGCCTGGATATCCACATGCTGGGTCGGATTAATATCATCCGCGGTGATGAAGTAGTCCGGCAGTTGAGTCTCAGGATCTGTGCCGTATGGCATCGCCTTCGGGTTCACCAGCGCGCGATAGGCCAGCAGCTCATAGCTGTAGACATCGACACTCTCCTTGGTTTTCTTGCCAGTCTTGATGACATTTCGCACATAGTGGTGAGCGAAACTCGGCTCGATGCCGTTGCTGGCATTGTTGGCCAGGGAGAGTGAGATGGTCCCGGTCGGAGCTATGCTGCTATGGTGCGTGAATCGCCCACCCAGTTGCGCCAACTCGGCAACCAGCTCAGGCTCCACCTCCGCCACTTGCTGCATGTAGCGACTGTATTTGGCGTGCAACACCCGCCCCGGCACCTTGTCCCCGATACGGATGCCATCGGCGGCCATCTCGGGTCGTTTCCGCATCAGCTCCGCTGTAATTTCAAACTCCTGCACCATGATGGGAGCAGGCCCCTTCTCCTTGGCCAGAGCCAAAGACTCCCGCCAACCGGTGATCGCCAGCTCTTGCGCCACCTGCTCGGTAAAGGCAACGGATGCCGGAGAGCCGTACTTGATCCCCAGCATGGTCAGCGTCGACCCCAAACCGAGGAACCCCATGCCGTGACGGCGTTTGCTCTCGATCTCCTGACGCTGCTTTTCCAGCGGCAGCTGATTGATCTCGACCACGTTGTCCAACATGCGGGTGAACAAGCTGACCACCTGACGAAACGCCGCCCAATCAAAGTGGGCTTGCTCGGTGAACGGTTCACGGATGAATTTGGTCAGATTAATCGACCCCAGCAGGCAGGCACCATAGGGCGGCAGTGGCTGTTCGCCACAGGGGTTGGTCGCCCGGATCTCTTCACAGAACCAGTTGTTGTTCATCTGGTTCACCTTGTCGATCAAGATAAATCCTGGCTCGGCGTAGTCATAGGTGGAGGTCATGATGACATTCCACAGACGGCGTGCGGGCAGTGTTTTATACACCTTGCAGGCGACCAGCCCCTGCTCGTTGACCACCACGCCCTCCTTGGTAGGCCAATCCGCCCAGACAACATCCGCAGCCGTCAGTTGGGCCGGATCCTGGGCGACCTCCTTCTTGTTCAGCGGGAAAATCAGCTGCCACTCGCTATCCGCCTTGACGGCTTCGATGAAGTCACTGGTGATCAGCAGCGATAAATTGAACTGGCGAAGACGGCCATCCTCGCGCTTGGCCTGGATGAACTCGAGTACGTCCGGATGGCGGATATCCATGGTGCCCATCTGGGCGCCACGCCGCCCACCGGCCGACGAGACGGTAAAACACATCTTGTCGTAGATATCCATGAAGGAGAGGGGGCCCGAGGTATAGGCCCCCGCTCCGGAGACAAAGGCACCACGTGGACGCAGGGTCGAGAAGTCGTAGCCGATCCCGCAGCCAGCCTTCAGAGTAAGTCCCGCTTCATGCACCTTGTTGAGAATGTCATCCATGGAGTCCTGGATGGTCCCCGACACCGTGCAATTGATGGTGGAGGTAGCAGGCTTATGCTCGAATGCCCCGGCATTCGACGTGATACGCCCCGCCGGAATGGCACCATTGCGCAACGCCCACAAAAATGGCTCATACCAGGCATCCGGCTCCAGCTCCTGAGCCGCCAAAGCGCGGGCAACCCGCTGGTAGGTATCATCCATCTCCAGATCGAGCGGCGAGCCATCCTTACGCTTCAGGCGATACTTGGTATCCCAAATCTCATAAGAAGTCTCCTGTAGCGGGATCTGCGGCACTGTCTCCTGCTCGTGTTGAATCATGCCACCCACATTTTCCATCGCCATTACCCCCTCCCGAATGCCAAACAAACCCCAACGTTCAGCGCCAGACTCTAGCAGCTCAATCGCTGCAGAAATGTGAAGCTGGAATCACGTTGGGGAGATAACAGACCAACACTATATAGAGTGCAACTCACAATTAAAAACACAATATGATGTGTTTTTAATTCAAAAACTGCACGATAGAGCAACTGAGGTGTGCGGAAAACCGAGATCGATGCCGAGAGACAAGATGTTCACGCGAGAACAATAAGCAGGGCGTTTTTTACAGAGGAGGCTTCATGCGATGGCATGGCGCGCGTTGAGAAGCAGGAAGCAGAAGGATTGGATTGGCACGAAACCAAAAACAAAGGAGGGGTAACCCCCTCCTTTGGCACCCTAGACAACTCATTAGCATCCGAAGATATTAACTCGCCAAACTAGGACTTATACGACTCACGCCGCACGTCGAGTAGGACCCAAACATCAGGCCCCCTCTAAGAACCGGACTTGCGCGCTTTCCACGCATCCGGCTTAAGCCTCACTAAACTCCGATTCAATTTCGAAGCCAGCGTTGTCACCTTGATGCACAGCATGATATTGCCGATGACAGTTTGGATGCAACATCACCAAGTTCTCGGTTTCATCACCACCGCCTTTGATTTGCATAACAATGTGATGGACATCCCAGTCACTATCGTCATGAAATCTCTGGCCGCAGATGATGCAGCGCCGAGCTTGGCGCTCCCATATCGAACGTAACTTACCGCTCCACAATCGACCTTCCTTGATCCTAGCCATCTGGCGCGATTCAAAGTATGCCTCTTGCGTTACATCGTATGGGTTTGCCTCACTCTTGATCTTTGTGTGTCGCTTGATGGCGGTCATGTTGGCCTTGAACAGCCAGCACTTGCCACTCCCATCTTTTCTGTCGCCTGTGAATATCCAGTTCCGCCCTTGATGCCGGCCGAAGTATTTATCAGTGATCCAGCGTCTTGGTGCGTTATGGTGTCGGCGACGGCACCACCGCCACAGCATGTGCCATAGGCGGTCGTCCACATAGGAGAACATTCGAGACGACACAACGTGGCGATGATAATTAGCCCATCCCCTGATTTTTGGGTTCAGGAGCATCACTATCTCACCCGCCGTTGCCATCTTGTTACGGTCCAACGTCTCTTTCAGCCCCCGTAGGAATGTCTGCACATTCTTTTTGCTGGGCTTAATTAACAATGTTCCGTTGTATTTGCGGACGTTTTGTCCGAGGAAATCGAAACCCTCTTCGATATGCGTTACCAATGTCTTCTCCGGCGATAGTTGTAACCCCCGCTCCGCCATAAAGGCTTCAATCAGTGGTTTCACCTGTCCTTCCAGCAGTCCCTTCGAACTGCCAGTTACGATGAAGTCGTCGGCATAGCGTACAAAGTTGATTTGCATGGCGCGTTGATTGACTCGGTTGCGACTTAGCTTGGCTAATTCGGCCTCCAACCCATCCAGCACCATGTTTGCCAATACGGGCGAGATGATCCCCCCTTGCGGGGTTCCCGCCTGCGTAGCAAACAACTTTCCTTTCTCCATGTAGCCCGATGCCAGCCATTTCCTGAGGATCTGTTTGTCGAGTGGAACATGACGCACGATCCAGTCATGACTAATGTTGTCAAAGCAGCCCTTGATATCCCCTTCCAGCACCCAGCACGCCGAGTTTTTCCGCGATAGCACATTAAACACCTGAGCTATTGCATCTGCGGTCGAGCGATGAGGTCGGAATCCATATGAATTCTTATCCCCCGTCGTTTCCGCAACCGGATCCAGATCCAGCAGATAAAGCGCCTGCATAGCCCTGTCGTGCATGGTCGGGATCCCCAGAGGTCTGAGTTTCCCGTTGCTTTTCGGGATATACACCCGCCGTAGAGCGCGCGGTTGATACCCCTTGCTGGTGAGTTGATGAAGAGCCTGCCATTTGGCGTTGGGTGTACTCCAGAGCACACCGTCCACCCCGGCGGTTTTCCTACCACGATTGCCAGTGACTCGTTTGACTGCCAGCGCACGCGCTGCAAACGAACGGACCAGCAGGCGTTGAAGCTTGCGCACTCGCCGCCATTGCTGCTCCTTGGTTGCCTCTGCGATCCGTACCTGTAGCCCCCTCACCCGCCGATACATCAAGCGCCAGTCAATGCTGGTCCAATCCGTCGGGTGCGAGGATGCAGATACGTCCAAGAGCGCGGACAAGTCCGCTAGTTTGTTCGTACTCAACTTGCTATCCTCCGAAGTGCTTTGTTTTGAAAGCACCCCGGCGGAGCAGATACAGTTTCGTGTCACATGGACGCTTTACAAGCGTTTCACGCAGTGTGAGACCAGCGGGACGTCAGCTCCCGTTTCCGGTGCGGCATGTTGACCGCTATCTGACTCATTACAAGCCAGCATTCGCTTTTTCCCGCCTCCCTTGCCCGCAACATGATCAGCTTTCCTTACGGTCAGCCTTGCCAGCGATTTTACTGTTGGCCACCTTACGGGGTTGCCGAGTTCCATATCTATCAATGTATGTCCAAGTTAGGTGCCACCTGTTCCCCGGCAGTCGTTGTGTCAGCGTGATCCCAAGTAACAAAAGATCAACCTACTGCGGTCGGCGTATCAGTATCTTGCGCCGATTAACAATTACGAGGTTTATCAGTGATTCACATATGTTCACCATGTTGGACTGGTCTAGCCCCTCATCCACCGTGTGATACTGGCAGAATCCATTGTGAGCCTCACGGCACACAACACCCGAAAACGGGGGGTACATTGTCGGGGTGCTTCAGACCTCCCGGTTACCCAGGACGCCCTACCCGTAGACCACTGCGAGCTGAATCGCAGGCTCCCATGTTCCGGCCCTTGCAGGTCAGAGTGGAGCGATGACAGACATAGCTTGCGCGTATGAGTTGTGCCATTGGATTAAACCAATGTTTGGAGTTGGCATTCTGCTCTCAGACAGCCAGCGTTAAACAATAGACAATACAAGTCTGTTGCTAGACAACGGATGCGTTGAGGGTTGAATGTGGATGGTGATCATCCGGTTGAGATTGGGCGCGCAGGATAACAGACAATAGCTATCCTTAAAGTCCCGAGGTTCGACATTGTGGTTGACAGTGACCCGCTTGGTAGCAGGAACATGACCCGATAGCAGAGGGATTCCTCAAGCTACGTCCATCTAGGTACGCTTTGGTGTTTCACAGGTTGTGGCGTCATGCGATTGCATTCAGCGTGTTGGCAGAACTCTTTTTAGGGAGACCTCTGTTGAACTGCCTCGAGGTTTTAAACAAAGGAGGGGTTTGCCCCCCTCCTTTGGCACCCTAGATGACTCATTTATACCCGGAGGTATTAACTCGCCAAACTAGGACTCATACGACTCTCGTCGCACATTACTTCTTGTAATGAGTAGCCATGTTGTCCAAACGTTGGTTTGCACGGATGGCTTCAGACTTGGCTTCCTGTACGTCGGTAGCCAGCTTGGTTTGCTCGGAGCGCAGTGCACTCACTTCGCCAGCCAGTTGGTCAACCTTGGTGGTCAGGCCTTGTACGTCAGCGCTCAGTTGGTCGGTGTTAGCACAACCAGCCAGCAGAGTAGCGCTCAGTGCAACGGTGCCCAGTAAAACTTGATATTTGTTCATGAATAACTCCCTGTAACTTGCGAGATATAAGGCAAGCACGTGCAGTATGGCACAGATTATTCCCAATAGAAGCCCTATTTTTTTATTTTTATGTCTTGAAATTACACAAAAAAATTGCATGCGGGCAATAAATAAGCAAAAAAGAACAAATTTCAAACAACATGAATGAAAAACAATCGAAGAAAACGTTTATCGCAGCAAAAAATTTTTTGAGCACCGATCTGCATTATCAACATACCAGAGCGACAGAAACCAACACAAGTCAGCTAGAGCATTATCGCCAGGTTGATGCCAATTTGCCGAGCCAGCGCACACACACGCAGAGAGTAAAAGGACAAAAAGGAACGAAAAAAAGAGGTTATAAATCGGACAAGCAAAAAGCCCCGATATTGCTATCGGGGCTTTTTGCTGACCTCTCGGTCAAATTGTTTGCCTGCGAAGTAATTTCTTACTCTCGCCTGCTGGTCTTGCGACCTAATTGGGTG
>JASDSW010000024.1:0-4582 GCA_041441555.1 Aeromonadaceae bacterium
CTCTTGTCATCGGCGATACTGACTGGCCAGGGACCAAAATTCCCCGCCTTGTCGGTCGGCAGTTCGGTGATCTGATAGAACGGGGTCTCTGCCGCCTGGAGGGCACAAGACAAGATGGAGAGTGTTGCCAGCATAGTCAGCTTGGTGTTCATGTGATGCCTCAATCTTCCTGTTTCATCGCTTCTAGCTCTTCCCAACGTAAGAAGGCTGTTTCTAATTCATCTTCGCAGGCTTGCAGGGCCGCCAATATGGTTTGTGTCTGTTCGTTGCTCTGGCTAAAAAAGTCAGCTGCATTCACTTGCTGCTGGTAGGCGGTCAATTGATGCTCCAGTGATTCCAGGCGACCAGGCAATGCATCTAGCTCCATTTGCAACTTGTATGAGAGTTTTCGCCCCTTTTTGGGCATAGGTTGCGGCCGCTCATCCTCAGCCGGTTTTTTACTCTTAACCGCAGCAACCTGTGGTTTCATCTGCTGACGCAGCGCCATCAGATCGCTGTAGCCTCCCACATACTCGGTGATTCGTCCATCACCTTCAAAATACCAGGAGTGGGTGACGGTATTGTCGATGAAGCGGCGATCGTGACTAACCAGCAACAGGGTCGCCTGGTACTCTGCCAGCAGATCCTCGAGCAGCTCCAAAGTCTCGATATCCAGATCGTTGGTGGGTTCATCCAAGATCAACAGATTGCAGGGCTTGAGAAATAATCGGGCCAGCAACAGCCGATTCTTTTCGCCGCCCGAGAGGGCCCGCACCGGCGTCAGCGCCCGTTTCGGCTCAAACAGAAAATCCTGCAGATAACCCAATACATGCCGCCGCCGGCCGGCCACCTCGACCTCACTCTTCCCTTCGGCTAGGTTATCGACCACCGTCTTATCCGGATCGAGTTGCTGGCGGTACTGGTCAAAATAGGCGACATCCAGCTTGGTGCCGCAACGCGGCTGACCACGTTGCGGCTGCAATTGCCCCAGCAACAGCTTGATCAGGGTGGTCTTGCCGCAGCCATTGGGGCCAATCAGCGCGATCTTGTCGCCCCGCAACACTTGAAAGGTAAAGTCGTCGATCAGGGTGCGCTCGGCGATATCGTACCCCAGATGTTCGGCCTCGAAGACCAGTCTGCCGGAGCCTTGTGCCTCATCCACTTGTAAACGCGCCGTCCCCTGCACCTCTCGGCGAGCCTGGCGTTCGCGCCGCAGCGCCTTCAAGGCTCGAACCCGTCCCTCGTTGCGCGTCCGGCGAGCCTTGATGCCCTGCCGGATCCAGACCTCTTCCTGGGCCAGCTTTTTATCAAACTCGGCCTGCTGCAACCCTTCGACCCGCAGCGATTCCTCTTTACCAGCTAGGTACTGATCGTAGTTGCCTGGCCAAGAGCTAATTTGGCCACGATCCAGATCGATGATGCGAGTTGCCAGCCGATGGATAAATTCCCGATCGTGACTGATAAACACAATCGCCCCCTTGAACTCCTTCAAGAAGGACTCCAGCCAGTCGATCGCCGCGATATCCAGATGGTTGGTCGGCTCATCGAGCAGCAGCAAGTCTGGATCGCCCGCCAAGGCGCGCGCAAACGCCACCTTGCGTAACCATCCCCCCGAGAGTTGTTGCAACGAAGCCTCCGGATCCAGATCCAGCATGCTCAGCACCTGACGAATGCGCGTATCAAACTGCCAACCGTTGAGGTGATCCAGCTCTTCTTGCAGGCGGCTGAGGGTGCGGATGTTCTGCTCGCTGGCTTCGTGTGCCACGGCAATAGACTGCAGATGATAGCGTTGCAGCAAGGCCCCGACGTCACTCAACCCTTCGGCGACATAATCGAATACCGATTGCGGACTACTCTGCGGAGGATCCTGCTCCAAGCGCGCAATCTTCAAGTCTTGCAGGTGAATGCGGCGACCATCATCCAGCGGGATGTCCCCGGCGATCACCTTGAGCAGAGTCGACTTGCCAGCCCCATTGCGCCCGACCAGGCAGAGCCGCTCGCCAGGTTCTATCTGCAATTCGATGTGATCGAGCAAGGGTGCATCGCTATAGGCAAGATAAGCTTGATGCAAAGAAAAAATAGCCATGTTTATCCGTGTGTCTCATGCAAAAACGGTCGTTGAGCTGGCCTGGAGCCCGATGAAAACCGGAACTCGCAGCGCCAGCCCTAGCGTCAATCAAGCCTTATGCATCACTGGCCACATGCTGGATCAGCCAACAGTTGTGAATATGCACATTGCGGGCGAAATCCTTCGGCCGGGTTTGTTCACTGATGTTGTCGGCCTGTAATCCCAGTTCGGCCAATCCGGCCAAATCCATCTTGAAGTGACGCATGTTATTGGAGAAGACCAGGGTGCCGCCAGGTGCCAGGATGCGTTTAAGATCCTGCATCAACCGCAGGTGATCGCGTTGCACATCGAAGCTCTCATCCATCCGTTTGGAGTTGGAGAAGGTGGGCGGATCGATGAAGATCAGATCGAACTGCTCCTGACAAGCGGCCAGCCACTTCAGGCAGTCCGCCTGTTCAAAATGATGCCGAGCATTGAGCAGGCCATTGTGCTGCAGATTATCCCGCGCCCAGTTGAGGTAGGTCCGTGACATGTCGACCGTGGTGGTAAAGCGAGCGCCGCCAAGCGCCGCATGCACGGTGGCACTACCGGTATAGGCAAACAGGTTCAAGAAACGCTTGTCCTTGGCCATCTGACCCAACATGCGGCGGGTCAGACGGTGATCCAGGAACAGTCCGGTATCCAGATAATCCTGCAGGTTCACCAGCAGACGCGCGCCATATTCGTGGACCTCCAGCATTTGCCCCTGTTCGGCCAGCTTCTGGTATTGCTGCTCCCCTTTTTGCCGCTCACGGACCTTGAGTATTACGTTGGCCCCGGGAACACCGGTCACCGCGATGGTGGCTTGCACCATGTCCAGCAACCGTTGCCGCGCCACCGCCTCGGGAATGGATTTAGGAGCGGCATATTCCTGGACCACCAGATGATCGCCATAACGGTCGATGGCCGCATTATAATCCGGCAAGTCGGCGTCATAGAGCCGGTAGGCATCCAACCCCTCCTGCTTGGCCCATTTGTCGAGCGTCTTGATATTCTTGCGCAGACGATTGGCAAAATCTTCGGCCACCATCTTGGTGGAGGCGATGGCGTTTTCGGCAATCTGGTAGTTACGGAACTGACACTCGAGCGCACCATTGAACAGGCGATACTGTTTTTCGGCCCGCAGACGCAGACAACTGAGCAGATCGGGCGAGGCGCTCAGCACCGAGACCCGCCAGCCTTGAAATCCCTGCCGCAACGATTGCCCCAGCTCCTGATACAACTTGAGCAGCTCTGGGAAATCGCCGAGACGTTCGCCATACGGGGGGTTGGTCACCACGACGCCACGGACACCCGGCCACGGGTTCTGCAACTGAGCGACATCTTGTTCCACAAACTGGATCAACTCGGCAAAACCGGCCGCCTTGGCGTTCTCCCGCGCACGAGTGAGAACCCGGAAATCGCAATCGTACCCGAGGAACTTCAAGTCGCTGGCTTGGTTCATGCCGCGCTTGGCTCGCAACCGTGCCTCTGCCAACAGCGATTGCCACAAGGTTTGATCATGCAACTTGAGTTCGGTCAGGCCAAAGCGCGGTCGCAACAATCCCGGCGCCATGTCGGTGGCCATCATGGCCGCCTCGATCAATAGGGTTCCGGAGCCACACATGGGA
Organism: Aeromonadaceae bacterium; assembly: GCA_041441555.1. Lineage (GTDB taxonomy): Bacteria > Pseudomonadota > Gammaproteobacteria > Enterobacterales > Aeromonadaceae > Pseudaeromonas. The sequence goes on from JASDSW010000024.1 coordinate 3,697, forward strand.
TCCAGCAACGGCTCACGCTGCCAGCCGGCCCGCAACAGCATGGCGGCGGCCAGATTTTCTTTGAGTGGTGCCTCGCCGGTTCCGGCTCGATAACCGCGTTGATGCAGTGCCGGCCCCGACAGATCGAGTGCCACGCTGGCCTCTTCCCGTTTGAGGTGAACCTGGATGCGAACATCCGGCTCTCGCTTATCGATGTTAGGCCGCACGCCGCCGCGCTTGGTGAAGCGATCGACGATGGCATCCTTGACTTTCAGGGCACCATACTGGGTATTACGGATAGAGGCCGAAGTGCCGGAGAAGTCCACAGCCAGCGTCTGATGCGCAGAAAAATAGTTCTCCCACGGGATGTTACTGATCCCAAGGTAGAGATCCATGTCGTCGCGAACACCGAAACTGGCCAGCGAGAGCAGCACGCGAGAGGCCAGACGACTCCATAAGCAGGCACGATAAGCCGTTTCCAACTCACCGCTGAACGCCACACCCGCCACCGTCTCTTTGACGCTGGTAGCACCCAATTGGGTAAGTTCTGCCGCCAATAAAGTTTCGAGTCCTTTCGGACATGTAGCAAAAAAATCAGTCATGAATAACGTTTCGGACACCGGCAACAATAAGGTTGGCCATTATAGCGCAACTGCGCTGTAGTGCCTTCCCCTTGAGTGAAAAACGAGGTTAGCTTCTGTTGGTTTATGACCGCATGCCGATAAAAATCGATTGCACCGGGCGATCAGACTCTCTATGATGCCGCGCATTCAGACGCGGGGTGGAGCAGCATGGTAGCTCGTCGGGCTCATAACCCGAAGGTCGTAGGTTCAAATCCTGCCCCCGCAACCAACCAGTAAAAATCCACCTGCATAGCAGGTGGCTTTGATTAGCCCCCTAGAAGGGG
>JASDSW010000025.1:0-28383 GCA_041441555.1 Aeromonadaceae bacterium
ACTAAACTCATCGCGCGTCGGCACAACATTCAGCCGCTCGGTCAGATCGCCATCGGCAACCCGGCGCAGGGCCTTATTCAGGGTCAGAATGGAGCGGGAGATGAAATTCCCCAGCAGGAAGCTGACCAGGGCCATCAGCGCAATCGAGCCGATGATGAGGATATAGGTCAGCGAGTGACCGCCAAACAGCGAGTAACGGCTCAGATCGAGGGATCCACTGATGAAGCGCTGGGTAGTGCCGGCCTGAACCGTCACCGTGACGGCGTCTCCCACCCGGTGCTGACCGACGACGCCATTATCGGAGACGCGAAGGCCTTCGGGTAGCTTGAGCGCGCCGACATCCTGCACCTGCTCCAGCAGCGCCGCGCTGCTTTGCAGCTTCAGCTCCAGGGCCTGGATGGCATCGAGCTGGCGAAATTGATTGTTCTGATGCAGCAGGACGGTGGTGATCACCAGGATCAACAGCAGGGGAAACCAGAATAGGACGTGAAACTTTTCACGGACGGTCAGGTTAACAAGAACTTGGTCGAACCAACGAAATTTGACTTCTTTCATGAGGCACTAAATCCTGAAGAGTGAAACTGGTTTCCTCATAACGCGACGGTCGCTAAAGCAAAGCGGAGAACCAAGAAAATGTCGGATAACGCGGTCGAGGTCAGAGTTTACGGTCATGTGCAGGGGGTTGGCTTTCGCTATTTCACCCAGCAACAGGCCCTGCGCCTGGGTTTGCGCGGGCGCGCCAGCAACCTGCCCGACGGCTCGGTGGCGGTTCTGGCGTGCGGTGAGCCCCGAGCCATCGACGCCTTGCTCGCCTGGCTCCAGCAAGGGCCCCGCAGCGCCACCGTGACCCACACCGAGGTACACCCTCTGGATCGAGCCCAGTGGGTGCGGCTCTGTGGTGACGCTGATGGTTTCCGAGCCTACTGAAACTGTGGCGCCAGCCGCTCACCTGTTCGCCCGCCGAGTGCAGTCGTTGGCCCAGATGAGCCAGCAAGAGGTGTGGGATGAGGAGGATCTGCACCAGTTTCGGATCACGCTGCGCACCCTGCTTGCCTGGCATCCACTGTGGGCGATCACCCAGCTCTCTCGCTCGGGATGTCAACACGAAGAGTACCTAAAAAAACTGATCGGGCAGTGCAACCGACAGCGCGATCGCGACGTCTTTGCCGCCTATCTGGTCCCCTTGCCACACAGCCGGCGGCTACGGCAGCAACTGCGGCAAAAAACCGCTTATCGCAAACCATCCATGGCGGAGTTGTCATCGCTGCTTGGACAGGTGCAGCGGCAGCTGACGACATGGCAGCTGAGGATGACGCCGACCCTGCTGCAAGAGCAGCTGGCTCTGCTGTTGCAGTTATTTCTGGTTCGAACCATTCGTCTGGTGACCAAAAGCCAGCAGGGTTCACTCTGCGAGCTGCATCGATTACGGTTGAGACTCAAGTCTTTGCGCTACCTGCTAGAAATACTAGCTGCCGTGGATCCGCAGTGGCGTCCGCTGAACATGGCTTGTCGCAGTTGGCAGGAGCGGCTCGGCCAGTTTGCCGATCTGGATGGCTTGTGGCGCTGGCTCAAGCGGCGACAAGAGAAAAAATTAGTGGCCATCTTGCGCCGCCGCCGTCGACTGCTGGGGCAACTGCTGCGCGCCGAACTCGGCGAGCTGACGCAACTACTCGGCCAGATTGATCGACAGGCATTGCCGACCCGGGAGCAGCTGGCTGCTTACTTTTCGCTGCAAGAGCGCGGGGCGCCGAAGCCAGAGAGGCCGTCGAACGGATAGCGGCCACGAGCCCAAAAACAAAACGGCCCAGATGGGCCGTTTTTGATGCTAAGGATTGCCGGCGAGCCGCGACGTTACTTGACCCGCATGCCCGGTGCAGCACCGGCGTTGGGCTCGAGGATGTAGAGATCCTTGCCCCCCGGACCTGCGGCCAGCACCATCCCTTCGGACATGCCAAAACGCATCTTGCGCGGTGCCAGGTTGGCTACCATCACGGTCAGCTTGCCGACCAGATCCTCCGGGTTGTAGGCGGCGCGGATGCCGGCAAAGACCTGACGGGTCTCACCACCGATATCCAATTGCAGCTTCAGCAACTTGTCGGCGTCGGGGACCAGCTCGGCCATGACGATGCGCGCGATGCGCAGATCGATCTTGGCAAAGTCGTCATAGGCGATCTCGGCGGCGATCGGTTCGAGTTCCGCGTTGTCCTTGCCCGGCGCGCTCTGATGCTGGGACTTGGTGCCCTGACTCTTGCTAGCTTCGGCGACCAGATCCTCCTTGGAGGCATTGACCATCTCCTCGATCTTTTTCGGATCGATGCGGCTAAACAGCGCCTTGAAGGGGGCTATGGTGTGCGCCAGCAGCGGGGTGTTGATGCCGTCCCAGCTCAGGGTTTCACCGAGGAAGGCTTCGCTGCGCTCGGCCAGTTGCGGCAGAACCGGTTTGAGATAGGTCATCAGCACGCGGAACAGGTTTAGCGAAACGGTACAGACTGCTTGCAGCTCGGCGTCACGGCCCTCCTGCTTGGCGATGACCCAGGGCGCCTTCTCATCCACATAACGGTTGGCGATATCGGCCAACGCCATGATTTCCCGGATGGCACGGCTGAATTCGCGGGCCTCATAGGCCTCAGCGATGCGCTCGCGCGCCGCGATAAACTCGGCATACAGGGCCGGCTCGCTGTTTTCCGCCGCCAGACGCCCATCGAAACGCTTGGTGATGAAGCCGGCGGTGCGGGAAGCCAGGTTGACCAGCTTGTTAACGACGTCGGCGTTGACGCGAGCGACGAAGTCCTCCAGGTTCAAGTCCAGATCGTCAATCCGGTTGTTGAGCTTGGCGGCATAGTAGTAACGCAGATATTCCGGGTCCAGATGCTGCAGATAGGTACCAGCCTTGATGAAGGTGCCCTTGGACTTGGACATCTTGGCGCCGTTGACCGTCACATAGCCATGCACGAATACGTTGCTCGGTTTGCGGAAGCCTGCGCCTTCGAGCATGGCGGGCCAAAACAGGCTGTGGAAGTAGAGGATGTCCTTGCCGATGAAATGATAGAGCTCGGCATCGCTCTGCTGGCCCCAGTACTCCTGGAAGTCGAGCTCGGGACGCTTGCGGCACAGGTTCTTGAAGGAGCCCATATAGCCGATAGGGGCATCCAGCCAGACATAAAAATACTTGCCGGGAGCGTCGGGGATTTCGAAGCCGAAGTAGGGGGCGTCGCGGGTGATATCCCACTGCTGCAGGCCGGATTCGAACCACTCGTTGAGCTTGTTGGCCATCTCTTCTTGCAGCGCGCCCGAGGTGGTCCAGTTTTTCAGCATGTCGCCGAACTGCGGCAGATCGAAGAAGAAGTGTTCGGTCTCCTTCATCACCGGCGTCGCGCCGGAGACCGCCGATTTGGGGTCAATCAGCTCGGTCGGGCTGTAGGTCGCGCCGCAAACATCGCAGTTGTCACCGTACTGATCCGGGGCCTTGCACTTGGGGCAGGTGCCTTTGACGAAGCGATCCGGCAGGAACATCGACTTTTCAGGATCAAACAGCTGGGAAATTCCCCGGCTCTTGATGAACCCGCCTTCCCGCAACCGGGTGTAGATCAGGGTCGCCAGCTCGCGGTTTTCGTCGCTGTGGGTGGAGTGGTAGTTGTCGAAGCTGATGCCAAAGCCGGCGAAATCAGCCTGATGCTCTTTGGACACCTCGGCGATCATCTGTTCCGGAGTCAGTCCCAGCTGTTGTGACTTGAGCATGATCGGCGTGCCATGGGCATCATCGGCACAGATGAAGTGGATGGTGTTGCCACGCAGGCGTTGATAGCGAACCCAGACATCCGCCTGGATGTGCTCCAGCATGTGACCGAGGTGAATGGAGCCATTTGCATAAGGCAAGGCACAGGTAACCAGAATTTTACGAGCTGCGTTGGCCATAGTTCCTGTTTCTGTATCGGGAAATGAATGGAGGCGTCATGTTACCCGAAAGGACGTCTATCTGCCTAGACGGATTGCCTCTGTCGCGGCCATTTACCCTAGGATCTGGCTACTTTTCTTGTAGACTCGTTACCGAACTCCCCCGTTCATCCACGACTTTTAGTTCAGGAGCATCCATGCAGATCATTCGTCAGATACTCGGTGAGTTTCAACCAACCGGCTGGGGCTGCGACCTGCTCAGCGCCGGTTTTGTCAGCGGGCTGTATCAGGATCATGAAGGGGTGCACATCCAGTTGCTCATCCCGTTTGCCGGCAGCAGTTGGCTCGACGAGATGAAGGCCGAGCTGGATGAGCGGATCCGGCAAGCCGCCGATGTTCGTCATGTCTGGTGGCACTGGCAGCAGGATGTGGCCACCATGGCTCGCGCCTCCGAGGTGCCAGGCTTGGCCGGGATCCGCAACATCATCGCCGTGGCCTCGGGCAAAGGCGGGGTCGGCAAGTCCACGGTAGCCGTCAACCTGGCGTTGGCGCTGCATCGCGAAGGGGCTAGGGTAGGATTGCTGGATGCCGACATCTATGGTCCCTCCATTCCGCTGATGCTTGGCTGCGCTCAGCAACGACCCAGCTCGCCCGATGGCAAGCGGATGCTGCCCATTTCGGTCTATGGCATCGCCTGCAACAGCATCGGGTTCCTGGTGCCCGAGAGCGAGGCGACCGTCTGGCGCGGCCCCATGGCCAGCAAGGCACTGTCGCAGATCCTCCACGAGACCCGTTGGGGCGAGCTCGATTACCTCATCGTCGATATGCCGCCGGGAACCGGTGATATTCAACTGACCATGGCGCAGCAGGTGCCAACCACGACCATCCTCATCGTCACGACGCCGCAGGATGTGGCGCTGGCCGATGCTCGCAAGGGGATCTCCATGTTCAACAAGGTGAATATTCCGGTGCTGGGTGTCATCGAGAACATGAGTTATCACCTCTGCAGCAAGTGTGGTCACCAGGAGGCGATATTTGGCACCGGAGGGGGGCAGAAGGTGGCCGAGCAATATGGCATCGCCCTGCTGGCTCAGCTGCCGCTGCATATTCATGTACGCGAATGCATGGACGAGGGGCGGCCCCCGGTGGAGGCGGCACCCGGCAGTAAACTGGCTCTCAACTACCAGCGCATGGCCCGTAAAGTGGCGGCAGCCCTCTATTTTTCCGGTAAAACGGTGCCGAGTTCCATTTTGACCGTCAATCCAGACTAATCCGCTGAGAGAACAGCTGATTATTTAGCGCGGCAGACAATTTTTAGTATAATCGCCGCGCCGCATGGGCATTACCGTCGTCGTTGAGAAAAGAGCCATGTCTGAACCCCAAAGATCCTGTGTCATCATCGGGATCGCCGGAGCCTCTGCTTCTGGCAAGAGTCTGATTGCCCACACTATTTTTGAAGAATTAGTCCAGGAGTTGGGCGAGGATCAGATTGGCGTTATCACCGAGGATTGCTATTACAAGGATCAAACCCATCTGGTGATGGAGGAGCGGGTCAAGACCAACTATGACCATCCGAGCGCCTTTGATCACCGCCTGTTAGCCGATCACCTCAGCAGCCTGTTGCAAGGTGAGGCGGTCGAGATCCCGCGCTACTCCTATACCGAGCACACCCGACTGACCGAGACAGTGCGCTTTAGCCCCAAACGCATCATCATTCTCGAAGGAATACTGCTGCTCAACGAGCCGCGCCTGCGCGAGTTGATGGATGTCAGCATCTTCATGGATACTCCGCTGGATATCTGTCTGATCCGGCGGCTGGTCCGTGACGTTCAGGAGCGGGGGCGAACCATGGAGTCGGTGCTCAAGCAGTACCAGAACACGGTTCGACCGATGTTTTTGCAGTTTATCGAACCCTCCAAACAATACGCCGATGTGATTGTGCCGCGCGGCGGCCGCAACCGTATCGCCATCGACATGCTCAAAGCACGGATCCTGCACATGCTGCAAGGCTAAAAACCGTGCGTTCAATCATCAGGAGAAGGGAATGCGTCTTTGCGATAGTGATATCGAAAAATATCTTGCCGAAGGGCAGATCGTCATCGATCCGATGCCAGGTCAGGAGCGCATCAGTGGCGTCAGCGTGGATGTGCTGTTGGGCAACGAGTTTCGGGTGTTTCAGGCCCATACGGCTGCCTTCATCGACCTGAGCGGTCCGAAAGAGGAGGTGGCGGATGCCATCAATCGGGTGATGAGCGACGAGATAGTCATCCCCGATGGCGAGGCCTTCATCCTGCACCCGGGCGAGCTGGCGCTGGCCGTGACCCACGAATCAGTCACCCTGCCGGCCAACATTGTTGGTTGGCTGGACGGCCGTTCGTCCCTGGCTCGTCTGGGGCTGATGGTTCACGTCACCGCCCACCGTATCGATCCGGGTTGGTCCGGACGCATCGTGCTGGAGTTTTATAACGGCGGTCGCCTGCCGCTGGCATTGCGACCTAAAATGGTAATTGGTGCATTGAATTTCGAGTTGTTATCCGGACCGGCGGCTCGGCCCTATAACAAGCGAGCCAATGCAAAATACAAGAGCCAGCAAGGTGCCGTGGCCAGTCGCATCGGCCAGGACGAGTAAGACTCCCTCACCAAGCGAGCCTTCTTCGACCGACTGCTGGTGATCCGCCAGGAGGGATTATGAAGAAGGCTCTCTATTTTATGTTGGCGCTGTTGCTGCTGATCGTCGGCGCCCTCATGAGTTTGCCTTGGCTGGTCAGCGCCGATGAGATCAAACAGGCACTCATCAGTCAGGTTCAGCAGAAGACGGGACGTCAGTTGCAGATCCAAGGCGCCGTCTCCTGGTCTTTTTATCCCACCCTGGGGGTGGCCATCGAGCAGGTGCGCCTGCTCAACCCGAGTGGATTTCCCGAGGATGTCACGCTCGCGGTGGCACGAGGGCGGGTTGGCGTGGCGCTCATGCCGCTATTTTCCCGCCAGATCCAGATCGAACAGCTGGAGCTGGATCAACCGCAAATCCACCTCTATCAGCAGGCGGATGGTCAAACCAATATTGATGACCTGCTGACCCAAGCCGCGACGGCGCCTGAACCTTCCGCGCCAAACCCTGTGCCAAGTAATGCGACGGGTGACTCAGCGCCGTCAGCAGCCGCTGACTATCAAGTTCGGCTGGCCGGGATCCAGATCCGCGATGGCACTCTGTCATTGACGCAGATGGCCAGCCAGCAAAGCTATACCCTCAACCACCTGCAAGTCTCCACCGGCGTCTTGAGCGCCAACCAGCCTCTGGATATCCAACTGGCGACGGACTTTGCGTTGGACAAACTGCAGGGGCACGTGGAAACCAAGGCTCGGTTGCAACCCGGCTCATCGCCTCAGGAGTGGTCAGCCCAGGGATGGACGCTGGATCTGCGCCTGCAACCGGATGCCGCGACCACGCTGCAGTTGACCAGCCAAGCGGATCTCAGCCTGCGACTCCCGGGGACACAGCAACAGTTGCTCTTGTCGCCCTGGCAATGGACGCTCCAGCTCAACTCGCCAACCCTGCAGGGACAGTGGCAGAACCAGGGGCGCCTGAGCGTCGACTGGGGTAACGGGGCTCCGCAACTGCGTCTGGATGATTGGCAACTGACCGGCAGCCAACAGGGGAGAGCGATTCCGCCAGCCCTGACCATGATCCAGGCTCAGGGCCACTGGCGCTATGATGCCGGGCAACACCGGCTGGCGCTGCAAGAGGCCAAGGGCACGTTGGGCGAATTGCAATTTGAAGGCGCGGTGGAAGCACTCCTGACTTCCATACCAGCCATCCGGTTTAACGTTAGCTCGCCCAGGGTGGAGCTAGCCTGGTTCGGTGCCACACCCGAAAAAAACACAGCGCCAGAAAAAAGCGTGGTGCTGCCTTCGACCAAGGCCGCCACGAGCGAGTCATCGGCGCAAGAGCCCGATCTGCGAGGGCTCGGAGTACTCAATGGCGAGGGGCGTCTGGCGATCGGGCGTGTCATGTGGCCCAAGTTGGATATGTCGGATGCCAAGCTGGCCATCCAGCTGCAGGATGGGGTGCTGAATATCACCGACTTCTCGGCTGGCCTGTACCAGGGGGGGGTGGCGCTGACCGGGCAGCTGGATGGTCGCCGCATCCCCGCGCACCTGCAGTTGGCGCCCAAGATCCGCGCGGTTCAGATCCAACCGCTGCTCAAAGAGTGGACCGGCAAGGAGCCGGTCTCAGGCTCGGCCTCGCTCCAGGGCAAGCTGACGATGGCAGGGTTATTGCCGCAGAATATTCGCTCGAGCGTGGCCGGGGATCTCAACCTGGTGATCCAGGATGGAGCCGTCAATGGCATCAACCTGGCGGCCATGCTGCGTGAGGCCAAGGCAGCGCTCAAAGGGCAAGCGGCGTCGGGCGCCGTGCGCAAGACCGACTTCTCGGCGCTGACGGCGGATATCCATCTGGGGCAAGCAAAGGCGACCAGCCAGAACATTGCGCTGATGTCGCCGCTGTTGCGGGTCAAGGGCGCCGGCAATACACATCTGATCCAAGAGACTCTCGATTTTCACTTCGACGTCTCGGTGGTGGGTACCAGCAAGGGGCAGGGGGGACAAGATCTGGCGGAGCTTCGCCATCTCACTATTCCGCTACGGATCACCGGGTCATGGAACCAACCGGACTATGAGCTCGATCTGCAGAACCTGTTCAAGCAGGATCTGCAGCGGCGCATTGAAAATCAGCTCCCGCAAAAGTTGCCCGGTAAATTGGGGCAACTCTTTAACTGACCCAGCTCTGACCTGGATGAGTGGGGGATATCAGCCAGGCCTGTGCTCGGCAGGCCAGCCGCTGACGGCATTGAGCGCCTGGGCAAAACCGGCCTTGAGCAGTCGATCGGCTTGCTGTTGATCCTTGACGAAAAACGAGCCGACGAAGGCCAGGCTGTTGATCGAGATCTGCTGCCAGGCAGCTTGATGGCGGGGGACTAACAGCAGCCATTGGCGAGTCAGCAACAAGTTGTAGGCCAGCCCCTCCCGCCACTGCAGCGCCGCCAGCGCCTGCCGGTAACAGTCGTAGACGGACTGCGTATCCAACTGAGGCAAGGGGTACCAGCAGTGAGCAAAGGGTAGCGGCTCCTTCCCTGGCTCCAGAGGCAGCTGTGACGTCAGCTCGCCCAGCGTTCTGGGGACCCACTGCATGTGTTTGTGGGATTGGCTGGCACCTGCCACGGTGCCGCTGTTGTAGAACATCAACCCGTCGGCCTGTCCTAACAGCTCGGTCATCGCCTGGATATCGCCGAACGTCAGCAGACTCTCCTGCGGCTCATAGTGGCGGGTAATGAGCAGCAGATGATTGGCAATCACCGGATATTTATTCAGCAGACAGACATGATCGGGTCCTATATCGGCGATGTACAGAGCCTCTTCATAAGGCAGGAAGGGATTCACCGATTTTGGGCGCTGCCCGACGCGCTCCTTTTGGCCGAGAGAGTGGGCGATCCGCAGCAGATAATTCCCATCCCCCTGGGATACATGGCGTGTTGCTACCTGGATGGGATTCATATGATTTTCAATGATGGCTTGGCGGCTGATTTCTTCAGCTTTTTTTAATATAAACATCCGGATGATCCTGGTCGGTTCAGGTTTCTGGTCGTAAATGACCTAAAATGAAGCTGAGCCAGACCTTGGCACAAATGGGGGCCAGGTGTCACCCACTAAAAAATAATAACGAAAACCTGTTGTTAACGTTCAATCCAGTATCGAGGGATTTCTGCATGAAATTGACAATCAAAGTTGGCATTGCGTTCGCCATCTTGTGTGGCCTGATGGCGATTGGCGGCGGCTTTTCTTACTTCAACATGAGTAAGATCGACGGCGCCTTCTCCTTCGTGGTGAAAGAGATCAGCGTGTTGAGCGATGATGCCAATGCCATCGGTCAAAATTTGCTGCGCAACAACAAGACGGCCAATGACATGGTGTTTGCCAAAACACCCGCGGCTCTGGAACAGAGTCGACAACAGTTTCTTGATCAGGCCAAGGCCCTCAATCAACGACTGGAGACACTGCTGTCCCGACTGAAACAGCTCGAACAGCCGGGAGATGCCATCAGGATTTCTGAATCCTTACAAAGCTCGGTTCGGAAGATTGAACAGGATGGCCAAGCCATCTATCAAATTCAGCTGGCCGTTTTGGATGAAGGGGCGAAGATCGATAAGATCAAGGCCGATTTCCTCAACAAGATCAGCTTCGCCAAGGTCGCGGTCGATCTCTCATTTAAGTCCTTTGCCGACGAAGATCCCTACATCGCCTCCCTGACCAAACAGATGGTGTCGCAGATCGGCACCATGGAATACATGGTCAACGCCATCTTCAGCACCAACTCTCTGCAGGAAATGCAGGCCATCCAACGCAACGCGGTGTCGATTGCCCAGATGATCCTGAGCAACGGCGAGGTCTTGCTGCAAGAGGTCCCGACCGCCAAGGACAATGGTGATTTCATGGCTGGGGTGGCGGCGCTGAAAGAGAATGACGGCAAGAAGGGAGCCATCGCCCGCTATGTGCTGTTGCAGGATAAGCGCAATCAGTTGATGACCCAGGTCCAGCAGTTGTCCGCGAATGTCGAGCAGGCCATGAAGCAGGAGCAGGAGCTGCTCGATGCCACCAAGACCATCGGCAATTCGGCCTTCGCCAAGGCAAATGACAGCATCAGTAGCACCACGGTCAGCACCATGCTCTCCCTCGTGTTGAGTCTGGTATTTGCCGCCATTGTGGGCTGGCGTCTTTCCAACTCCATCAATGCGCCGATGACCGCCTTGCAAAAAATCCTGCGCAAGCTGGCGGTGGGCGATTTCACGCAACGGGTCGAAGGGCGTTTTAGCGGCGAATTTGCAGAGTTGCAGCGGGATATCAATGCGGTCATTCACGAGTTCAACAATACGCTGACCGTGGTCAAACACGGCGCCGAGCAGACTCGGGACACCGCCAACAAGAACCGTGAGTTTGCCGATACGCTGGCTGCCCAGGTACAGGTGCAATCGGGCGCCATGAATACCCTGGCTGCCACCGTCACCGAAATGGAACATGCGATCCAGGATGTGAACAGCAACACCGAGGCCAGTCTGGGCATGGTGCTGTCCGTCGACGAACAGGTGCAATCCGGTCGCCAACTGGTCGAAGAGAACAGCCGCCTGGTCGCCTCCTTGTTTGAAAATCTGCAACATAGTGAGGCGGTGATCCAGCAGGTCTACGCGCAGAGTGAGCATATCGGTGGCATCCTCGAGGTCATCGCCGGCATCTCCGAACAGACCAACTTGCTGGCATTGAACGCCGCCATCGAAGCGGCCCGTGCCGGCGAACATGGCCGCGGATTTGCCGTGGTCGCCGATGAGGTTCGCAACCTGGCCAGCCGCACCAATCAGAGCACTCAGGAGATCAATACCATGATTTCCGAACTGCAGAGCAAATCCTCTGGTGCGGTTTCCAGCATGCAGGAGAGCCTGCACCTGATGCAAAGTGGCCGCGCCATGATGGAGCAGGTCAATGGCGCTATTGGCCTCATCGCCGACCACATGATGAATGTACGCAACTCAGCCGAGTTGATCGCCAACGCCACCCGTGAGCAGACCGTGGCTAGTCGCGAAATCAGCCGCAGCATCAACGAGATGTCGGAGGTGGTGGAACTCAGCAGTAAAACCATGCACGACATGGCCAGCCAAACCATCACGCTGGATCAGCTCTGTGAACAGCAAGAGCAGACCGTGCAGCAGTTCAAGCTGGGCGATATTCGCTAGTCCGGTGTTGGGTTAACAGATACGACAAGGCATCACCCATGTGATGCCTTGTTCTTGTTTGGGGAAGGGAAATTAATCGACATGGCCCGTCAGCAGGCGCCGGGCGGCATCGATGACGATGCGAACCGCCTGATTTTCGGTGCTCTGCATGGTGGCGGCATCCGGGATCTCTTGCTGGGTTCTATTGACGATGACCCCGGCCACCATGCCCGCTCTTAGCCCCTGGCTGGCACACATGGTCAACAAGGTGGCCGATTCCATCTCATAGTTCATCACTCCCATCGCCTGCCACTCGGCCATCGAGCCTTTAAAGCGGCTCACGACGCGCCCTGAGTAGGTGTCATATCGTTCCTGTCCCGGATAAAAGGTATCGGAAGAGGCAGTGATGCCGATATGACAGTGGGCTTGAACCGCCTTGGCCGCGGCGACCAGCGCCGTCGTGCAGGCAAAGTCGGCCGCTGCCGGAAACTCCAGTGGGGCAAAGTGCAGCGAGGCACCATCGAGGCGTACCGCCGCGGTCGAAATCAGCACATCACCGACGTTGATATGGGGTTGGATGGCACCCGTAGTACCGATGCGGAGGAAGGTTCTGACCCCGAGTTGAGCCAGCTCTTCGACCGCGATGGAGGTGGAGGGGCCGCCAATCCCGGTGGAGCAGATCACTACCGGCTTGCAATGCAACTCACCTAACCAGCTGGTGAACTCCCGATGGCTGGCCAGGAAGCGGGGGTTTTCCATCATTTCGGCGATCTTGCGGACACGCTCTGGATCGCCAGGAACGATGGCCAGTTCGGCGCCTTGCAGATCCGCCTTGGTTAAACCCAAATGAAAAACATCAGAAGGCTTATGCATCATGTAACTCCGTCGCAATGATTGGGGGCGTGAAACCAGTGCACGCCAATAGATACGGCGCCAGTGTAGGTAGCCCATGGTGGAAAAAACGTGAGCTTGATCGGGGGTAAACAGCGAGTCAAACAGCAGCGAAACCGTCGTTCAGGGGAGTTCAATCGGAATGCCTGACGGAGCATACGTTTGCCTCCTCCGGTAAAACGTATGCGCCGTGTGGAGCGAACAGCCGCCGCCTGAGACCATTTGATCTCAGATCTGTGACGAGGATCGCTCTTCTTTAATCACGGCAGAGCTGAACGGAGGGCAGGGCGGCGAGTTGCTGCTTCATCTGCACCTTGGCGGCTTGGTAGCAGGCCTCGCGCTGGGAGTTCGCGGCGACGCCGACATGACTCAGATCGCAGGCGTTACGCGAGTTCAGATATTGCTCGTCGATCCGGCGTTTCAGATAGGACTGTTTGTCTTGCTGCAGGTTGCGACAATTTTGTTCGGCGCCAGCGGTCGACGGAGGCAGGGTGGCTTGCTGGAGTAACTTCTTCTGCAACTCTTGCTGTTCGGCGCGTTCGATCAGCGCCTGCTCGGCAGGGGTAAACGCGGTGTTGACTCGACCGAAGGTTTGTTGCTGGCTGCTTGGCGGCAGTTGGCTGTAGTGCGCCACCCCCTTGCCGTCGATCCAGCGGTAGACCTCGGCACCCTGCACCGAGCTGACAACAGAGCCAACCAATGCACACCCCACTAAAACTGCTGCACTCCACCGCATCTCAACTCTCCTTGATCATGAGGATAGCCAGCCGGTCTTGCGTTGTGGCTATCGACGGCATCACGCATTTCCCGTACATCATGTAAACAGATGTAAAAAATGACAAGATTTTTTGCTGCCGATTGTGAGGTGACCTATTTACTTCGCTCGTTTTTTGTCTGCAACAAATAATTGCGCGCCGCTTGAATCCCTTGCTCGTACCCTTGCTGTAACAGGGCGGGGTTGCGAGTAAGTCTTCCCACCTTAAATTCTGCCGGTGGCGCCAACACGCGGACCTGACAATCAGCGGGTGGCGAGGTGATGAATTGAAGCGCAGCGTTATAACCCTCATGACGTCTGAGCATGGCATCACGCAAACCGGGCTGGTGACGCAATAGCCGCCGGATGAGCCAAGAAAAACGACTGGCCTGCTTGCGGTAGCCCCAGGGTTGCGACAGGACCACCGTGATTTGTCGCGCCCCCCGACGGTAGGCCTCGATGACCGGGATCGAATCGGCGACGCCGCCATCGGTGTGGGCTTCACCATCGAGCAAAATGAAATCCCGATAGGCCAGGGGCACCGAGCAAGAGGCCTTGGCGACCGTCATGACCGACTCCGCCTCGGCGGTAAAGTAACAGGCTTTGCCATCGGCAACCCGGGTTGTCACGATGACGAGCGGTATCTGGCGCTGCCACAGGGTGACCATGTCGAAGGGCAATTCAGCCAGGCTCACCGGCCATAACCAGTCGAGATCGAGCCAATGTCCACCACGCAAGAAACGGGGCAGACTGATGAATTCCTCGCGACAGGAGATGTCGGTAATCACCCGATAGGTGCGTCCCACCTGACCGGAGAGGTAGGCTGCCAGCGCCGTAGATCCAGCTGAAACGCCCAGACAGAGCGAAAAGGGGTAGTGGTGGGCCTGAATAAACTCGTCCAGCACGCCGGCGGCAAAAATGCCGCGCATGGCACCGCCCTCGACCACCAGCGCCTGTGGGCCATCCGTCGCCGAACCGAAGCATTGCATTACCAGTCGATCCCTTTTTGCGCCTTGATGCCCGCATCAAAGGCATGTTTGACGTTTTTGACTTCGCTGACCGTATCGGCCAACTCCAGTAGGGCGCGATGACAGCCGCGACCTGTGATGATCACATGCTGGGTCGCGGGTCGTTGCACCAGAGCGGTTAACACCTCGTCCAGATCCAGATAATCGAAGGCGACCATATAGGTCAGCTCATCAAGCAGCAGCAGATCGACCTGCGGATCGGCCAGCAGCCGCTTGGCCTCCTGCCAGACCTGCTGCGCGGCATGGCGATCGGCTTGCCGATCCTGAGTCTCCCAGGTAAAGCCGGTGGCCATCACATGAAATTCAACCCCCAGCGAGGCGAGAAGATCCCGCTCCCCGCACGCCCAGTTGCCCTTGATAAATTGTACCACGGCCGCCTGTAAACCGTGGCCGACCGCCCGACAGACGGTGCCAAAGCCGGAGGTACTCTTGCCTTTGCCATCGCCGGTGATGACCACCAACAGGCCGCGCTCCTCTTGGGCCGCAGCGATCCGGGCATCGACTTGCTGTTTTAATCTCTGTTGCCGACTCTTGTGTCGCGCATCGCGATGGAGTTCATCAACCATCTGGTTTCCTCCGCTAGGACACCCATTCAGGGGCGTTGTGCATCAAAAAACGAGGGGATCACCGGCTCCGTCAGCAGGGAGGCCAACTGCCGGATCTGGATGGCCGGTAGACCATCCCCGTGCCACACCTCCAGCTGCGTCATCGACGCATAGGGAATGGTCAGGCATTGGTAGAATTCGCCGCGCTGCCAGTCGGCGTGCAGCACATGGGCCAGCAGCATGCGGATCACCCCACCGTGCGTCACCACCAGCAACGACTCCTCGCGGTTTAGGTGTAGTAGCCGCTCCCACGCCTGCAGCACCCGCCGATGAAACTCGGCCAAGGGTTCGGCTCCCGGCAAGGGATTGGCAACCGGGTCGGCCCAGAAGCGTTCGAGATGGGACCACTGGGCCACCAGATCCGCGTAGGGAACCCCATCCCACTGACCAAAGTCCATCTCGGCGAGCTCCGGCCAAATCACCAGCGGGATGTCAAAGTGCTCGGCCAACAAAGAGGCAACTTGCCGGCAACGGGTGCGCGGGGAACAGAGCACCCGTTGCCAGATGCCGCCAGGCGCCTGGAGTAGTGGGGTATAGGAGTGCAGGGCATTGGCCGTCAATGGTGGGTCACTGCGGCCATAGAGGGCCGGCGCCCCCTCGGTCTGGCCATGACGCAGCAAGGTGATCCCGCGACGAATAGCTTCATGCATGGCGAGTCATCTCCTCACCCTTGAGGACCAAGGGAAGTCCGGCGGCGACAAACAAAACGCGATCGGCCAGTCGGGCCAGCCGCTGGTTCAGACGCCCGGCCTCATCCACGAAGCGGCGGGTCAGAGGGCCAAGCGGCACGATTCCCAGCCCCACCTCATTGCTGACCAGGATCACCCGGCCTGGGGCCGAGCGCAGAGCCTGCTCCAGCGCCTGGAAATGGTGCTCGAGAGACTCTTGCGGTTGTGGCTCACCCTGCGCGTCATGCAGCAGATTGCTCAGCCACAACGTCAGGCAATCGACGATGAGGCAGGTCTGCTCCTGGCTGGCTTGGCGGATCGCCTCGGCCAGTGCCAGCGGAGCCTCCAGCAGATGCCAGTGGGCGGGACGCTCGAGTTGGTGCAGTCGGATCCGCTCCGCCATCTCGGGATCGGCGGCCGTGGCCGTCGCCACATAGGTGATCGACTGGACCGGATGCTGGCTGGCCAGCGCGCACGCCAACGCCGACTTGCCGGAACGGGCACCACCGAGCAGTAGCGTCAGATGATGGCTCATCAAAAACCTCCGATGGACTCAAGCCCGAGCAGCAGGGGGGAGAGTCGCGGGATCTGCTGCTGCATGAGCAGCAACCAGACTAGATAGCCCGCCAACTCGGTCAGCTGCTGAGTTGCCCCCAGACAATCACCGGTATAGCCTCCCAGTTGCCGCAGGAGCCAACGCTTGATCCAAACCCGCAGCGACAGGCTGATCAGCAGCAGGCCGAGCGCAGCTTCGATGCTCAACAAACACAGCGGCAGCAGGCCAACAAACCCGAGGATCAGCAGATCAGGCCAGGACTGGTTTTGTGCCAATGGTTTGGCTTTACCACTCTCGCGCACATAGGGCATGTCAAAGATGAGACTGCCAGCCACGGCGCGCGAGAGGACATGCAGACTCAGCAAGGCGACCAAGGCATCCGGCAAACTGTGCTGCGTGATCTCATAAAGAGCAAAAAATTTGATCAGGATGGCCAGCAGCAGGGTAACGGCGCCATAGGTTCCCAAGCGGGAGTCTTTCATGATCTCGAGTTTGCGCTCCGGCGTCATACCGCCACCGAGACCGTCAGCCATATCGGCCAGCCCATCCTCGTGAAAGGCTCCCGTGATCCGAATCGTCGCACCCATGCTGATCAACACCGCGATGCTGACCGGCAGCAACTGATAGCTCAGGACCAGGGTGAGGGCGGCGCAGAGCCCCACAATCCCCCCAACCAGAGAGAAGTAACGGCTGGCGTGATTGAGTCGTTCCGCCGAGAACGGCGTATCTGCCGGAATAGGGATCCGCGTAAAAAAGGCGAGGGCCAGCCAGAAATAATTGAGTTGCAGCCCCAGCGCCTCTTGCCAAGCGGCTTGACGGCTCACACCGAGACTCCGGCGCTAGCGAAGCTGGCCATCTCGTTGTAGAAGGCACAAGCCGAGCGCAGTAGAGGCAGGGCCAGTGCCGCACCCGTGCCTTCCCCGAGGCGCAAGCCCAAGTCCAGCAGCGGACGGGCTTTGAGCGTTTCGAGCATGATGCCGTGGCCACTGCCTTCGGAGGAGCCATGGCTAAAAATCATGTAATCCCGAGCGGCAGGGGCGATCTTGACCGCCAGCAGGGCGGCCGAGGTCACGATGAAGCCGTCGATCAGCATGGCGATCTGCTGCTCCGCCGCGGCCAGCATGGCACCGGTGATCTGTGCGATTTCAAAACCACCCAGTTCGGTCAGCAATTGGATGGGATCCGATTCGTCACCAACGCGCGCCAGGGCTTGGGTCACCAGGCTGATTTTACGGCCCAGCTGGGCGTCATCGATGCCGGTACCTCGTCCCACACAGGCCGCCACCGGAACCCCGGTCAGCGCGGCCAGTAGAGCCGAAGCCGGAGTCGTGTTCCCGATCCCCATTTCGCCAAAGGCGAGCAGATTACAACCGTCGGCGATCTGCGCCTTGGCCAACTCGCTGCCCAGTTGCAATCCCAGGAGGGCATGTTCCCGACTCATGGCGGGCTCTACGCTCAGATCGGCGGTACCAGCTCCCAGCCGCTGATGGATCAGGCACGGATCGTCGATGGGGGTGAGGATCCCGGCGTCCACGACCTTTAACTCGATCTGGTGCTCTCGACAAAAGCAGTTGATGGCAGCACCACCGCCGAGAAAATTAAGCACCATCTGCCGGGTGACATCGCTCGGCGCTATGCTGATGCCGTGGCGGGCAATCCCGTGGTCGGCGGCAAAAACCAGCATGGTCGGCTGCTGGATGGTGATGCGCTCCTGGCGCTGGATCAACGCCAGTTGGCAGGCCAGCTCTTCGAGTCGACCCAGTGCGCCCAGTGGCTTGGTCTTTTGATCGATCTGTTGTTGGATGAGCGGCTCGGCTGATCGATCCAGCGGCAATATGGTCCATGAGCAGGACATGGGAACTCCTTCTGCGGGTAACGTCCATGAGATATCTGGTCCATCCTACTGTATTTCATGTAATTTTGCCTCCACATCCCAGAGCCTCGATGCGGGTTTTTCCGCCCATGATGCCAATCGACGTTACAAGCAACTCATCGAAAGAGTGTTGGATGGGAGTTTTTGTGCGAGGGGGAATGTGGAAGCGTGGTCTGATCGCTTGGTTCTTTTTTCTCCCGCTGTCGGAGGCGATGGCCGCTACTCAAGTGGCCTATCGCGCAGCGGAGAGTCGTCTGGATCGACGCCATGACTACACCTTCGCGGTGCTGCGCTTGGCGCTTGAACAGACATGTCAGGAGTATGGCGATTTTGTCATGCGTCCGGCCCGCTGAGAAAATCACCGCACTCAACCGGCATCAGCCCTCAACCATCAACCATCAACCAACGAAGGCTCGCGCCTCAAGAAGTTGTCGAGCCTGACTGAAGTCTAATGACTCCATCGCCGCCACCAGCCGCTCAACGGTTTCTTGTCCCCACTCCTGCTGCAAACTGCCCTTGATCTCATCGAGTACATCCAGCGCCGACAGATTATTCTCCTGCAGCAAGAATCCCAGCATCTTGAGTTTTTCTTGCAGATCATCGGGCTGTGCCGTGTGGGGTTCCGCTTGGGTTTGCTGCGCCAGCCAGTCGTGGATCTGCTGCTGCAACTGCGCCAGCTGCGCTAATAACTCGGGCAGGAGCTGGCTCCGAGCGTCCATCTGCCCGTCGCGAATGGCTTGTTCGAGCTGTTTGCTCAATTGTGCTAAGTGCCGGGAGCCAAAGGTTCCAGCATGCCCTTTGAGGGTATGGATGAGACGAGCGGCGCTCTGGTCATCATGACTCTCAAGCAAGATATGCAACTCTTCGGGGAGCTGCCGGGTCTCTTGCTGGAATTGGGTCAGCAGGCGAACCATCAGCTGAGTATCCCCGCCGAGGGTTTGCATCAGTTGATGAAGATCCCAGGAGGCATCTGGCGTTTCGACTGGGGACGAGGCCGGGATCGGGTTATTCAGCTCGGGACGGAGATGGTTGGTGATGCAGTGCAGCATCTGGTTGACGTCTACCGGTTTGGCAATAATGTCATTCATGCCGCAGCGACGACACTCCTCCTGTTCGCTGCTCATGACGCCAGCGGTCATCGCCAGGATCGGAATGGTCACTGCCAGCTCCTGACGTAAAATCCGCGTGGCGGTGAAACCATCCATGACCGGCATCTGTACATCCATCAGGATCAAAGCAAAGGAGTAGGGTTGACGTAAGCGCTCCACCGCCTCTTGTCCATTGTTGACGATCTCAACGCTGGCACCGGCCTGCTGCAGGATTTTGCTGGCAACCAATTGATTGATTTCATTATCTTCCACCAGCAAAACCTGGATGCCATGCAGATCGGTCGCCGGCTGACGGTTGGGCAGCAGCTGTTGCAAGAGTTGATCGGTACCCCCCTCCTTGCGCTGCTGCACCTCCAGCACGGCGTTATACAGATTCGAGCTGGTGACCGGTTGCACTATGATGTTGTCTATCCGCTCGGCCAGCGGCTGCATGAGCAGGCTCTCTTTTTGATGCAGGCGGGTCATGGCAATCAACGCCGTCTGCGGCCAGCGATCGACCCGTTGTAGCAAGTCAAGGGCGGGGATTTGTTCGGAGGGCCAGCCGAGCAAGAGTGTGTCATAGGATTGCAGATCCAACATCCGGGCCGCCTCTTCGACCGAGGCGGCATCCGCCGATTGCCAACCCAACGCCTCGGTCGCCTGTCGCAGGTAAGTGACGAACTGCGGATTGTCATCCAGGATCAGCAGCCGTTGTGTCTTGAGCGAGCGGTGATCTTGCTCGCTGACGGATGGCTCCATGGCCGGTAATGGCAGAGCAACCCAGAACTCGCTGCCTTGCCCGAGCTGGCTGCGAACACCAATCTGGCCGTTCATCAGCTCCACCAGGCGTTTACAGATGGCAAGCCCCAGCCCAGTCCCACCGTACTGACGGGTCATGGAGCTATCGGCCTGGGTAAAGGGGGCGAACAGCTTATCCAATTGTGATTGGCTCATGCCGATGCCGGAATCCGTCACCGAGAAGCGAATGCGTGGGGGCGAGGAGGCGGGATCCATGGCGATATCCAGACTCACATGGCCTTGATGGGTAAATTTGATGGCATTCCCCGTCAGGTTGATCAGGATCTGCTGCAGACGCATGCCATCGCCAAACAGCTGACGGGGCACATCGGGTTTCACGCCGATCATCAGATCGAGATCTTTTTCTGCCGCATTGACCGACATGATGCTAGCCAGGCCATCCAGGATGTCATCCAGATTGAACTCGGTCGGGGAGATCTCCATGCGACCCGCCTCAATCTTGGAAAAATCGAGGATATCGTTGAGGATCAGCAACAAGGAACGACCGGCCCCGCTGATCATCTTGACATACTGCTCCTGAGACGAATTCAAAGGAGTGCCCTTGAGCAGGTAGGCCATGCCGAGCACCGCATTGAGCGGGGTGCGGATTTCATGGCTCATGTTGGCCAGAAATTCACTCTTCGCCTTGCTGGCCAGCTCCGCCTGATTCTTGGCCCGATAGAGCTCCGCCTCGGTGATCTTCAGCGCCGAAATATCCTTGGCGATCCCCAAAAAGCCGGTGATGCTGCCTGCGCTGTCGCGGATCGGCGTCGTCGTCAACAAAACCGTCAGCTTGGAGCCATCTTTGCGCACATAACTCCACTCCTTGGCCTCGTGGCCATGACGAATGGCATGCTGAACCAAGACGGCGAATCCGGTCACCGGATGACCTTGGTCGCGCGTGATCTCGATGCTGCGCGAGACGATCTCCTCCATGTCATGAAACATCATGGGCGTGCGCAGGCCGACCACTTCGGCGGCCTTGTACCCCAGCATCCGTTCGGCGCCGGTGTTAAACAGCGTGATCACCCCCTCCGGGGTGGTGGCAATGATGGAGATCTCAATGGCCGCATTGATGACGCTCTGCAATTCTGCCCGCGCCGCGATGAGGGCCGCTTCCGCCTGTTTATGGGCCGAGATGTCACGGATCATGCCGGTAAAGAGCCGCTCGCCCTGACTGTTGATTTCGGTGACCGAGATCTCCACCGGGACCAGACGGCCACTCTTGTGCTGGGCCATCATCTCGCGGCCCGGTTTGCCGATGATGTGGGACTGACCGGTCTGTAAGTAACGCTGGATGTAGCCTTGATGCAGCTCCTTGTGGGGTGAGGGCATCAGCAGGCTGATATTTTCCCCGATCACTTCATTGGCCTGGTAGCCGAATATCTTCTCGGCTGCCGGGTTAAATGAGTGGATGCGGCCATGGTCATCCAGCGTCACAATCCCATCGACCGCACAATTCAAGATGGCCCGCAACCGACTCTCACTTTGCTGCACGGCAAGCTCGACGAGGGTTCGCTCGGTGACATCCTGGGTTATGCCGTAGAGTCGGCACACCTCACCATCGCCATTGAGCTCCACATCGACGTAATCTTCCAGCCAAGCCATGGAGCCGTCGGGGCGGATCAGCCGATAGACGATGCGATAGCCACACGCATGAGCCATCGCCTGTTCAATGCTCTGCTGCAGTTTCTCCCGGTCCTCGGGATGAACCAGCGCATTCCAGCTTATTTGGTTGGCCGATATCGTCTCCGGCTCAACGCGCAAGATGCGATAGATCTCATCGGCCCACCAGGTGGTCAAGGTTGTCAAGTTGGTTTCCCAAGCGCCGGCATTGGCGGCGGCTAATGCCTGCTTGAGCCGGGTCTCCTTGTACTGCAGCTGGGACTCGGCCTGCTTGCGCTTGGTGATATCATCCACCTGGACAATCAATTCGACGGGGCGGCGCGGTGAATAGTTCAACAACGAAAGTCGCACGTTGACCCAGATCGGCGTGCCATCTTTTTTCAGGTAGCGCTTTTCAAATTCATAGCTATCGATTTTGCCCTGCTCGATATCTCGCAGGTAAGCCAAGGATTTGGCGGCATCATCCGGGTGAGTAATCTCTACCGCAGTCAACCCTTTGAGCTCTTCGCGACTGTAACCCAGCATGCGGCAGAGATGTTGATTGGCCTCAAGGATCTCGCCCTGTTGGGAGGTCAGGGCAAAGCCGGTGGCGGCAAACTCCAGGGCGCCGCGCATGCGCGCCTCGCTCTCCTCCAGACGACGGTGGCCCTTGGCCATCAATTCGCTCAGAAATCCAATTAATTGCAGAAAAAACAGTGTTGCAATAGTCGATGACCAGGTGGTTTGAATGTCAAGCAGGGTCAACATCGGCGGTTGCGGTAGCCAGTGACTCTTCAGGATGAGCCAGCTCACCAATAGCAGCCCCAAGGTCCAGCATGAGACAAAGAATGCATCACAGCTCAGGGCGATCAACGCCAGGCCAATAGCAATAAAAATCAGTGGGTTATCCAACCACTGTAACAAAATCAGGCTAAACCCACAGGAAAACAGCACTGCCAGCAGATAGATGCCCCCCTTGAGCGGGGTGAACAGGCTCTTTACCCGCGCCATCGAAATGGTCAGGCAGGGGATCAGCAACAAGACGACGCCGAGCGAGTGATAAAGCCAGCCGGTAAAGAACCGCTGTTGCCATTGTTCAGGCGAGTCATTGTACCAACCCGGCAAACCGCCCAAGAGCTGTCCCACCGGGATGGCCAACAGCAGATATTGCCCCAGCAGGCGCAGCAACAGGGTCTGCTCGATATCGCGCTCCGATAATGGCTGCTCGCGGCGGGCCAGCCAGCAGGCCAGCAGCAGCTCGGCGCCACCGGCCAGCATGCTGCTGGTGCCGTACTCGGAGTCATGACCCATGAGGCTGCCGACCACCAGGTGACCAACAAGTGCACCAACCAGAATGATGCGGCCAGCATGGGGGGAGGCACGCAAAAAACAGATGAACACAAAGATGTTGGCCAACCAGCCGCCGCGCAGAGCCCCGAGCTGGTCGGTGACCAGCCAACTGATGAGGATGAGCAAAACCAACCCCGTCAGATAGAGACTCTCGCGCAGGGGCAGGGCACACAGACGAAGCAGCATACGCTGGGAAAACAAATTCATGATTGAGTTCCAGTCTGACCCGTCTGGTAGGCGCATACACGATCCCGTCCCTGATGCTTGGCATCATAAAGCGCCATATCACAACACTGCACCAGATCCGGGATGGTGACTTGGTCGGTCGGCACCATGGAGACAACCCCCACACTGATGGTGACGATGCCAAACTCCGAAGCCTGATGGGGGAGAGCCAGCTTATGGACTTGATCGATCAACCAATTGCCATACTGCAGGGTCTGCGCCTCATTGCAGTTCGGCAGCACGACCATGAATTCTTCACCACCATAGCGACAAACCGATTCGGCGGGGCGACGAGTCGAGGCGACTATGGTCTTGGCAATGTGACGTAAACAGTCATCGCCCAACAGGTGACCATAGCTGTCGTTATATGACTTGAAAAAATCGACATCCAGCATGGCCAATCCCAGCGGTGCAGCAATGCGCATATGCCGCCTAAACTCCACCGCCAAGATCTCATCGAGGGCACGCCGATTGAACACTCCGGTCATGCCATCCCGGTTGGCCAGACGGCGCAGCTTGTCCGATTGCTGTTTGAGTGTCAGATGGGTACGAACGCGCGCTCGCACTATGGGGGGGTTCAAGGGTTTGGTGATGAAATCCACGGCACCGACCTCCAAGGCCCGCACCTCATGCTCCATGCTCTGATGTGAGGTGACGAAGATGATGGCCACATCACTCAGCAATGGCTCTTGCTTCATCTGCTGGCAGACGTCATAGCCCGTCATGCCGGGCATTTCGACATCGAGAAGAATCAGATCGGGTTGCTTGTCACGTGCGATTTTGAGCGCAGAGGGACCATCGGTCGCAAAGAAGATCTCCCCCATGTTATGCAGGACATGGGCAAGAAAACGAAGGTTCGTCGGACTGTCATCGACGAGCAGTAGACGCGCCGGTATGCAACGAGGCTCTAGTTCCAAATTCAAGCACTCAGGTCAACGTGGCTATGTACCAACGTATAGGTGATGCACTAGAAAATAGCTAATAAAAACAGGATGCTCCGACCAGAAATCGAATGGTATTCGCGGAGTGCTTTCAATCAATCGCTCGGGTGTTAATCAACCTGAAGGTACTTATGCAGTTGCACCGAGAGGCGCCAGTTGCGCTGCAGACAGACCTCCAGCGCCAGTTCAGTGGCGCGCCGCTGCTGGCTGATCGGTTGCAAGCAGATCACCTTCCCAGCCCCTTGCTGGCAGCGGGCCAGAAGATGATCCAATTCGTGGATGTGCTTTTCCATGGCCACGGGATGTTTGATCTCCTGCGCCCGTTGCAAGGCACTATCGAGGATCGGCAGTCCGCCCTTCATTCCGATCTTCGGCGATAGGGTAACCCAGCAGGCCGAGTCTGCCTGGATGGTGGCCGTGCCACTGGTTTCGATTTGCACCTGATAGCCAAGCTCCAGCAAGACTCGGCTGAGCTGGCGAAGATCATAGAGGCAAGGCTCGCCGCCGGTCAGTACCACATGCCGGGCGGTATAACCAAGTTGTCGCAGCGCTTGGCAGATCTGCTCTGTGGTCATGTCGGCCCAACACTCGGATGCGCTGGATCGATCGAGCACTTGGGTGCTGGCCACCTGCTTATCCGGATCAATGTGCCATGTATGTCGGGTGTCACACCAGGAACAACCAACCTGGCAGCCTTGCAAGCGGATGAAAATAGCCGGGACGCCGGTGAAGTATCCTTCGCCCTGGATGCTTTGGAATATTTCGTTAACCGGGTAGCTCTGTTGCATGATCATGCTCTGCTTTCGCTGGTGATCCGGATGGTGACAATGCCTTGCCACCACAAAAGGCGGCAAGGGTAGCAAAAGCATGGGGTCGGGGAAAGTTTTGCGATAGGGTCTCAACCAACCGCGGCATTATCCGTTTTGCAGATCCGATGCGAGGTGGTCTGACGAACGTGTCCCTTACCGTTGCGTTTGACTTCGTACAACATCTGGTCGGCGTTTTGCAAAAGTTCGGCATCATCAAAAATATCATGCAGATAGCGACTGTCCGTTACGCCGATAGAGCAGCTGAGCCAGCGCTCTTTGGGTAATTCGACCCGGTAACCCAGGTACTCGGTCAACTCGACGGCATACCCTTCCAAGCCATTCAGTCGCTCCAACAATCGGGCCAGGCCAACCACGGCTTCGTCCGAGGTGGAATGGGGGAACATCACCAGGAATTCATCCCCCCCCCAGCGACAGGCGGTGTCAAAGTCGCGCAGCGTTTCACGTAGCAGATCGGCAAACCAGCGCAGTAATTGATCACCGGTGTCGTGGCCAAAGTTATCGTTGTAGTACTTGAAGTTATCCAGGTCGATAAATGCCAACGCGAGGTGGGGGGTCTCATTGCCATAGCGGGCAATTCGTTTGAGCTCTTGTCGTAATTGGGTTTGAAACTTCTGGCGATTGCTCAGACCAGTCAGCGCATCGGTCGAGCTGAGCGTGATCAGTTGGCGTCGCTGTCGCAGGTTGACCAACTGGCCGGCCAACTGGTTGCCGATAAATTGCAGAATATCGCGGTCTGATTTATTCAAAGGGGCGCTGTCGGCAAACGTCAGCAAAATCATCTCGCCGATCTGACGTTGACCTTCCAGGAGCGGGTGACAGAGCACGGAGGAGAAGCGAAGTGCCTGTTTGGCCGCAGGAACTTCACCGTTGAACAACAACCGTGTCGTCGTGTGATTTCCCAGCCAGTCACTGAGAGTCAAACTATCGAGCTGGTTATCTGGAACCTGACTGTATTGCGCCAGTTCGTAGAGCTTCTGCTCATGATTGACCAGCAAGAAGCCGGCCTGGGCGTTGAAATGGGTACAAATCAGGCGCAGTGTTTCCGCGGCGATCTCCTGCTCGCTGTCCATGTTGACGGCCAGATGTTGCAAGGTGGCCAGCAAACGCATCTCGTGGACTCGCTGCCAAAGTTGATTCATCCGCTGCTCTTGCCGCACGAGGTGCAGCAACTGATCCAGCTCCAGCTTGGGCGGCGATAGCATGTCATGGCCGTTGACCATGCTTTGCAGGTGCCAGGCACAAATGATGCGCAGTTTACTGGTAGGAAGCTGGTAGTGGCGGCACAGGGTGATCGCGCTGCGCAGATGTTGATACGCAGCCTCTACATCCGCCAATTGCCGGTGAATGCGGATGGCCGCTTCGTGCAGCAATATCTGGTGATGAACCGTTAGATTGCTCTCAACATGACAGACTGCGCTGGCTTCCTCGAGCTCCAGCAGAGCCTGGCTGTAATTGCTATGACGGGCCTCCAGCAGAGCCTTGAGCAGGGGCCGCATGAACTTCCCTTCGGCGGAGACAGGGATATCCAGATTGAAACTGCGCTCCAGATCCTGCTCGGCGCGGATCCATTCGCCTTGATGAAGATGGATCACCCCCTGCAACAACAAGACGTCGTGCAAGGTACGGAACGGGAAATTGGTCGTTCCGCGAATGCGCAGCATCTCGCGAAGCGTATTGAGCACTAACGAGGCGCTGCTGTTCTCTTGCACCTCGGCATATAGCCAGGCCAGGTTATACAGGCTGATGGTAATTTCAGAAAAGTCGTTTAGTCGCAATACCGTATTGAGTGCCGACAGGTAATAGCGGTGAGCTTCGGGATAATTTTCCCGCTGGCAGAGCATATATCCGATGCCATTGCGGATCCGGGCCAGCTCGCCAGGAACATTAAGCTGCTCGCGCAGATGCTCGCTGATCCGGTAGCAGCGCAAGGCTCGTCGGTAACGGTTGAGCTGACTGTAGATAACCCCTCGGCTTTGAAAGGCTGCCGCCAGATCGGCTTGATAGTCATAGTGATGAGCCAGACGGATCGCCTCGATGGAGCAATCCAGTGCCGAGTCATGATCGAGAAGTTTCTCGTAAGGCACCTGAGCGTAGATGTTCCGCAACACATAGATGCGGCCGCTGACCATCTGCTGGGAATCCAGTTGCTGCAGTAGCTGCCGCAACCGGGAGAGGCCAAATGGCGTATTGGCTTTATCGCATGCGACAAAATGGCAAAACAGCGCTTGCGTCTGCAACAGTTCATTATCTTGTGAGCTGCTCAACTTGACTGCCAGTTGGCTATAACGAATGGCCGTTGCCAGATCGGAGCGAAAAATATGCGCCATCGCCAGTTCACGGTAGGCCATGCACAGATGAATCGAATGATTGGCCTGTTGAGCCAACTCCAGCAGTCGATCAAAGGTGGCAATCGCCTCCTCATGTTCCCCGCAATACAACTGGGCTCGCCCCAAACAGAGCAGAAGTTGCCACTTATAGTGGCCATCTTGATCAAATTCGCCCCGTTCCAAACGGTGAACCAGCTTATGGGTGGCAACGACGGATTCATCAAAACAGAGCAATGCCAACAGCTGTTCACAACGGGCGAGCGCCGCATAGTCGTGCTGGATTTCGACATCGGCTAGCCCAGGCCAATTCATGAAAGGAGAGGGGGTTGCTTCGAACGGATGCGGGTACACAATCCCGCTGCTGTCGATGAGGCTGACCCATTGCTCCCACAATTGCTGATGACTCTCGTCGCTGTGCTGGTAACTCGGATCGATGCCGATCAGCAGCAAAAACTTCCCGCTGTGGGGCTGCTGAATTAACTCTTCCAGCAATTTCAGGGTGGTGGGGCCAGCAAATTGGATGCCGGTCACCAATAATAACTGCGGATCGTCCTGGGTCAGAATAGAGAGCAGACGGATCAGGAGTGAACGGATACGCCTGGACTGAAAGGAGAGATCGTCAGGCAGGGGAAACTCGATGCGCATCAGTTCACGGCCGGTGAAATAATCGGCCAGCAATGTTCGTTCAATGCCATTGAGCTGCAACGCATCGAGTGCCGAGGCAATACTCATTTTTTTGCGATGCAGCAAATTCCGCAATAAGGGGAGCAACGGAGAATAAGGTTCCAGCGCATCGTGTTCGGTCATCCGCCAACGAAGTGGAGAGAGATTTCGTTGCTGACAGTAATCATCCAATACCGAGCGCAACAAGGCTCCAGCCCGCGAGTGGACAAAGACGCAATCACCGCGTTGAGTCAGCGCTTGGTGCCAGTGTTTGTCGAGCCAGGTATCGAATCTAAAGGTCACGAGCTGATTATTCCTTACGCTACCGAGTATCCACAGTTATGGTACGCGTGAACGTCCAACCATGACCAAACAATTCACTCAATAACGCGGAGTGGATCAAGCTGAAATCCTGATTTTATGGATAGTCATGGTCATATTGGTCTAACACAGCGATTCCCAAGAAACGGAGGAATCAACAGCAAGAAAAGAGCAGTCATCACCACGCTGTTTAACATAATATACAT
>JASDSW010000026.1:0-28138 GCA_041441555.1 Aeromonadaceae bacterium
TCCCTGTCTGTCAACTTACCTTTCCCCACGCTTGCGCGAAGAACCTTTTTTTATCCGAGTGGCTCGGAATGAGGCGGCGTGAATTGCGGCGTGGATTAAAGCACCATGCTGGCAATCCAGCCGAACACCAGCAGAGGGATGTTGTAGTGGATAAAGGTCGGTATCACGCTGTCCCAGATGTGATCATGCTGACCATCGGCGTTGAGCCCCGAGGTGGGGCCCAGGGTCGAGTCGGAGGCCGGCGAGCCGGCATCGCCCAGGGCGCCGGCGGTGCCAACGATGGCAATGGTGGCCAGCGGTGAGAAACCGAGGCTCAGACACAGCGGAACGTAGATGACCGCGATGATGGGCACGGTGGAGAATGATGAGCCAATCCCCATGGTGACCAGCAGGCCGACCAGCAGCATGGCAAAGGAGGCCCAGCCCTTGTGGTCACCCAGCACGGTGCCGACGGTTTGGACCAACGAGTCGACGCCATGGGTGGCATTCATTACCGATGAGAAGCCGGAAGCGCTGATCATGATGAAACCAATCAGCGACATCATCTTGACCCCTTGGGTGAAGGCATCCTGACTCTCATGAAACTTGATGACGCCACCGATGGTGAAGATCAAAAAGCCGACCAGGGCACCGACGATGATGGAGTCGGTATAGAGCTGCAGCCCCAGGGCGGCGAGGATGGCTACCACGGCCACCCACAGGTGCTGGGGGGTAAAGACCACGGTTTCCGGCTCGATGGCCATGATGGGTTCGAGCGCATAATCCCGGGGTTTGCGGTAGCTGAAGAAGGCCATGATCAAGCCCAGCACCATGCCGGCGACCGGAATGGCCATCGCCAGCGGCAGTTGCGGGCCAGAGACCTGAACTCCACTGCGGATCAGGTTTTGCGCCAGGATATCGTTCAGGAAGATGCCGCCGAAGCCGACCGGCAGGATCATATAGGTAGCGGTCAGGCCGAAGGTGATGACACAGGCGACCAGGCGGCGATCCAGCCGCATCTGGGCCATGACATGCAGCAGAGGCGGGATCAGGATCGGGATGAAGGCAATATGCACTGGGATCAGGTTTTGCGAGGCGATGCTGACGGCCAGCAGGGCGCCCAGCAACAGGCTCTTGACCCACAGAATGTGGCTGGGACTCGCCTCTTTGCCGAGTTGGGCGATGACCTTGTGGGCCAGCAGATCGGTGATGCCGGAGCGGGAGATGGCGACGGCAAAGGCGCCGAGCATGGCATAGGAGAGGGCGATGGTCGCCCCACCACCCAGACCATCGGTGAAGGCCTTGAGGGTATCCATCAGTGATAGTCCCCCGACCAGACCACCGACGATGGCGCTGACCGCGAGGGATACGACGACATTGATGCGCAGCATGCTGAGGATCAGCATCAGCAATACGGCGATAACGACCGGATTCATCTGTGAGTGTCTCTCTGGTTGAGGTGAAAATAAGCGCTGTAGTTTGCTGGAAAATCGGCGAATGTCGAGAGGAAAATCCAGACATTGGCCAGATCCGCAATCGATTCCGTCACGCGAGTTCGGCTCAGCGCCTGGCTGGGTGGAACGGACTGCTGTCGCCGTGACGCTACAGACAGATCGCAGGCGTTTGGGGCCTGCGATCTGTAGGGATTATTCGACCAGGGGGGGCGGCCAACCGCCGAGGGACTTCCAGCGGTTGACGATATGGCAGAACAGCTCGGCGGTGCGCTGCGTGTCATAGAGCGCGGAATGCGCCTCCTTATTATCGAAGGCGATGCCGGCCGCCATGCACGCCTTGGCGAGCACCGTCTGGCCAAGGGCCAGACCCGCCAGTGTGGCGGTATCGAAGGTGGCAAATGGGTGAAAGGGATTGCGTTTCAAACCCGCGCGTTCGGCGGCTGCCATCAGGAAGCCATGATCGAAGGCGGCGTTGTGCGCCACGACGATGGCGCGGTGGCAGTCCGTCTCTTTGAGTCCCTTGCGCAGTCCCTTGAAAATGGCGCCCAGCGCCTCTTTCTCGCTGACGGCCCCGCGCAACGGGTTGAAGGGATCGATGCCATTGAACTCGATCGCCGCCTTTTCAATGTTTGCTCCTTCGAAGGGTTCGACATGAAAGTGGAAGGTGTCGTCGATCCGCAGCCAACCCTCCTCATCCATGGTCAGGGTGCAGGCTGCAATCTCCAACAGCGCATCGCCCCGGGCATTGAAACCTGCGGTTTCCACATCGATCACCACCGGAAAGTAACCGCGAAAACGGGCTTTCAAGGGGTGTACTGCACTACTTTCACTCATCCACAACACTCGATAACGACTAACGATGGGTCAATAGGAGCCGGTTACGGCTCCATGATGTCATAAGAGCTGATCCAGCCCATGCGCTCGAACAGCTCAAACAACAGGCTGACGGCGATGGAGAGCAGGGTCGCCAGGGCCATCCCCTTGAGACTGACGCTACCGACATCCAGATGGGCGCCGGACAGACCGATGATGAGCACGATGGAGGTCAGGATCAGGTTCTTCGGCTTGCTGTAATCCACCTTGGATTCAACCAGCATGCGGATCCCGGAAGCAGCGATGACCCCGAACAGCAGCAAGGAGACGCCCCCCATGACCGGAACCGGAATGGTGCGGATGACCGCCGTAAATTGACCGAAGAAGGCGAGCAGGATGGAGATGATGGCCGCACCGCCGATGACCCAGACACTGTAGACGCGGGTGATGGCCATGACACCGATGTTTTCACCATAGGTGGTGGTGGGGACCGAGCCGAAGCAGCCGGAGAGGGCCGTGGAGAAACCATCGCCCATCAACGAGCGGTGCATGCCGGGATCCTTCATCAGGGGGCGATCGACAATCTTCTCGGTGACGATGAAGTGGCCGATATGTTCTGCGATCACCACAAAGGCGGCGGGCAATATGGTCAAGATCGCAGCCCACTCCAGTTTCGGGGTGTAGAAGGTTGGCATCTGCAGGACAGAGGCTTGAGCAACCTGACTGAAATCGACCAGACCACACAACCAGGCGGCGATGTAACCGACGATGATGGCGATGAGGATGGGGATGACTGCCAGGAAGCCGCGGAACAGCACGGAGCCAAAGACCACCACGGCGAAGGTCAGCATGGAGACGCCAACCACCTTGCCATCAAGCACCTTGGCGGTCAGGCCGGCCATGTCGGCGGCGACCGGTGCCAGCTCCAGACCGATGATCGCGACAATGGCGCCCATCGCCGCCGGCGGGAATATCACGTTGATCCACTTGTAGCCAAACAGTTTGATCAGGCTGGCAACAGTCATGAACAGCAGGCCTGAGGCAATGAAGCCACCGAGGGCGGTCTCGTAATCGTGAGCGGCCATGACGGCAAAGACCGGAGAGAGAAAGGCGAAGCTGGAGCCGAGATAGGCCGGAACCTTGCCCTGACAGAGGAACAGGTAGATCAGGGTGCCGATACCGTTGAACAGTAACACGGTACCCACATCGATCTTGAACAGCATGGGCACCAGCACCGATGCGCCAAACATGGCGAATAGGTGTTGAAAACTCAAGGGGATACTCTCAAGAAGAGAGGGTCTCTCCTCTATCTGGATGATTCGTTTGCGCATGGGCTTCTCCTTTCCCGCGGGTAATTCTTCTGGAATGGCTTTCTTGAGTCTTATCAGGGTCAAAGACGGCGTATTATGGCAGAAGTGGCTTGCCTTGCCCATGGTTGCAATGATCCTCGACTTCCTTAAATTGAAGCTAAAGTATTGGCCTGTCGGGCCGATAGATGAGTGAATCAGGAAGAGGAGACGGCCGTGAAGTACAGGTATCTGTGTGGCTTATTGAGTGTGTTGGCTGGCATTCCGGGTCAGGCCGCCGTATTGGAATATGGGGCCTCACTGGATCAATCGAGCTGGCGTCTGACCGGCGATACGCCGCTGGAATGCCGTCTCGAACACTTCATCCCCGGCTATGGCAGCGGCTCCTTCATCAGCCGCGCAGGCAAGCAGATCAACCTCGATTTCGAGTTGCGGCCGTTGCGGCCCAATGCCAAGGTTCAGACCGTCACCCTGCGCTCCTCCTCACCGCACTGGCGTCCCGGGGTTCCCGACACGGGTCTGGGCACCATCCGTTTTTACAAACAATTCGATGGCCTGGTGGAAGGTCGCACGGCCTGGACCATGGCCGGCGAGCTGGAACAGGGGCGTTTCCCTGAGTTTGTATTCCGCGACTGGTACCACAGCGGCAAGGCGGTGCAGGTCTCGGTTTCGGCCGTCGGTTTCTATCCGCGCTATCAATCGTTTTTAATGTGCCTGCAGAGCCTGTTGCCCTATACCTTCGAGGATATCGCCTTCACCGCCCTCAACTACGAGAAGAACAGCGATCAGCTGACCCCCTATTCCCGGCGGCGACTGGAGATGATTGGCGAATATCTCAAGGCCGACCCTGCCATCGACATGCTGGTGATCAATGCCTATACCGACAGCTACGGCGGCCGTTGGCCGAACCTCAAGTTGTCGGAGAAGCGAGCCAAGGTCATCAAGGAGTACTTTGCCGCGCAGGGGATCGATCCCAAACGCATCGAGGTGCAGGGGCACGGTGAAAAGCAGCACATCGCCAGCAACGAGAGTGAGAGTGGGCGGGCGCAGAATCGGCGGGTGATCATCTCCATGTCGCGTTTCTTGCCGCAGTACGAGACGCGGGGCCAGGAGGTGGGTGGCGCCATCTATCAGGGTGAGTCAGCCAATTTGCCGACGAAGGCAAGCGAGTCGAGTGACACGGGAAGCGCGGCCGAAGTGCCTGCCGCCGGGGCGGCTGCGACCATCTCGGCATCCGGTGCAGCGAACAAACCGGCCCCTGCGATCACCAATAAGCCGGCGTCGACTCCGCCCAAAGCCTGATGGCTGTTGCCTTGTGACCCTCAATAGAAAACCCCGCACTTGGCGGGGTTTTTTGATGAGATAAACAGCAGAGTGCCGGATCAGGCGTTTTGGTAAGCCTGGGCGTAGGAGGCCACCAGATGATTGGCCTTCTCCAGCGAGGCGCTATCGAGTTTCGAGGCGGCATTGTCGCGGATCTTGGCGGCATCCGGAAAACCAACCGCTGCCAGGGAGCCCCAGACATAGGCTTGCATATCATCTTGCGGCACCCCTTGACCGAGGGCATACATGGCCGCCAACAAGAATTGAGCCTCCAGATGGTTCTTCTCCGCCGCCTGACGGTACCAGAACAGCGCCTGACGGTTGTCCTGTGGCACGCCATGACCGTTGTAATAGATCAAACCGATGTTGTAAGGCGCCTCTGGATGGTCGGACTCAGCCGCCTTGCGATACCAAAGCAGCGCCTGATGATAGTCCTGTTTGACGCCGCGCCCCATGTCGTACATCAACGCCAGGGCATAGGCGGCGTCGGGATGACCCAGTTCGGCCGCCTTCTGGTACCAGTGGGCGCTCTGATGTTCATCCTGCGCCACGCCATTGCCGGTATCGAAGCGGCTGGCCAGAAGGTAGGCCGCCTCGGCGTGTCCACGCTCCGCCGCCAGACGGTAGCATTCGAGAGCCTGGCCCAGATCCGCGCTGACTCCCTTGCCTTGCTCATAGACAGTCCCGAGCTTGAACAGGGCAATGGGGTGCCCCTGTTGTGCGGCTAGCCGATACCAGTGAGCGGCCATCAGGTCATTCTGGAGCACACCCTGGCCGGAGGCATAAAAATCGCCCACGCAACACTGGGCATCCGTATTTCCCTGTTTGGCTGCCTGTTGGGCAGCTGCTAATTCTTTAAATTCCATTATCCGGCTCCTGTCACGGCTTAGAGCGATTATACCAGTACAAGGTTGAGGGGCTAGCCTCGATTGGAGCAAATTTTCATCTGCTAACGTTTTTAAGCTGCATGGTACGCGTGATTTTTTCGCGGGAAAACCGCGGATCTCTCATAAATGATGCTTGCCTGGTTGCGGCGGCGGTACTGGGCAGTCGAGACAGAGCGCCAGGGTCCGAAACAGCTCGAATTCATTGTCACTGACTACCCCATCTTGCTCCATGGTGCGCGCCAGCGCCTGGACCAGCCGCAGACGGACCCCGGGGGCCGCACGCTGCAGGAGATCGAGCGCCGGATCCAGTTGCGCAAAGTTGGGGCGGGGGAGCAGCGGTTCGTCCGGCAACTCGAGCGTGTGCCAGAAGTGGGCAAAAAACGGTTCGGCCGGGGACGTTGGGCTAGCCACAAAGTGGGCCACGGCGCTGCCGATCAGCTGCAGCTCGGCCTGAACGTCGTCGAGTTTGCGGGCCGTCATGGGCGCTGATGCCCGCTTGTCCGGCGAGGCAGGGAGCTGATGGCGAACCACGCGCAGCAACAGCCATTCAAATAGACTGGTTTCGCCATCGGCGGCCACCAGCTGCGCCAGTTGTTGATCCAGCTCCTGGCGCTGGGACTCATCCAGCGGTTGCAGCGTGGGCAGGCACAACTCCACCAGGCCGAGTCGTAGCCGCGTCGGCAGCGGGTAGCGGGTCAAGGCATCCACGGCTTCCCCCTGTGGGTGTTGGGTGATCTGCCGATGGCGAACGGCCAGATCCGTGCTGAGCAGCAAGGAGCCGAGTACCAGCGGCGCCTGCTCCAACTGGTGTGCGGCACCGATCAATGCAGGCGGGATCAGCGGCAGCCACTCATGGGGAGCGTCCAGATCGATATCAGCCAGCGCGACCTCCTGGCCGGAGGGCATGGCCAATGTGGTGTGATTGGGATCTGGGCGACGTTGAACGGGGAGATCGGATGTCTCCAGATACTCGCCCCGGGTCATGCCGACGCTGCCGCGGATGTACATGCCATCCCAATCCGGCTCGAGCTGGCGAATGCGATCGGCCAGTGCCGGGTGGGTGGCCAACCAGCCGGCGAAGGTGCTGTCCAGCCCCTGCGCGAAGAAGAGGTGACTGAAGGCTCGGCTGTTGGGATGGAACATCAAGGAGGCATAGGGGTGACCGGCGACCTTTTTCAGCGCTCGGGCCAGAGCCTCGGGGTGACGGGTAAATTGCACCGCCGAGGCATCGGCCAGTGTCTCCCGCTGCCGATTCACGGCCGCCTTGAGCAGTTCGCCAAAGAACACACCGCCGTAGCCTAGAACTCGGCAGCCGGCCGCGATGGCGGATGGTTTGTTGGCGGCGTGGCTAGTCGGATTGATGCGGCTGGCGTTTGGCCTGTTGATATCATAGTGCAGCAGCTCGGCGAGTTCGGCGATCATCAGCAACCCGGTCATGGCGGCGGCCAGGCGGGTATTCAGCAGGATATCGCCGTTGCGGATGTGGCTGAACTCATGGGCGATGATCGCCTGCAGCTCATCGCGATCCAGCGCTTCCAATGCTCCGCGCGTCACCACAATGACCGCATCGTTGAGCCCCATCCCGGCGGCAAAGCTGTTGATCCCCGGCTCCTCATCCTGCACATAGATGGCTGGCACCGGCATACCGGAGGCGATGGCCATCTCCTCGACTACATTGCGCAGTTGCTGCTCCTTGAAGTCGGTGGGACTGGGCAGCAGACGGCGTCCGCCCAGCGCCTTGGCCACTCGCCAGCCCCCCTTGCGCAGGGACTGGTAGCGGCAAAAGGTGACGAACAGACAAATCAGCATGACGAGGGTCGCCGTCATCCAAAAGGGGCCGCTGTGGAACAGTTGTGGATCCGGACTGCGGCTCAGGCTGACGGGCAAGAAGATCAGGCTCAGCCACAGGCTGGAGACCAGTCCCAGAGCTAGCATGCCGACGAGGTAGATGGT
This sequence comes from Aeromonadaceae bacterium, assembly GCA_041441555.1. GTDB lineage: Bacteria > Pseudomonadota > Gammaproteobacteria > Enterobacterales > Aeromonadaceae > Pseudaeromonas. The sequence continues at coordinate 7,717 of JASDSW010000026.1, forward strand.
GATTAAAACCCGGCTTTGACGCCGGGCTTGACTCTGCTGCTGGTAAAAATCCATACGCCTTTACATCCTTGCCAAGACTATCCCTGGGCTTGCCAAGACTATCCCTGGGCTTGCCAAGACGAAACTGGGCTAGCCAGGAGCGGGTTATTGCAACGCTACCTTGGGCGCTTCGCGGTATTGCTCGGGGTTTTCGATCTCCAGCAGGGTCGCATCCTCGGTGTGGCCACAGCGGTTGGCCACCAAGATGGCCGGGAACTGTTTGCGGAAGATGTTGTAAGCGGTCACGCCGTCGTTGAAAGCCTGGCGGGCAAATGCCACTCGGTTCTCGGTGGCAGTCAGCTCTTCAAACAGTTGGCGGATGTTCTCGTTGGCCTTGAGCTCCGGGTAGGCTTCCATCTGGACGCTGAGACCGCCGAGTGCCTGTACCAGTCGGCTCTCGGCCTGCCCCAGCTGTTGAATGGCTCCGGCATCCGAAGGGTGCAGGCTGGCGGCTTTGAGCAGGCTGTGAGCCATGTTGCGCGCTTCGATCACGGTGGTCAGGGTGGTGTTTTCATGGCGCAGATAGCCTTTGACGGTTTCGACCAGATTCGGGATCAGATCATAACGGCGGCGCAGCTGGACTTCGATTTGAGCAAAGCCGTTTTCATATTGTGCCTTCAGGGCGACGAGCTGGTTGTAGACCTGGATCAGCCAGACGACCAGGCCGCCGATCAGCAGCAGTAATACCAACAGGGTCAGCATAAGTAGAATCCTTTCATCCATCATGGGTGGGGAAGTACGCCCACGTCAGTTCATTGCTTCGGCGTGGGCGGCCTTGGTTGCCAGTTCCTGAAGCTTATGCCCCAAGTCCTTGGCCGGCATGCTTTTTGTTGATCAGCTCAATCTTGTAACCATCAGGGTCGACCACGAAGGCGATCTCGGTGGTGCCGCCCTTGACTGGACCAGGCTCACGGGTGATGGTGCCGCCGGCTGCCCGGATGGCATCGCAGGTGGCGTAGATATCTTCGGCTTCCAGCGCGATGTGACCGTAGGCGTTGCCCAGCTCATACTCGCTGACGCCCCAGTTATAGGTTAGCTCGATGACGGCTTCGTCTTTCTCATCGCCATAACCGACGAAGGCCAGGGTGTATTTGTATTCGGCATTTTCACTCTGGCGCAGCAGCTTCATGCCAAGAATACGGGTGTAGAAGTCCAAGGAGCGTTGCAGATCGCCGACGCGAAGCATGGTGTGCAGAATGCGCATGAGTAATTCCTCTTGATACGAAACATGGGTTACGAAAAGGGGTTACGAAATACAGTTGCGGCTGGCCCTGGCGTCGATTGCCGGGCCCGATTGCCGGGCCCCAATGGGGTTGCCCGAGCATAACATGATTGCCCGACGAGGCCATCACCTCGCTGTTGTATCCGTACGGAAACTGGGTGGCGAATCAATAGTTGGCCGTAGACGATCAGCGGGCTCCGCCCGCGCGACGGAGCCCCAACAGGGCGCCACCGATGATCAAGAGACCGGCCAGAATGTGGCGTCCGCTCAGGCTTTCCCCGTTGAGCAAGACCAGAAACAGGGTGCTGAACAGGGGAGTCAAGTAAGCCAGTGCGCCGATGCGGCGCGGATCGCCCTCGCGTAGCGCCAGATACCAGGTGATGAAGGCCGTGCCCATGGGGCCAACCGCCAGGCCAATGATCAGCAACCAGTCGCCGTTCGGGATCTGGGCCCAAGGTAAGGGGCCCTCGCTCAGATGCGCGATGACCAACGCCAGCAATCCGGAGAGGAGGCAGCAGGCGCCGATCACCGGGGCGGGAGCCGGGGGCAGGCGACGAGATAACACCGAATAGAAGCCCCAGGTGACGGCGGCGGCCAGTGCCAGCAGATATCCCGGCAGATAGATCCATTGCAGGGAAAATGAGCCATCCACCATGACCAGCAGGGTACTGAGCAAGCCCAGGGAGCCGGCCAGCAGGTGCTGGCGGTGCAACGGATGGTGACGCAGCAGCAGTGGCGTGAACAGGATGATCATCAAGGGCCACAGGTAGTTGATCAGGTTGGCCTCAAGTACCGGTGCATGACGGAAGGCGCTGAACAGTAGCAGGTGGTAGCCCAGAAAGGCGGTGATGGTCACCAGCCAAGTCACGGCCGGGGCGCGCCAATGACGCCAGAATGGAATCGCCCCCAGTCCGCAGAAGAACAGAACCAGACCGACCAAGACCAGCGGCGAGACGGAGTGAACGCGCGAGGTGAGGGTGGCCAGCGTCGACCAAAGCAGTATGGTCAGCAGAGCCATGGCGGTGGATTTATCCAGCCAGTTGGGGATGGTGTTGGTCGCGAACATGAAACGAGACTCCTCTATTAGTCAGTCAGACAGGCCGGATCAAACTGATCATTCCCGGCCAGCCAACCGAGCAACTCCGCCATTGCCGGTTGATGGGCGAAAGGCTGATAGCGCTGTTGCAGCCGCTGGATGTCGGCCTCTGATAGCTGAGCCAGTCCGACGTCTGCCAGCAGGGGCAGATCGGTGGTCAACAGAGCGGCGAGTTCATCTCCCAGTTCGGCCTGCGCGACTGAGTGCCAGATTGTCTCTGGCTGATAGCGCTCGCCTAATCGATAGCTCAGGGGCAAGGTGGCCAGCGGTAGGCGACTCAAGAGGGCTTGCTTCATCGGGTTGACGGCATGGCCGGCCAGATGCTCGAGCAACTGGGGGGGTCTATGAGTAAAGGAGCGCAGATAGAGGAAGTTGCAGGCTCGCTTGCCGTCGTTGACCGGATAGTTATCCCACAAGAAGGGCTTGCGCTTGAGCGTATCGGCTACCCAGCTCAGATGGTCGAGCGGATAGTCGGACGAGCAGACCTTGGGGCCGGTCCAAAACAGATCAAATTGCGGGTCCAGCCCGCCACCGAGCTCGGGCCAATAGTTGGTGGGCATGGCCCCAAACACCTGCTCGAGGATCGGATCCGTGCTGTAGAAGCTGGGGCAGAAGATGAGCCGTTTGGCCCGGGTATGGGCCGCGATGTCGTGGGCAATGGTCAACTGCAAACTGGCGAGGGCTGGAGTATCGCTGGGCATGTCATCAAATAGCACCGCCAGAATATCGGGGGCCAGCTCGTCATCGATCAGTTTGACCTTGGCCAGCAGTGCGTCGCGTTGTTTCGGGTAGTCATGATGGGCACCCAGCGGCGTGAGCCCGACGCCAAAGGCCAGGCCTGCTGCCCGATAGCTGCTGGCCAGCGTTTTAAGTTGCTCCTGTTGCGCCGCAGGCCAGGGCAGTTGCCAGTGGCGGCGCAGATAGCCGTCATCCTTGGGGGCATACAGATAGAAGTCATAGCCGTGCTGACGGAGCCAGTTGGCATAATCTATCCGGTGTTGCCAGGACCAACTTTTGCCAAAAAAGCCTTCGATGAGGCCGAGCGGCGGCGCAGAAGGATCCCGCTGGGGGGGCACCATAGTCGAGGGGGTGTCTAGAGCGAAACAAGGGTCTGCTGGATGGGTCATGAGGCTCTGTCAGCGCAGCTTTGCTGCCTAAATTAATTTCTCAAAAGAGGCTCACTGTAACAAATTGCTGGCGGGCTTGTCTCAGGTCGAGGGCGGGATGCCCGTCCTGTGTCGCCGAGTTGGCGAAATTAAGAACAATCGAGACAAAAGAGGCCTCTTTTCTTGTAAAAATGCGAAACAGACGACTCTCAAGCGCCGGGGATGTCTCGACTCGTCCAGATGGCATCGCTATAATGCCGCGTCATTTTATGTATCGAGGGAAGACAGATTTGTCTTCAAACGAGGATGAAGTCGGCGCTGGTCGCCTGGCTGCGTCTGAGGAGCAGGGGAGTCTCCCTGCGTGCTGAGTTGAACGAGGTAAAAGAATGCAAGTTTCTGTAGAGACGACCCAAGGCCTTGAGCGCCGTCTTACCATCACAGTACCGGCTGAAAAAGTAGAGAAAGAAGTCAATGCTCGCCTGACTCAACTGGCCAAGACCCGTCGCATCGATGGCTTCCGTCCTGGCAAGGCACCGATGGCTGTGATCAAAAAAATGTATGGTCAGATGGCCGCTGCCGATGCTGCGGATGCCCTGATCCAACGCCACTTCATCGAAGCGGTTGTCAGCCAGAAGCTGAGCCCGGCCGGTGCCCCGACGGTCACTCCGAACGAACTGCAAGCCGGCAAGGACTTCGTCTTTACTGCCAGCTTCGAAGTTTATCCGGAAATCGAAGTCAAGAATCTGGATGCCATCCAGATCGAGAAGCCGGTTGCCTCCGTGCAGGACGCCGACCTGGACAAGATGATCGAGACTCTGCGCAAGCAACACGCGACCTGGGCTGATGTCGATGCTCCGGCTGCCGCCGATCTGCGCGTAAACATGGACTTCACCGGCTCTATCGATGGTGTGGAGTTCGAAGGTGGCAAGGCTGAAAACTTCGCTCTGGTGCTGGGCGCCGGCCGCATGATCCCGGGTTTTGAAGAGGGTCTGTACGGCAAGAAGGCGGGTGAGTCATTCGACATCGAAGTGACCTTCCCGGCCGATTACCACGCCGAAAACCTGAAGGGCAAGGCCGCCAAGTTTGCCATCACCCTGCACAAGGTTGAGCAACAGATCCTGCCGGAACTGACCGCTGATTTCGTCAAGCGTTTCGGGGTGGAAGATGGCTCCATCGACGCACTGCGTGCCGAAGTTCGCAAGAACATGGAACGTGAGCTGACTCAGGCGCTGAAGAATGCGGTCAAGGAACAGGCTCTGCAAGGTCTGCTCGAACAGAACGAAATTTCTGTGCCGAAGGCGGCTGTTGAGCAAGAGATCGATGCGCTGCGTCAACAGGCCATGCAACGTTTCGGCGGTGCTCAACAGGCCAAGAACCTGCCGCAACTGCCGGCTGAACTGTTCCAAGAGCAGGCCGAGCGTCGTGTCCGTATCGGGTTGCTGCTGGGTGAAGTCATCCGCACCAACGCCATCAAGGCCGAAGATGCTCGCGTGAAGAGCATCATCGAGTCCATGGCGACTGCCTATGAAGATCCGCAAGAAGTTGTGGATTACTACATGAAGAATGAACAACTGCTGAACAACATCCGCAACCTGGCGGTGGAAGAACAAGCGGTTGAGCTGATCATGTCCAAGGCCAAGGTGACCGAGAAGGCGCTCTCCTTCGATGAGGTGATCAACAAAGCCTCTGCGGCTGCCTGATTCGATTTGACGTCATCACAAACTTGATGCGTATAATGGCCCGTGTGAATTCACTCGGGCCTTTTTACTTTAGGAACATCATCTTATGAATAAACTGATCCAGGACTCTCTTACTCCTTCCATGAATTCCCTGGTACCCATAGTGGTGGAACAGACGGCCAAGGGTGAGCGTTCATACGATATCTATTCTCGCCTGCTCAAAGAGCGCGTCATCTTCCTGACCGGTCAGGTTGAGGATTACATGGCCAATCTGGTGGTGGCGCAGTTGCTGTTCCTGGAATCCGAAAACCCGGAAAAAGATATCTACCTGTATATCAACTCGCCCGGTGGCTCGGTGACAGCCGGCATGTCGATCTACGACACCATGCAGTTCATCAAGCCGGATGTCAGTACCGTCTGTATGGGACAGGCCTGCTCCATGGGGGCTTTCTTGCTGGCCGGTGGCGCTAAGGAGAAGCGCTTTGTGCTGCCGCACTCCCGGGTGATGATCCATCAGCCGCTGGGTGGCTTCCAGGGGCAGGCGTCGGACATCCAGATCCACGCCATGGAGATCCTGAAGATCAAGCAGACGCTGAACGAGCGTCTGGCATTCCACACCGGTCAGCCGTTGGAGCGCATTGAGCGCGACACCGACCGCGATAACTTCATGTCGGCCGACCAGGCGGTGGAGTACGGGATTGTTGACGCAGTCCTCAGCAAGCGGGACTGACACGCGCGGCGGCCTGTTATACACTGGCTATCGGTTCGGAGGCCGCCGTCTCCGGTTTTTTGATTTGAGGTTTATGAATGACAGATAAACGCAAAGGTGAAGGCGACCACGGCAAGTTGCTGTACTGCTCGTTTTGCGGGAAGAGTCAGCATGAAGTACGTAAACTGATCGCCGGTCCGTCGGTCTACATTTGCGATGAATGCGTGGATTTGTGCAACGACATCATCAGCGAGGAGATCCGGGAGATCATGCCGCGCAAGGATGAACGCTCCTTGCCGACGCCTCACGAGATCCGCGCGCATCTGGACGATTATGTGATCGGCCAGGAACATGCCAAGAAGGTGTTGGCGGTGGCGGTGTACAACCACTACAAGCGCCTGCGCAGTGGTTATGCTGCCGATGGTGTCGAGCTCGGCAAATCCAATATCCTGCTGATTGGCCCGACCGGTAGCGGTAAGACCTTGCTGGCCGAAACACTGGCTCGCCTGCTGGATGTTCCCTTTACCATGGCCGATGCCACCACGCTGACCGAAGCGGGTTATGTCGGTGAAGATGTCGAGAACATCATCCAGAAGCTGCTGCAAAAGTGCGATTACGACATCGAGAAGGCGCAGCGTGGCATCGTCTATATCGATGAAATCGACAAGATTTCACGCAAGTCTGAGAACCCGTCCATCACCCGGGATGTCTCCGGGGAAGGGGTGCAGCAGGCTCTTTTGAAGCTGATCGAGGGCACCATTGCCTCCGTTCCGCCACAAGGCGGCCGTAAGCATCCGCAACAGGAGTTCTTGCAGGTTGATACCTCCAAGATCCTCTTCATCTGCGGTGGTGCCTTCGCTGGTCTGGACAAGGTGATCGAGCAGCGCTCCGCCAAGGGGACGGGCATCGGCTTCAAGGCCGATGTGAAATCCAAGGAGCAGCCGGTCAGCTTGACCGAATCCTTTGCCAAGGTCGAGCCGGAAGATCTGGTCAAGTATGGCCTGATCCCTGAGTTTATCGGCCGTCTGCCGGTGCTGGCGACTCTGACCGAGTTGGACGAGTCGGCGCTGATCCAGATCCTGACCTCGCCGAAAAACGCTCTGACCAAGCAGTTCCAGGCGTTGTTCAAACTCGAAGGGGTCGAGCTGGAGTTCCGCGAGGAGGCGTTGCGCGCCATTGCCGCCAAGGCCATGGAGCGGAAGACCGGGGCTCGTGGTTTGCGCTCCATCGTGGAAGGGGTCTTGCTCGACACCATGTACGATCTGCCCTCCCAGCAGGATGTGGTCAAGGTGGTCGTGGATGATGGCGTGATCAAGGGGGAATCCCAGCCGCTGCTGATCTACGGCGCCGCCGAGCGACAGGCTGTTTCGGGTGACTAATCGCTGGCTTTGTAAGCAATCGGAAGGGGCAATTAGCCCCTTTCGTTTTTTTTGCCCGCTGAGCAATTGAATCTGCGGGAAGCGCCCCCATATACTCTCGAAGTTGCTTTGCCTGAAGGCGTTATGCCAAGAGAAAAGAATATGAATCTTGAGCGTTCTGAACGCGTTATTATCCCCGTCTTACCACTGCGTGATGTGGTGGTCTATCCGCACATGGTTATTCCTCTGTTTGTCGGGCGCGAAAAATCCATTCGCTGCCTGGAAGCAGCCATGGAGCAGGAAAAACGCATTTTGTTGGTGGCTCAGAAAGAGGCGGCTACCGATGAGCCCGCTTTTGACGATCTTTACCGGGTCGGCACCATCGCCAACATACTGCAGCTGCTGAAGCTGCCGGATGGCACCGTCAAGGTTCTGGTTGAAGGCGCCCAGCGGGCCGAGCTGGAGCAATTCAGCGAGCAGGGTGGCTTCTTCGTTGGTGAGGCTCGTCTGTGCGAATCCATCGCCATCGCCGAAAAGGAAGAGGAAGTTCTGGTCCGTTCGGCCATCGGTCAGTTTGAGAGTTACATCAAGCTCAACAAGAAGATCCCGCCGGAGGTGCTGGCATCGATCTCCGCGATTGATGATGCCGCTCGTCTGGCTGACACCATGGCGGCCCACATGCCGCTCAAGATTGAAGACAAACAGAAAGTTCTGGAGTTGCCCGAGATCGCCGAACGCCTCATGTTCCTGATGGCCATGATGGAGTCGGAGATGGATCTGCTGCAGGTTGAGAAGCGCATCCGGTCGCGCGTCAAGAAGCAGATGGAGAAGAGCCAGCGCGAGTACTATCTCAACGAACAGATGAAGGCGATCCAAAAAGAGCTCGGTGAGCTCGAAGAGTCGCCGGATGAGTTCGACGGTCTGGAAAAGAAGGTGGAAGAGGCGGGCATGCCGGCTGAGGCCAAGGAGAAGGTGCTGGGCGAGCTGAGCAAGCTCAAGATGATGTCGCCGATGTCCGCCGAAGCCACCGTGGTGCGCAGCTACATCGATTGGATGATTGCGGTGCCCTGGAAGCACAAGACCAAGGTCAAAAAGAATCTGGCCCAGGCCGAATTGACCCTCAACGAGGATCACTATGGTCTGGAGAAGGTCAAGGAGCGGATCCTCGAATACCTGGCAGTTCAGAGTCGCATGAATCGTCTTAAGGGACCGATCCTCTGTCTGGTGGGGCCTCCGGGCGTGGGCAAGACCTCGCTCGGGCAGTCCATCGCCAAGGCAACCGGCCGTAAATATGTACGCATGGCCTTAGGCGGCGTGCGCGATGAGGCCGAGATCCGCGGCCACCGTCGCACCTACATCGGCTCCATGCCTGGCAAGTTGCTGCAAAAGATGGCCAAGGTGGGGGTGCGCAACCCGCTGTTCCTGCTGGACGAGATCGACAAGATGTCGTCGGATATGCGTGGCGACCCGGCCTCGGCGCTGCTGGAGGTCTTGGATCCGGAGCAGAACAACAGCTTTAACGATCACTATCTGGAAGTCGATTATGACCTCTCCGATGTGATGTTTGTGGCGACTTCCAACTCGATGAACATTCCGGGTCCCTTGCTGGATCGGATGGAAGTGATCCGCCTGTCGGGTTACACCGAGGATGAAAAACTCAATATTGCCAAGAAGCACCTGTTGCAGAAGCAGATCGAGCGCAATGGTCTCAAAGCCCATGAGATCACCATTGAGGACTCCGCCATCATCGGCATCATCCGCTACTACACCCGCGAAGCCGGGGTGCGGAGTCTGGAGCGTGAGATTTCCAAGCTCTGCCGCAAGGCGGTGAAGGCGATCTTGCTGGACAAGAGTCTCAAGCACGTCACCATCAACCAGGAAAACCTCAAGGAATACCTGGGGGTTCAGCGCTTCGACTATGGCAAGGCTGAAGATCACAATCAGGTGGGGCAGGTCGTTGGCCTGGCCTGGACCGAGGTTGGCGGTGAGCTGTTGACCATCGAAGCGACCAATGTGCCCGGCAAGGGGAAACTGACCTATACCGGCTCGTTGGGTGATGTGATGCAAGAGTCCATCCAGGCGGCGTTGACCGTGGTGCGGGCCCGTGCCGAACAGTTGCGCGTCAATGCCGATTTTTATGAGAAGCGCGATATCCACGTGCATGTGCCGGAAGGGGCTACGCCGAAGGATGGTCCGAGCGCCGGGATCGCCATGTGCACCGCTCTGGTTTCCAGTTTGACCGGCAATCCAGTGCGTTCCGACGTGGCGATGACCGGTGAAATTACTCTGCGCGGTGAAGTGTTGCCGATCGGTGGCCTGAAAGAGAAACTGCTGGCGGCTCACCGTGGTGGCATCAAGCGGGTGGTGATCCCGAAGGAAAATGCCAAGGATCTCGAGGAGATCCCGGACAACGTCAAACAGGATCTGGAAATCTTCCCGGTGCGCTGGATTGATGAGGTATTGCGCCTGGCGTTGCAAGATCCGTTCGAATCGTTTGAAGTGGTGACTGCCAAATGATGTTCAGCCGGGGAACCGGCTGTTTTTCGTCCGGTCAGCGAGTCGTCTCCTGATCGAACCGTTCCAAGTGGGATGTAAAGCGTGAATTGCCGCGGGTTCCCGTTGGCCTTCACTTGCAACCCATCTGGAGGATTGTTATAAAGCGTTGACTCGTCATGACCTAGGGAAAACAGTCATGATCAAGGCTAAAAATAGGGGAAGAAAAACGTGAACAAATCACAACTCGTCGACAAAATTTCTGAAGGGGCTGATCTGTCCAAGGCTGCCGCAGGCCGCGCACTGGACTCTTTCATCGAAGCCGTAGGTGAAGCACTCAAAGCCGGTGACCAGGTGTCTCTGGTTGGCTTTGGAACCTTTGCTCTGCGCGAACGCGCTTCTCGTACCGGTCGCAATCCGCAAACGGGTGCCACCATCGAGATCGCAGCCGCTAAAATCCCAGCATTCAAGGCAGGCAAGGCGCTGAAAGACGCCGTCAATTAAGATTGGTCTTTTCCCTGCCGGGATGTTGTTGCATTCAATTTGCTTGAATTCACAAATTCATGACTCAGGGCGCATCAATCAGGGTGCGCTTTTTTATATTCACGTCCACTGCATTGGGAGTAGACATTCATGCTGATGGATAAACTGCGGGAAGGGGCTCAAGGACGGATTGCCAAGATTATTTTCTGGCTAATCATTCTCTCGTTTGCCCTGGCGGGTGTTGGTAGTTATTTGAATACCCCTGTCAATACGGATCCGGCTGAAGTCAATGGTGAGCCCATCACCGGCCAAGCCTTGGAAACAGCCTATCGCAATGAGCGTAGTCGCATGGAGGCTCAGTTCGGTGAGAGCTTCTCCCAATTGGCCAGCAACCCGGACTACACCAAGCAGCTGCGCCACAGCGTACTGGAAAAGCTGGTCGATCAGCTGGTGCTGGATCAACAGGCTCATGCGACCCATATCCGGGTTGGCAATGAGCAGGTCAAAGAAACGATTCGGACCATGCCGGAGTTCCAAAATCAGGAGGGCAAATTTGACAATGAGCGCTACCTGAGTCTGTTGAGCCGGGCAAATATGACGCCGGCGGGGTTCAGTGAGTCGATTCGTCAAGACCTGGTTCGACAAAACTGGGTTGGCGGCCTGGTCAGCAGCGAGTTTGCCCTGCCGGGCGAAGTTAGTACCATTGACACCTTGCTGCAGCAAGCTCGCGACGTGACCCTCTACACGCTGCCGGTTGACCACTTCATGAAAACCGTTCAGGTCAGCGAAGCAGAGCTGGAGAGCTACTATAAGGCTCATCAGAAACAGTTTATGAGCCCGGACCAGGTGAAGATCAGCTATGTGCTGCTCAATGCCAAGGATCTGCAAGGCGAGATCAAGGTCAGCGAACAAGACGCCCGTGACTATTATGACCAGCATCAAGATCAGTATCGCACCGCCGAGCGTCGCCAGGTGGCTCACATCTTGATCGCACAGAAGGATGAAGCAGCGGCGCTCAAAGAGGCCGAATCCCTGCTGACCCAACTGAAAGCGGGGGCTGATTTTGCCAAGCTGGCCAGCCAGCACTCCACCGATAAGCTCTCCGCGCGCAAGGGCGGCGAGCTGGATTGGTTTGAAAAGGGAGTGATGGATCCAGAGTTTGAGAAAGCGGCCTTTGCGCTGCAAAAGAGTGGCGATCTCTCGACCGTGGTGAAAAGCCAGTTTGGCTATCACATCATCAAGTTGCTCGGCATCCAGCCGGAGACCAGCAAATCATTCGACCAGGTTAAAGCCGATGTCGAAGCCAAGGTTCGCCAGGACAAGGCGCACGAGTTGTTCCTGGATCGCCAGCAACAGTTGGCCGATGTGAGCTTCGAGAATCCCGACTCACTGGATCTGGTCAGCGAGAAGATGGGGCTGAAGGTCATCAACAGCGATTTCTTCAGTGCGGCTTCGGCTGTGGCGCCGTTGAACGATCCCAAGGTCAAGCAACAGGCCTTCTCCGAGGAGCTGCGTGAGCAGAATATCAACTCGGAAGTGATCAACCTCAACGACGAGCAAGCCATGGTATTGCACGTCACCGAGTTCAAACATGCGGCGGTTCGTCCCCTGGCTGAGGTCAAGGCGGATGTTACCTCTGCGGTCAAGCTGGAAAAGGCTCAACTGCAGGTACGCGAGCAGGCCGAAGCCTTACTGGCCAAGCTCAGCAAGGGCGAAGCCATCGATGCAGCGCTCAAGTCGCTGGCTGGTAAGCAAGAAAGTCGTTCAGGTGTGACCCGCATGGCGACCGATCTGGCGGCACCGCTGATGCAGGCGTTGTTCCGCATGGCCAAACCAGAAGCCGGCAAGTCTGTGGCTGAACTGGTGGCGCAGGCCGATGGCGATCAGGTGATCCTGGTTCTGACCAAGGTGACTCAGGTGGATAAGCCGTCGGCGATGAAGCCGATGCTGGAAAACCAGCTGTCACAAGGGAAGTCCGGTGCCCTCTATCAGGCCTTGCTCAGCCAGGCGCGAGCGGATGCCAAGATCAGCTACAACAAACTCAGCGAGCAGTCGATGCCGGAGTGATAGAAGACCCCACCCATGCGGTGGGGTTTTTTTTGGGGCTCTCCCACAAAGTTTCATGTCGTGTGGTTTGCAGCACCCGTGAGTTTCGCTATGATGCCAAGGCAGGCAAGTGTGCCGCATTGGTCGTAGTGAAGCGGAGAAACTTGATTGATTAGCGTATTCCTGGTTGATGATCATGAACTGGTACGCACAGGGATTCGTCGCATACTCGAGGATGTTCGGGGATTAAAGGTTACCGGTGAGGCGGTGAACGGTGAAACTGCCGTTCAATGGTGTCGTGAGCACGAAGCCGACGTAATCCTGATGGATATGAACATGCCGGGTATTGGGGGCTTGGAAGCCACTAAAAAAATCCTACGGGTCCGGCCGGATGCCCGCATCATCGTATTGACGGTGCACACCGAGAACCCATTCCCCACCAAGGTGATGCAGGCGGGTGCCGCGGGTTATCTGACTAAATCGTCCGCACCGGATGAGATGATCCATGCCATCCGTGCCGTCCATGCCGGTCAGCGCTATATTTCGCCGGAAATTGCCCAGCAGATGGCGCTCAGCCAGTTTTCATCTCATGATGCGGAGAATCCATTCAAAACGCTCTCGGAGCGCGAGTTGCAAATCATGTTGATGATCACCCGCGGCAACAAGGTCACCGAGATTGCCGAGCAGTTAAGTCTGAGCCCTAAGACTGTCAACAGCTATCGCTATCGGCTGTTTGAGAAGTTGCAGATCAACGGGGATGTCGAGCTGACGCGAATGGCCATGCGCTATGGCATGTTGGATACCCAATCGCTCTGATCTGGGCGCGTGAACGATAAAGAGGTGGCCTTGCGCCACCTTTTTTACATTGGTTGTTGAGGTTGTACATGTCTGAGTCGTTTGATCACAAGGCATTTTTAGCGACTGTGCCACACCAACCGGGTGTGTATCGAATGCTGGATGAGGCGGGCGGCATCTTGTACGTCGGCAAGGCCAAAGATCTCACCAAACGTCTGAGTTCCTATTTTCGCCGCGATCCGGGCAGCGAGAAGACCCGGGCCTTGGTGCGCCATATTCGCGCCATCGAGTTTACCGTCACGCATACCGAGACGGAGGCGTTGATCCTCGAGCACAACCTGATCAAGCAGCACCAGCCCAAGTACAATATTCTGCTGCGGGACGACAAATCCTATCCGTTCATTCTTCTGAGTCACCACCGCCACCCTCGCGTCAGCATGCACCGGGGGCCGCGCAAGGTTGCCGGTGACTATTTTGGCCCTTACCCAAGTGGTGGGGCGGTTCGCGAGAGTCTGCATCTGATGCAGAAGTTGTTTCCGATCCGTCAGTGCGAGGATTCGGTCTATGCCAATCGCAGTCGCCCCTGCCTCCTGTACCAACTCAAACGCTGTGCCGGTCCCTGCGTCCACGGTCTGGTCAGCGACGAGGAGTATCAGGCACAGGTTGAACTGGCTCGTCTGTTCTTGCAGGGCAAGGATCAGCAGGTCATCGCCGATCTGGTCGCCAAGATGGAGCAGGCCAGCAACGAGCTGGCTTTTGAGGTTGCGGCCCGGTATCGCGACCAGTTACTGGCTTTGCGCAAAGTTCAGGAGCAGCAGTCGGTCAGCGGCAATGTGCTCGATGATCTCGATGTGATTGGTGCCACCCAGGGGCAGGGGGTGGCGAGTGTGCATGTGCTGTTTATCCGTCAGGGCAAGGTACTGGGCAGTCGCAACTATTTTCCGCGCATGCCCGCCGATGCCGATCCCGATGAACTGCTGCACGCCTTCTTGTTGCAGTTTTACCTCTCGGGGATGGCCGGGCGGCAGATCCCCAGTGAAGTCTTGCTGGATCGTGAACTCGAGGATGAAGAGGCTCTGGCGGCGACCTTCAGTCAGGCCGCCGGTTATGCGGTGCGGGTCAGTAGCCGGACCCGGAGCGAGCGGGCGCGCTACATCAAGTTGGCCAGCACCAATGCGCAGGCCGCCCTGCTGAGCAAGCTGAGTCATAAGTCGACGCAGCAACAGCGGTTTGCACAACTCGAAGAGCTCCTGGATCTGGCTCACCCCATCACACGGATGGAGTGTTTCGACATTTCCCACACCATGGGCGAAAACACGGTTGCCTCGTGCGTGGTCTTCAATCGCGAGGGGCCGCTCAGCAGTGAATACCGGCGCTTTAACATCAGCGGTATCACCGGTGGGGATGATTATGCGGCGATGGCTCAAGCCTTGGAGCGTCGTTTCGGTAAGCAACAGGCACCGGACAAGGTCCCTGATATTCTATTCATTGATGGTGGCAAGGGACAACTGGCTCGGGCGGAGGAGATCATTGCCCGCCATCTCGACAAACTCGGTGGCAAGTATCCCTTGCTGATTGGGGTCGCCAAGGGGGAGAGTCGCAAGCCGGGGCTGGAGACGCTGATCCTGGGGGAGAGCCATGAGGAGCTACACCTGCCCAATGATCTGCCGGCACTGCACCTCATCCAGCATATTCGCGATGAGTCGCACCGATTTGCCATCACCGGGCACCGGGCTCGACGCAGCAAGGCCAAAGTCGCTAGCGCCTTGGAGGATATCCCGGGCGTCGGCCCGAAGCGGCGACAGTCCTTGCTGAAGTATCTGGGGGGGATGCAGGAGGTCAAACAGGCCAGCGTGGATCAACTGGCGAAGGTGCCGGGGATCAGCGTCGAGTTAGCTGGGAAGATACATGATGCGTTGCATCATTAGATCGATTCGGGCAACATGAGCCTGCACATTTGCCGTGGCGTACCATCATGTTAAATATTCCTAATCTACTGACCCTGTTCCGGATTTTTCTGATCCCGGTCTTCGTCATCCTCTTCTATTTACCCTATGAGTGGTCCAATTTGTGGGCGGCAGGCATGTTTGTGCTGGCGGCGATCACCGATTGGTTTGATGGCTATCTGGCACGTCGACTCAACCAAAGTACGCCGTTTGGTGCCTTTTTAGATCCGGTCGCCGACAAGATCATGGTCTCGACGGCGTTGGTGCTGATCGTTGAGCATTACAACACCGTCATCGTCACTATTCCGGCCTTGACGATGATTGGCCGCGAGATCCTGATCTCGGCACTGCGGGAGTGGATGGCCGAGTTGGGCAAGCGCTCCAGCGTGGCAGTGGGTTGGATGGGCAAATGGAAGACGACCATCCAGATGGTCGCTCTGACTGGGTTGATTTGGGAGGCCAATATTTGGATGGTCTGGGCCGCCTATATCCTGCTCTATGTCGCCGTGGTTTTGACCTTTTCCTCCATGATGCAGTATCTGCGAGCTGCCTGGGGCGACCTGACTGCTCATGTAGGATGAGACTGCTGGCTTTGTGGTCGATGCGTTGAAAATTTCAGCGAACGATGTCGAGGAGTGAGCCTGACGGTTGACTCTCGGCGCCAGCTCGCTAGAATGCCAACCGCCGACACAGCTCGGCCTGTAAAAAAGCGGGAATAGCTCAGTTGGTAGAGCATAACCTTGCCAAGGTTAGGGTCGCGAGTTCGAGTCTCGTTTCCCGCTCCAATCTTGTTCCACCCTCGATGGCGCGTTAACAAAGCGGTTATGTAGCGGATTGCAAATCCGCCTAGTCCGGTTCGACTCCGGAACGCGCCTCCATCTTCTCTTTCTCTCTATCCTTGTCTGCCGTTTGTGGCGTTTAGTGTCGTTCTGCGCCGATTAATCCGGCTTTTTGACCGATGGTCATGAGCTTCTCAAGTCGGAGTCACTCCGTGTCAATAGGCTTCGTGCTCGGAACCCACAGTCGCCGTGAGGCGACTGCCAGGTTGATGGGGCGAGTGCGGATCGTAAGCGTGGTTTTAGAGGCACTTGGCCGGTTTGGGGAGTCCAGCAATCTTGGTGGCCTGCTTGGCTGGCCCTTTGGGAAACAGACGGAACAGATAGCGGCTGGAGCCTTTTTCGATGCCGTATTTTTGTTCCATCGCTTTGACCAGCGCCCGGATGGCCGGCGAAGTCTTGTATTCCTGATAGAAGGCTCGCACGAACAGTACGACCTCCCAATGCGCGTCGCTCAGCGCTATGCCCTCGGCGGCTGCAATCTGTTCGGCCAGCGCTTCACTCCAATCTTCCAGATGCAGCAGATAGCCTTGGGCATCTGTCTCAATTTGTTTTCCTGCCAATTCCAACATGGTTTCTCTCGTCTTATCGGAAGTTGCCGATGTTACCACTCAATCACGCACGGACAACTTTAACGGTTCAATCAGCCAGCTCAGACGCAGTAGCTCGTTGGCCTGTTCGGCCAGCAACAGCAGCTCTTGCTGGATCAGCCATTCTGACTCGCTTGGCTCACCCGGCAGCTTGCGGCTCTCTTCATCCAAGGGGATCAGGCTGATGCTGCCGGTCGAGTCTCCAGCCATGGCTTGGCTCGCGGCATCCAGGGTTTGCATGATCTGCTGGACCAATTGCTGTTGTTCCGGCCGGAAGTGGCCAGTTAGCCGCTGGCGGTGCGCGCCCAGCGTCGAGATATAGGCGATCAGCGTGTGGCTGCGCTGGGTTAGGGCGGCACACAGATGCAAGAAACGCTGCTTGTTGCGGGGCTCGGCCAACATGCTTTGCCAGGATTGCGCCAGAGCGATATCAGCCAGATGGGCTCGGCGACGGATGATCCGATAATTCAACTCTGCATCGACGCCAGCCTCTTCTTGTACCTGAATAGCCAGATAGTCGCGGTTGGCCTGCAGTGAATTTTGTAGCAAGCGCGGTAGATGACGGTATTGCCAATCAGGCCAGCAACCCATCACGGTGACAAAGGCGATGCCGGCCCCCAACAGGGTATCGATGAGCCGAGGCAGCAGCAGCTCGGTGCTCTGTACCCCAAGCAGGCCAAAGGCACTGAGCGCATACAGGGTGATGAAGGTGACGGCGGCGCTGTAGTTGTTGCGCAGCTGCGAGAAAAACAGGACGGCGGCGAGTGCCATCCCCGCCAGTTGCAGCGTGACGGGAGGGTGAAACCAGATCAGCGGACTACCCAACAGGATACCGAGGAAGGTGCCAGCAATGCGCTGAAAGATCCGTCGGCGGGTGGCGGTATAGCTGCTTTGACAGACAAACAGGCAGGTCAGCAGTACCCAGAACCCTTGCTCAATGGCAAAGAGATGCAGCAAACCGTAAGCGCCCACCAGGCAAAACGCCATCCGCAGTGCATGCCGAAACAGAGGCGAAGGCGATTTGATCTGCTGGCCAACCTGGCGCAGATCGGCCCGCGGAGATTTGGCTAGAGTGCGATGGCTAAGCTGGTCAATCGGGGCATCGAGCTTCTCCGCCAGCCGGGAGGCCTGTTGTTGCAATGCCAGGATGGCGCTCAGGTTTTGCTGCAAAAAGCTCACCGATGCTCGCAAGGCGTGTGGCATGGATTGCTGGAGCTGGATATAGGCGAGCTGATCTTGCAGAGCACTCATTGCCCAAATCAATCCTTTGTCCGGCGTGTAGCCATGTTGCCACAGCACGGCATAACCCAACTGTTTGCAGCTGGCACCCAGCTGTTCCATCAGTTCGCGAAAACCATCAAGAACGGCATGACGCTGCAGATCGTCTTGCAGTCTGTCATACAGATAATGGCTGGCGACCACCCGTTCGTGAATATCCTGCGCCAGCAGATAGAGCTGTAACAGTCGCTCCAGATGGGGATCCCAACCGGCAGTCAGCCGGCCGCTGAGCATCTCTTTGGTCTGCTGCATGTTAGTCACGCAGCGGATGTTCAGTTGAGCCAGGTTATGGCGGATCGACGGCATCTCATCCCGACTGACCGGGAAAAAATGGGATTTTTCGTGGAAATAGCTACTCAAGGCGAAGAACACCTGAGCCAGTTGTTCATGGACCGCCTTGTGAGGAAAGGTCTTAAGCCAAAGCAAGGAGATAAGGCCGTACCAGAGCGCTCCTAGACAGAGCCAGAACGGTTGAAACCAGAGATTGGGCGCATGGGAGGCCCCCAGCATGGAATAGATGGCGACCAGTAGCGAGCCGAAGCTGATGGTGGCGTAGCGCGGCCCCAGGGCGCCGAGCATGATGAATCCAACGGTGGAGGAAAAAAGCCCCAATGCGAACAGCCAGGGGTAGGGGTAGAGCAGTTGCACTGACGAGGTGGCGATGACAAAACAGAGCAGGGTCACTGCCAGATTTTTGATCCGTCCCGGGACACTGTCATCGGGTTCACCGATGGCTCCGGCGACGACGCCGAGCGAGAGGATAACCGTCTCATGGGTCATGCCCCACACGAGGGCTGGCACCAGGGTTCCGAGGATGGCCACCATCACCTTCAGCGCAAAGAAGAAGTGGCTGTTCATGGTCAGGCGACGTAGTTTTTGGCTAAGAGAATCAAACATGGCAGACAGGCATGAAACAAGATGGCTAATGTTACCTTAAAAATGAGACAATACGGAAATGAGGCTCGGTTTATTGTGGTTTGTTCAAAGGATAATCAAACAAATTTCCGAATTAGATTAGGTGTTTACAAGAATAAATCCCTTTAGTACTATTCTCGGCGTTCGGAGGGGTGGCAGAGCGGCTTAATGCAACGGTCTTGAAAACCGTCGATGGGCGACCATCCGTGGGTTCAAATCCCACCCCCTCCGCCAGAATCACAACCCAAGCACTTGAAATGCTTGGGTTTTTTATTTTCTGCGTTTTTCAGTATGCCATTGGGTATGCCATCTAACATTGGCTGGCCTCCTATCTGTTTGTATTGCTTTGGACACTATTTCCTTAGTTACTGGTCGCAACTAGATTGATTACATGTGGTCAGTCAGGCGTGATGATTGTTGAGTTCATGCGGCATGAACTAAAGCAATTTAGTTAACACATTGAAAATAAAGGCGTTTATCCGCAAGGATAAGCGCCTTTTTCTATTTGAACCCACACCTGAACCCACAACTCGTTTGTCTTGCTATTACCATAAGCAGAACCACCGCCACTTCAGACACTACCCATTTGATGCACCCTTACTGTAATGCCCCAAAGCTCCTCGACCATTACCCGTCCTGAATCTACTAATGCCGAAGTGACTGATATGGATGATGGGCATCAACAAACTCAAGCAAGGCCTCAACCCAGCTCTGCAGTTGTTGTGTGAGTGTATAGACAGAAACGCCGTAGCCTGGCCAGAACGAGGCCAATCAATATAATGCATAGCGACAACAGGGAAGGGAACCGGTTTGTTTGGCGACTACCAGTGTACCCGTTCCCTGGCTGTCAACTTACCTTTCCTCACGCCTCCGCGGAGAACTCTACATTACTGTGTTATATCGTTTGATTTTTTATCAAACAATCCATCAAATTCTTTATTGATCAAGCATTCAACAACTTCATACATTTTTTTGCCCTGTAACTCAGCCAACTTATCTAAGGAAGGTGCGAATAAGCGGGGAAATTCTTCTCGGGGCTCAGTCATTTCATTTTTTCCTGTTTGAGCCGTTTTTTCTCCCGTAAATGCCTTGAATCAGCCCATTTAGACCGTTTCTTCGCCATTTCAGGCGTTATTCCCAGTTTTTAGTGAGATCTCTCCCACTGACGGATCATCTGGTCCACCCGAAACAGGTTGGCCAGGGTGAATAACATCGATGCGTCAGCCCTGACCTCTGCCTATCCGTCGTGATGAAGAAAAAAGAGTAATTAGCCCTCGCCTCACTACTGTCTATCGCACATTTTTTGCAAATCCCGTCGATTATTTATTTCCATATGAAACTGAAATCCGTAGCATAGTTTGACGAAAAGAACAGGCCATCAGGATGAAAATGGCCCGGGTAACAAGCCACCACCTGAAACGGATGTCAGCCTCTAGGAGCTGTAACCTAAGGGCGGTAGCGTGCCTGCGTCAGGCCACTCGTTCTGAAACACCGAGCGTCCCGCCCCCCAACCATTACAGATCAGACAAAGGGCTACGTACCCCATTGGCGCCGTTTTGCAGCACATGGGTATAAATTTGTGTGGTTCGAACATCAGAATGGCCCAGTTGCTCCTGCACGGTTCGAATATCCGCCCCCCGCGCCAGCAAATGGGTGGCAAAGGAATGGCGCAAGGTATGACAGGTGACCGGTTTTCCCAGCTGTAGCTGACGCGCCGTGGCTCGAACCGCTTTTTGCAGGGTAGTTGGATCCAGATGATGTCGACGCAAGGCCCCATCGACAGGATCGCGACTCAGATGGGATGCCGGAAACAGGTAGTGCCAACCCAGCT
>JASDSW010000027.1:0-27826 GCA_041441555.1 Aeromonadaceae bacterium
CATAGCCCCGACTGGGCGTTCACCACCTCCATAGGAGGTGGTTTTGGGATGACAAATAAAAAAGGGGCCTTACGACCCCTTTGTACTTCTCCGGTAATCTCTGCTTACCACCAGGCTTCGGCTTGCACGCCGAAGTTCATGGTGTTGTCATCCTGGCCACCGTTGAAGGTGGTGTCAGACTCGCCATCCTTCAGGTAGCTGGCATAAACGCGGATTTCCGGACGAGCCCAGAAACCAGAACCTGCCGCCCAAGCTTGGGCGATGGTGAACTTCTGACCACTTTGCTTGAATTCGTTGCCTGCGTTGTAGGTATCCTTTTGTGAGAAGGTACCGGCTTCGAAGATGCTGCGGGTGATGTCGGTCCACTGATAGTGAACGCGAGCCACGGCGGAGAACAGCTCGGTGCTGTCGGTCCAGGCATCCTTGGAGTCCACATCACCGTAGGTGATCACGTGGTTGAAGACCACCTTGTCGCCAAACGGCAATTCACCGGTGTTGATCACACGGAAGCCCTTGGCATCGGAGGTATCACTCCAAATGTCATACCAGCCACCGCCTTGCGAGGTCATGTTCTGAGCCAGCCCCTTGTCGGCATATTGCAGAACGGTCTTGTTGTAGCCACCGAACATCTCCTGGCTCAGTTCAGCTGTGGCCATGACGCCGTTGTCGGCATCATACAGACCGCCCGCTTCATCCTGAGCATCGGTGGTATTCGGCATCGCATAATCGACACCCACCTCAACCCAGGAGCCAGACCAAGGCTTCAGGCCGGCATAACGCACGTCCAGATAATTGATATTCACATCGTTGGCATCATCGGCCAGGGAGCCAACATTGGTGCCATCACCACGGATCCAGGCTACAGACAGAGCACCCGGGCCCGCTTGCACATTTTCAATACCGGCACCAGAGCCAGAGACGTTCCAGTACTTGGTATCGATGATGTGCAGATCGTGACGTTGGTAGAAGCGCTTACCCGCCCACACTACCGCATCCGGAGAGGCAGAGATCAGCCCCTTGGCCTGGACGTTGAACTGGCGCAGGGCAAAGTTGGCATCATTGTCACTGGTGCCTTCCCAGTCGTTAGAACCGTTAGAAGACATGGCAAACATGGAGTCGACATAGAAGGTCTTGCCAGCCTTGTTATAGACTTCCTGACCCAGTTCTACTTCGGTGTAGGTATCGGCTTCATTCCCCAGACGACCGACGACGCTCTTCTTCCACTCTTGAGTGCTGCCGTCTTTTGAGACACCAACACCGGAGCGGAAGTAACCGTGCATGTCGACCGCCAAAGCGGAGGTGGCTGTCAGGGCTAACGCCATGGCTACAGAGGTAGCAAGCAGTTTTGCTTTCATAGTCATTCCTTTATTGATCCATATTTTTTTTGAGGGATTGTGCCAGACGGCTGCAGGGTAAACGCTTTCACTGGCTCGAAGCGATTATAAGAAGGTTGCGAAGCGGAATGTCATGACACAACTCACAAAAAGCGATCGTTACACAGAACTATTGATTAAGCCAAAGAAACCAAGGATCCAACTAAGCATAATACACTGATAAATATGGATTATTTTATAAAAACAAACAGTGTGATCGATTACACAAAATCAAGATGCCGGTGTTCGAACCATGGCGATAAGCGCAGCAAGCACGGAAACGGACCCATTGGAAAGATGATGATTTCCGGCGGCCACCCCACTCTCAGTCTGCTTCTGCCTGCGAACGACGGGTATAAAATTGCCGCAATGATAACAGAACACCAAACCGATGCCGGCTTTGGCAGCAAGCGGTGAACAGGGCTGGAAGCGCGCCATAAAAAACGCCCTCACTGGGGAGGGCGTTCATCGTCATGGCTTAGGCCACACGCAGCTCTGGCGCGTAACTCATCAGCGGTGCGTCAGATTGCTCACCGAATGGCGGCGTACCAGGGTCGGGCTGAACATGTTGGTGGTCTCAGGGAGAACCTCATCCCCGTGCGAGAGAGCCACGGCCAGCTCGGCGGCTTGCGTCGCCATCGCCGCCACCGGATAGCGCACCGTGGTCAGACGCGGCCGCAGATAGCGGGCGATCAGCACGTCATCGAAACCAATCAGCGAGATATCCTGCGGCACTTCGATGCCGTTATCGCTCAGCACCGACAGGGCTCCGGCCGCCATGGAGTCGTTGTAGCAGACCACGGCGGTCATGTTGCGACCCCGGCCCAGCAGCTCGGTCATCGCCTCTTCCCCACCGACCTCATTCGGAGAACCGCGAGAGATCAGGCGCTCATCGACCGCAATGCCATGCTCCTGCAGTGCATCCAGATAGCCCTGCAGGCGATCATACGAGTCGGAAATCATATGGTTGGAGCAGAGAAAGCCAATCTTCTGGTGACCTTCCTGGATCAGGTGGCGGGTTGCCAGCCAGGAGCCATGGCGATCATCCAGCGCCACACAGCGTGACTCGTAACCCGGCAGCGTGCGGTTGATCAGCACCATACCCGGCACATGGCTCATCAACAGCGCCAACTCCTCATCGGGCAGCATCTTGGCATGCACCACCAGGCCCGCGCAGCGATGACGGATCAACTGCTCAATCGCCTGCTTCTCCTGCTTGGCATCGTGGTAACCGTTGCCGATCAGCAGGAAATTGCCGGTAGCCTGGGCCACCTGCTCCACCGCCTTGACCATGGTGCCAAAGAAGGGATCGGAGACATCAGCCACCACCAGACCCAGGGTCTCGGCACTCTGATGCGCCAAAGCTCGCGCATTGGCATTGGGATGGTATTTGAGCTCGGCCATGGCCTTGAAGACGGCATCCCGTGATGCCTGACTGGCCTTCGGTGAATCATTGATTACACGAGAAACGGTAGCGACCGAGACTCCTGACAAACGCGCGACATCTTTGATTGTTGCCATTTTCTTAAGTTACCCGCTCAAAACTCAAAAGCATCCCATTCAGTGATGCTGATAGTACCGACGTTTTCGTTTGATTACACAGCCTTTTATCAAAAATACACGGTTCAGCTGCTTTATTCGGCAAAAAGAGCGTCGATTTCACTAAAGTTACACACGCAAATCACACTTTCCGCAGCAAAGCGCCACCCGCGTGAGCCAGATCACAATAAATCACCGAAAAATACTTCCAAACGACACTAGAACGGGATTAAATTTAGGGTAATCGATTACACAAACTGGAGTGCCTGATTTGACGCCACTCCGGTACCTAAGTTGGGAGTAAATGATGCTACGAGTCCTCGTCACAGGTGGAACAGGTTACATCGGCAGCCACACCTGTCTGCAATTGATTGCCGCCGGCATGACACCGGTCTTGCTGGATAACTTTTGTAACAGCAAACCCAGCGTCATGGATCGCATCGAACAGCTGAGCGGCCAACGGCCCATCCTCTATCGTGGCGATATTCGCGATGCCGCCCTGCTGGATCGCATCTTTGCTGAGCAGCCCATCGATGCGGTGATCCACTTCGCCGGCCTGAAGGCCGTCGGCGAATCGATGCAAAAGCCACTGGAATATTATGAAAACAACGTCAGCGGCACCCTGGTGTTGCTGCAGGCGATGCGTCGCGCCAACGTCAAGAACTTCCTCTTCAGCTCGTCGGCCACCGTCTACGGCGATCCGCAACAGGTGCCGATCACCGAGGCCTCACCGACACTGCAAGCCACCAATCCCTATGGCCAGAGCAAGCTGACCGTCGAGCTGATGGTCAAGGATTTCGCCCGCTCAGCCCCCGATTGGTCACTGACCCTGCTGCGCTACTTCAACCCGGTCGGTGCCCATCCGAGCGGTCTGATGGGTGAAGACCCTCAGGGTATTCCCAATAACCTGATGCCCTACATCGCCCAGGTGGCCGTCGGCCGCCGCGAACACCTGTCGGTGTTTGGTGGCGACTATCCGACACCAGATGGCACCGGTGTTCGCGATTACATCCACGTCCTGGACCTGGCCGATGGCCATGTCGCCGCGCTGCGCGCCAAGTGCCATCAGCCGGGCGTCCACATCTACAACCTGGGAACCGGCCAAGGCTACAGCGTGCTGGAGATGGTCGCTGCCTTCTCGCGCGCCTGCGGCCGCGACCTGCCCTATGTCATCACCGAACGCCGCGCTGGCGACATCGCCCAATGCTGGGCCGATCCGAGCAAGGCCCGTCAGGAGTTGGGCTGGCAAGCCAGCCGCAGCCTGGATGACATGACCGCCGATACCTGGCGCTGGCAGTCCCAGAACCCGAACGGCTATCCCGGCGAGTAACCACGCCGAGCCCCGAATCAGTTCAGTCAAGGAAATATCACTATGTTGTTTGAACCCACTGACCACCCACATCGTCGTTTCAACCCGCTCAAAGGCGAGTGGGTTCTGGTGTCACCCCATCGCGCCAAGCGTCCCTGGCAGGGGCAGCAGGATGAGCCGGATCGCACCGTACGTCCGCCCCATGATCCCGAGTGTTTCCTGTGCGCCGGCAATACCCGCGTCACCGGGGATGTGAACCCGAACTACCAGGGTACCTTCGTCTTCACCAACGACTTTGCCGCCCTGATGGTCGACACCCCAGAGGCACCGCAACAGGCCGATGCGCTGTTCCAGCTGCAAAGCGCCCGCGGCACCAGCCGGGTGATCTGCTTCTCCCCAGATCACAGCAAGACCCTGCCGGAGCTCTCGGTACCGGCCCTGCAAGCCGTGGTCGATACCTGGTGTGAGCAGACCGCCGAACTGGGCCGTGACTACCCCTGGATCCAGGTGTTCGAGAACAAGGGCAGCATGATGGGTTGCTCCAACCCGCACCCGCACGGCCAGATCTGGGCCAACAGCTTCCTGCCCAACGAAGCCGCCGCCGAGGAGCGTACCCAGGCCGCCTATTTCGCCGAAAACGGCTCACCGCTGTTGCTGGACTATGCCCGCCGCGAGCAGGCCGACGGCAGCCGCACCGTGGTCGAGACCGAACACTGGATCGCCGTGGTGCCTTACTGGGCTGCCTGGCCCTTCGAGACCCTGCTGTTGCCGAAATTTGTCGTCCAGCAACTGCCACAGCTCACCGATGCCCAGCGCGCCGATCTGGCCGTGGCGCTGAAGAAGCTGACCAGCCGCTACGACAACCTGTTCCAGTGCTCCTTCCCCTACTCCATGGGATGGCACGGCGCCCCCTTCAACGGTGAGCAGAACCCGCACTGGCAGTTGCACGCCCACTTCTATCCGCCACTGCTGCGCTCCGCCAGCGTGCGCAAATTCATGGTCGGGTACGAGATGCTGGCCGAAACCCAGCGCGATCTGACTGCCGAACAGGCTGCCGAGCGTCTGCGCGCCGTCAGCGACATCCATTTCCGTGAACAAGTCTGAGGTCGCCATGAGCATTCAAGCATTACAGAAGATCACCCAATCCGTGTTCCAGCAGGTCTTTGGCTATGCCCCCAGCCTGGATATCCAGGCACCGGGTCGCGTCAACCTGATCGGTGAACACACCGACTACAACGACGGCTTCGTGCTGCCGTGTGCCATCGATTACCAGGCGGTGATCAGCGCCTCACCGCGTCAGGGCAGCGTGGTTCGCGTCGTCGCGGCTGACTACCAGAACCAGCAGGACGAGTTTGATTTGAGCGGCCCGATTGAGCCGCACCCGGACTACCTGTGGGCCAACTATGTCCGCGGCGTCGTCAAGTACCTGCAAGAACGCGGTTACACCTTGGGTGGTGCCGATCTGGTCATTACCGGTAACGTACCGCAAGGTGCCGGCCTCTCCTCTTCCGCCTCGTTGGAAGTGGCCGTCGGCCAGACCTTCAAGGCTCTGAACCACCTGAATATCAGCCAGGCCGATATCGCCCTGAATGGCCAGCAGGCCGAGAACCAGTTCGTCGGTTGCAACTGCGGCATCATGGATCAATTCATCTCGGCTCTCGGCGAAGAGGGTCATGCCCTGCTCATCGACTGCCGCAGCCTGGAGACCCGCGCCGTGGCGATGCCGGAAGGGTTTGACGTCGTCATCGTCAACTCCAATGTGCGCCGTGGCTTGGTCGACAGCGAGTACAACACCCGTCGCACCCAGTGTGAAGAAGCTGCCCGCCACTTCGGCGTCAAGGCGCTGCGTGATCTGACCATCGATCAGTTCAACGCCCGCGCCCATGAGCTGGATCCGGTGGTCGCCCAACGTGCCCGTCACGTCATCACCGAGAACGCCCGCACCCTGGAGGCCGCCGATGTCCTGGCCCGTGGCGATATGGCCCGCATGGCGGTACTGATGGCCGAATCCCATGCCTCCATGCGCGATGACTTCGCCATCACAGCGCCGCCTATCGATGCCCTGGTCGAGATGATCAAGGAGGTCATCGGTACCGAAGGTGGCGTCCGTATGACCGGCGGTGGTTTCGGTGGTTGCATCGTCTCGCTGGTGCCGCACGCGCTGACCGAGCAGGTGTGTGCCACCGTCAAGGCTCGCTATCCGGAAGTCTCCGGCCTGCAGCCGACGATCTACATCTGCCAACCCTCAGCCGGTGCCGGCACTCTGCTGTGAGGTTCTGATGAACAAGTCTGTTTCAGCTGAAACACAGTATGCGGATGAGCCTCGGCTCATCCGCCTAGAAAACCGCAACGGCATGCAGCTTGAGCTGATGGATTGGGGCGCCACCTGGTTATCCTGCCGGGTGCCGGTCGCCGGGGAGGCTAGCCGGGAGGTGCTGCTCGGCTGTGGCTGCGCCGAACAGTACCGCCAGCAAAAGTCCTATCTGGGCGCCATGGTGGGACGCTATGCCAACCGCATCGCCAACGCTCACCTGCCCTACCCGGGTGGCGACCGCCAACTGGTGGCCAGCCAAGGCGTCAACCTGCTGCACGGTGGGCTCGACGGCTTCGACAAGCGCCGCTGGCAGGTTCAGGAGCTCAGTGCACAGCATGTCTGCTTCACCCTGCACTCCCCCGATGGCGATCAGGGCTTCCCTGGTGCCCTGGATGTCTGCGTCAGCTATCACCTGAGTGACGACAATGGGGTGCGCATCGAGATGCAGGCGCGCAGCGATGCGCTGACGCCCGTCAACCTGACCAACCATGCCTACTTCAATCTGGACGCCGAGCCGGGCGATGTGCGTCAGCATGAGTTGCAACTCCATGCCGACTTCATGCTGCCCACCGATGGCGCCGGGATCCCGGAAGAGGCGTTGCGGCGGGTCGAGGCGACTTCGTTCGATTTTCGCCAAGGCAAGCCACTGCATCGCGACTTCCTGGCCGACACCCAGCAACAGCTGGCCAAGGGCTATGACCACAGCTTCTTGTTGACCAGCCTGCGCGAGCTGGCGGGTCGACCGGCCGCCACCCTAAGCTCGGCGGATCGGCGGCTCACGTTGGAGCTGGCCACCAGCCTGCCATCGATGCAGTTGTATACCGGCAACTACCTAGCCGGCACCCCGGCGCGGGATGGCGGCGAATACGCCGACTATGCCGGTGTCGCGCTGGAGCCGCAGTTCCTGCCGGATAGTCCGCACCATCCGGAGTGGCCACAACCCAGCTGCTGGCTGGAGCCAGGCCAGAAGTTCCACCACTGGATCCAGTACCAGTTCCGCTGATGAACCGCATGAATGCGCGCAGGCGCCGACACAGCTGGTTCGTGCAGCGAAGTCTCCGATGGCGGCATCTTGGCCGCCATCGGGCGGCCTTCCGAAGCCGGAGCAAAACAGCCTGCCGAGTGCAGGAGTCATGACCCCAACCGCCGGAGTACCCCCATGACCGCCCCCTACCAAGCCGATGCCGAGCGTTATCAGCAGCAAGCCTATCGGCGCTGTGGACGCAGTGGTCTGCAGCTGCCGGCCATCGCGCTGGGACTCTGGCACAACTTCGGAGCCCAGAGCGAGCGCGCCACCTGTCGGACTCTGCTGCGCCGAGCCTTCGATCTGGGCATCACCCATTTCGATCTGGCCAACAACTACGGGCCGCCTCCCGGCAGTGCCGAGCTGACCTTCGGCCAACTGCTGCGACAGGATTTTTTGCCCTATCGCGATGAACTGATCATCGCCAGCAAAGCCGGCTATGTGATGTGGGATGGCCCCTATGGCGATGGCGGCTCCCACAAGTATCTGTTTGCCAGCCTGCATCAGAGCCTCCAGCGGACCGGGCTCGACTACTTTGATATCTTCTATCACCACAGACCCGATGCGCAGACGCCGCTCGAAGAGACCATGGCGGCGCTCGCCCTGATGGTCAAACAGGGCAAGGCGCTCTATATCGGGATCTCCAACTATCCGGCCGAGCTAGTCAGCCGGGCCGCCACCCTACTGCGCGAGATGGGCACCCCCTGCCTCATCAACCAGCTGCGTTACTCCCTGCTGGATCGCCAGATCGAGGCCCAAACCCTGCCAACCTGTGCCGAAGCCGGCATCGGCTGTATTGCCTTCTCGCCACTGGCCGGCGGCCAACTCAGCGATCGCTACCTGAACGGCATCCCGGCCGATTCGCGGGCCGCCAGCGGCAGCCCCTTCTTGCAACCGGAACAGCTGACCGCTGAGCGGCTGACGCTGCTGCATGGGCTCAATGCCATCGCCCAGCAGCGGGGGCAGAAGCTATCCCAACTGGCTCTGCAGTGGGTGTTGCGCGATCCGGCCGTCACCTCGGCGCTGATCGGCGCCAGCCGTGTCAGCCAACTGGAGGATGCGATCCAGGCTCTGCAGGCGCCGCCGCTCGATGCCGACACCTGCCACCAACTCGAGCAACGGCTGGCCGGCTAAACCAGGAGCCCGCCTTTGGCCCTGCCTCACCGGGATCAAGCCGGAGCCACCACCACCAGCCGCTGAAAAAGCCTCGGTTTATCACCTGTTGATTGATTTGTTCCTGTCGGGTCGGTAACAATCAGGGCCAACAATCCGGGGGCAGACCACCCGCCCGACTGGATGCCGATTTTTTAAAGGGAGTGTGGTTATGAGTGCAAATCCACCGGTCAGACACCTGTGGTCCAATTTCTGGCGATTGTTAAAACCATACTGGGTATCCAGAGAGGGGCTCAAGGGATGGGGATTACTGCTGCTGATCCTAGGCCTTACCGCCACCACCATCTACTTTCTTACTGATCTGAACGTCTGGCGTAACCGCTTCTGGGACGCCATCCAGAACTACAACCTGCCGATCTTCAAGGCAGAGCTGCTCTACTTCTGCATACTAGTGACCATTCTGGTGCTGGTGCAGAACTATCAATCCTACTTCCGCCAGATGCTCAGTATCCAATGGCGCCGCTGGCTAACCGATAGCGTGATGCAGGACTGGATGAACAAGGGTAACTACTACCGCTTGCAACTGACCGACAAGAAGACAGATAACCCGGATCAGCGTATCGCCGAAGACATCAACCAGTTTGTCCAGCTGACCCTGGATCTATCCATCGGCATCGTTACTGATATCGCGACACTGGGTACCTTTCTGGCGATCCTGTGGTCTCTGTCCACCCCGCAGAGCATTGAGTTGGGCTCCTTCCATTTTGAGCTGCCTGTTGGCTATCTGGTATGGCTGTCCATGCTCTACGCCGGTCTGGGAACCCTGTTGACCTTTATCATTGGCCGCCCACTGGTACGCCTGAACTTTAACCAGCAACGCTACGAAGCCGATTTCCGTTATTCGCTGGTGCGCTTGCGAGAAAATGCCGAATCGGTGGCGCTCTACAAGGGAGAACAGGAGGAAGAGAAGCTGCTGAGCCACAGGTTTGGTGCTCTGGTTGGCAACTACCTCAATCTGATCGTCCGGCAAAAATATCTGGGCTTCTTTATCTCCAGCTATAACCAAACCTCGGTGATATTTCCTATCCTGATCGCCGCTCCCCTCTACTTTGCCAAGAAAATCAAAATCGGTGGCCTGATGCAGGTGGCTTCGGCATTTGGCACAGTGCATGACTCCTTCTCGACCCTGATCAGCAACTTTATCTCGCTAGCGCAGTGGAAGGCCGTGGTGGATCGTCTCTCAACCTTCCAGCAAGGCATTGATCATACTGAGCAGTTGCCTCGTATCGAGCCCGAGCTGACTGGTGACGAGCTGCAATTGCGGGATCTGGCGGTGCTGCACCCGGAAAATGGCCCGCTCATGCAGTCCGCCAGTTGGCAACTCAAGGCCGGCGAATCCCTGCTGATCCAGGGACCTTCCGGCTGTGGCAAATCCACCCTGCTACGCACCCTCGCCGGGCTCTGGCCCTATGCCAGCGGGACGGTAGAATATCCAGCCAGTGGTACCGTGCTGTTCCTGAGCCAGAAACCCTATCTGCCGCTGGGCACGCTGCGCGAGGCACTCTGCTACCCGCTGCCACCGCAGGAGGACAAGGTACTCAGTCCGCTGCTGGCCGAGGTGGGGCTGGAACGTCTCGCCCCCCGCCTCGACGATGCCGAGCCCTGGGCGCAGATCTTGAGCGTCGGTGAACAGCAGCGCGTCGCCTTTGCCCGCGCCCTGTTGGTCAAACCGGCGCTGCTGTTTATGGATGAAGCCAGCTCGGCGCTTGATGAGCAGAGCGAAGCACACCTGTATGGTTTGCTGAAGAGCCAGCTACCGCACACCATCCTGGTCAGTGTCGGTCACCGCAGCACGCTGCAGCCCTTCCACAATCGTCTGCTACGCTGGCAAGAGAGCGGTCACTGGCAGTTTGCCTGAACCTGATTTTCCTGAACCTGAAAGTGGCCGGGCCCTTGGGCCCGCCACTTCTCTACATCTGGAGTCGACATCATGCCCGCGAGCGCTGCCCGCCCGGCCTCATCTCGTCCACACGCAACCGGATGGCTACTGCTTGCCCTGCTCCTGCTACTTCCGACTCTCGGCAGTGCCCGGCAACTGGCCTTCGAGCGCGAGGGACCTCAACTGCACTACCGCTGGCAACCGCCCGCCCCGGTGGCCGCCGGGAAGGTTCAAGAGCTGACCCTGAGTCTGCCGGAACAGAGCGAGCTGCGCGTCTATCGCGCCTGGCGCCCCGAGGCGGCCCGTCGCACCCTCTATACCCGGTTGCTGCGCGCCGCCCGTCAGCAGTGGCCCGAAGTATTCTTCGAGCTACGCCGCCAGGATCCCTGGCAGACTGCGATCCGCACCCCGGATCCGCAACAGTTACCCGAGGTGCAGAAGTGGCTGGTGCAGGAGGAGAGCCGTCAGCTGAGTGGTTTACTGGACGAGAATTTCCAACGCGAGGGAAAGGATCCGTTGGGCCGGACCGGCATTCAGCCCGATTACAACCGCATCATTGACATCAGCAGCAGTGAACTGGGCGATGTGGCCGAGGCGTTGCTGCAGGCCGCCGGAGGGGAACAGACACCACCGCGCGATCTGTTCAACTACCTGCTGGCCTTCGTGCAGGCGATCCCTTATCAGCAGTTGCAGAGTGAGGATGGGCGACGGGGAAGCGGATTCTTGTTGCCCCAGCAGGTGCTGAGCAATAACCGGGGGGATTGTGATAGCAAGGTGACGCTGCTGGCCAGCTTATGGCGTTATCTGCAACCCGAGATCCCGCTGGTCCTGCTGTTCGTGCCGGATCATGCCCTGCTCGGCGTAGCCCTGCCAGCCCAGGGCGCCGAGGAGACGCTGACCGTCGCCGGTGGGCGCTGGCTGCTGGCCGAACCGACCGGTCCGGCCGAGCTGAGCGCCGGAGAACTCAGCGCCCCCAGCCGACTCTATATCCAGAGCCGGAGTTACCAGGCCGAGCTGGTTCAGGCAATCGATAAAAATTCGACGCCCAACCGGTAACCCTCGCCCTGGGCGTCGACGCGAATGACCCGGGCCTGCGCCTGAAACGGTGGCAACAGGTTGCTGCTGGTGGCCAGAGAGACCTGCAGCTCGCTCCCTTCGAGATACAGGTTCTTCTCGATCTCGATCGACATGCCGTTGGCACTGAGATCCCGGCATACCCCCTCCACGACACTGGCCCCCTGGATCAGGGTTACGGGAGCATTGACCACCATGCGCATGAAGTTCCGTCTTTCCTTACTAGGGTCTGTCAGCACAAAGCCTCCTCAATGACACAGACACCAGTCAGCGACTGGTATTGTTCACAAAACGTTAATAGAATGGAGCCCGTTTCAAACGGGGTGCGGGCGTCCGCTGAGAACATACCCGAGAACCTGATCCAGTTCGTACTGGCGGAGGGATTTGAGACCACATCGCAACCCGCCAGCCCGGCGCGCCACCGATGAGACGCCTGCCAAACACGCTCAACAAGGAGTCTCCACGTGCGCCATCTGCTCATGCTCTCTACCCTGCTCGCGGTCACCACCAGCGCCCTGGCTCAGGAACCGCTGACCATCTACACCTACGATTCCTTTGCCTCCGACTGGGGACCCGGCCCCAAGATCAAGCAAGCCTTCGAAAAGGAGTGTGGTTGCCAGATTGATTTTGTGCCACTCGAGGACGGCGTGGCTATCCTCAACCGTCTGAAATTAGAGGGGAAGCACAGCAAAGCCGATCTGGTCATCGGCATGGATGAATCCATGCTGCCCGAGGCCCGCAAGAGTCAGCTGTTTGCCGACCATGGGGTCGATCTGGCACCACTGGCGCTGCCCGGTGGCTGGCAGGATGCCACCTTCCTGCCCTTCGATTACGGCTACTTCGCCTTCGTCTACGATGCGACCAAACTGAAAAACCCGCCCAAGAGTCTGACCGAGCTGGCCAGTCGCCCCGATCTGAAGATCATCTACGAAGATCCGCGCACCAGCACGCCGGGCCAGGGATTGCTGTTGTGGGTCAAACAGACCCAAGGCGACCAGGCGGCGGCCCTGTGGCAACAACTGGCCAAGAAGACGGTCACCGTCACCAAGGGGTGGAGCGAAGCCTACGGCATGTTCCTCAAGGGCGAAGCCGATCTGGTGCTCTCCTACACCACCTCCCCGGCCTATCACCGTCTGGCCGAGCAGAAGCAGCAATACCACGCCGCCCTGTTTGACGAGGGGCACTACCGTCAGGTCGAGGTCGCCGCCCGACTCAAAAGCGCCAAACAGCCCGAGCTGGCGGAGCGCTTCTTGAAGTTCATGCTCAGCGAGGAGTTCCAGAGTCTGATCCCGACCGGCAACTGGATGTATCCAGTCACCCGGGTGGCACTGCCGAAGGGGTTCAACCAGAACGAAACCCCAGCCAAGAGCCTGCACCTGGATGAGGCGCAGATCGCCGCCCAGCGCAAGGCCTGGTTGCAGGAGTGGCGCGGAGCCGTGAGTCAGTAATGGTTTCTGGTCAAGCCGCATGAATCCAGCCATCCCCCATAAAGCCTGGTGGTGGCCGGCCACTCTGCCGCTGCTGCTGTTGCTGCTGTGCGGGCTGGGTCCTCTGCTGGCCCTGCTGCAGCAAGGCGGCCTCCGCCTGGCGCCACTATGGCAGGATGAGTATCTGCGTCATGTGGTGGGCTTTAGTCTGCTGCAGGCCAGCCTGTCGATGCTGCTGAGTCTGGGGCTGGCCATTCCGGTCGCCCGGGCGCTGCATCGCCGCCACTTTCCTGGCCGCGCCCTGCTGCTGCGCCTGTTCGGTATCTCCCTAGTGTTGCCCGTCATCATCGCCCTGTTCGGCCTGGTAGCGGTACACGGCCAACAGGGGTGGGTGCCTCGCCTGCTGAGCGGGCTAGGTCTGCAACCGCCTCCCTATCTCTACGGGCTGGGCGGCATCCTGCTGGCCCACCTGTTCTTCAACATGCCGCTGGCCGCCCGCTGGCTGCTGTTTGCGCTGGAGGCGATTCCCGCCGAAAACTGGCGCCTGGCCAGCCAGCTGGGCATGAAATCCGGCGCCCTGTGGCGCTATCTGGAGTGGCCGGCACTGCGTCATCAGCTACCCGCGCTGGCCAGCCTGATCTTCGTGCTCTGCTTCTCCAGCTTTGCCACCGTGATGGCGCTCGGTGGAGGACCAGCCGCCACCACCCTGGAGGTGGCCATCTACCAGGCGCTGCGCTTTGACTTCGAGCTGGATACCGCCGCGCAACTGGCCCTCTGGCACCTGCTGTTGTGCGGGGCGGCTCTCCTGCTGCACCACCGGCTGGGCAACCCAGGACCGAGCCATGGCGCCAGCGCCCACCAGGTACTCCGTCCCGATCGGCTCGGTGGACTGGGCCGCGTTGTCGATGGCTTCTGGCTGACCCTCGCCCTGCTGCTGTTTCTGCCACCGCTGGCCGCCATCATCAGTGCCGGTTTGCAGCCCCAGTTGCTCCAGGCACTGCGCTCGCCACAGCTCTGGAGGGCTCTGCTGACCTCGCTGCAGATCGGCCTGGGGGCGGCGCTGCTCGCCTGTGCCTTGAGTCTGGGACTGCTGTTTAGCAGCCGTCACCTGCGTCTGCGGCTGACGCGCCCCCAGGCCGCCACCCTGCTGGAGTCCAGCGGCTCGCTGATCCTGCTGATCCCCACCTCGGTGCTCAGCACCGGTCTCTTCATCCTGTTGTTGCCGGTGGCCGATGTGTTCGGCCTGGGCTTCTGGCTGGTGATGCTGCTCAATGGCTTGGCCTGCCTGCCCTACACGGTGCGCACCCTGCAACCGGCGTTGCAACAGGCGCTGCTGCGCTACGATCGGCTGGCCCTGAGCCTGGGGCTGCAGGGTTGGAGCCGCTGGCGTTACCTGGAGTGGCCACTGCTACGTCAGGCCCTCGGACGCGCCCTGGCACTGGCGGGCATCTTCTCGCTCGGCGATTTGGGGGCCGTCGCCATGTTCGGCAGTGCCGATCTGCAAACTCTGCCCTGGCTGCTGTTTCAGCAGTTGGGCAGCTACCGGCTCGACGAGGCCGCCGCCACGGCGCTGCTGCTGTTGCTGCTGTGTATCACTCTGCTCGGCGTCGTCGAGCGCGGATTGGGAGGTCGTCAGTGACCAAGATGCCAAACGAGATGTCCGATGCCCTGCTCTGTGAGGGGCTGACCCTAAAACGCAGCGGCGAAGCATTCTGCTTCGACTTCACCCTGGCACGCGGTGAGCTGCTGGTGCTGGTCGGCCCCAGCGGCGCCGGCAAGAGCACCCTGCTGGATCTGCTCGGCGGCTTTATCCACCCCGATAGCGGCGCGCTGCGCTGGCAGGGCCAGGATCTGCTGGTCTTGCCACCCGCCGACCGCCCCTTCACCACCCTGTTTCAGAGCAACAACCTGTTTGACCACCTGACGGTGCGGCAAAATATCGGCCTCGGTCTGCGGGCCAATCTGCGTCTGAGCCCGGCGCAATGGCTCATCATCGAGCAGGCCGCCGCGCGGCTCGGCCTGACACCTCAGCTCGAACGTCTGCCGCCTCAGCTCTCCGGCGGCCAGCAACAACGGGTGGCGCTGGCGCGCTGCCTGGTGCGCCAACGTCCGTTTTTGCTGCTGGATGAGCCCTTCTCGGCTCTCGATCCGGCCCTGCGCCACGAGATGCTCGGCGAGGTGCAACGGCTGGCCCATGAGCAACAGATCGGCGTGCTGCTCATCTCCCACCATCCCGAGGAGGCACGCGGCGTCGCCGATCGCATCGCCCTGCTGCAGGACGGCGCCATCCGCTTCAGCGGGGAGGTCAGCGAGTTGGACAACCGGGCCAATGACGCCATGGCCCGCTATCTGGGGCGGGCCATGGGGTTGGACGAGCCGGAGGACTAGAGGTTTTCTTCGGCGAACGAGGCCAGACGGCTGCGCACCACGCCGTTGAGATAGAGGTTGGCGCTGCCTTCGAAATCCTTGAACCGTTCGACGATGTAGGTCAACCCCGAAGTGACCGGACTCAGGTAGGAGGAGTCGATCTGCGACAGGTTGCCCGAGCAGACCAGCTTGGTCCCCTCGCCACAGCGGGTGATGATGGTCTTGAGCTGGGAGGGGGTCATGTTCTGGCACTCATCCAGCAGCACAAAGGTGTTCTGCAGGCTGCGTCCCCGCATGAAGTTAACCGATTTGAACTGGATGTTGGCCTTTTGCATGATGTAATCGAGTGAGCTCTCCTTACTCAGGTCATGCTTGTGCAGCACCTCCAGGGTATCGGTCACCGCCGCCAGCCACGGCAGCATCTTCTCCTCTTCGGTGCCCGGAAGAAAGCCGATGCTCTCGGCGATCTCCGGCGTGTTTCGAGTGACTATGATGCGCTCGAAGATGCCCCGCTCGATGACCAGCTCCAATGCAGCAGCCATCGCCAGCAGGGTTTTGCCGCTACCGGCCGGCCCGGTCAGGATCACCAGATCCAGGGTCGGATCCAGCAAGGCATCCAGAGCCATCGCCTGATAGATGTTTTTCGGGGTCACCCCCCAGGCATGACGGCCCATCAGCCGCTCCCATCCCAGATCCTTGATCTGCAAGCGACCACCGTCGCGACCATGCACGCGACCGGCAAAGTTGTCCGAATCGTCGATCAGATACTGGTTGATATGGGTGTTCGGCAGCAGGGCCTCGTCAATCCAGTGAAAGACATCGCGCCCCGAGGAGACACTTTCGCACTCGCCCACCCGATCCCAGAATTGCCCCTCGATGGTCTGGAACCCCTTGGCCAGCAGGCGGATGTCATCGATCAGCTGATCGGTGCGGTAATCCTCGACATGCTGGAGCCCGGCCCCCTTGGCCTTGAGACGCATGTTGATGTCTTTGGTCACCAGCGCCACGGTGCGGTTGGCGTACTTCTTCTGCAAAAACAGCGCCGCGTTGATGATGCGGTTGTCGTTCTCCTTGTTGGTGAAGACCGCCTCCCCCTCGGGTAGGTGGTGATCGGCGAAGATGGAGAGCCGCCCGGTACAGTTTTCACCGACCCGGTTGCCCAGATAGATGCCTTCGGCGATCTGTTCCGGAGTCGCATCGCGGAACACATCCTCCATGGTGCGAATGGCCACCCGCGCCTCGCGGCTGACATCCTTCTGGCGATCCTTGATGTTGTCGAGTTCTTCGAGCACCGTCATCGGGATGATGACGTCGTGTTCCTGAAAGGAGTAGATGGCGAGGGGTTCGTGCAGCAGAACGTTGGTATCGAGAATGAAGAGTTTGCGATCGTCGCACTCCATAGGCAGCCTCCTTGGGTGGCTAGGTGATCCGGTTGATGGCACTCGGGTGTCGATTGATGACATTCAGGTGTCAGTAAAGACACAACCAGATGACAGGGCTATGACTTCACCCTACGCCCATTGCAATTGCCGACGCAACCCGGAGACGCCGAGGGTGCCGAGCCGATCGCACTTGCCCGTCACAACCAAAGGCTCTGCCCCGGTTCGATACTCAACAGCATAAACTGCTACCACCATGCGAAAGAAAAGCTTCCGCATAGAATGCATAACTACGGAAATAAGTTTCCTCGATATTTTTAATTCAATAAAACCCGTGAAGCGGTTAAAATATCTGCTACCCAGCAAGGCCGTCGGGGCAGACCGTCATCGGGTGTCATCCGTCCCCATTCAAGCGAGAGAACGCATGTCCGCACACACCATGAAGATCGCCATCGATGATGGCTCCACCAATGTCAAAGTCAGCTGGATCGACCAGGGGACCCTGAAGACCATCATCTCCCCCAATTCGTTCCGCAAAGATTGGAAGAGCGCCGCCCTGCTCAAGGGGCAGCAGGTCTACAACTACACCATCGGCACCACCAAATACACCTATGACGCCACCTCGGACAAGGCGTTGTCGACCACCCACATCGAATACCAGTACGATGACCAGAACCTGCTGGCCGTGCACCACGCCCTGCTGCAGACCGGCATCGAGCCTGGCCCGGTGACCATAGTGGTCACTCTGCCCATCACCGAGTACTACAACCCGGACGATTGCCAGAAGAACGAGGCGAAAATTGCCGCCAAGCGCAAGAATCTGATGCGCGACATCAGCCTGAACAAGGGCACCCTGTTCCAGATCGTCGATGTGGAAGTGATGCCGGAGAGCCTGCCGGCCGTGCTCTCCTCACTGCTCAACTCCAACTGCAACCCCTTCACCAAGTCCCTGGTCATCGACTGCGGTGGCACCACCCTGGACATGGGGGTCATCGTCGGTGAGTTTGACGACGTCTCGGCCATCTACGGCAACAACGAGATCGGCGTCTCCATGGTCACCGATGCCGCCCGCAAGGCACTGGCCGCCGCCGACAGCGACTCCAGCTATCTGGTGGCCAATGAGCTGATCAAGCGCCGCCACGATCTGGAGTTCGTTCGCAGCGTGGTCAACGACGAGAGCAAGATCCCGGTGATCCTCGACAAGATCGAGACCAAAATCCGCGAACTCGGCGACCAGGTGGCTTACGAGGCGAAGAAGTTTGCCAAGAATCCGAACCGTGTCTACTTAGTCGGTGGCGGGGCGCCGCTCATCGCCGATGCCCTGCGCGAGGCCTATGCCACCTTGGGCGATCGGGTCGTGCTGATCGACAACCCGCAGAGCGCCCTCTCCCGCGAGATCTGCATCTATCACGCCGAAGAGGTGGCCACCGAGGTCGCCAGCCCAGTGCTGCTTGAGGTCGGCAATGAGTAGTGGTGTCGCCAGGAAACTCAACCTGGCTCTCTATCTCAATCCGGAAACCTCCGACTCCGACCGTTATGCGGTCGGAGCCCTGCGGCAATGGTATGACAAGGCCAAGCGCAGCCACTCCGATCGCACCACGCTGGATATGGCGGTACGCCTGTTCCATCGCGACATCTATCTGGCCGGTCTCTACCTCTATCTGCTGGATCCCAAGCTCAGCCGCAGCCTGGGCGGAGCCCTGGACGACGAGAGCCTGACACCGACCGCCTTCTGGCGCCAGCTCCACGCCTGCGGTCTGACCCAGGGCGAGCACCAGCAGATCGCCGATGACGAGGCGCTATTCTCGCCCAGCCAACTGACCCAGCTGCAGCAGCTGCTCGCCGAGCAAAACAGCCATATCGTCGCGGTGCAGCAGGAGCTGCAGCAACTACGGCAATTGGCCGACAGCCAGGCTCGTCAGCTCAAACGGCTGCAGGGACAGGCAGTCTCCGGGGCGGCACCCAGCACAGAGTCGTCCGGCACGGGGGCGACACAGGAGAGCTCGGTGCTCAGCGAGCTGATGCCCTCCCCCGAGCGCATCGCCAAGATCAAGCAAAAGGGGTTGTTCTAACCCCTTCCTTCGCGACCTTTTTCGGCTGCGCCATCAACCCCATGAACGCGACTCCCTCGTAGAAACCAAGCCAATTCAACCCATTACAGACAAACGTTTCGCCGCCCGTCAGCACTGGATCGGCCATCCGCAAAAAAATCGCCTTACATCACGCTTTTGTGTAAAATACGCGCCCACTCGGATGGGCATCCGGGTCTTGTCTTCAAGGGTATTTCTGCAAAGTTCATTTGTGATCAGCTAGCGCCGCAGGCATCGGCTTCCGCGAGTAGATTTTGCGAAATTCCCCCTGGAACCTTTAGAGGACAACGAAGAGATGGAAAACACTCGACCGATCCGCCGCGCCCTGCTGAGCGTCTCTGACAAGACCGGCATTGTGGAGTTTGCCCGCGCCCTGCAAGCCCGAGGCGTAGAACTGCTCTCCACCGGCGGAACCGCTCGCCTGCTGGCCGATGCTGGCCTGCCGGTAACCGAAGTCTCCGATTACACCGGCTTTCCCGAAATGATGGATGGCCGCGTCAAGACCCTGCACCCGAAGGTTCATGGCGGCATCCTGGGCCGTCGCGGCATCGATGATGGCATCATGAGCCAGCATGGCATCAGCCCCATCGATCTGGTCGCCGTCAATCTCTACCCCTTTGCCGCCACCGTCGCCAAGCCGGATTGCTCGCTGGCTGACGCCATCGAAAACATCGACATCGGTGGCCCGACCATGGTGCGCTCCGCGGCCAAGAACCACAAAGATGTCACCATTGTGGTCAACGCCCGCGACTACGACCGTGTGATCAAGGAGATGGATGGCAACGCCAACTCCCTGAGCTACGCCACCCGCTTCGATCTGGCCATCGCGGCGTTTGAGCACACCGCCGCCTATGACGGCATGATCGCCAACTACTTCGGTACCAAGGTGCCGAGCTACGGCGTCATCGATGAAACCAGTAGCGACTCCAAGTTCCCGCGCACCATCAACTTCCAGTTCATCAAGAAGCAGGATATGCGCTACGGCGAGAACGCTCACCAGGCTGCTGCTTTCTATGTGGAAGCCGATGTCAAAGAGGCCTCGGTCTCTACCGCCACCCAGCTGCAAGGCAAGGCACTCTCCTACAACAACATTGCCGATACCGATGCCGCGCTGGAGTGCGTCAAGCAGTTCATCGACCCGGCCT
Organism: Aeromonadaceae bacterium; assembly: GCA_041441555.1. Taxonomy (GTDB): domain Bacteria; phylum Pseudomonadota; class Gammaproteobacteria; order Enterobacterales; family Aeromonadaceae; genus Pseudaeromonas. The sequence goes on from JASDSW010000027.1 coordinate 20,094, forward strand.
GCGTCATCGTCAAGCACGCCAACCCCTGTGGCGTCGCCCTGGGTGACGATATCCTGCAAGCCTATGACCGCGCCTACAAGACGGATCCGACCTCGGCCTTTGGCGGCATCATCGCCTTCAACCGCGAACTGGATGCGGCCACCGCCGAAGCCATCGTCAGCCGTCAGTTTGTCGAGGTGATCATTGCCCCGGCCGTCACCGCCGAAGCCCGCGACGTGGTCGCCAAGAAGGCCAACGTGCGTCTGCTGGAGTGTGGCTTCTGGACCGGCAAGAGCGAGGGAGTCGACGTCAAGCGCGTCAATGGCGGCCTGCTGGTGCAAGACCGGGATCAGGGCATGGTCACCCTGCGCGACCTGAAAGTGGTCAGCAAGCGTCAACCCACCGAGAAAGAGCTCGAAGAGCTGCTGTTCTGCTGGAAGGTCGGCAAGTTCGTCAAGTCCAACGCCATCGTCTACACCAAGAACGGCCAGACCATCGGCATCGGTGCCGGTCAGATGAGCCGCGTTTATTCTGCCAAGATCGCCGGCATCAAGGCCGCCGATGAAGGGCTGGAAGTCCAGGGCTCTGTCATGGCCTCCGATGCCTTCTTCCCGTTCCGCGACGGCATCGACGCGGCGGCCGAAGCCGGCATCAGCTGCGTCATCCAGCCGGGTGGCTCAATGCGCGATCAGGAAGTGATCGATGCGGCCGACGAGCACGGCATGGTCATGGTCTTCACCAACATGCGTCACTTCCGCCATTAATCACGAACCGGCCGCTCCTCGAGCGGCCTTGTTTGCTTCAGATGTCATGCCATCGGCAGGGCATCTCGACCCGAATCTCAGCCGGGGCCGAGCCCCGACTCAAGGATGGAACAGAATGAAAGTATTAGTGATCGGTAACGGCGGCCGTGAGCACGCTCTGGCCTGGAAGGCGGCGCAATCGCCACTGGTCGAGAAGATCTTCGTGGCACCGGGCAACCCAGGCACCGCGCGGGAAGCCAAGGTGGAAAACGTCGCCATCAGCGCCACCGACGTCCCGGCGCTGGTCGCCTTCGCCCAGAAAGAACAGATCGGCCTGACCATCGTCGGCCCGGAAGCGCCGCTGGTGATCGGGGTTGTGGATGCCTTCCGCGCCGCCGGTCTGACCATCTTCGGACCGACCCAGGCCGCCGCCCAGCTCGAAGGCTCCAAGGCCTTCACCAAGGATTTCCTGGCTCGCCAACAGATCCCGACCGCCGAATACCAAAACTTCACCGAAGTCGAACCTGCACTGGCCTACCTGCGGGAAAAGGGCGCCCCCATCGTGGTCAAGGCCGATGGTCTGGCCGCCGGTAAGGGCGTGATCGTCGCCATGACGCTCGCCGAGGCCGAAGAGGCGGTGCGTGACATGCTCTCCGGCAACGCCTTTGGCGACGCCGGCAGCCGCGTGGTCATCGAAGAGTTCCTCGATGGCGAAGAGGCTTCTTTCATCGTCATGGTCGATGGCCAGAACGTGCTGCCGATGGCCACGAGCCAGGATCACAAGCGGGTCGGCGATGGCGACACCGGCCCCAATACCGGCGGCATGGGCGCCTACTCCCCGGCTCCGGTGGTTACCCCGGAAATCCATCAGCGCGTGATGGAGCGCATCATCATGCCAACCGTGCGTGGCATGGCGGCCGAAGGCAACGTCTACACAGGTTTCCTCTACGCGGGGCTCATGATCGACGCGGCGGGCAACCCCAAGGTGATCGAGTTCAACTGCCGCTTCGGTGACCCAGAGACCCAACCCATCATGCTGCGCATGCAATCCGATCTGGTCGAACTCTGTTTGGCCGGTTGTGCGGGCGAACTGAACCAGAAAGAAGCCGTCTATGACAGCCGCGCCGCCGTCGGTGTGGTGCTGGCCGCCGCCAACTACCCAGGCGAGCCGCAAAAAGGCGATGTGATCCACGGGCTGGATGCCGGCAACAACGTCGATATCAAGCTGTTCCAAGCCGGTACTGCCGAACAGAATGGTCAGGTGGTCACCAATGGTGGTCGCGTGCTGTGCGCCACGGCGCTCGGTCATACCGTTTTGGAAGCTCAACAGAAAGCCTATGAGCTGGCCAAGCAGGTGAGCTGGAACGGTCTCTTCTACCGCACCGACATCGGCTACCGCGCCATCGCCCGGGAACAGAACAACTAATTAATAACTCCGTGCAAAAGGCAGCCAATGGGCTGCCTTTTTTTATTCTGCCCCCATTCAATAATTGTCTGATTTATCAGCTAATTAGCCAACAGTCAGCACCATCAGCCAAAACCTCTAAAAATCAAACATCCAATAGTGTAGAAACCTGAAAATCGGTCAAATCACCAGAGATCAATTCAGCTCAACCAGAGCAGAAACTGTTGTTTTATTACGTCATTTATCTCAAAAATGTGAAAACCATTTCAAAAAATTAACAGTTGATGCAGCTCGCAACTTTCATTTTTTGTGCTAATTGCTGCAAATTCAAACCAGATGAAAACGTTTCCGAATCACACATTTACCGATCCATACCCCCTATAGTGCGCCCGGTGACGTATGGGACCGAGCTTCTCTTTACAGAAGAAAGTAATAAGAACCCAACGAATGTTGTTCAAGTTTCAAACGCCCAACAAGACTCCGTAACATCTGAAGAAGGACACGAAGGTATGGATTTTCAATTTAAAAAACTCGCTTGGTTGATGCCGAGCGTCATCGCTCTAGCACTGACCGGTTGTGGCGGTGGCGGAAGTGGTAGCAACAGTGATGACCCGACACCAGAGCCAGGCGCCACAACACCATCGTTCGAACTGCTGCTCTCCACCGCCGATGACGCCTCCGCCAAGAGCGGCGCCAAAGCGACCCTTGCTGAATTCCAAACCTACAACCTTCACATCTGGAACAGCGATGAATGCGGCAACATCGCCGATAAATCCATCCTGACCGACTGGGGCACCATCAAGGATGCTGACCATCCAGATCGCGTCAGTGAACGCGGCAACCCGGTTTGGGATCTGCCGGTAACCGCCGACGAAGGCTGCATCAACATGATCGTGCTCAACGACACCGATGGTGGCAAGGATCGCGATGACAATGAAAAAATTGGTGGCAACCGTAAGTTCACCATCACCAAAACAGCCAAAGCCGGTATGGCCTGGCCCACTACTGACGACATCTATAGCAGCTATGAAGAAGCCGTCGCCGGTCTGGCAGGCATCAATGGCGCCTCCGCCCATCTGGTCAGCGCCGATACCCTGGTATGGAACAAGGCCGACAGCGCCAAGTCTGTTCGTCTGTACCACAACGCCACCGGCGGTATGACCACCAGCGGCACCGCTCTGCCGGAAGGGGACTTCATCACCCTGACGCCGACCGGAAAGAACTACGATGGTGACGGCACCTACATGGACGACTTCAAGACGTTCACGGTAGCAACCGCCGATCAGGCCAAGATCAAGAACATGCTCAAAGAGGAGCTGATTGCTATCGCCGTCAGCACCGATGACAAGATCCTCGCTGCCACTCGCGTACAAGCAGCCCAGGCACTGGATAGCATCTATGCACCCACCGCCAAGACGCTGGCTTATGGCGCCATCGTTGGCGATAGCGATGTGACCTTCCGCCTGTGGGCTCCGACGGCCAAATCCGTCAAGCTGCACATCTACAACGCCGACCAGAGCTCTGCCAGTCTGCACCCCATGACCTATGATGCCGCCTCCGGCTCTTGGTCTTATGTTGGCGCCACGTCACTCAAAGACAAGTTCTACCGTTATGTGGTGGAGGTCTACCATCCGCTGACTCGCAAGGTAGAAAACTACGAAGTCACCGACCCCTACTCGCTGAGCCTCTCCATGAACTCCGAGTACAGTCAGGTGGTCGATCTGGATGATGCCGATCTGAAACCCGCAGGTTGGGACGACTTAAAGGCTCCGCATTCACAAAAGGACGCGGACATCGCCAAGATGGTGATTCACGAGTCCCATGTGCGCGATCTGACGGCATTTGACACCGGCCTGACCGATGCCACCCAACGTGGCAAGTTCGTCGCCCTGACCGACGCAAATTCTCTGGCCGTTCAACATCTGAAGGAACTGGCTGCCGCTGGCGTTACTCACCTGCAGATCCTGCCTGCCTTCGATATCGCCACCATCAACGAAGACCCCGACAAGGTTGCCAACCTGGACGACAAGTTCAGCAAGCTGTGTGCGGTCAACGAAGAGGTGAAGAACAGCACCAAGTTCAAGGGTAACTGCTCCGGCACCAAGACAGTCGCCGAAGTACTGGCTGCGCTGAGCAAAGAGGGTGAAGATCGCCAAGAGCTCAACCGCATGGTGGCCAGCACCGACTCCTTCAACTGGGGTTACGATCCGTATCACTACACGGTGCCGGAAGGCTCTTACGCCACCAATGCCGAGGGCAAGCAGCGTATTCTCGAATTCCGTAAGATGGTCAAGGCCGTCAAGGAAGATATCGGCATGAACCTGGTCATGGATGTGGTCTACAACCACACCAATGAATCAGGCGTCTCCTCCAAGTCAGTGCTCGACAAGATTGTCCCTTGGTACTACCAACGTCTGGATGAAAACTCTGGTGCGGTCACGCAATCCACCTGCTGCTCCAACACGGCACCGGAACATGCCATGTTTGCCAAGCTGATGGATGACTCGCTGGTCACCTGGACCAAAGAGTACAAGATTGACTCCTTCCGCTTCGACCTCATGGGCCATCACCCGAAGGCACAGATGGTAGAAGCACTGGCCAAGGTCAAGGCCGTCGCTCCAGAGATGTACTTCTACGGCGAAGGCTGGAATTTCGGTGAAGTGGAAAATGATGCCCGCTTCGAACAGGCCCGTCAGGCTAACCTGGGTGGTACCGGTATCGGTTCCTTCTCGGACCGTCTGCGTGACGCCGTCCGTGGTGGTAGCCCGTTCGACAGCAAGTACGATGAGGTAATCACAAAAAATGAGGATGGTTCAACCACGACCAAACCAGCCGGTAACTATATCCGTGACAATCAAGGCTTCGGCAACGGCGCCTTTGTGGTACCGAACGAAACCAATGCGATCACCGAGAGTGCAGCTCGTCATCTGGCCGATCTGACCATGCTGGGCATGGCCGGTAACCTGAAGGACTTCGTACTGGTCACGCAAAACGATCTGCCGACCAAGGGGGTCGACGTCGATTACAACGGTCAGCCCGCGGGCTACGCCGTGGATCCGACCGAAATCCAGAACTATGTCTCCAAGCACGACAACCAGACCATCTTTGACATCATTGCCTATAAGGCTGCCAAGGGTGCCTCTCTGACTGACCGTGTGCGGATGCAAGGCGTGTCTCTGGCCACCGTCCTGCTGGGTCAAGGCACCGCCTTCGATCAGCAAGGCTCCGAGCTGCTGCGCTCCAAGTCCTTCGAGCGTGACTCCTTCGACTCAGGTGATTGGTACAACAAGGTGGACTACACCAAGTCGACCAACAACTACGACGTCGGTCTGCCACGCAAGGATAAGGATGGCGACAACTATCCGTTGATCAAGGCGGTCAAGGATGTGGTCGGTGCCCCGGTCACCAACGACATCGAACAGATGGAAAGCTTCTACAAGGAGCTGGCCAGCCTGCGGAAATCCTCACCGCTGTTCACTTTGGGGACGGGTGCCGAAGTCATGAAGCGCGTCGACTTCCGTAACGTGGGTAAAACTGCGACACCGGGCCTGATCGCCATGACCATTGACGATGGCACCGGCCAGACCGATCTGGATCCGGCCGTTGACGGCATCGTGGTGATCCTCAATGCCACCAATGCAACGCAAACCGTTGGCGGATTTGTCGATGGCGCCGGGACTCCAATCGATCTGAGTGGCTTTGTGCAAAGCGATGTTCAAACCACGCTGGCCTCTGACTCCATCGGGACAGGTGCAACTGCGCCAGCCGCTGCCGATGGCACCTTCAGCGTCCCGGCCTGGTCCGTGGCTGTGTTTGTCAAGCAGCAATCCGGAGCCCAAGGTACCGGTCTGCCGGTCAGCAAGAAACAGGATCCGGCCACCATCGAGCCGTTTGATGTGCCGGTTTACCTGCCGGGCAAACTGATTGGTAGCTGGGATTTCTCTGATGCCAACAAGTTCGTCTTCACCGGAGCCGACTATAGCTACCAGCTGTCTACCGAAGTGACTGAAGAGTTTATCGCTGCCGGTACCCAATCAGTTGAGTTCAAGGTCTCCGACAATGCTTGGGGCGACAATGGTGTCAATTATGGGGTCTGCACAGCAGGTGCCAAGTTGACAGCTGGTACTCCGCTGACCCTGTGTCCAGGCAAGGGCACTGGCAACATCACTCTGGATGTGAGCAAGGTTGGCACCTACCACTTCACCTTCAAGGTAATCGACAAGGACAGCCCGACACTGACCGTCACCGTCGATCCAGCACCATAAATTGATAGACAGGCAATGTGTCTGCCATTAATACCAACCGGGGCCTCGTGCCCCAGTTTTTTTATGCGCGTCGCCATTTCTGAACCGCACCTATACGGGTAGGCAGAATGTCATCGGTTGGTCATCAAATCCTCACCTCATCGCTATGAAATAGCTTTCAACGTACATAGACTGGCCTGGTCAATCAGGATTTGACCGTTACTGCCACGGACACAAACAGGATCGAGGATCTCACTCCCGGTTTTGTCGGCTGTCGCCAACACCTATTGCGCTGTACATCCCCCAGGTGACAGCCATGGTCATGCCGGAGAATCCAGATGGAAAAGACGCTGATTGAGATCACCAACCGCATGCTGTTCACCGAGTACCTGCAGCACATGGGGGTTCGCGCCCCGAGCCTGCAACAAGAGTGGGTCTATACCCGCGGCAAGCGAGTCTTAGCCCGCATCCAGGCAGGTCCCAGCCGCCTGCGCTTCTTCATCGATGCCTCGAGCATGACGCCGTCTCATCGCTCAAGCTGACCAACGCGGGCAGATCGCCCAATGCCCGGCCCCCAGTGCCCGGCCAAGAATAAACAAGTGCCTCGCCCCCGCAGGCCCCTGACACAAAGTTCCAGAAATGGCACTTTGTCGGCAATTGTTGGCCAGTTTTTTTGACCGCAACGCAAATTTGCGGTTCAATGCGCGCAATCCATTTTGAAATCAACTTGCCGCAGGGGCTGGCCTCGATGCCATCTTCCGATGTGGCGAGCTATTTTGTCCGGGCGCCGTCATGAAGTCATGTCGTTGCGTCATCGTCAGCCGCACACCTTCAGGCATTTTATGAGCGACAAACAAGCAAGCAATCCGCTACACGGCATCACGCTAGAGAGCCTCCTCTCGGAACTGGTCAGCCTCTATGGATGGCAAGGATTGGCCGAACGCCTCCCGATCAACTGCTTCAGCAACGAACCGAGTATCAAATCCAGCCTGAGCTTCCTGCGCCGCACCTCCTGGGCCCGGCAGAAGGTAGAGGCACTCTATCTGGCCAGCCAGGATAACAGCTTGCAGCAGGTCGATGCCGCCTCCTCGACCGAGCCACGCACCATCATGAGCCGTCCGCAAGCCAGCGGCAAAAAAACGGGCGAGCGTCGTCCTCGCCAGGGATACGGCACCGATCGCGCACCACGCGCCGAGGGCGACCGTCCCCAGGGCGAACGCAGCTTCCGCCGTGACGGCGAACGTCCACAAGGCGAGCGCAATTTCCGGCGTGATGGCGACCGCCCGCAAGGCGAACGCAGCTTCCGTCGTGATGGCGACCGCCCGCAAGGCGAACGCAGCTTCCGTCGTGATGGCGACCGCC
>JASDSW010000028.1:0-4043 GCA_041441555.1 Aeromonadaceae bacterium
CCCAAAAGCCATCTCAATTTTATCACAGATAAGTCTGGATGAAATTAAAAACAAGAAACTCAAATCCGCCATTTGTACGACGCATGGGGGGGCTGAACGTGATATGAAAAAATGGACGAATGCTATTCGTTTAGCTCAAGATGCGCATGCGTACACCCCGGATAACTTTAGACCCTGTACGTTGCTTGGCGCCATTTATATGGAAACTGGAGCGTATACACTTGGGCAAGAATGGTATGACAAAGCTGTTGGCCTAGGCTTTAGTGAAAAATCTGTTGATGATGAAATAAAGGTTATTTACAAAAGAGCTGATAAGTCACATAAAGAATCATTGCGCAATCACTTATTGAAGTCAGACCCTTATCGTTATAGTTGGGTTAATGATATACGCTGATGAATTGATTTCTCAATGTTGCACATAGGGATTAGTCAAGAGATAACCAGACGCACGGATTCCCAACTAGCCCCGCTTGCTGCGTATAGGGCCGATCCCTGCTAGGATAGCGCCCGGTTAAGATGCTCGGTGTTTCCTGGCGGCATCCTCGGTTTATGTGGAGTCTTCTCGTGTCCCTGTCTATTCCTCAGTTGCAATCGGCCCTCTCCAGTTGTCTCGCCATGGATCGCCTGCGCCTCGCGCGGCGATTGCGCGGGGTCGAGAGGGTGCCGGAGGCCAAACGTCAGCCCATTCTGGAAACCATTGCCCTGGAGATTGCGGCGGCCCAGTTGCGGGCCGAGGAGCGGGCGGGCAAGGTGCCGAAACTCGAGTATCCGGCTGACTTACCGGTCAGCCAGAAGAAGGATGAGATTGCCGCCGCCATCGCCGCCCATCAGGTGGTGATCGTCGCCGGTGAAACCGGCTCGGGCAAGACCACCCAGTTGCCGAAGATCTGCCTGGAGATTGGCCGCGGCATCCAGGGGCTGATTGGTCATACCCAGCCCCGGCGCCTGGCGGCCCGCAGCGTCGCCAGCCGCATCGCCGAGGAGCTCAAGTGCCAGCTGGGCTCGGCGGTGGGTTACAAGGTGCGCTTTAACGATCAGGTCAGTGCCGACTCTTACGTCAAGCTGATGACCGATGGCATCCTGCTGGCCGAAATTCAGAATGACCGTCTGCTCAGCCAATACGACACCCTCATCATCGACGAGGCCCACGAGCGCAGCCTGAACATCGACTTTATCCTCGGCTACCTCAAACAGCTGTTGCCTCGCCGTCCAGATTTAAAGGTGATCATCACCTCGGCCACCATCGATCCGGAGCGGTTTGCCAAACACTTTGGCAAGGCGCCGATCATCGAGGTTTCCGGTCGCACCTATCCCGTCGAGACCCGCTACCGTCCGCTGGTCGACGGCAGTGAGCAGAAGGATCCGCTCGAAGGGATCTTCGAGGCGGTGGATGAGCTCTGCCGCGAGGGATTGGGCGATATCCTGATCTTTATGAATGGCGAGCGGGAAATTCGCGATACCGCCGATGCCCTGCGCAAGCGCAATATCCGCGATACCGAAATTCTGCCGCTCTACTCACGGCTGTCGAACGCCGAGCAGAACCGGGTCTTCAGCCCCCATGCCGGACGGCGCATCGTGCTGGCCACCAACGTGGCGGAAACCTCGCTGACCGTGCCGGGCATTCGTTACGTCATCGATCCCGGGACGGCGCGCATCAGCCGTTACTCGGCACGCACCAAGGTGCAGCGGCTGCCCATCGAGCCTATCTCCCAGGCCAGTGCCAATCAGCGCAAGGGGCGTTGCGGGCGGGTGGCTCCCGGGATCTGTATTCGTCTGTATGACGAGGCGGATTTTCTGGGGCGACCGGAGTTTACCGATCCGGAAATTCTGCGCACCAACTTGGCCTCGGTCATCTTGCAGATGCTCTCCTTGGGGCTGGGCGATATGGCCAGCTTCCCGTTTGTCGAGCCGCCCGATAGCCGCCAGATCAGCGATGGGGTCCGTCTGCTCGAAGAGTTGGGGGCCATCAGTGGCACTATCAGTGGCAAGAATGAGGGCAAAGAGACGTTACGCCTGACCCCGCTGGGCAAGCAGCTGGCGCGTATTCCGCTGGATCCGCGTCTGGCGCGCATGGTGCTCGAAGCGCCCAAGTTCGGTGCCCTGGAGGAGATCCTCATCATCACCTCGGCGCTCTCCATCCAGGATCCGCGCGAGCGGCCCATGGAGAAGAAGCAGGCCAGCGACGAGCAGCACCGCCGCTTTGAGGATAAGGATTCGGATTTTATCGCCTTCTTGAACCTCTGGAACTATCTGCAGACGGCCCAGAAGGAGGAGAGCCAGAACCAGTTTCGCAAGCGCTGCCAGCACGAATTCCTCTCCTACCTGCGTATCCGCGAGTGGCAGGACATCCACTATCAGGTGCGCCAGGCCACCCGCGAGCTGGGTCTGTCGCACAACGAGGCGGCAAGCGACACTCAATCCATCCATAAGGCGCTGCTGTGCGGCCTGCTCAGTCATATCGGCATGAAAGATGGCGAGAAGCAGGAGTTTATCGGCGCGCGCAACGCCCGCTTCATGCTCTTTCCGGGCTCGGGGCTCTTCAAGAAGCCGCCCAAGTGGGTGATGGCCGCCGAGCTCACCGAAACCTCGCGACTGTTTGCCCGTACCGCGGCGCGCATCCAGCCGGAGTGGATTGAGCCTTTGGCCGGGCATCTCATCAAACGCTCCTACTCGGATCCGCGCTGGTCGAAGAAGGCCGGGGCCGTGCTCGCCAGCGAAAAGGTGACCCTCTATGGCCTGACCATAGTACCCGAGCGCGAGGTGCAGTACAGCCTCATCGATCCGGCGCTCTGCCGCGAGCTGTTTATCCGCCGTGCCCTGGTGGAAGGGGATTTCGAGACCCGCCACGCCTTCTTCAAGCAAAACCGCGCCCTGCTCGCCGAAGTGGAGGAGCTGGAGCACAAGTCCCGCCGCCGCGACATTCTGGTGGATGACGAGACGCTGTTTGCCTTCTATGACGAGCGCATTCCCCATGATGTGGTGACCGGTCGTCATTTTGACAGCTGGTGGAAGAAGACCGCCCAGAGCGAGCCGGAGCTGCTGAATTTCGAGCGTGAGATGCTGATGAAGGGCGATGCCAGCCATATCAGCGATCTCGACTACCCCAATTTCTGGCACCAGGGGCGCATCAAGCTCAGGCTCTCCTATCAGTTCGAGCCCGGCACCGATGCCGACGGGGTGACGGTACATATTCCGCTGCCCATTTTGAACCAGATCGAGGCGGTGGGCTTTGACTGGCAGATCCCGGGCTTGCGCCATGATCTGCTGGTGGCTCTCATCAAGGCGCTGCCAAAGCAACTGCGTAAGAACTTCGTACCGGCCCCCAACTATGCCACGGCGCTTAATCAGGCGCTCAGCCCCGAGATGGGGCCGCTGCTGGATTGTCTGGAGAAGCAGCTCAAGCGCATGAGCGGCGTGACCATTCCGCGCGAAAGCTGGGATCTGGCCGCCGTACCGGATCACCTGAAGATCAGCTTCCGGGTGGTGGATGACAAGGGCAAGAAGATTGCCGAGAGCAAGGATCTGCTCACTCTCAAACTCGAGTTGCAGGGCAAGGTGCAAGAGACCCTAAGCCAGGTGGCCGATAACGATATCGAGCAGGCGGGCCTGACCCTGTGGAGCTTCGGCCCGCTGCCCCAGGAGTACAGCCAGAAGCGCGGTGGCTTCGAGATGAAGGCGTATCCGGCCATCATCGACAACAAGGATTCGGTGGCCATCCAGCTGTTTGACTCCCAGGTAGCCCAAGCCCAGGCCATGTGGGCGGGGCAACGACGCTTGGTGCTGCTCAACGTGCCCAATCCCATCAAATACTTGCAGGAGAAGCTGCCCAACAAGGCCAAGCTGGGGCTCTATTTCAACCCCTTTGGCAAGGTGGCGGAGCTGATTGATGATTGCATCGCCTGTGGTTGCGATCAGCTGATGGCGGCGCAAGGGGCACCGAAGTGGAACGCCGAGGAGTTCGAGGCGATGAAGGAGCGAATTCGCGCCGATCTCAACGAATCCGTGGTCGAGATCGCCAAGCTGGTCGAGCAGATCCTCACCGC
>JASDSW010000029.1:0-25661 GCA_041441555.1 Aeromonadaceae bacterium
CTGGTGGCCAAACAGCTGTACGGTGGTCTGGGTCACAACCCCTTCAACCCGGCCATGGTGGCCTATGTGTTACTGCTGGTCTCCTTCCCCAGCCAGATGACCAGCTGGCTGCCCGCCCACGGCGTCAGCCAACAGCAGCCCACCCTGAGCCAAGCGGCGGCGCTGGTGCTGCACGGCACCACCCACGAAGGCCAGAATCTGGCGCAGATGCGCCAGGGGATCGATGGCACCACCAGTGCCACGCCGCTGGACAGCATCAAGACCCAGCTCGGCCTCGGCAAGAGCATCCAGCAGATCCAGCAAGCCCCCGAATTTATCCCCGCCGCTCAGGTCGGCTGGGGCAGCATCGGCTGGATGTGGGTCAACGTGGCGTTTCTGGCAGGGGGGCTATTGCTGCTGGCTCTGGGGACCATTGCCTGGCAGATCCCGACCTCGTTTCTGCTGGCGCTGGGCGCCTGCTCGACCCTGGCCTGGTTCCTCGACCCGGTCCATAACATGGTCCCGGGCATGCAACTGCTCTCCGGCGCCACCATGCTCGGTGCCTTCTTCATCGCCACCGATCCGGTAACCGCCTCGACGACGCCCAGGGGCCGCCTGCTGTTTGGTGCCCTGATTGGCATCCTGGTTTTCATCATCCGGCGCTGGGGCGGCTACCCAGATGGCGTCGCCTTTGCGGTGCTGTTGGCCAACATCTGCACCCCGCTGCTGGATACCCTGACTCGTCCCTGGGTCTACGGCACCCGCCGCAACGGTCACGGAGGCTAACCGATGCTCAACTCCATGCGCAAAAACGGTCTGCGTCTGGCCTGGTTTGCCTTGGGCTGTACCGCCCTGGTCGCCATCACCAATCAACTGACCCATACCCAAATCGCCCAGCAGAGCGATCGCCAGTTGCAACAGACGCTGGGGCAACTGCTCCCGGCATCAAGCTATGACAACAATCTGGCGCAAAGCTGTGTGCTGCTGCAGATCCCCGAGCTGCTGGGTGACTCGGCCCAGCACCCCGTCTACGTGGCGCGTCTGGGCCAGACCATCACCGGCTACATCGTCGAGTCCGTGGCGCCGCAGGGCTATGGCGGCAGCATTCGTCTGCTGACCGCCGTCAGCACGGATGGCACCATCAGCCGGGTCCAGGTGTTGTCCCATCACGAGACGCCGGGGCTGGGTGACAAGATAGAGCGCAGCAAATCCGGCTGGATCGACAGTTTCAACGGCCAGTCGCTTCAGGGGCCGGCGGATACGCGCTGGGCGGTTCGCAAGGATGGCGGCATGTTTGACTCATTCACCGGGGCGACCATCACCCCCCGCGCCGTGGTCAAAGGGGTCAAGAACGTGCTGGTATTGATTAACCAGCATCAGAATGAACTGGCGCAGGCCCCCGCCTGTCAGGAGACCCCATGAGTGACAATGCATTGAATCCACGCGGTCTGTTGGCCGACATCGCCAAGCAGGGACTGTGGAAAAATAACCCGGCGCTGGTGCAGATCCTCGGCCTGTGTCCGACCCTGGCCGTCACCACCTCGGCCACCAATGCCCTGGGGCTTGGCATCGCAACCTTGGCGGTGCTGATGATGAGTAACCTGGCCATCTCGCTGGTGCGCAACTGGGTGCCCAATGAGATACGAATTCCGGTCTACGTGATGATCATCGCGGCGCTGGTGACCTGCGTCCAACTGGTGATGAACGCCTACCTGTTCGAGCTCTACCAGGCCCTGGGGATCTTCATCGCCCTGATCGTCACCAACTGCATCATCATCGGTCGGGCTGAATCCTTCGCCAACCGCAATCCTCCCCTGCTGGCGCTGTTTGACGGCCTGATGATGGGCTTGGGCTTCACCCTGGTGTTGCTGCTGCTGGGCAGTGTCCGCGAGATCCTGGGGCAAGGCACCCTGTTTGCCGGTGCCGATCAACTGCTGGGCCCCTGGGCCGCCCACTTGAAAATCGTGCTGTTCCAGGCCGATGCCGGCGTCTTGCTCGCCATTTTGCCGCCGGGCGCCTTCCTGGCCTTGGGCTTCATCATTGCCGCCAAGAATCTGGTGGATGCCCGCCTGTCTCATCGCAAAACGGTGCTCAAACCCCAGGTTGAACGGGCAAGGATGACCACACTGTGAGACAAGGAAGCCGCGGATGAATCAGCAGAAGCGACGCCAGATCCTCGAGCGGCTACGCGAGGCCAATCCCCATCCGACCACCGAGCTGCACTATCGCACGCCGTTCGAGCTGCTGATCGCGGTGATCCTCTCGGCGCAGGCCACCGATGTCAGCGTCAACAAGGCCACCGCCCAGCTCTATCCGGTGGCCAACACCCCGGCCGCCATGCTGGCATTGGGGCTGGAGGGGCTCAAGTCCTACATCAAGACCATCGGCCTGTTTAACAGCAAGGCCGAGAACATCCTCAAAACCTGCCAGATGTTGCTGACCCTGCACGGCGGTGAAGTCCCCGAAGATAGAGCCGCGCTGGAGGCTCTGCCCGGCGTCGGTCGCAAGACCGCCAACGTGGTACTCAACACCGCCTTTGGTTGGCCAACCATCGCGGTCGATACTCATATCTTCCGCGTCGCCAACCGCACCGGGTTTGCCCCGGGCAAGGACGTCCACGAGGTCGAACTGAAGCTGCTCAAGCATGTTCCGACCGAGTTCAAGCTCGATGTCCATCACTGGCTGATCCTGCACGGCCGCTACACCTGTATCGCCCGCAAGCCGCGCTGCGGCTCCTGCCTCATCGAGGATCTATGCGAGTTCAAGGATAAAACTGACCCCTGACAGGGTCACCAGGGTCCGGCCTCTTGAATGAGGGTTGGAGAACGTTGGTTTCATTGCGAAGAGGATTGTTATGAGTGGATGTTGTAACCAGGGCTGTTCGCTGGACCGGCTGCGCGAACGGCAGCGTGGAACCTTGCAACTGGTCTTTCTCATCAATGCCGTCATGTTTGTGGTCATCGTCGCTGCTGCATTGCATGCGGCCTCGTCCGCCCTGCTCACCGACAGTCTGGATAATCTGGGCGATGCCTTCACCTATGCCCTGAGCCTGTATGCCGTCAGCCGGGGGCCTCGCACCAAGGCCAAGGTTGCCCTGTTCAAGGGCGGGCTGATCCTGGTCGCGGCTGGCCTGGTGGCGGTGCAAATCATCAGCCGACTGCTCAATCCGGTGCTACCCGCCTTCGATGAGATGGGTCTCTTTAGTCTGCTGGCCCTGGCCGCCAACTCGGTCTGTCTATTCCTGCTCTGGCGGCATCGCCATGAAGACGTCAACATGAGTTCAGTCTGGGAATGTTCACGCAACGACATAGCCACCAATCTGTCGGTATTGATGGCCGCCGGCGCGGTCTGGCTGACTGGCTCCGGTTGGCCCGATATCGTGGTGGCCAGCGGACTGGTGGCGCTTCTGCTCCATTCTGCCTACCGCGTCATCCGGGCGGCACGACTCGAGTTGCGCTGATTAACCCCGCCTTGGCACAAAAAGGCTTCTATTGAGGCCTTTTTTAATCATCCAAAACCCATCTGCTGACTGTGGGTACCCTCTGGCGAGAACAAGCGCTATCATAGCGCCCCTCTGGGCGGCCTGCTGCCCAGCACCATGCGCTCCCGCATGGGATTTGGTCTCACAGATTTCTCTATTGACGAAAAGGTACCCCATGAGCAACTTACCTCACTGCCCGAAATGCAATTCTGAATACACCTACGAAGACGGTAGCCAGTATGTCTGCCCGGAGTGCGCCCATGAGTGGCCCCAACAGGCCGACGAGGTGGTGGAAGAGGTCAAGGTCGTCAAGGATTCCGTCGGCAATACCCTGCAGGATGGCGACACCGTCACCGTCATCAAGGATCTGAAGGTCAAGGGCTCCTCCTTGGTCATCAAGGTCGGCACCAAGGTGAAAAATATTCGCCTGGTCGATGGCGACCACGACATCGACTGCAAGATTGACGGTGTCGGCGCCATGCAACTGAAATCCGAGTTCGTCAAGAAGGCCTAAGCCAGCTGCCACAGGCCGAATGCCCGCCATTTGGCCTGTGCGAACCCTCCTCAACACCTCCAACTAGAATCACCCTGCCACCGAAACGTGGCTTGCCTGCAAATCCACGGCAAGATCCTTGCGTTGCCCGCTAATTCCGTGCAAAAAGAACAGGTTCAACCATCATTAGCCATGAATGTCAGCAATGTGAAGGGTACCTCTCATGTCCATGGATGCCGCTGCATCAGATGAAAACCGATTGACCATCGTCTTCCGCCTTGAGCCCGGCTGTCTGGGTCCGGATGGCAAGCAGTACATCGAAGAGTTCTGCGTACTGGTGCAACGCGCCTTCGCCCAAAAGACGGTGGGCATAGTGCAGTGGGAGATCATCCCGCGCTACGACAAGCTGCTGCCGGAAACCGAGTACCGCTTGGGCGAACGAGGCTTCAGCCGCGACAAGGCTCAGCGTTATCTAAACGCCTGCGGCAAGGATCTGGATACTCTCGAATCCCAACTGAATCTGGCGCTGCCGCGCATGATTGAGCAATACCTGGCGCGTGATTGAGCCTCGGCCCTGCGCTCGCCTCGTCCAAAAACAAAACCCCGGCTCAAGCCGGGGTTTTGACATCTCGCGCCTGGCGTTGAGGCTATCAGGCCTGTGCCGGGGAGCTCTCGACGTTGGCCAGAGGCGCCGCATGGAGAGCCAGGATCTCCTCTTCACTCAGCTCGGCCCCCAGAGCCTGCTCGCTCTGTGCCACCACGGAGGCGGCAATGGCGTTGCCCAGCACATTGGTCGCCGAACGGCCCATGTCGAGGAAGTGGTCGATCCCCAGCAACAGCAGGATGCCCGCCTCCGGAATGTGGAACTGGGAGAGCGTCGCCGCAATGACCACCAGCGAGGCGCGCGGTACCCCCGCCATCCCCTTGGAAGTCACCATCAGCAGCAACAACATGGTGATCTGCTGAGCAAACGACAGCTCGATGCCATAGGCCTGCGCGATAAACAGGGTCGCGAAGGTGCAGTACATCATGGAGCCATCCAAGTTAAAGGAGTAACCCATCGGCAGGACGAAGCTGGCGATCCGCTTGGAGCAACCGAAGTGCTCCAGACGCTCCAGGGTCTTCGGATAGGCGGCCTCGGAGCTGGCGGTGGAGAAGGCCAGCAGTGCCGGCTCGCGGATCATGCGCAGCAGGTGCAGGATGCGGCCGCGCAGGAAGAAGGCCCCCATGGCGATCAACCCCAGCCAGAGCGCGCCAATCGAAACATAGAACTGGACCATGAAGGTGCCATAGGTGGACAGGATGCCGACCCCTTCCTTGGCCACCATGGCCGCGATGGCGGCAAATACCGCCAGCGGTGCGAACATCATGACGAAGCCGGTCACCTTCAACATGATGTCGGCAGTTGAGGCCAGCAACTTGACGACCGGTTTGGCCCGCTCACCCAGCGATGCAGCGGCCAGCCCGAAGAACAGGGAGAAGACCACGATCTGCAGTATTTCGTTATTGGCCATCGCCTCGACCACGCTCTTGGGGATGGCGTGGGTGACGAAATCCTTGAGGGTGATGGCACCCGCGGCAATCCCGGTCGGTGCGGTTGTCTCCGGCACCGTCAACTCGAGCCCAACCCCGGGTTGCAACAGGGTCACCATGACCAGACCCAGGCTCAGGGAGAAGAGTGAGGCCATCATGAACCAACCCAGCGTCTTGAAGCCGATGCGTCCCACCGTCTTGCTATCGCCCATCTTGGCGATGCCAACCGTCAGGGTGGTGAAGACCAGCGGTGCGATGATCATCTTGATGAGGCGCAGGAAAATATCGGTCAGTATGGTGATATTCGCCGTGAAGCTGGTGATCATGGCCGCATCCAGAGCCAGGGAGCGCACCAGATGTCCCACCAGGATGCCAAGCAGCATACTGATCAGAATCGCAGCGGTGAGTTTATTCATTTTCATATGGGAACATCCGAGTTCAATTGCCTAAAAAAAGGACAAACCGCTCCGGGCGGGGCAGTCTGAATTGCTGGGTATGCCGAATAATGCCGATCAATAGACTGGAAATCCAGAGATATATAGGGCAAATAATGAGCAAAACAATTTATTAACAATTGATTCGTCTAAATAATAGTCTAATGAATCCTCACCTGCCGACGCGGCCTCCCACCGCGTCGGCTCATCGGCCGGGCGGTCGCTTCAGGTCAGAAAATAACGCCACATGGTGCCGGACTCCCCATGACCGACCGGCTGGCAAAACTCCGCCAGCAGATGCTCAGCGGCCTGGGGCGACAACGCATCCCCCGCCTGCTGACTCCAGGCCATAAACTCTGCGGTATTGAAACTGATGTGGTCACCGTGACGGTTCGCCACCGGTGAGCCGGTGATCAACTCGACGGCTCGATTGCACTCCATACCCACCTCCTCGGCATCTGTCTCTTCCGATCTTGAGTATAGGCCGCTACCGCTGGCGACTCCGGATAGCCCCGGCTGGCCGGGGCTCAAAACAGGGAGGCTTGCCGCCCTGGCGGCTGTAACAAGGCGGCCGGCACGTCCGAGGCCGGGCCAATCAACAGCGGGCTGTCCGGATCGTGTCGCAACTGCTGCTGCCGGGCGGCGGCCAGACTGCCGGTGGCGTAGCAGTAGAGGCAGCCATGCAGGCAACTGTGATACTGGCCAATATCCACACTCGGAATGCAGCGACAGGCCGGCCGCTGTCCCGGATCCTTGCGCCCGGCAAGCTGTAGCCCAAACTCGGCCTCGAGCCACTGCTCGTCGATGCATTTGCCTGGCGCTATGCCAAGCGCCGAGAAATCTTGTGGTTCGGCACAGCTGTGGATCGTCATGCCGTGGCGTTGAGCTATCTCGGCCAGCGCCCGCAAAAATGGCGCCAACTCACCCGGCCGCGCGCCGGGATCCTGGTAGATGAGGCCGGGAATGGTATCCAGGTTGCGACAACTCTTGGTGTAGAGATCGCAAAGGCTGATGACGACCCGCTGCGTCTGGCCCGCCAGTTGCCTGGCGATGGCGGCAAAGCGGTGCAGCTGTTCGTCTGGCGGCGTCATATTGGAAAACAGGATCGGATCATAACGCCAGGCCAGACGGCTTGGGCCAATCTGCTCACTCAGGGCACAAAACTGGCGAATGGCTTGCGACAACTCGGGAACATGGGGCTCCAGGACGCGCGGGTAACCCGTGATGGTGTAGTGGAACAGATAGCGATAGCCCAGAACATCGAGCTCGCGCAGCCCCGCCGCTAGAGGAGCGCTGTTTCGTGTCCAGAAGATCAGGGCCGCGACGCCTTCGGGCGTCAGCTCGATGCGGCGAAACTGCCGGGCATTGCGTGGATTGCGCACCACGACAAAGCCTTCGGCGATGCGGCGCATGAACCAGCGGGCATAAAAGGCCGGAATGTCGGTTCGCCGACTGGCGCTGATGATCATGCAACCTCCCGGCTCGCGAACCCCAAGCGAGCATCGTTCGATAACAGAACGGGCGCCGCAGCGCCCGTCATCCAACTGAGGAGCAAACGGCTCAGAGCAGCCCCTCTTCGCGCATGGCTCGTTGCACCGAGGGGCGAGCCAACACCCGCTCACGGAACGCCAGCAGATGCGGATAAGGCGTCAGATCAAAACCGACGACCTTGGCCCAGTTGCTGACCACAAACAAGTAGGCATCGGCAATGCTAAAGGCGTCATCGGCCAGGTAGGGACTATAGGCCAGAACGCCATCCACATGGGCAAAGCGGGCCGCCAAGCGGGTCGACACCTGGGCCTTGTACTCGGGCGGGGTATCCTTGCCAAACAGCGGCGAAAAGTTCTTGTGTAGCTCACTGCCGATGAAATTCAGCCAGGCCAGCAGCCGGTAGCGCGCCACCTCGCCAGCCGGCGGCACCAGGCCGGCACTCGGCACCAGATCCGCCAGGTAGTAGAGAATGGCGGTGCCTTCGGTCAGGATCTCGCCGTTATTGAGCTCCAGAACCGGCACATACCCCAAGGGATTGATGGTGAGAAAATCCCGGCCATCGGCGATGGTCTTGTTGCGCAGATCGACCCGCTCCAGGGTATAAGGCAGACCGCATTCACATAACACTATGTGGGAGGCCAACGAGCAGGCACCTGGGGTGTAATAGAGTTTCATGAAGACTCCTAAAAATTGCGATGAAGGGCACAACAACGTCTTGAGCTTCGATCATCCCGCCGGATCATGGCAACCCTTTTTTGTCGTCCGAGACACATTTTCCCCAGCAGACGCCGCCAGATCGCCAGCCAACCCCTCCAGGATCGGACACTGCGCCCGCTCATCGCCATGACACTGGGTCACCAGACGCTGCAGGCTGAGCTGCATCTGCTGCAATTCGGCGATCTTTTGCGTCAGGGCCAGCAACTGTTGCTCGGCCAGCCGTTTGACATCCTGGCTGCTGCGTTGCCGATCACGCCACAGATCGAGCAGCTCGGCGATGTGCGGCAGACTAAAGCCCAGGTTGCGCGCCTGACGAATGAATCTGAGCTCATGCAGCGCCTTGCCGTCGTAGTGACGATAACCAGTCTCCGAACGAGCAACCCCGGGCAACAGCCCCAAGGACTCATAGTGCCGAATCATCTTGGGGGTCACCCCGCTGAGTCGGGCCACCTCACCGATGGTCATCACCGCCGAGGGCGCATCCTGTCTGGTTGGCTCACTCATGTTATTTACTCCCGATTGACGCCTGCACTTCCCCTTGGCTTCGTGCCTGGGGCTCCAGAGGCCGCCGCGCGGATTGCCACCGCCGCAGCAGCAGGGCATTGCTGACCACGCTCACCGAACTGAAGGCCATCGCCGCCCCGGCGACCACGGGGTTCAGCAACCCGGCCGCCGCCAACGGAATGCCCAGCACGTTGTAAATAAAGGCCCAGAACAGATTTTGACGGATCTTGGCATAGGTCTGCTGGGACAAGCGGATGGCATCCAGCACCAGTTGCGGATCGGCACGCATCAGGGTGATGCTGGCGCTTTGCATCGCCACATCGCTGCCGCTGGCCATCGCAATACCCACCTCGGCGGCGGCCAGCGCCGGCGCATCATTGATGCCATCACCGACCATGGCCTGAACCTGACCGGCCTGTTGCCAACAGCGCACCTGCGCCGCCTTCTCCTGAGGCAACAAGGAGGCCTGATACTCTTGGATCCCCAACTCGCCGGCCACCCGGCTCACCACATCCAGATGGTCGCCGCTGAGCATGGCCACCTGGATCCCAGCCTGCTGCAGCTGTTGCACGGCGGCCCGCGACTCCGGCTTGATCGGATCGGCAAAGGCAAATCCGGCCAACAGCGACCAGGACTCGGACGCTTGACGGATGAGCAGAAACGAGAGGGTCTGCGCGTTTGCCCGCGCCTGCTGCTGCCACAGCGCAAGCTCGTCAGGCAGCCTCACGTCCAGTTCTGCCAGCAGCCGCTCACCGCCTAAGGATAACTCCCAATCCCCGTCGGCACCGTTTAGCGCCCCTTGCATCCCCCGCCCCGGCAAGCTGACCACCCGCTCGATGGTCGGCAGAGGAAGCGAGCCCGCGGCGCGGTGCAGCGCCTGACCCAAGGGATGAGTACTGCTCTGCCCCACCCCGGCCGCCAACCAGAGTACCGGCTCGAGCGTGGACTCCCGAGCGCCGGGAAAGCAGGCGCGGATCCGCTCACCGGCATCGGCCACCGCCAGCCAAGAGACCAGCGCCGGCTGTCCCTGGGTCAGGGTACCGGTCTTGTCGAAGATCACCCGTCCGATGGCCCGCGCCTGCTCCAGCGCCACCACATCGCGGATCAGGATGCCGTGGCGCGCCGCCACGCCGGTCCCGACCATGATGGCCGTCGGCGTCGCCAGCCCCAGAGCGCAGGGACAGGCAATCACCAGAACCGCAACGGCGTGCAATACGGCCGGCTGCCACTGACCACCCCACAGCCCCCAGCCCAGCAGGGTCAAGAAGGCGACAGTGACCACCACAGGGACAAAGACCGCGCTAACCCGATCCACCAGCCGCTGCACCGGCGGCTTCACCAACTGCGCCTGTTCGACCAGTTGGATGATCTGCGCCAGAGTGCTCTGACTCCCCAGCCGCTCAGTCAACAGCTCCAGGACCCCATCGCCGTTGAGGGTACCGCCGATGACGGTCGCCCCCGGCTGCTTGTCTACCGGCAGACTCTCACCGGTCAGCAGGGATTCATCGACCAGACTCTCCCCCTGGAGGACACGCCCATCGACCGGGATCCGCTCACCGGCCAACACCTGGACCCGATCGCCGACCACCAGACGGGCCAATGGCACCGAGAGCCAGCGACCGTCTCGCCAGACCCGGGCCAGATCCGGCCGCAGCGCCTGCAAAGCCTCCAGCGCCGCCATCGTCTGGCGTTTGGCTCGCGTCTCCAACCAGCGCCCCAGCAACACCAGGGTGATGACGGTAGCCGACGCTTCAAAATAGAGTGGCGGCACCACCTCATCCGCCGCGCCGAAGCTGCCCAACCACAGCCAGCAGGAGAGACCGTAGGCGGCCGACGTCCCCAGAGCAACCAGCAGATCCATGGTGCCACTGCCATTGCGCAAGGCTTGCCAGGCGCCGCGATAGAAACGCGCCCCCAGCCCGAACTGCACCGGCGTCGCCAGCAACCACTGCCACAACGGCGGCCAGGCCAGATGCCCGCCCCACACCATGGCGACCATCGGCAGCAACAACGGCAGAGTCAAGATCGCGGCCAGCAGCACGGAGCCCCACTCCGGCCAGCGATGAGCGCCCCCCCCGGTCGCCGCAGGCGGCTCGGTATCGGGCCACTGAGCCGAGAAACCCAGAGCGCTGAGCGCCTGCAAGATGGCCCCAGGCTCGGTCTGCGCCAGCATCACCAGCTCGGCCATGCCACTGCTGGGATTGACGCTGATGCGGACGACACCAGCCCCCTGAAGCAGCCCCTGCTCGATGCGCCGGACACAGGAGGCACAATGCACCCCCTGGATGGCGAGAGACACCCGGTTCACCGGGACCTCGAAGCCAGCCGACGTGATGACATCCAGTAGTTCGTTCAGCCCGCGCCCAGATTCGATCCGCAACTGTGCCTGGGCCGTCGCAAAGTGGACCTGCGCCTCAAGCACCTGAGGCTGTTGTTGCAGCACCTTCTGCAGACGCTGAGCGCAGGCGGCGCAATGCATGCCCTGAATGGGCAGCAACCATTGCCGGGAGTTGGCGGTGGATGAGCGGGAGGGCTCAGACATGGGGTGACTCCTTGCTTTGCGAGAAAACCGACCACCCGGCTCGCAAACCGAGTGGCTGTTATCTGTAGCATCAACCCTGCCATCGTGGGAAGGTCAAGTCCTCAACACACTATTTTTCGTAAGCGAAAAAAAACGCCACCGCAAGGGTGGCGTTCTCTGGATGCATCGCTTATTCAGCCAATAGCACCTTGCGCAGTCGCCGCAACCCCTCGACCATCAGCTCGGGCTCGGTATGGCTAAAGTTCAGACGCAGATAACCGACCGGCGGCTCGGCCTCGGCAAAGAAGGCCTCCCCTGGCATGAAGGCGACCCCGGCGGCCAGGGCCGGTTGCAGCAAGGGACGGGTATCCCGTGGTTTTTTCAGCTTCAACCAGAAGAACAGGCCGCCCGAAGGCACCTGCCAATCGGCCAGATCGGCAAACTCACTTTGCAACGCCGCGGCAAACGCATCACGACGCTCACGATAGAAGTCCTGCAACCGAGCCAGACGCTGCTGCTTGTCCGCTGAGCGCATGTACTCCAGCGCCAGCCACTGCCCAGGCCGGTTGGTGTGCAGATCGGCCGCCTGCTTGAGACGTACCAGATAGGGCATCAGGCTCGGATGCGCGATCAGATAACCGATGCGCAGGCCGGGCATCAGGATCTTGGAGAAGCTGCCTTGGAAAACCCAGGGTGCGCGCTGCAGCAAGGAGCTGATCGGCGGCTTGGGCACCCCATCATAATCCAGCTCGCAGTACGGTTCGTCTTCGATGAGCGGCAGGCCGTATTGATCCAGCATGGCCGCCACATCCTGACGCGCCTTGACGCTATAACAGGTACCCGACGGATTTTGAAAACTCGGGATGAGATAGGCCATCCGAGGTTGATGGTCGCGGATCTGCCGTTCCAGAACCGACAGGTCCAGCCCGTCCTCGGTCAGGGAGACCCCCTGACACTGAGCCTGAAACAGGTGAAAGGTTTGCAGCGCCGCCAGGTAGGTTGGTGACTCGACCAAGATACTGCTGTCCGGATCGACAAACAGCTTGGCGACCAGATCCAACCCCTGTTGTGAGCCGGACAGTACCAGGACCTGGCTCGCCTCACACTTGAGCCCCTTGGCTCGCGCCTCGGCGGCGATGGCCTCCCGCAGCTCCGGCTCCCCCTCACTCATGCCGTACTGCTTGAGGGACTCCGGCAGAGTCGACCAATCCACCTCGGGAAAGCTGGCGGCGGCGGGCAAACCGCCGGCGAAGGAGATGACCCCCGGCTTTTGCGCCGCGGCCAAGATCTCGCGAATGATGGATGAGGTAAGGTACTGGATCCGCTGGGCAAACATGCCGACCTCCTGTCTATGAGCATGTGAATGCCATGCTGGTTGCAATTTCCGGCACGGCACGGTAAATAAGTCAGTAAAGTTGACCTATCTTGCCATCGGATTACATCAAGTCAATATGATTGACCAAAATAACCACGCGGTCCTTAATGAGGCTCTGGAGCTGTTCCACTTCGCCTTTCGCGCCTTCACCAGCGGGCCGGATGCCATCCTGGCCGAGCAGGGGCTGCAGCGGGTTCATCACCGCATCCTCTACTTCGTTGGTCGTAACCCCGCCATCAGTGTCAACGCCCTGCTGCGGATCCTGGGTGTCAGCAAACAGGCGATGAATCCCCCCTTGCGCACCCTGCAGGAGTTAGGACTCATCGATGCCAATCAGGATCCCCAAGACCGCCGCATCAAACGGCTGACTCTCAGCCAAGCGGGGGCCGAGCTGGAAAATCGCCTCTCCGAAAGCCAGCGGCGGCTGATGAGTTCGGTCTTTTCGGCGGCCGGCGAGGAAGCGGAGCAGAGTTGGCGCCACATCATGTCACAATTGGCGCACCGCCAATTTCCCAATCTGGGGCTCTAACCGACGAACGTCACGGAAGGGATGGGTAATGCAGAACCAGACGAGAAGAGTAGACTCACGCAATGTCGCTCAACCCGCCTGCTGCAACTCGATGGAGAGCTCATCACCGCTGTCGACCCGAAACTGCAGGGTACAGGGCTTGCTCATCACTCGTTGATAGGTTGGGTATTCGGCCTGACGCATCATGCCCAGTGGCATGCCACTCGCCCGCTGTAACCAGGAGGGAGAAGTCAGACCCGCGTTGGCAAAGCGGATCTGCTCATCTTTTTCCGAGATCAGGATCACCGCCATGTTGACGTTACCATGCAGGCCGGACTCATAAAGGTTCCAGTTCAGGTACTCCAGCACGCTGCCCGGCGAGTCGAGCATTCGGCTCTCGCCTTGCAGGTACTGGCGATAGGGGGCATGCAGCAAGAACTTGATCATGGCACCGATGAAGGCGGCATCGGCCCCCATGAAGGAGAGCTCCATCACCACTAGCAGCAGGCGCCCGTCGAGTTCGAGAAATTCAGGCAACAGCAGCGGGCTACTGCTGCGATAACTCATCTGCCAATGGTGCAGGGTCTGCTGGGTCGGCGGCGCCATGGCATGCAACAGACCGGTTGCCGCCTGATCGTCACTGTGCAGACGGGACAGATGGGCCGCCAACTCGTCATAGGCCCGATCTTCGGCCGCCGAATCCAGACAATCATCGATGGCCTGAGCCAGGGCCGACCAATTGCGGATCGGCTTAATCAGGTAATCCTTGGCACCGGAGCGCAAGGCTTGGGTCACATCGTCCATATTGGCCTGGCCGGAGATCACCATGACCGGAATGTGGGGGAAACGAGCGGAGATACACTGAATGACCTGATGGCCGTCCATGTGCGGCATCTTGAGATCGCACAGCACCAGATCCGGATGATAAACCGCCACCGCAGCCAAACCGTCCAGACCATTTTCTGCGACATACACCAGATCATTGCGTTGTCGCAAAAAGGCGACCATGGTCTCCCGAAAAACGGGTTCATCATCAATGACTAAAATCTTATGTTGCCCATCTGGGTACGGCATGCTTGACCTATGCAGATTATGAAACTCTCCCCTTCAGGGTAGACAAGTTGCCCGCAGAACTAAAGCCAGCCCACCGAGAAATTCCCCGTTTCCAGCGGTCATTAGGGACATGAATGACACTGATTTAACAGCAGTTCAGGTTGTGGAGCCACCCGAATATCCCAGTGGATCACGCGATGCCATCAAAAGCAGGTAAAGGATTGGCGCCAATCCCAGATTCGCCGATAATGGCCACACCCATTCCACCGCTGCCGACCATGACACCGACCGAGTATCTTCAACTAAGCAATCCGCGGCTGAGCCATCCGGCACGTACCCTCTATTGTCTGCACCTGCGACGACAGGCCAGCACCGGTGCCCCCGTGGTCCTGAATTACCCGGAGCTGGGCCGCGCACTGGCGGTGGAAGATCCACACCAACCCGGCGGATTTGCCTATCAGGTCAATGCCAGCCAACTCACCCGGCTGGTGGATGAGTTGCAAAACGCCGGACTACTGACGCTGCTTCATCGCCCACAGCCGGAGCATTACCACGGGGCCGAATTTCGCCTGCCTGCCCTGCAATCGGTCGGAGCCCAGGAGCCGCTGTCGCAACCGGCCCGAGCCATGCACGCGCAGTGGCGTCCAGGAGATGGTTTTCACGATCTCGCCCGCCTGTGTGGTCTGCTGGAGAGCCACTATGCCGAGGAGGAGCTGGGCGAATTCATCGCCTACTGGTTAGGACGCCCGGAAACCTTTGCCAGTGAGCACCAGTGGATGTTGAAATTCATCAAGGCGCTGAAGGCTCGACGCTACACAAGAACCCCAACCACGCCGATGGTTGGTACCGGATATCAACAGGTGACGGCCCAGCCCGATAGCAGCCCAAGCCCTCGAGCCCTCGAGATGATTGCCGAAGCACGCCGCTTGAGCGCGCAACAGCAAGGAGACGAAGATGAAAAAGAGTGAACTTAACTCGCTGAGTCAGGACAACCAGGCCCAGCTGCCGGCCTCCAAGCATCGGGAACATGATCCCCAGTTACAACAACAGGTGAGTTCACTACTCCAACGGATCCAGAATCTACGGAAACAATCGACGCCGCTCGAGACACTGGATTACCAGACTCTGCGTCAGCAATACGAGATCGCCGCAAACCAAGAGGTGCGCCAGTTGCAACAAGAGGCGCAGCAACACCGTATCGAACGCCTGATTGCCCAGGCCGATCTCAACCCCGAGTGGCTCTTTGAGCGGATGGATCACGACGATCCCACCCTGGAGTATGCCATTCAAACGGCCCGCTCCTTCATCAGCGGCTTCGAACACTGGGAACAACACGGCGGCAGTTGCGTGTTGATTTATGGTGGCTATGGCACCGGCAAATCCACGCTCGCGGGAGCCATCGCCCACGAATTAATCGCCCAGCATCAAAAATCGGTCATCTTTCAGCAGTGGGCCTCCATCGTCGATCGGTTGTTTTTTGGCGTCATTGAGGATCCGGAGGAGCGCAATCGCTACCGTCGCGCCTTGGAAGAGGTCGATCTGTTGATCATCGATGAGATCGGCTCAAATCGGGCCAAACTGCTGGAGAGCCAATCGAGTTTTCTAGGTCACTTGCTGCGTCGCCGCCGCAACCTGTCGAAGAGTATCATCCTGATCACCAACCATGCCCCCGCCTCACTGCATCAGGCGGTGGGGGATTTCTGCTTCGAAGCCATCAAGGCCTTTAACCCCGTCGACATTCAGTTGGTCGGACCGAGCCGCCGTCCGCATGTCGGCACCTATCCAGGCTAGGGAATCCCGGACAAAAAAAAGCCCGGGCATGCCCGGGCCAAACAAGTGCTACGGAATCGCGATACACGATCGCTTGTTCAAAAAGAGACAAACTCTTCGTGAATGAGCCTAAGTTAGCACAGCCCGTTGGGGTGAAAAACGTTTTACCGTGCGAGCTTGTTCACATTTCATCCATCAGAGTCGCAGCACGATCCGATGCCCTCATGACTCCCGTTCGCTTTCCAGCAACTGAGCATAGGACTCGGCATCCATCAGCCCGTCCAACTCTTCCGGCTCAGCCAGCTGCAATCGGAACAACCAACCCGCCCCATAGGGATCGCGATTGATCAATTCAGGCGCGCCTTCGAGTTCATCATTGATGCCAATCACGGTTCCGCTGACCGGGGTAAATACATCCGAAGCCGCCTTGACCGATTCAACCACGGCGACATCGTCTCCCTCCAACAATTCACTCCCCAGCTCAGGAAGCTCGGCAAACACCATGTCACCCAGCATCATCTGGGCATGGTGAGTGATGCCAACGACCGCTTCATTATTAGATTCCAAACGCACCCACTCATGGGTGGAGGTGTAGTGCAGTTCACTGGGAATATGGCTCATCGCTAACCTCCAGGAGAAAACGCTCGGGTCGTCAGGGTCATCCCGTCAACCACGCCTCAATAAACAGCTACAACCGCCAGGCAATCCGTGCAGACCAGTTGCAGAAGGCTATGAGCAGTAGTGTAGTCAGCCGCCGCCAGAAACCGCAGGACCAATCTTCCGTTTCTTGCGTCAGACGGCAAATCTGAAAAGAGAAGCTCAGCTCAGGCGGCAGATGACGCGCAGGGGCGCAATTTGTCGGCTAGGGGGTGGTGTCGCCCCCCCGAGTTGCTCTATGTTAATAGCATCTGCGCCAAGGAATGGCATATCATGCGTCCCCCAGGAATGAGAGGCTCCTCGCGTCATTCATAACAATAATTTTTCTTCTACAACAAAGAGATAGTGGTAATGCGAAAACTACCCTGGTTTATATCGCTGCGATATCAGGGCCTCTTGGCCATCCTTGTCATTGCCATGACCCTGCTCGGCGTGCTGGCGTATTCACCGGCGACCACCCTCGCCTCTCACGAACAGAAGGCCAACGCGGAGCGTTGGCTCGACCATCTGCTACAAAACCTGATCCGGGACCGTTTTCAAGAGGCGCACCGGCTGTTGGCGGCCTCGCAGCCGGCCAGTTCCCATGAATTTGTCTATCTGCAGTGGTTCCCCTACTCGGTCGAGACTCCAGCCAAGAGTGGCAGCAATCCGCTCAGTGAAACCATCTGGCGCGATCTGCTCCAGCACCTGCTTCCCCCCGGAAAGCCTCTCACCCAGGTTGAATGTCTTGAGCAATGCTGGCTAGTGCAGCGATTCGACCACACCATCCACGGTGAACCAGGCCACATCATTGCCATCAGCCCTCTCGCCCCACTGTTGACTCATCTGCAGCAAGAAGCGGGGATCCGCGGCCTGTTCCTAGGTAGCCTGTCGACGCCAACCACCGAGGCGAGCCAATGGCAGGATGAACCCCTGGATATCCACTGGTCACTGCTGACCAGCACCCAGGACAATCTTCCACCTGCCATCGCCCGTCGGCTGATGGCCAGCCAACCGAGCCCCGATCTCACACTGGGTGAATGGAGCAACCAACTGACCAGCGTGTTGCCCGAGAGCCAGCTCTGGTTGGCTCATCTGGCCAACTCGCCGACCGCCGGGCCTCAGTATCTGTTGTTGATGGCGCCGAGTCCCCTGGCGGCAGCAGCCAGCCACTCGCCATTCGATTGGCGCCTGCTACCTGCCGCGGCTTTGCTCATCGCTCTGGCACTGTGGGGCTATTGGCTCTTCGCGCGACTACGGCGCATCCATCAGCAATTGCCGCAACCTCTCCTGATGACGCCCGATCCGCGCGAATCTAAACGCATCGCGACCTGTCGTGACGAATTCAGTGAGCTCATGGACGGCGTTGAGACACTGACGCAGCAGTTGGCAGACGGGAAACGGCTGCTGGAGCAGCAGGCGACCCAGCTGCAACAGCGCAGCCTCTATGACCCCTTGACCGGCCTGCCCAATCGGGATTGTTTCATGTTCGAGGTCGGGCGCCACCTGGCGGCCCTGCAGCGTTATCCGGATAAGCAGGCGTTGATCCTGTTAGAGATCAATGGGTTTCGCCAACTGAGCCACTCCGTCGGCCATCAGGAGGGAGAACGGCTGCTGCAAAAGGTCGCTCAGGAGCTGCGCCTCTCCGTCCGCGAAGCCGACCTACTCTGTCATCTGAGCGATGATCTGTTTGCCCTGCTGGTCACCAATCTGCAAGAGGTCGAACAGATCCACGTCATCGTCAACAAGCTGCAGTCACGACTCGAGTCCTCGCTGTTGCTGCCCAATCGCAATTTTTCGCTGCAGTTCTCCGCAGGCATAGTGCTGATCGATTCCAGTGATACTCCCGCCAATGAGTTGCTACGGCAGGCCGAAATGGCGCTCAATGAGGTCAAACAGCAGAGTGCCTGCAGCTACCAGATCTACACCCCTCGCCTGCAGGAAAAGTCGGTCCGTAACCACTTCATCGAAGAGCGTTTTGCTCTGGCGCTGCGCAATGGCGAGATCTATCTGCAATACCAGCCCATCAAGGAGTGCCGGCACCAACGGGTGGTCGGGCTGGAGGCGCTCAGCCGCTGGCAACTGCCACTGGAGGGGAATATTGCCCCCTTAGAGTTCATTCCAATCCTGGAGAACAGCCGGTTGGTGCTGCAATTTGGTCGCTGGGTCATCGAGCAGTCCCTGCACCAACTGCATCAGTTGGATGTGGCCGGGATGACCGGTTTGCAGATGGCCATCAACCTGACCGGTCAGCAATTGCTGGATCCGGAACTGCATAGCACTCTGGAGCGGCTGACCCTGACCTATCACATCATCCCCTCGAGGATCTCGCTGGAGCTCAACGAGCAGGCTTTGCGTTTCGATTACCAGCGGGCGCAAAAGGCGATGGAGACACTACATCAGGCCGGATACCGCCTGACGCTGGACGATTTTGGCACCGGCTATTCGGCCCTGACCTACCTGAGTCGTCTGCCGTTTGACAACATCAAGCTCGATCGCAGCTTCACGCTGCGCATGCTCGACAGTGATATCGACAAGCAGTTGGTCGGCTCCATCATCCAGATGGCCCATTCGCTGGGCAAACGCATCATCGGGGAAGGCGTCGATAACAGCCTGCAATCCTTGTTGTTGCAGGAGCTGGGCTGCGATCTGTTGCAAGGATGCCTGCTGGCCTCCCCGATCGGTGAATGCAACCTGATCAGTCAGTTGGCCCCGCTGTATCAGGCTCCCAGCCTCAACTCCGCCCTGTAACCGGCATGCCATCCGGCCGTGCCAGGGCCGGTAACTCACCACTGAGTCCCATCGCCCGCCGCATCAAGGAGTGCTTGAGCGGCGAAAATCTATCCACCGCCGCGATTCCGATACCTCGCAACCCGCGGTGCAGGCCTCCGGCCGGCGCAAACATCTGTTTGATCCCCTCCATCGCCGCCAACATCTGCACCGCCTCGCTCTTGCGCCAGCGGACATAGGGCGCCAAAAACGCCAACGACTCAAAACCGGCGCCACTGACCTGCCGCGCTCGGAGCTGCTCGATGAGTGCAGCAGCATCCATCAGGCCAAGATTGACCCCTTGTCCGGCCAAGGGGTGAATGGTGTGAGCCGCGTCGCCGATCAACAGACAGCGCTCACGCAGCAGCTCGCGGGCATAGCGAGCCCGCAGAGGGAGCACGGCCCGCTCGCTGAGCAGTTGGCAGTGACCCAGGACACCATCGGAGGCGATGGTGAGCGCCTGAGCAAAAGTCTCGACCGGCAACGCCTGTAACTGCAAGGCGCGTTGCGGCGGCTGCGACCAGACGATGGAGCAGCAATTGGGCTGCCACAGGGGTAACAGGGCCAACGGCCCCTCGGGGGTGAACAGCTGGCGAGCGCAGCCGCCATGGGGCTCCCGCGTCTCAATGGTAGCCACCAGTGCCGAATGGCCATAATCCCACTCGGCCATCGGGATCCTGAGTTGCTGCCGCAGACGAGAGTGTGCGCCGTCGGCCGCAATGACCAGACTGGCTAGGACCGGCTCCTCCTGCGCCGATTGGAGCAATACCCCCTCCGCCGAGGGGATGATGGCTTCAATCTGGCACGGTCGCCGCACCGCAACATCGCCCGCCGCCAACTGCTGCCACAGCGCCGCCACCAGGGCTCGATTCTCGACGATATGTCCCAGATGCGACTGCATCAGGCTGCCAGCCTGCAGGTGTAGATGGGCCGGGCCATCGCGCTCCCAGACATCCATCTGCGTATAAGGCTGCTTGCGCACCAACTGCTGCCAGACACCCAAACGACAGAGCAACTGCTCGGCGGCAAGGTTCAGGGCACTGACTCGCAGTGCTGGCGCCGCCACCAGGGGCTCGGCGGCCTGCGACTCGAGCAGTAACACCTTAAGCCCACTGCGTTGCAGCCCCACCGCAACCGTCAACCCCACCATGCCACCACCTAGGATGGCGATATCCACTCGTTTCATTCCACCAACCCCAATGCCTGGCGTGCCAACAACTCTCTGAAAGCGCCGCAGCGGCTCATGCCACTCAGCGCCAAAGCTCGGCCCGCCACCAGGGGCCAGGCCGATGAGGAAAACAGGCGCACCAAGCTGCTCGTCATCCAGACGGTGCCAGTCACATCCGGCTGCCGCAGCCGGCTGTAGGCGTTCAACAATTCGGGTCGTCCCGGATCAGCGGGCGTCAACCACTCGGATTGCAGCAGCCGATAGAGCGTCATCACATCCCGCAGCCCCAGATTGAACCCCTGTCCGGCGACCGGATGCAGTTGCTGAGCGGCATTGCCGAGCAACAGGAGTCGATGATGGTGAACCTGCTGCGTCTGGCGCAGCAACAGGGGATAACGGCTGCGCGGCCCGACCTCGATAAAACGCCCGGCGCGATAGCCAAAGGCTTGCTGTAACCGCTCAAGGAACTGCTCATCGCTCCAGGTCGAAGCCGACGCGGCCTCCGCATCACTCATCGACCACACCAGCGACAGCCGATTGAGCCCTAGCGGCAACAAGGCCAGCGGACCGCCATCGGTAAAACGCTCCCAAGCCCGCCCCGACTGGGTTCCGTTGGTTCGCAGATTGGTGATGAGGGCACTCTGTCCAAAGGTTTCGCACCGCCCTCCCAACCCCAGCGGAGCTCGCCAAGCGGCGTCGCCGCCATCGGTTGCCAGCAGCAGCCGGCAGCTCAGTTGCTCACCGTCTGCCAGTTGAACCAGAATGCGATCCGCCTGCTGATCCATGACAACCACCGAAGCCGGGGCCCGGTAACAAATCGAGGGAGTTGCTTCGATGCGTTGCAACAGGTGCTGACCGACGTCAAACAACTCGACGACCTGCCCCAACACCGGGAGTCGATACTCCTCGGCATGCAGCTCGACGCGCCCCCAATGGCCGCGATCGCTGACATGAATCGAGTCGATGGCCGCCGCAGTCGGCGCAAACAGCGGCCAGAGCGCCAACTCTTGCAAGGCTAACTGGCTGCCATAGGACAAGGCGATGGAGCGCCCATCAAAGCCGGGATGGTGAGTGCTGACGGGACGATTGGATTCGAGCAATAGAATGCGCGGGCAGCGTCCTGAGCCCAGCCCTAAGCGGGACAAGGCCAGAGCCAGCGTCGAGCCGACCATGCCACCGCCGACGATGGCGAAATCAAATTCCTGCATCGTAACTGTCATTGAGGGGAAAACATCATTAGAGCCTGTTCATTGCCAGGCGGCAAGGGCCTGGCCAGGGGGCAGCCGATCCATCGGTGATCGGGTTAGTGCAGGGTCTTGGAAACCAGCTCGGCCGGACGTTGACCAAACTCTTCGAATGCCATCATGGCGCCGAGTTTCAGGTGCTCATAGATCACGAGATAGGAGGCTTCCGTCTCACCATCATCCTCCAACTCCTGCTCCATCTGGGTGATCTCGCTGATATCGCTGAGCATCTCCTGCAGTTCATCGGAGGCCCGCGTCAGATCGCGCTGGATGACGGCAAAACCGGCCAGAAATGCCTGCGCCCAATCGCTCATGGCCAGTAGCCGATCTTCGAGCGTTTCATCATCTTCCGGCAGCAACAGCTGAAAACCGGCCTGCAGGGTCAGCCCTTCGAGCGTCGCGTTGAACAGGGATTCCAGCCACGCATTGACCGCCACCGGCAGCGAGACGCCGTCGTTGACCAGTTCGTTGAACTCCTGCAACCAGGCATCGCGGCGCAGCGGTGCCCCGCCACACAACATGCCGCACAGCACCCCGTGGAGCTCGGCAGGCGTCGCCATCACATCCTGAGCATCAAGCAACTCGGCAGCCGCACTGTATTGCTGTAAAACATCCTGAGTCATCGCTTCGCTCCTTTTTGTACAAGAAAACATCATGTGATGTGCGCAAAGGCGACGATCCTATCACTGCCACCACGAGACAGCCAGCCAAGCCTTGAAACTTGCAGATCTGCGCTATATAGTCGCCCCTTATCCAGACAGGCCAGCTCATATCAGCAGGATACATTGAGGAAAGCATGACCACCGAGATTGAAGCTGTTGAAATCAACATCATGGGGCGTGTCTACAAACTCACTTGCCAAACCGGACATGGTGCGAACCTGCGCGCGGCAGCAACCGAGCTCAATGAGACGCTGAGCCAGATGCGTCAACGCTCGCGCAGCAGCAACAATGAACAACTCGCCGTGATGGCCGCGCTGAATTTTTGCCATGAATTGGCGCTTGAGAAAAACAAGAATCGCCAATACTCTGAGACCATGGATCAGCGCATTCGGATGTTGCAGGCCACCATCGAAGATGCGCTGAAAGAACAAGGCAGACTGCTACAAAGATAGCTAGAATAAAGGTAAATCTCCCTGGGGTGTGCGTCAGTGGGTTTCAGTCCCTGAGCCGATAATTTTCCCTACGGAAGTCGCTTCCCGACTATTGAGCATGCTCGGCCCGTACCGAGAAGCCTGCGGTTGGATACAGACTTCCACCTTGGACCTCCGGGTTCAAGGGCTTCGACCTGCAACGGCATCCCGGGGTTCTTCTTCATGTCACAACGCCAACTCATCCGTGAACAGATGCGCGCCGCTCGGCGCAACCTATCCAGCGAACAACAACAGCTATCGGCAAACGCTCTGGTCGAACAATTTGCCCAGCACCCCCTGATCTGTCATGCCAAACGCGTGGCTCTCTATTTGGCCAGCGATGGCGAACTGGAGACTCAGGGCGTCATCCAGTGGTGCTGGCAACGGCAGATCGCCGTCTGTCTGCCGGTACTGCATCCCTTCAGCAAGGGGCATCTGCTGTTTCTCGATTATCAGCCAGACACGCCGATGAGTCGCAACCAGTTTGGCATTGCCGAACCTGAGCTTAATTGCCAGCGCATCGTGCTCAAGTCGGCCATCGATATCATCTTTACCCCTCTGGTCGCCTTCGATAGCCAAGGCAATCGGCTCGGCATGGGAGGAGGCTTCTACGATCGCACCCTCAACGGCTGGCACCATCAACGTCTGGGCCCCTATCCCATTGGCCTCGCCCACGATTGCCAGCAAGTGGCTCATGTTCCCATTGAAAGTTGGGATGTCCCCCTCCCCGAGATCCTGACGCCAACTCGGCGTTGGCACTGGTCATTGTAGGATCCAAGGCTGCCGCATCCGGCTCATCTCCGCTATAATCGGCGCCAGCGAGAATAGCAGGAGATAAAAGTGACTCAAGATGAAATGAAAAAAGCCGTCGGTTGGGCGGCCCTTGGCTATGTGCAGCCCAACACCATCATCGGTGTCGGCACGGGTTCAACCGTAAACTGTTTCATCGATGCGCTGGCCAGCATCAAGGATCAGATCAAGGCCGCCGTATCCAGCTCAGAAGCCTCTACCCTGCGCCTCAAGGCGTTGGGCATTCCAGTGATGGATCTCAACGAAGTGGACTCCTTCGACATCTACATCGACGGCGCCGATGAGATCAACGGCCAGATGGAGATGATTAAAGGCGGTGGCGCCGCTCTGACCCGGGAAAAAATTGTCGCCGCCGTGGCCAAGCGTTTCGTCTGCATCGTCGACAGTGGCAAGGTGGTGGACGTGATGGGACGTTTCCCCCTGCCGGTCGAGGTGATCCCGATGGCTCGGGAGTTTGTCGCCCGCGAATTGCGCAAGCTCGGCGGTGAACCTGTCTATCGCAGCGGCGTCATCACCGACAATGGCAACCAGATCCTGGATGTGCATGGCTTGCAGATCACCAATGCCAAGCAACTCGAAGAGCAGATCAACAACATCGTCGGCGTGGTCACCGTGGGACTGTTTGCCAAACGTGGCGCCGATGTCGCCTTGGTAGGCAGCGCGGATGGGGTGAGAACCATCGCCCGCTGATCCCCCAAAAAATGACAGGGGCTGCTCATGGCAGCCCCTTTCGTTTATTCAAGAGCGGTGCAAGCGACATCCAACTTCTTAGGTGAGCGGCTCCGCCTCTTCCGAACCCGCCTTGAACCAGACGCAACCAGCCACCAGCGGCGCCATGGCACCCAACCAGATGAATAGCCCCAGACCTTCGTACTCCATGGCCAAATAAGCCAGCGGGAATAACCACAGCCAATTGAGCAGACACAGAAGCAGGGTGACATAAAAATGGCTATCCCAGCGACGAGCGAGGATCTGGTAAACATGCTGTTGATGGGAGGCAGGCCACCAGCTTTGTCTGTGACAGAGCCGCAGCACCAGGGTCGTCAGCACATCACAGAGAAAGACCGACATCAGGATCAGCCAGACCCACAGGTTGATGGAGGTATCCCCCGCCAGATGTAACCCCAGCAGGCTGATAAACAACCCGAGGAAGCTGCTGCCAGCATCACCCATCATGATACGTGCCGGAGGCCAGTTCCAAGCCAGGAATCCCAGGATGGGCGCACAGAGCAGGATCAACGGCACAGTCCACTGCAACTCGGCAGAGATAGCCAGCAAACAGGCCGAAGCAAAGACCATGGTGAATGCCTGACAGGCCACCAGCCCATCAACCTCGTTCATCACATTGTTCAGATTGATGAAGCCTAGCAGCAACAAGGCCAGCAACGGCCACCACATCCAGGATAGATAGAGGTAACTGTCGCAGACGATCACGATGAGATCCCGGTTGTACCAGGTCAGAGCCAACGAGACGGCAACCAGTTGCAGCAAGAGTTGGACGCGAACACTCAAGGGTTTGAGATCATTGACGATGCAGGCCAGCAACAGAAAGAAACCCGAAAAACTCAGGCTGCGAGCCGCCGCAATATCGATCAGGTGATAACGGTACATCAGCAGATTCAAGGCAATCATGGTGATCACCAGGGCAATACCGCCGCCACGGGGAACCGGATCCAGATGGTGATGCCGAAACTCGGGCACCGCCAGGGCATGCCGCCACAACGCGTATCGGCGCGCCACACCGGTCAGAGTAAAACAGAGTACAAAAAACGCTAGAAAATAGGTCATCATAACAAGAGCGATTCACCGCTAAGCAGAGCGGACCCCATAGCCAAAAACGACAAGACCAGCATAGTACGTCATTTACTGCCACCCTGCACCCGCCAGACTGCAGACATTTTGCGATCGCCCGATTGGAACGTGCTGACGATCGCCTATCTCCGTGCCTTGACCTCCAGCCGCCAGCTCTCTGTGACGATAAATCAGCAAAAAAAAACCCGGAGCAAGCTCCTAATGCCAGTCAGTTAAGCCTGACTGGCATTA
>JASDSW010000030.1:0-25352 GCA_041441555.1 Aeromonadaceae bacterium
CCCTTCTAGGGGGCTAATCAAAGCCACCTGCTATGCAGGTGGATTTTTACTTGGGGCATTTGAGCGGTGAAACGGATGAGGCGTCGGCGCTGGGTTATGCTTGCCAGCATGGATGGTCAGTAGCCGGAGAAATCGCTATGTATGGCGTTAGGGGCCTTGTCCTGTTGCTGCTGTTTTCGGCCGGCGGCCTAGCGCAGGAGGGATTTTGGCGTGGTCTGTATCGGGCTGGCGCCGAGGTAAACAGCTTTCAGCCTTGTCCCGGCAATCTGGTCTACTGGGTGGATGGTGGTGGGCCCGTGGCCCTGTCACTGCGGGAATATGCTCTCAAGCATGTGCAGCGCCCCTATCAGCCCTTCTATGTCGAGATGGTGGGCGAGTTGCTCGGGCGTCGTGCCGATGGAGCCGCCGCCGGCTATGACGATGTACTGCGAGTGCACTCGGTGGAGCTTATTTCCCGACAGTTGCCGCCGCTCTGTCAGGATCTGCCACCGGAAGGCTGAAGCTGGGAGCCTCGGGTGACGTGGGATCCTCGGATGAAGTAAAAAAACAGGGCGCCTCCATGGGCGCCCTGTTTGGTCATCGGTCTGGACTATTGCTCGGTGCTTTCTGCTCTGCGCTTTCTGCTCTGTGCTTTCGCCCCGCACTTAGGCCTTGCGCCCAGCGCTTAGGCCTCGGTCTCGTCGCCAGATGGCAGCTCAGCGGTAGGTTCGCGGCGGATCAACGCCATATAGAAACCGTCGAAACCCGTCTGGGCCGGACTGATGCTACGTTCACGAACCAGGGTGAAGACGCCTTGCTGGTCAGCCAGAAACTTGGACACCTGATCCTGGTTTTCGCAGGGCAAAATGCTGCAGGTGGCATACACCAGCATGCCGCCCGGTTTGACCATCTTGCTGTAGCGACTGAGGATATCGGCCTGCAGCGCCATCAACACCGGCAACCGCTCGGCGGTATCCCGCCACTTGGCATCCGGATTGCGTTTGAGCACGCCCAACCCCGAGCAGGGAACATCCAGCAGAACGCGATCGGCGCTCTCTTTGAGACGCTTGATGGTCTTGCTGGAGACGATGAGGCGAGTCTCGACGTTGTGGGCTCCGGCGCGACGCGCGCGCTGTTTGAGGTTGTCCAGCTTCCACTGCTCCACATCCAGCGCCAGCAGACGACCGCGCCCCTGCATCAGGGCGGCCAGGTGCAGGGTCTTGCCACCGGCGCCGGCACAGGCGTCGATGACCCGCATCCCCGGCTGAACGTCGAGATAGGCGGCGATCTGTTGCGAGCCAGCATCCTGCTGTTCGAACCAGCCCTCCTGGAAGACCTCGGTACGGAACAAGGCGGCATCGTTGAGCACCTCGAGGGCACTGTCGATGCCGGGCACCGGACGGACGTTGACCCGCTCGTTCATCAGTCGCTGGGTCAGGCTGTCGGCGTCGCACTTCAAGGTATTGATGCGCAGGTAACGTTTGGGGTGTTGCGTCAGGGCGCGGCGCTCGGCCGGCCAGGCGTCACCCAACTGCTCCTCGCCGAGGGCATCGAGCCACTCGGGGCAACCATCCCACAGGGCGGGCAGATTACGGGCCGTGGCCTTGCGGCTCTCGTAGCTTTTGAGATTGAACAGATCGGCGGCCGGGCAGGGAGGCAGCGGCAGGTTGTAGAACTGATGCCAGACGCACACCAGACTCCAGCCGGCGATGGCGGCTTCGTCCTGGGTGACACCGGCCAGCAGCGTATACAGGTTCAGGCGGCGCATGATGTCACCGGTGACCAGGGCGATGCTGGCCTGTTCACTGGGCGCCAGACGGACTTCGGCAAATTGACGGGCGTAGGCACGATCCAGCGTGGCGCCGGTGCCCAGCACATCGCTCAATACCGCCACCACCAGTTCGGCCTGGCGGACGGTTAGGGAATTCTTCAGCATGATGACTCGAAGGGAGGAGGAAATCGACAGCGATCATAGGGGTTAAGCCGCAGGGACGCAACCCGGCAGCGGCCAGACCGGCGGCCATATTCGGAACTTTTCGGACTGCCTGGGGCTGCGGCACGCCAACAGGCGGCCGCCCGCAACTGCGCGAGGCTAGATCCAGCGGCGAGTCCGCTGCTGGTAGGCTCGATAGCTGGCGCCAAATTTGCGCTGCAGATGGTGTTCTTCATAGCGGATCGTCAGGCGATCCAGATAAAAAAAGCACAGCGGTACCCCGAGCAGGGCGAGGGCATTGGCCAGCAGCAGCCCCCAGGCCAGCAGGAGCAGCAACAAGGCCAGGTACATGGGGTTGCGACTCAGGCGATAGATGCCGCCAGTCACCAACTGGCGGGTTCGCTCGGGGTGGCGAGGATCGACTGTGGTGTTGGCACAACGAAAGCTGCACAGGGCCCAGCCACCGAGCAGCAGGCTGAGTAGGCCGCACAGGCTCGCGGCGCCCCAACTGGCATGTAGCGGCAGGGGGAGTGCCAGTTCGGGGCTGAGATCGGTCGCCAGGCTCATGGCTCCGGCGAGCAGCAGGACGATCAGCGGCGGGGGCAGGCGGGTGAACAGCATGAGACAGCTCCGGTACTCTTGAGTCGCCTCATGGTATCGGCATGCTCTCTCGGAGGCCAGCCGATTTCAGTCGCTGGTTCCCTTCGAGAACTTGTGTCGGATAACGCCTTGAGATCAGAGGGGGCTCGGCGCAAAATGCCCTCAGGTTTTGTGAAGGAAGTAACATGATGGATATTGCTGATCTGCGGCGGGAGTACACCAAGGGCGGGCTGCATCGGGATGAGTTGCCGCTCGATCCACTGGATCTGTTTGAGAAGTGGTTGCGTCAGGCCTGCGATGCCAAGCTGCCCGATCCGACAGCCATGAGCATTGCGACGGTCGATGAGGGCGGGCGGCCGTACCAGCGGATCGTGCTGCTCAAGCACTACGATGCACAAGGGTTCGTCTTCTATACCAATCTGGGCAGCCGCAAGGCTCAGCATATCGCCAAGAACAATCAGGTCAGTCTGTTGTTCCCCTGGCACACCCTGGAGCGGCAGGTGCATGTGACCGGAGTGGCCGAAGCCTTGTCGCCCCTGGAGGTGGTGAAGTACTTCCACTCCCGGCCGAAGGATAGCCAGATCGCGGCCTGGGTCAGTCAGCAGTCGAGCCGGATCTCGGCGCGCAGCATGCTCGAAGCCAAGTTCATGGAACTCAAGCAGAAATTTGCCAACGGTGAGATCCCGCTGCCGAGCTTCTGGGGCGGATACCGCGTCCGCTTTGACAGCATCGAGTTCTGGCAGGGCGGCGCTCACCGGTTGCACGATCGTTTCTTGTTTACCCGCATGGCGGAACATTGGCACGTGGATCGCTTGGCTCCTTGATCCAGGCGAAGAACTGGGTGGATCGCGGCTTATCTGTCTAAACTTGGAACTGAAGTCAGGGTTGGACAGGAGAGAATGATGGAATGGCTACGCTATGAGTTTCGGGTCAGTACCGATCCGCGGCTGTTGCAGCTTGCCGTGATCCACGACTTTTTACGGCAGACCTACTGGGCCAACGAGATCAACGAGTCCGTGCTGAGAAAGGCGCTCGATGGCTCCTTGTGTTTTGGCTTGTATCGGGGCGAGCAGCAGATCGGCCTGGCGCGGGTGATCACCGATCGGGCGACCTTCGCCTATCTGAGCGATGTCTTTGTGCTGGATGAATTTCAGGGCCAGGGGCTTGGGCAGTGGTTGGTCAGTTGCGTGCTGGCGCATCCTGAGTTGCAGGGGCTGCGCCGCATCATGCTGACCACCTTCGATGCGCAGGAGCTCTATCGGCGTCTTGGTTTTCATGAGGTGGCGCATCCGGAGCGGGTGATGGAGATCTTCGACCCGAACGTCGCCTGCGATTGCCGAAGTGCGCTGAGTTAAC
This sequence comes from Aeromonadaceae bacterium, assembly GCA_041441555.1. GTDB lineage: Bacteria > Pseudomonadota > Gammaproteobacteria > Enterobacterales > Aeromonadaceae > Pseudaeromonas. The sequence continues at coordinate 3,869 of JASDSW010000030.1, forward strand.
TCCCATCGCGTTCAGCATTGCTCCCAAAAAAAACAGGAGGCCAATCGGCCTCCTGTGTCGTTTCGAGCGCAGCTTATTTCAGCTCATCCACCAGGGTCACGGCTCGACCGATATAGTTGGCCGGAGTCAACAGCTTGAGTTCATCCTTGACCGACTCAGGCAGCGCCAGCGTATCGATGAATTCACGCATGCCCTGCGCATCCACGCGGCGACCGCGCGTCAGCTCCTTGAGCTTTTCGTAAGGCTTCTCGATGCCATAACGGCGCATCACGGTCTGGATGGGTTCGGCCAGCACTTCCCAGTTGCTATCCAGATCGGCGGCCATATTGGCGACGTTGGCCTCCAGCTTGGAGATCCCCTTCAGGGTGGCCTGATAGGCGATCAGCGAGTAGCCGACGGCGACGCCGAGGTTGCGCAGTACCGTGCTGTCGGTCAGATCGCGCTGCCAACGGCTGACCGGCAGCTTGGCGGCCAGATGGTCGAACAGGGCATTGGCCAGACCCAGGTTGCCTTCGGAGTTTTCGAAGTCGATGGGGTTGACCTTGTGCGGCATGGTCGAGGAGCCGATTTCACCAGCGATGGTGCGCTGTTTGAAGTGGCCCAGGCAGATGTAGCCCCAGATGTCGCGGTCAAAGTCGAGCAGTATGGTGTTGAAACGGGCCACCGCATCAAACAGCTCGGCGATGTAGTCGTGCGGCTCGATTTGGGTGGTGTAGGGGTTCCAGGTCAGCCCGAGGCCAGTCACAAACTGTTCGGAGAAGGCGTGCCAGTCGACTTCCGGGTAGGCGCTGATGTGGGCGTTGTAGTTACCTACGGCGCCATTGATCTTGCCGAGGATCTCGACCGCCTTGATCTGCTTGACCTGGCGCTCCAGACGATAGGCGACGTTGGCCATCTCCTTGCCCATGGTGGTCGGCGAGGCCGGTTGACCGTGGGTGCGGGAGAGCAGCGGCATGTCCCGGTATTCGTGAGCCAAACGTTTTACTTCGGCGACCAATTTTTCACAGTAGGGGAGGATGACCTCTTCCCGGGCGGTCTTGAGCATCAGGCCGTGGGAGTTGTTGTTGATGTCTTCCGAGGTGCAGGCGAAGTGGATGAACTCGCTGACGGCGTTGAGTTCGGCATTCGCGGCAACCTTCTCCTTCAGGAAATATTCGACCGCCTTGACGTCGTGGTTGGTGGTGCGTTCGATGGCCTTGATCCGACCGGCATCTTCTTCGCTGAAGTTGGCGACAATGCGGTCGAGCAGGGCATTGGCAGCAGCCGAGAGAGTCGGAACTTCGGGGATCCCCGGGTGGCTGGCGAGTTGTTGCAACCAACGAACCTCGACTTCTACGCGAAAGCGCAGCAGACCGTATTCGGAGAAAATGGGGCGCAGAGCCGTACATTTGTCACCGTAACGACCATCGAGGGGGGAAACCGCTGTCAGTGCTGACAAGTCCATGAGTTAAGCTCCTGAAGTGGGGGTTTAAATTTGATTCAAGGTGGAACGGGCTGCTGCCACCAGCTTCTTGCGGGCGAACAGGATGTGGCGTCGCCGGCCACCCACCTGACGCCACAGCACAGTGGCGCGGATCCCGGCCAGCAACAGGGCGCGAACCTTGTGCTGAACCAGGGGCTGTTGCAAATAGATCGGCGTGCCGGCGACCTGGATCCGCGGGCCGATGGGACTGATATGCTCGCTGTAGATGCTGGCCAAATTGGCCAGAACCTGTTCGTCCAGCAGATCGAAGTGGTGCAGCTGACGCTTCACCTGGCTGATCCGCTCGCCCAGCATGTTGAGAACATCGCGTCGGCTAGCCAGTTTACGCTCCAGTGCCACTAGGCTGATGACATAGCGAGTCAGCTCGGCATTCTTGGGGGTGCTGCTGTTGCCCAACTGCTCGACGATGACCTTGTAACCATCCTGCAACTGGGTTGAGGTAAAGACGTCATGGGGGGTTTCGGGATCGGTGACCAGGATGCCCTGCAGGGCATGGCGCAGCGCCTCGTCCTCGCACTGACCGGTCCGCGCCACCACCTGAACCAGGTGGGCCGCCTGGCAGATGGCGGCAAATGCCATGGTTCTGATGCTCTGCTTATCGCTCATCTTCACTCCTGATGCCGAAAACGTTGTTCGATGATTCCACCGCCCAGGCAGACTTCGCCCTGATAGAACACGGCCGATTGGCCTGGGGTGACCGCCGCCTGCGGTGAGGCAAAGGTGACTCGAATGCTGTGATCATCCAAGGGCTCGACGTGGCATGGAATGTCCTGCTGGCGATAGCGGGTCTTGACGGTGCAGTCGAAGGGGACACGGATCGGCTGGCGATCGACCCAGTGCAGCTGGGCGGCGATGAGACCGTCCGAATAGAGGCGTGGATGGTCATGGCCCTGCGCCACGATCAGGACATTGCGTGCCACATCTTTATCCACCACGTACCAGGGGTTGTCGCCGGCCTCTTTGAGGCCGCCGATGCCCAACCCTTTGCGTTGGCCCAGGGTATGGTACATCAAGCCTTGGTGTTCCCCGATCAATTGCCCATCGACGGTTTCAATGGGACCAGGCTGGGCGGGCAGGTAGCGGGCGAGAAAATCCCGGAACTTGCGCTCACCGATGAAGCAGATCCCGGTGCTGTCCTTCTTCTTGGCGGTGGCCAACTCCAGCTGTTCGGCGATGCGGCGGACCTCGGGTTTCTCCAGATCGCCGACCGGGAACAGGCTCTGACCAACCTGCTGTTCACTCAAGGTGTAGAGGAAATAGCTCTGATCTTTGTTGCCATCCAGGCCTCGCAGCAGACGCGGGCGGCCTGTGCTGTCGTCGCGACGCACATAATGGCCGGTGGCGATGTAGTCGGCGCCGAGCTCTTCGGCGGCAAATTCGAGGAACGCCTTAAACTTGATCTCTTTATTACAGAGGATGTCCGGATTGGGCGTGCGTCCGGCCTTGTACTCCGCCAAAAACAGTTCGAAGACATTGTCCCAATATTCGGCGGCGAAGTTGATGGTGTGCAGCTCGATGCCGAGCTTGTCACAGACTGCCTGGGCGTCGGCCAAATCCTGGGCCGCGGAACAGAACTCCTCCGAGTCATCCTCCTCCCAATTCTTCATGAACAGGCCTTCCACCTGATAGCCCTGCTGTTGCAGCAGGTAGGCGGAAACGGAGGAGTCGACGCCGCCGGACATGCCGACGATCACCTTGATTTGGCTCTTATCTGTCATCTGGTTGGCTTGAGTTGCAAAAAACTGTGCGCATTGTAACAGAAACCTCGCCCTGCGATCACGCCGCCCGAGCAGTTAACCCTTAGTTCGTCTCCGATGGTCGGGCGCGACCTTGTTCGGCCCCGTGGGGTCGAGCGGCGCGGCGGGGCGTGATGGGTTTGCGGCGATCCTTGAGGGTACTCAATGGCATGCGAACACCTTGCAGGTAATCCTCAAGGCACTCGAGGATCAGCGGGCTACGCAGTTTGTCGCCGAGCGCTCGGATCTGCGGCTCGGTCAGCCAATGGCAGGCGATGATGTCATCGTCAGGATCCTGCGGCTCGTGGGGGCCTGGCTCCTGGCTCAGCTCGCAGTAGAAACAAAAACGCAGGTAGGTCAGCTTGCGGTAGGGGCTGGCATACAGGTAAACCCCCAACCAGCCGTCGGGAGCCAGTGTCAGACCGGTTTCCTCTTTTATCTCGCGACAGACGGCTTCAACCAGATTCTCGCCGGCCTCCAGATGACCCGCCGGCTGGTTGAAGACCGGGTGGCCGTGGTCGCGCTCTTCGACCAGCAAAAATTTATCCTGCCAACGAATGACGGCAGCAACCGTGATGTTTGGACGAAATCTCATGACCTGTTCTTCTTGTTTCATTCGAGGCAAGCTGATCCCTCGGGTTGGCGACATTATCTGGTGGGGGCGCGTCGCTGTCTGGGGGGCTCGACGGTCGGCAGATAAGGTTCAAGCGGACGATTGCCAATTCTGACCATCGGCTCATCGAGGGGATAAGCATCGTTTGTGCATCCAGCGGCGTGGTCAGAAGTGCAATGACGCGCGGTATGTTAGCAAACTCAACCATCGCAGGATATCGAGGAAATCCCAAGCCGTGATGCCGGTTTGCTTATAACGTCGGTTCGGCTAAGATGGCCGTCACGCTAGTGACACTAAGATAACAACCGGAAGTTAGGAGACACTGATGGAAACTAAGGTCGTCGTACCCAGTGAAGGCCAAAAAATCACTCTGGATGCCAATGGCAAGTTGGTCGTGCCGAGTCACCCAATCATCCCGTTTATCGAAGGCGACGGTATTGGTGTCGATGTGACCCCGGCCATGATCAAGGTCGTGGATGCTGCGGTCGCCAAGGCTTACCAGGGGCAGCGCAAGATCTCCTGGATGGAGATTTATACCGGCGAAAAATCGACTCACCTGTATGGCCAGGATGTCTGGTTGCCAGCTGAAACGCTGGATTTCATCCGTGAATACCATGTGGCGATCAAGGGCCCGCTGACCACCCCGGTGGGCGGTGGCATTCGTTCCCTCAACGTGGCTCTGCGCCAGGAACTGGATCTCTACATCTGCCTGCGTCCGGTTCGTTATTACGAAGGGACTCCGAGCCCGGTCAAGCGCCCCGATCTGACCGATATGGTCATCTTCCGCGAAAATGCCGAAGACATCTATGCCGGTATCGAGTGGAAGCCGGGTTCTGAAGAGGCCAACAAGGTCATCGACTTTCTGCGTAGCGAGATGGGCGTGACCAAGATCCGCTTCACCGAAAACTGTGGCATTGGCATTAAGCCGATGTCCAAGGCGGGGACTGAACGTCTGGTTCGCGCGGCCATCGAGTACGCGATCGACAATGATCGGGACTCCGTGACCCTGGTGCACAAGGGCAACATCATGAAGTTCACCGAGGGTGCCTTCAAGGATTGGGGTTACCAACTGGCGCGCGAAGAGTTTGGTGCCGAGCTGATCGATGGCGGCCCATGGTGCCAGTTCAAGAATCCGAAGAGTGGCAAGACTATCGTCGTCAAGGACGTGATCGCCGATGCCTTCTTGCAACAAATCCTGCTGCGTCCGGCTGAGTATGACGTCATCGCCTGTATGAACCTCAATGGTGACTACATCTCCGACGCCCTGGCCGCCCAAGTCGGTGGTATCGGCATCGCACCGGGTGCCAACATCGGTGACGGTGTTGCGCTGTTTGAAGCGACCCACGGTACCGCGCCCAAGTATGCCGGCCAAGACAAGGTCAACCCGGGCTCGCTCATTCTCTCGGCCGAGATGATGTTGCGCCACATGGGGTGGATCGAGGCGGCCGATCTCATCATCAAGGGGATGGAAGCTGCTATTCGCAACAAGACGGTGACCTATGACTTTGAGCGTCTGATGGAAGGTGCCACCTTGCGCAAGTGCTCCGAATTTGCCGATGACATGATTGCCCAGATGTAATCCACGGCGGCGAACAACAAAAAAGCGGGCTGTTGCCCGCTTTTTTCATGCTCAAAATAGATGTTACTTCGCTCAGGATTCTTGAGCTCCGGTCGGTACTATGCTGACCGCATGGTACCCCTTGGGGCCTGCCTGCATCTCAAAATGAACACTCTGGCCTGCTTTCAAGGTCTTGTATCCATTCATGTCGATTGTGGAGTAGTGGGCGAAAATATCGTCCCCACCGCCTTCCGGGCAAATAAACCCAAATCCCTTTGCGTTGTTAAACCACTTCACCGTTCCGGTAGCCATACGTCTACGTCCTTAATCAAAAACACCTTAAAGCCGTTGAGTCGATATCCAAGGCCATTTATAACTGGAGTATGACTCGAGTATTCCATGGCTTTGATTACCAAAGACTCAATCTAGTATGAAAAACCACCAAGTCAAGCATTGGATTCATGACGTGTCAGGCTGCGCATGTTATAAAAAGTTGTAATTTGAATGTGATATTGACATTAACGGTGGCCAAGGTAGTAATTAAGTGTAAGGGCTTCGTTTATATGAGTAAGTTCAAAGAGGCCGCCTCTCCACAACATCAGGAGTCGACGGACACAATTACCGAGTTGCAACCACCCTCCATGTACAAGGTGGTACTCAACAATGACGACTACACTCCGATGGACTTTGTGGTTGAGATTTTGCAGAAGTTCTTCCGCATGAACCTGGAACAGGCCACCGAGGTGATGCTCGCGGTTCACTATCAAGGCAAAGGTGTTTGTGGCATCTACACCGCCGAGATAGCCGAGACCAAAGTGGCGCAAGTGAATGAGTATGCACGTGAATACCAGCACCCCTTGTTGTGTACCATGGAGCAGGCTTGAGTATCCCATTACAGAGCGAATTCAGTATTCTCGGGGGAGGTACCCATGCTGAGTAAAGAGTTAGAGATAACGCTGAACCTTGCCTTCAAAGAAGCCCGTGATGCCCATCATGAGTTCATGACCGTGGAGCATCTGTTATTAGCCTTGCTGGATAACCACTCGGCCCGTGAGGCTCTCGTGGCATGTGGTGCCAATCTAGAGCAACTGCGCAAAGATATTGCCGCATTCATTCAACAGACAACCCCCCTGATCCCCAAGGATGATTTCGATCGTGAGACGCAACCGACACTCGGTTTCCAACGAGTGTTGCAGCGTGCCGTGTTCCACGTCCAGTCATCGGGCAATAGCGAGGTGAATGGGGCTAATGTGTTGGTCGCCATCTTCAGTGAGCAAGAGTCACAAGCGGCCTATTTCTTGAAAAAGTGCGATATCAGCCGCCTGGACGTGGTCAATTTCCTCTCCCACGGTATTCGCAAGGACAACCATTTTGGTGATGAGCCGCATGGTCCTTCGACCGGCAGCTCGTCCAGCGACTTCGATGGGATGGGCGAGGAGTCGGGCGCCATTCAGTTGGAGCAATTTGTCAGCAACCTGAACCAGCGGGTCTTGGAGGGCAAGGTTGATCCGCTCATCGGGCGTGATGAGGAGGTCAATCGGACGGTGCAGATCCTCTGTCGTCGCCGCAAGAACAATCCGTTGCTGGTGGGTGAGGCTGGCGTGGGTAAGACGGCGATTGCCGAGGGGTTGGCCTACCGGATTGTCAAGGGGGATGTGCCGGAGGTTATTGCCAACAATGTCATCTACTCCCTGGATATGGGCTCTCTGCTCGCAGGTACCAAATATCGGGGGGACTTTGAGAAGCGCTTCAAGGTGTTGCTCAAACAGCTGGAGAAGCAGGAAGGCGCCGTGCTGTTCATTGACGAGATCCACACCATCATTGGGGCAGGGGCTGCATCTGGTGGTCAATTGGATGCAGCCAATCTTATCAAGCCGGTGTTGTCCGCCGGGTTATTGCGCTGTATCGGTTCGACGACCTATCAGGAGTACGCGCAGATCTTCGAAAAAGATCATGCGTTGGCCCGACGTTTCCAGAAGATCGATGTGGTTGAACCCTCGATTGATGACACCACTCGGATCCTGATTGGTTTGAAGAGCCGTTATGAGGCGCACCACAATGTCCGTTACACCAACAAGGCATTGCGAGCCGCAGCCGAGTTGGCGGCTAAATATATCAACGATCGTCATTTGCCGGATAAGGCCATCGATGTCATCGATGAGGCGGGGGCTAGCCAGCGCATGCTACCGGCGAGCCGCCGCAAGAAAGTCATCAATGTTGGGGAGATCGAGTCGATTGTCGCCAAGATCGCTCGCATCCCGGAAAAGTCAGTGTCATCGTCCGATCGCGAGGTGCTCAAAAATCTGGAACGCAACCTCAAGATGGTGGTCTTTGGCCAGGATCGTGCCATCGAAGTGCTGACCGACGCTATTCGCCTGAGTCGTTCTGGCTTGGGGAATGAGCATAAGCCGGTGGGCTCCTTGCTGTTTGCCGGCCCGACTGGGGTTGGTAAGACCGAAGTGACACTGCAGCTGGCTAAGGCCATGGGTGTCGAGTTACTGCGTTTTGACATGTCGGAGTATATGGAACGCCATACGGTGTCTCGCCTCATTGGTGCACCACCGGGCTATGTGGGCTTTGAACAGGGTGGCCTGTTGACGGATGCGGTGATCAAACATCCGCATTGTGTGGTGCTGTTGGACGAGATAGAGAAGGCGCACTCCGATGTCTTTAACCTGTTGCTACAGGTGATGGATAACGGCAGCCTGACCGATAATAACGGCCGCAAGGCGGATTTCCGCAATGTCATCCTGGTGATGACGACCAATGCTGGTGTGCAGGAGACACAACGTAAGTCCATTGGCTTCCAGCAGCAGGATCACAGTTTTGATGCGATGACGGAGATCAACCGGACCTTCAGCCCCGAGTTCCGCAACCGTCTGGATCACATCATCTGGTTCAACCAGCTCGATATGGCGGTGATCCACCAGGTGGTCGACAAATTTGTGGTTGAGTTGCAAGCTCAGTTGGATGTCAAAGGAGTTTCGCTGGAGATCACCTCAGCGGCTCGCAACTGGCTGGCAGAAAAGGGATATGACCGAACGATGGGCGCTCGACCCATGGCTCGTCTGATCCAGGAAAAGCTCAAGAAGCCACTCGCCAATGAGCTGTTGTTTGGTAATTTGGTTAACGGCGGCTCGGTGCGCGTCGACTTGCAGGAAGATGAACTGAAGTTTGATATTCAATCGGCACATCAGCAGGTAGAGACGGTCGATTAGACAGCAAAAAGTTAGCCCCCGGCATGACCGGGGGCCAAAACAATTTTTCCTGGCTTATCGAGAGCGGAAAACGATGCGGCCTTTGGACAGGTCGTAAGGAGTGAGCTGCACTGTGACTTTGTCACCAGTCAGGATGCGGATGTAGTTTTTGCGCATCTTGCCGGAGATGTGGGCAATCACCACATGTCCATTTTCCAGTTCAACCCGAAACATAGTGTTAGGCAGGGTTTCCAGGATGGTACCTTGCATCTCAATACTGTCTTCTTTAGACATTTAATCCTCGTGATAGCCTCTATAAAAACGTGCGGATCATGCCGGATTTAGCCGGCTGTGTAAAGTTTACTCCTCACCCTCAAGATTACTTTTCCATTCGTGGCCGCATAAAAGTTCATAGGGGCGGAATTTTGTTTTGTATTTCATCTTGCGGCAGCCATCTACCTGATAACCCAAGTAAAGCCATTGGCGATTCATGCGTTGCGCCAATTCCAGCTGGGCCAGGATGGCGAAGGTGCCGAGCGAGCGGTCGGAATATTCCGGAGCAAAGAAGGTGTACATGGCGCTGAGACTGTGAGGCAGGGGATCGGTGATCGCCAGGGCCAGCAGGTGCGGGCCTAAGCGAAATTCCAGGAAATATGGCGACAGCCAGTCACACAATAAAAAACCATCATATTGGTTGCGGGTGGCGGGGAACATGCTGCCATCAAAGTGACGCTCATTGATGTAGCGGGCGAATAGGTCGTAGTACTCCGGTTTATCCTGGCTGCTGAGCAAGAGTCGAATATCTCGGTTTTGGTGCTGAATGCGCCGCTGGCTGCGAGTGGGAACAAACTCAGAGACCGGGATCCGGAGTGACTGGCAAGCACTGCACCCTTGGCAGTGCGGTCGGTAGAGATCATTACCGCTGCGCCGAAATCCGGCGACCAGTAAGTGCTCATAGCCTTCAGGATTTCGGTATTTATCATCCAACAACACCATGAGCTGCTCGGACTCGCCCGGCAGGTAACTGCAGCCATGTTCTGGGGTCAGACCGATTCGCAAGGCAATTTCCGTCATAGTTCTACCTGCTGACAACTCCAGCATTCGGGCGTCACCCTCTGGGTGCGGAGTCGATGCAGTTGTTCAAGAAAACGGGCTCTGGGCCACTCTTGGGCGCCTAAAGAGAGTAGGTGCTCAGTTTGCATCTGACAGTCAATTAATTCACCACCGCAGTGAGCAAAATGACGACACAGTGCGACTAATGCGATCTTGGACGCATCGCGCCGACGCGAAAACATCGATTCACCGCAGAACAGGCGACCAACCGAGATGCCGTATAAACCGCCGATCAGCTCCCCGGTTTGCCATACCTCCACCGAGTGGGCATCACCGGAAGCATGCAGCTGTTCGTAACTGGCCATCAACTCATCGGTTATCCAGGTTTCATAACAGTCCCGGCGTGGCGCCGCACAGCCTCGGACAACAGTCATGAACTCACGGTTTATCCAGACTTCGACATCTTGCCGTCGCAGGCGCTTCTGCAGGCTGCGGCTGAGATGCAAAGACGATGGCTCAAGGATGCCGCGCGGATCCGGTGACCACCAGAGGATCGGCTGATGGGCGCCATACCAAGGGAAAATTCCGTTGTGATATGCTTGCAGCAAGCGGGGCGGCGAAAGGTCTCCCCCGATGGCCAGTAGACCGTTGGGCTCACGCAGTGCGCGGTGGGGGGATGGAAACCAGAGGCTCGACCCCAGCTGTGCCAGCGATGTCGACATAAAAGCAGGATACCCGAATGAAATACAACGTCGTGATGATAGCGATAGTGCTGGGGCTTGTCACCGTAGCCAATTCTCAAGCGGAGCCGTATCGACGCAATGAGGCGCGAGCGGTGAATCAGGTGGTGTTTGGCAAGATCGATTCGGTTCGCAACATCACGCAAACCCAGGTGGAGGAGTCGGAACACAGTGGGTGGAAAACCCTCGGTGGTGCCCTGCTCGGCGGCTTGTTGGGTAATCAGTTCGGTGGGGGACATGGCCGCGAGGTGGCAACTGCGGTGGGGGCTCTGGCTGGTGCCGGGGCTGCGCAAGTCTGGACTCAGCCACAGAGTCGCGAGTATCGGCTCGTCGAGCTATTGATCCGGGATGAAAAGGACCATCTGATCAACGTGATCCAGGATTATGATCCGGCGATGATTTTCGGCCCGGGTGATAAGGTGCGCATCCTCTATTTCGATGATGGCGTTCGGGTCGACAAGACGTTCTAGGGAAGGGAAACCGGCGCCGTCTGAGCGCCGGTCTATGCTGAGCTTAACCCAGGCTGTCGAGGTAACGCTCGGCGTCCAGCGCGGCCATGCAGCCGGTCCCCGCGGAAGTGATTGCCTGACGATAGATGTGGTCGGCAACATCGCCGGCGGCAAATACCCCTTCGATGCTGGTTTGTGTGGCAAAACCATCATTACCGCCCTTGACCGTCAGATAGCCGTTTTTCATGGCCAACTGGCCATCAAAGATGGCGGTGTTTGGACTATGGCCGATGGCGATGAAGACACCCATGACCTCCAGCTCTTGTGTGGAATTATCCTGAGTGCTGCGCAGGCGAACCCCGGTCACCCCCATCTCGTCACCAAGCACTTCATCCAGGGTCTGGTTCAGATGTAACTTGATAATCCCTTGCTCGACCTTGTCGTACAGGCGTTGGATCAGGATTTTTTCGGAGCGGAACTGATCGCGACGGTGGATCAAATGAACTTCCGAGGCGATGTTGGCCAGGTAGAGGGCCTCCTCAACCGCCGTATTCCCACCACCAATCACGGCAACCTTCTGTTTGCGATAGAAGAAGCCATCGCAGGTTGCACAGGCCGAAACTCCTTTACCCTTGAAGGCCTCCTCCGAGTCGAGCCCCAGATAGCGAGCCGAGGCACCGGTGGCGATGATCAAGGCATCGCAGCTGTACTCGCCCGCCTCACCACTGAGCCGAAAGGGGCGTTGCTGAAGATTCACGGCATGAATATGGTCAAACACCATCTCGGTGTTGAAGTGTTCGGCATGGGCTTTCATTCGCTCCATCAGGCCGGGACCGGTCAATCCTTCCGCATCGCCCGGCCAGTTTTCCACTTCGGTTGTGGTGGTCAATTGACCACCTTGCTGCATCCCGGTTAGCAAGACGGGGTTGAGATTTGCCCGGGCTGCGTAGACGGCCGCAGTATAACCGGCAGGTCCGGAACCCAGGATTAAAAGCTTGGCGTGCTTGACTTGACTCATGCTCGAACTCTCCAGTTGATGTCGTTCCGATTCTAGGGAAAGGGGCGAGGGGGGTAAAGGATGATAATTCGATTAGGGCAATCGAATTTCTCGGCTCTCCGTCGGGATTGGCGGCGGGGGAGGGCTTCGGCAACGCCGGCCGGAAAAGCATTTCATGCGGCTCAACCCGAGGTGTCTCGACATATATCGATGCTGGTCGCCACTGGTCTGGGGGAAAGTATGCTGCTTTATGTCATCGGGTAAGCCATTTCTCTTGAATAATGTGCATAAATATGGCAATTGTTAGTGGTGCGCCACATCAGGATGGGAAGTGTTTCTGATTCCGGGGCTGAGTTTTTAGTGCAACCTGACCCGCCTCTCTGGCGGATTATGTTGCCAGAGAACGGTTATTAGGGATCTGAAACCAAAGAATGTCGTTTATTTCACCATTGGATGGTGGATAATTATGCTTTATTGCTGTATTTTTATCCCAATTTTTGGCCGTATGTGGCGCCCGAATGCCAATCTGGCAATGCTGCATTGGAAATGCATCGTCTTGTTTTTGGGTATTCGTTAATATTTGTTACTGGTGTTTTGTATATTCACCGGGTCTTGCTCTAAAAGTTTGTCAAAGGATGGAATAGTATGCTGGAAGAGAACAGTCGGCTGAGAGACTTGGACCGGATCGATCGCAACATTCTAAATGAGCTGCAAAAGGATGGCCGAATTTCGAATGTTGAATTGTCCAAGCGGGTTGGCCTGAGCCCGACGCCGTGTCTGGAGCGGGTTCGTCGCCTGGAGCGCCAAGGATTTATCGAAGGTTACACGGCAATCCTCAACCCGCATTTTCTGGATGCCTCGCTGTTGGTGTTTGTTGAAATCACCCTCAACCGCGGTGCGCCGGATGTATTCGAGCAGTTTAATACCGCGGTGCAGACCCTTGAGGAGATCCAGGAGTGCCATCTGGTCTCCGGCGATTTTGACTATCTGCTGAAGACGCGGGTTTCCGACATGTCGGCCTACCGTCGTCTGCTGGGTGAAACTCTTTTGCGCCTGCCTGGCGTCAATGACACCCGGACCTATGTGGTGATGGAAGAAGTCAAACAGAGCAACCGCCTGGTCATCAGCACCAAGTGATCTAGCGCTGACGCTGGCTCGACTCCATGTATAGATATCCAGCAAATGAGCGGCAAGCCGCTCATTTCTTATTTGCATTAGTGCGACCTCTCCCGAGTATAATGTCGCGGCTTGGCGTCTTGGCCGGTTCAGGCGGCGCGCCGGTTTAAATTATTCAAACAAGGAGTCGGGGTTTGACTGCTAGCAAGTTCACACCTATCTCAGGATTTCAGCGTATCTTCGAAACCGGCCTCATCGTGTTGAGCGTCGGCGCCCTTTTCCTTTTGCTGGCCCTGCTGACCTACCATCCGGCCGATCCGGGCTGGTCACAAACGGCCTGGGGCGGCAAGGTACACAATGCCGCGGGTAGTGCGGGAGCTTGGATTGCTGATCTGACATTCTTTGTGTTTGGCTCCTTTGCCTATCTGGTGCCCCTGGTCATGGTGTTTCTGGGTTGGAGCATCTTCTGGCGCCCCTACCGGCTGCTGGAGGTTGATTACCTGGCGCTTGGCCTGCGGATCCTCGGCTTCCTGGTTCTCTTCTTGTCGATGTCTGCGCTCGGCAGCATGAATTTTACCGATATTCATAACTTCTCATCCGGTGGCCTCATCGGTGACATGATCTATACCAGCATCCAGCCGGTGTTTGGTGACCTGGGAAGTACCCTGGTGCTGCTGTGCTGTGTGGCGACGGGCATCACCCTGTTTACCGGTTGGTCCTGGTTGATGATTGTGGAGAAAATGGGCGAGTGCGTGACCGGCTCCGGCCATTTTTTTGCCACCCTGCCGAGTCGACTGGCGGGCTGGTTTGCGCGCAAGGCCGGCTACCAGCCCGTCGCCGAATCGGCTTCGTTTGCCGAGGATGATCTCGATGACGAGGATGAACTGCCGGGCGCCCATTTTTCGCCAGCGGCTGCTCCGGCGCCGGTTAGCAAGCCGCCACGGTTTACCTTCCATCGTCGTGAAGCGCCGGTCGTCGACTTCCCGGACGATGACGAGGATGACGAGCCGGAGGCTCCGGCTGCATTTAGCCCATCTGTCGCGCCGGTGGCTGCGATGCAGTCGGGGCGTCGGGAACCCGTGATGAACCTGGGGGGCGCGACTCCAGCCAGTCTGAGCGTTCCAACCATGACCGCGCTTGATGATGACGAAGAGGAGGGGCTCTCCCTGCCGTGGGAAGCGGCCCCCGCTGCGCCAGCCGAGACGCCGGTAGCCCGCATGGTTCCGCCAGCGCAAGCGGCCATGCCGCAGTCGTTGGCCTCCGCCCTGGCGGCCATCAAGCCCAAACCCAAGGTGGAAGGGGAGCTCCCCTCCCTGAACCTGCTCAATACGCCGCCGATCAAAACCCAGATGATGTCTGCCGATGAGCTGGAGCGCATGGCGCGTCTGGTCGAAGCCAAACTGGCGGATTACAACGTGCAGGCTCGGGTGGTTGGTTGTTTCCCTGGCCCGGTGATCACCCGTTTTGAGCTCGATCTGGCGCCCGGCATGAAGGCCAGCAAGATCACCAGCCTGTCGCGGGATCTGGCGCGCTCCCTGTCGGCGGTCAGTGTCCGGGTGGTTGAGGTCATCCCCGGCAAGCCCTATGTCGGCATCGAGTTGCCGAATGCCAAGCGGCAGACCGTCTATATGAAAGAGGTGCTCGACTGCGAGCGCTTCCGTGCGGCCGATAGCCCGTTGACCATGGTGCTGGGGCAGGACATCGCCGGCGAGCCGGTGATCGTCAATCTGGCCAAGATGCCACACCTGCTGGTGGCCGGGACGACTGGCTCCGGTAAATCGGTGGGGGTCAACGTCATGATCCTCTCCATGCTCTACAAGGCGACCCCCGAAGATCTGCGTTTCATCATGATCGACCCCAAGATGCTGGAGCTTTCCGTCTATGAAGGTATTCCGCATCTGCTGACCGAGGTGGTCACCGACATGAAGGATGCGGCCAATGCGCTGCGCTGGTGTGTCGGTGAGATGGAGCGCCGCTACAAGCTGATGTCGGTGATGGGGGTGCGTAACCTCAAGGGCTACAACAGCAAGGTCACGGCGGCGCTGGAAAATGGCAATCCGATCAAGGATCCGTTCTGGAAGCCAGGGGATTCGTTTGATGCGGAAGCCCCGGATCTGGAAAAGCTGCCGCAGATCGTGGTGGTCATCGACGAATTTGCCGACATGATGATGATCGTCGGCAAGAAGGTTGAGGAGCTGATCGCACGGATTGCCCAGAAGGCACGGGCGGCCGGCATCCACCTGATCCTGGCGACTCAGCGGCCGTCGGTCGATGTGATCACCGGTCTGATCAAGGCCAACATTCCGACCCGCATCTCGTTCCAGGTCTCCTCCAAGATTGACTCCCGGACCATTCTGGATCAGCAAGGTGCCGAGTCGCTGCTGGGGATGGGCGACATGCTCTATCTGCCAGCCGGGGATAGCACGCCGACCCGGGTACACGGCGCCTTTGTCGATGACGATGAGGTGCACAAGGTCGTCGCCGACTGGAAGTTGCGCGGTGAGCCCAATTATATCGATGAGATCTTGAGCGGGGAGATCACCTCCGAAACCCTGCTGCCCGGTGAACAGGCCGAAGGCTCCGACGAAGAGCTGGACCCGCTGTTTGACGAGGCGGTGGCTTTCGTGGTGGAGTCGCGCCGCGGATCGACCTCCAGCGTGCAGCGTCGTTTCAAGATTGGTTACAACCGGGCTGCCCGCATCATCGATCAGATGGAGATGCAGGGCATCGTTAGTCCGCCGGGCAGTAATGGGCAGCGTGACGTGTTGGCGCCAGCGCCGATGCGCGATTGAGTAACTTCAACCAAAAGGATTGGCACATGAGCTTCTGCAAAAGTCTGGTGATCACCCTGCTGCTGTGCTCCTCATCGGTGATGGCCGATGATGCAGCGGATCTGAAGGCCAAGCTGGCCAGCGTCAAGCTGTTCTCGGCTCACTTCGAGCAGTCGGTGTTCGATATCGAGGGCAAGAAACTGCAGCAATCTTCCGGCGATATGCTGGTCTCGCGTCCCGATCGCTTTCGCTGGGATACCAAGCAGCCGGATGAAAATCTGATCGTCTCCGACGGCCGCGATGTCTGGCTGTATGACCCCTTCGTCGAGCAGGTGTCGGTGATGCGCCTGGCCGCCGCGGTCGAGAATACTCCGTTTTTGCTGATCACCAGCAGCGATCCCAAGCTGTGGGCGCGCTACGAGATCCTCAAGGAGGGCAACAGCTATACGGTGACCAGCCGTCAGAAGAATCAGCGCATCGAATCTTTGCGCATCGTGTTTGATGGTCAGTCGCAGATCTCCCGTTTTGAGGTCAACGAGGCCCAGGGGCAGCGCAGTGAGTTTCAGCTGAGCAAATTCAATCAGCACCCGGCCCTGCAGGCCGACGCCTTTACCTTCAAGGTGCCGGATGGGGTCACGATTGACGATCAACGCTGATGAGTACACTGGATCTGGACTTTTCCGCTGATTTTCGACCTCTGGCCGCTCGTATGCGGCCAGAGCGTTTTGAGCACTACATCGGGCAGGAACATCTGTTGGCGCCGGGTAAGCCGCTGCGCCGCGCCATCGAGGCCGGCCAATGCCACTCGATGATCCTGTGGGGACCTCCCGGTACTGGCAAAACCACGTTGGCCGAGCTGATGGCCCACTATTGCCAGGCTGAGGTGGAGCGGGTCTCGGCGGTGACTTCTGGGGTCAAGGAGATCCGGGCGGCCATCGACAAGGCGCGGGACAATAAATATCGCGGCATCCGCACCCTGTTGTTTGTCGATGAGGTCCACCGCTTCAACAAGAGCCAGCAGGATGCCTTCCTGCCGCATATCGAAGATGGCACCATCATCTTCATCGGGGCGACCACCGAGAATCCCTCCTTTGAACTCAACAACGCTCTGCTCTCGCGGGCGCGGGTCTACCTGCTCAAACGGCTGGATGAGACGGCCATTGAGGCTATCCTCCGCCAGGCGTTGACCGATCCGCGCGGTCTGGCCCATGAGCCGTTGCAGTTTGCCGAAGGCGTCCTCAAGGCGCTGGTGCAACTGGTGGATGGTGACGGCCGTAAGGCGCTGAACTATCTGGAGTTGCTCAACGACATGGCCGAACTGCGCGACGGGCGCAAGCTCATCGATCGCCAGTTGCTGGCCGAGGTGACGGGCGAGCGCATGGCGCGTTTCGATAATCAGGGCGATCTCTATTACGACCTGATCTCGGCGGTGCATAAATCCATTCGGGGTTCCGCTCCGGACGCAGCCTTGTACTGGTATGCCCGTATCGTGGCAGCAGGTGGTGATCCGCTCTATGTGGCGCGTCGGCTGTTGGCTATTGCCTCCGAAGATGTGGGGAATGCCGATCCTAAGGCAATGCAGGTGGCGCTGGCGGCCTGGGATTGCTTCACCCGGGTCGGTCCCGCCGAAGGAGAGCGGGCCATCGCCCAGGCCATCGTTTATCTAGCCTGTGCCCCCAAGAGCAATGCCGTCTATGTCGCCTGGAAGGCGGCGTTGCAGGATGCTCGGCAGCTTGCCGATTACGAAGTGCCGGCGCATCTGCGCAATGCCCCAACCAAGTTGATGAGCGAGCTGGGCTATGGTGCCGAGTACCGCTACGCCCACGATGAGCCAGGGGCCTACGCTGCCGGGGAGTGTTTCTTCCCGCCGGAACTGGCGGGGCGACACTACTATCAGCCCAGCGATCGGGGTTTGGAGAAGCAGATCGCGCAGAAACTCGCCTATCTGGCCGAGCTGGATGCGCAAAGTCCCAATCAGCGCTATCGCTGAGTACTCTGCATCGGCGCGGGCGGCACATTGTTCGCCCCGGAATCCTGGCATCGGCCATGACAGGTGGCGACGGATTTTGGTAGACTCAGTGCCAACTTCAGGTTCGTCTCTGTCCTTGCCCCGCTCAGCCACCTGCCCTGGTGGGCCGTGCGCGATGACCAGGCTCTGCCGATCCCTCTTTCATTAGCAAGCAATAACAAGAAGCAGGTCAGACATGCTAGATCCCAAATATTTGCGCGCCGATATCACCGAGGCGGCAGAACGGTTGGCCGCCCGGGGTTTCACTCTGGATGTGGCGCGAATCAATGCGTTGGAAGAGCAGCGCAAGACGTTGCAGACCCGGACCCAGGAGTTGCAGGCCGAGCGCAATGCCCGCTCCAAGGCCATCGGCGATGCCAAGCGCCGTGGCGAAGATGTGGCCCCGCTGATGGCACAAGTCGGTGAACTGGGCAGCGAGCTCGACAACTGCAAATGCAAGCAGGACGAAGTGCTAGCCGAACTCGAGGCATTGGCGCTGACCATTCCGAACCTGCCCCACGAATCGGTACCGGTTGGTCGCGACGAAAAGGAGAACGTCGAGGTTCGCCGTTGGGGAACGCCCCGTCAGTTCGACTTCGAGGTCAAGGAGCATGTTGCCTTGGGCGAGGGGCTCAAGGGCATCGACTTTTCGGCTTCCGCCAAGCTTTCTGGCTCGCGCTTTGTGGTGATGCAGGGGCAGATCGCCCGCATGCATCGTGCGTTGATCCAGTTCATGCTGGATCTGCATACCCAGCAGCACGGCTACACCGAGTGCTATGTGCCCTATCTGGTCAGCCATGAATCACTGCAAGGCACCGGTCAGTTGCCGAAGTTCTACAACGATCTGTTCCATACCGCCATCACCGGTGAGGGGGGCGAAGAAGACGGCAAGGTTCGCAAGTTCTCGCTGATCCCGACCGCCGAAGTGCCGCTGACCAACCTGGCGCGTGATTCCATCATCGATGAGAAAGATCTGCCGAAGAAGATGACGGCCCATAGCCCCTGCTTCCGCTCTGAGGCTGGTTCCTATGGTCGGGACATGCGCGGCCTCATCCGCATGCACCAGTTCGAGAAGGTCGAAATGGTCCAGATCGTTAACCCGGAAAAATCTTGGGCTGCGCTCGAAGAGATGGTGGGACACGCGGAGAAGGTCTTGCAGCTGTTGGGTCTGCCGTATCGGGTGATCACCCTGTGCACCGGCGATATGGGTTTCTCGGCGGCCAAGACCTACGATCTGGAAGTCTGGTTGCCAGGTCAAAACACCTATCGAGAGATCTCCTCCTGCTCCAATTGCACCGACTTCCAGGCGCGTCGCATGCAGGCGCGGATGCGGGGCGCCGATGGCAAACCGGTCCTGCTGCATACCTTGAATGGCTCTGGTCTGGCGATCAGCCGGACTCTGGTGGCCGTCATGGAAAACTACCAGCAGGCGGATGGCCGCATCGAGGTTCCCGAGGTGCTGCGCCCATACATGGGCGGTTTGACGCACATCGGTTAAGTCACTCGATCGGGGCCGCCAATGCGGCCCCGATGTTTTTTGAGCGTTGCGCAGCGGCTCTTTTTCACAAGCAATGCGCAATCGTTTTTGCTAGAATGCGCCGCAATTTTGGTGGCCTGTGGGGTGTCTGTGGTCTGGATTGATTTCGCTATTTTGGCGGTGATCGGTTTATCTTCACTCATCAGCCTGATCCGGGGCTTCGTCAAGGAAGCTCTCTCGTTGTTGACCTGGTTTGCGGCCTTCTTTGTCGCCAGCAATTTTTACGGCGATTTGGCCGTATTCTTTACGTCCATCTCTGATTCGTTGTTCCGCAATGGTGTGGCGATTGTCGTGCTGTTTGTGGCGACCCTGATCCTCGGCTCCATCGTCAATTACATCATTGCGACTCTCGTCGACAAGACAGGACTCTCCGGCACGGACCGCATGTTGGGTATCTGTTTTGGCGCCATTCGCGGTGTGCTGATCGTCAGTGCCCTGCTGTTTTTCATGGATACCTTCACCAGTGCCCACAGCACTGTGTGGTGGCAAAAATCTGTCTTGATTCCGGAATTTGGTGTGGTCGTGAACTGGTTCTTCGAGTTCATGAAGAGCTCATCAAGTTTCATCAAATGATCGTTTTATTCAGTAACTAGTGACCTCGAGGTAACAAGGACATGTGTGGTATCGTCGGTATAGTGGGAACCACCCCGGTTAATCAGGCCCTGTATGATGCGTTGACCGTATTGCAACACCGTGGTCAGGATGCCGCCGGCATCGTGACCATCGATGATGGGAACTTCAAGCAACGCAAGGCAAACGGTCTGGTCAAGGATGTGTTCGAGACCCGGCACATGCAGCGATTGAAAGGCAACATGGGCATCGGCCATGTGCGCTATCCGACCGCAGGCAGCTCCAGTGCCGCCGAAGCCCAGCCTTTCTATGTCAACTCGCCGTTTGGGATCTGCCTGGCACACAACGGCAACCTGACCAACGCCAAGGAGCTGCGCGATCAGCAAAGCAAGCTGGCTCGTCGTCACATCAATACCACCTCTGATTCTGAGGTGTTGTTAAACGTTTTCGCTCACGAACTGGAACGGGCTGTGGATATGCCGCTGCGTCCGGATGATGTGTTTGCCGCCGTCAGTCGGGTGCATCGCCAGGTACGCGGTGCCTATGCGGTGGTGGCGCTCATCATCGGTCATGGCATGGTGGCGTTTCGCGATCCGAACGGCATCCGTCCGCTGGTACTGGGACGTCGACACAATGAAGATGGCAGCATCGAGTACATGGTCGCTTCCGAGAGTGCCGCGCTCGATGTCATCGGGTTTGAGCTGATGCGCGATGTGGCGCCGGGGGAGGCGATCTACATCAGCGAGCAGGGCCAGCTGAGCAGTCTGCAGTGCGCCGATAATCCCAAGCTGTGCCCCTGCATCTTCGAATATGTCTACTTTGCCCGTCCGGACTCCTTCATCGACAAGGTTTCCGTCTACGCCGCCCGCGTACACATGGGGCAGAAACTGGGTGAGAAGATCAAGCGTGAGTGGCCGGAGCTGGATATCGATGTGGTCATCCCGATCCCGGAAACCTCCTGCGACATCGCCTTGGAGATCGCCCAGCGCTTGAACAAACCCTATCGCCAGGGTTTTGTGAAGAACCGCTATATCGGTCGAACCTTCATCATGCCGGGTCAAAAGCAGCGTAAGAAGTCGGTGCGCAGCAAGCTCAATGCCATCTCTTCCGAGTTCAAGGGCAAGAAGGTGCTGCTGGTAGATGACTCCATCGTGCGTGGTACCACCTCGGGCCAGATCATCGACATGGCGCGCGAAGCGGGGGCGGCCAAGGTCTACTTCGCCTCGGCCGCACCGGAAATTCGTTTCCCGAACGTCTATGGCATCGACATGCCGACCAGCAACGAATTGATCGCCTATGGACGCGATGTCGGCGAGATCTGCACGCAGATCCGTGCCGACGGCCTGATCTTCCAAGATCTGTCGGATCTGGAGGAGGCGGTTCGCGAAGGCAATCCGGCCCTGACCCAGTTTGAGACCTCCGTGTTCAACGGTCAGTACGTGACCGGCGATGTGGATCAACACTATCTGGATTACCTGAACTCCCTGCGCAGCGATGATGTCAAAGCGGTGCGTGAGTGGAATGAAGGCGTCGCCGATCTGGAGATGTACAACGGCGAGAGTTAATCCTCTGGTTTTATCCAACAAGAAGAGCGGCAATATGCCGTAATGCCGATCAGTTAAGGATCCATTGACCGATCCTCAGGCTGTGTAAAAA
>JASDSW010000031.1:0-20702 GCA_041441555.1 Aeromonadaceae bacterium
GCCTGCGCGTGCAGGATATCGACTTCAACTACCTCTGCCTGATGGTCTGGAATGGTAAAGGAGGCAAGCACAGACGTGTAACTCTGGCTTCGGAACTCATTCCTGCCCTGCGGGAGCAAATAGCCTATGTTCAGCGTTTTTATATGACGGACTGTTTGAACGATGCGTATGCCGGAGTGGCCTTGCCGACTGCATTGGCGCGCAAGTATCCGGCGGCCAGCAAAGAGCTGGGGTGGCACTACCTATTTCCGGCGTCCCACCTGAGCCGGGATCCGGTTGATGGTGCTTTGCGTCGTCACCACCTGGATCCAACCACCCTGCAGAAGGCCGTTCGCGCCACGGCTCGTCAGTTGCGGCTGGGTAAGCCGGTCACCTGCCATACGCTGCGCCATTCGTTTGCCACCCACTTACTGGCTCGAGGGGCGGATATTCGAACGGTACAGGAGCAACTGGGCCATTCGGATGTCCGAACGACGCAAATTTATACCCATGTGCTGCAAAACGGTGCCAATGGCGTGCGTAGCCCCTTGTCTGATTTGTGATGGTTTGGAAGCGTTGGTTTCCTATGACGAGTCGCCACGCGCAGGCACGCTACCGCCCCTAGGTTACAGCTCCTAGAGGCTGACATCCATTTCAGGTGGAGGCTGTGGCCGGGCCAATTTCATCCTGATGGCCTGTTCTTTTCGCTAAACTATGCTACGGATTTCAGTTTCATATGGAAATAATTAATCGTCGGGATTTGTAAAAATGTGCGGTAGACCGTGCAGGGGCGCGCACGAGTGCCTGTCGTGAGTGACGGTGAGATGGGCTACGCCAGCCGTTGGCGGCTGGCATGCCATTATCGGACCTCTCGGGAGGGTTACGGCGTGTTGTCGACCGCGGGTGTTTGGCCGGTGCAACGTAACTGGCGGTGCGAGGAGTATTACTCTTTTTTCTTTATGACGACCGACAGACAGAGGTTGGTCTGCTGCACAAAGTGGGTGAAGCTGAAGTAGTCTTCGCGGCTGAGCAGTTGGCCCGAGTCCGCCCGGTCGGCGTAAAACAGGCCGATGGCGCGCTGTTCGATGATGATGGGGGCGATGAAGAAACCCCTGCTGGAGATGGCGGCCCGCAGTGCCGGGCTGATCAGCGGGCTCCACTGGGGGTCATTGAGTGAGGTGATCCAGAGCGGCTCCTGATGGTTGAGCAGATAGCTGAACAGATTATTGCTCTCGCTGATGTCGAGGGTGAAACGCTGCCGGAGCTGTTCGCCATTCTGACCGGTGATGAAGCGGGGGGGCAGCCGGTTTCTCTCGCGGTTCAGCATCAAGACCAACACCCGTTCCATGCCAATTCCGCGATAAATTCCCTCCAGCGCCGTGTGGATCATCAGGTTGATGTCCGCCTTCTCCTGCGTGAGAAAGGTCAGTTCCCGCAGCATGCGTAGTTGCAGGGATTCGCTAGATTCTGATTGCTCGACGACGGTTTCGTGTTCCGGTTGCAGCAAGGTGTTGGCTCCCTTATCCAGATAGGGGGTGAGCATGCGTGCACCATACGCATTGACCAGGCGCACGGCCTCATAGTTACAGCGCTTGACCTCCTGCTTGACCTGGCTGACATCATGCCCCATCACCTTCGCCAGGGCGTTGAGTCCTTGCTGGATCTGGGCTTGGGTGGCGTGGGGATCCATGATCAGGGCGCTGAACCGGTTGGCCTGATCGATGGCCTGTACCTCCGGGGTGCGTCGATCGGGGTCTTGCAAGGAGGCAATCAGCAGTTTGCCCATGCGCCAAGAGCTGGCGAGGCCAATGCTGAGTTTATTGAAGCTGGTGCCCAGAGTCTCCCGCACCAGCTCATCCTGCTGGTTGGCTGGACACTGTTTAAGTTTTTCATCCAGCTCTTCGGCCAGCGGTCCTCCTAGACTCCAGAAGGCACTCTCGCCCAAGTTATGTAATAAGGCCGCGATAAACGCCTCCTCGCGCGTATCTTCGTCGTGATCCGCCAGCAGCATCTTGGTCAGCATGCCGGCGTGGAATGACTGCGCCATCAATCGGAGCAGGCGGTCATAGACCGACTGGCTGATGTCCCGATTTTTCAGCAGGCTATCGACCAGGGTGGCGGTGATGCAGATATGTTTGAGCGCATTGAAGCCGAGGAGTACCGCGGCCCGGCTCATGGTAGTCACCTGGTTCCCGCTGCGGCTGTAGGTCACGCTGTTGGCTACGCGCAGGACTCGAGTGGTCAGGCCGTGATCATGCAGGACCGATTGGCCCAGGTGAGCCAGAGAGGCGGTGTCATCTTTGGCCATCTGCTCCAGCATGCGGACGGTGGAGCACAACGCCGGCATCTCTTTGATGCTGATGCGTTCGACCCAGGCATCGGTTCCGCGGGTGGCTTGGCTGACCATGATGAGGGCTCGGTGATGAACATGTATTAAGCATATGTGAGCCATGGGTAGATAGCGACCGCCGCTTGTCAAGCTGGGAGAAAGATCGCGAATGGAGCTTGCTAGGTGCTGGTTTTTTATTCAAGAACAGCCGGATAAGCCAAGGGGACGCGTTGCGTCCCCTTGGTCTGTGGGCGAGAGTCGCCTGTTAGACGGGCGGCAGTGGATTGGGAGTCCCCACCGCGCCGCCGGCGGCGGCACCCATGACCTGACTGGAGCCTAGCTTCAGCTCTTGGTCGGTGGCCATGTTCTTGACATAGACATCGACCTGATTGAAGGCAATCTCGATGCCATGTTCGCGGAACAGCTGATCGATGCGGCGGTTGATTTCGTCGATAGCTGGATTGCGATCGCCGAGCTCCTTCACATACAGACGCATCTCATGGTCGAGGGTGCTGGCGCCGAAGTTGAGGAAGTAAACCACCGGCTCCGGCTCTTTCATGACGCGGCTATTCTCCTTCGCCGCCTGCAGCAGCAATTCACGGGTCTTGTCCAGGTTAGAACCGTATGCAACCCCAATGCGCAGGATCACCCGGGTCGTGGTATCGGACAGCGACCAGTTGGTGAGCTGGGTGGTGATGAACATCTTGTTGGGCACGATGATCTCCTTGCGGTCAAAGTCGGTCACCGTGGTGGCGCGGATACGGATCTTACTGACCGAGCCGGAGAAGGTGCCGAGGGTGATCACATCACCGATGCGCACCGGGCGTTCAAACAGGATGATGAGGCCTGAGACGAAGTTGGCGAAGATCTCCTGCAGACCAAAACCGATCCCCAGCGAGAGGGCGGCGACCAGCCACTGCAACTTGTCCCAGGACATCCCCAGCGTCGAGAGCGAGAGCAGAACGCCGATGCTGGTGATGGTGTAGGAGAGCATGGTGGTGATGGTGTAGTTGGCCCCTTGACCGAGCTGCATCCGCGAGAGCACCAACACCTCTAGCAGGCCGGGGAGGTTCTTGGTCAACACCCAGGCGATCACCGCAAAGAGGGTGGCCAGCAGGAAGTCGCGCAGACTGACCGGTTGCAGCACTTCGCTGCCGGCGGCCCCGGAGGCACTGTGCCACAGCGTGATGCTGTCCAGATAGGAGATGACGGCGACCAGATCGGACCACAGCCAATAGAAGCTACCAGCCAACAACACAAACAGTACCACCTTGGTCAAGCGCAGCGACTGCTCGTTGATCTCTTCCAGCGCCATGGGTTTGTCTTCGATGAGCTCGGTGGCATCGATATCCTCCTGCTGCTTGAGCTGTTCGCGACGCGCCACGGCTCGACGATGCGCCAGGCGGCGGGCGGCTACCGACAGACCACGGATCGCGGTTTGCTGGATGATGCTCCAGGCCATGAACAGGTAGAAGGTATCGATGAAGCGGTTGGTCAGCTTCAAGGCCGTGTAGTAGTAACCGAGCACCACCAACACGATGAGGGCAATCGGGGCCAGGGTCAACGCGGCCGCACTGAACCACTGCAGCAGATCATTCTGTTCGCCCAGGTGGCTGCGGGAGCGAAACAGCGGGTAAACCAGAAACAGGGTGATGCCCAGCATGGTCAGGGTCACCATCTGGCCAATCACGTCATCGGCGAGGCGGGACGGGTCCAGCTCACCCAGGGTGGCGACGATGATGAGCGGGATGAGCGAGCGCCAGACATACTTGAGGGCCCGATATTTGCGGGCAGTTTCGCTCGGATTCTGGTTGAAGTGGCTCTCGGCCATGCCACCGGGGCGCAGAATTTTCAGCAGCATGGCAAACGCCATGTAGGCGGCGGTAAGGCGCAAGGAGAGGAACCAGATCACCTTGGGTTCACTCAGACCACTGAACAGGAACAGGAAGCACATGGCCATGATCAGCAGGGCGCCCGGCAGCACCTCCAGGCCGGTGAACAGCAGTGCCTTGGGGGTGTGCAGGTGGGAATCCCGGTTCAGACGGCCGATGTCCTTGCTCAGGGCCTTGACTTTGTCACGCAGGAGCTGGCGTTTCCAGCGCAGCACGCATCCCAGGATGATCATCGGGATGACCAGGAGCAGCAGTGGCAGCGTTCTCTGACTCCACTCATTGAAATGGAAGCTGATGCTGGCCGCTTCAACTTGCGCCATTACCGCCGACGGGATCCCCTTAACCCAACCCCAATCCAGGGGTTTGTTGCTGGTCACCCAGAACATCTGCTGTTGCAGCGTGGTTTGCACGGTCTGATTGATGCGCTGCAAGCGCTGCTGGTTCAATTTGATGTTGATGCTGAGATTGAGCTGGCTGCCGAGCTGTTTATTCAGTTGGTCGAGCAGCTCCTTGCGGCTGTCGAGCAGATCGTCGAGATCATCGTGTAGGCTTTGCAGGCTGACCTTATCCGTGGTGTTGCTGCTGGCGAGCAGCTTGCTCAGGTACTGCTCGCGTTGGAAGAGCTGATCGCGTTGCTGGTTGATGTCGAACTGAGCCAGTCGCAAGTCGGCGATCTGTTCGTCCAGGTTCAGGGTAATCTTGGGATCCGGCAGCATCTGGCGCTCCTGATAGAGGATGCGCGAGAGCAACAGGCTTCCGCGGAGCATGCTGATCTGCTCATTGAGATTGCGCTCGGTCTGGGTGACTCGGTCCAGCCAGCCCTTGATCTTGATGTTTTCCTGGCCTAGGTCGTTGATTTTTTGTGTGGTTTCAATCAGTTGTTGGCTGAGTTGCTGATTGATCTTGCTCTCTTTTTCCAGAATGGGATCTCGCTGGGCACTGGCCTCCTCACTGGTCACGTCGGCCACCGTTTGGTTGGAGCCATCGAGCCGTTTGGCGTTGATCTTGTCCTGGATCAGCTGAATACGGTGCTCCAGTTGTTGCAGCTGGATGCTGGCCAGATTCTGGCGCTTGAGCGCCAAATCCTGCAGGTTGGTGTTGTTGTCGAGATCCTTTTGCTGCTGCTCCAGCTGCAGGCTGAGCAGTTGCAGCTCGGTGGCCAGTAACTGGCGCTGGCTGAGCGAGAGCTCGCGCTTGCTGCCGCCGCCGAGCTGATTGCGAATATCCTGGCTGCGGTTGTAGGCCTGATTCATGCTGATCTGGGCCCGCTCCGGCAAGGTCTGCAGGTTGGTCAGCTCACTGCTGGCATCGGCCATCTCGGCCTGCAGCTGCTGCTGGCTCACCATCTCTTGGGTGACCCGTTTTTCCAGCTGCGGCAGGGTCATGGCGTCCAGTTGCTTGTCGAACTTGGCATCATCCTGTGGCTTTTTCAGTTGCTCCAGTTGACGACTAAATTGCTGCAACTGACGGGGCGCGTCATCGAAAACCTGCTTTTGGGCTTGCGCCTTCTCTTTTTCTTTCTCGATGCTATCGAGCAGAGTCAGGATCTTTTCCAGATCGTCACGCTTGCTCTGTTCATCGGCCGTTAAGGCATCTCGCTTGTTGAGTTGATCGATCTGACTCTGCACCTTGCTGCGATTAGGAATATCCGGCAGCGCCTGACTGGCGGCCGATAGATTGACGCAGTAGAGCAGTGTGCAGCTCAGCAGCAGTTGGATGGCGTGACGCCAGGAGAAGCGTTCCATAACGGAGAAAAGATGAGCAATCATGGGCGTTCCATTAACCAAACGATGAAAAAGATGCAGGCGTCCGTTCGACGCTGCGTTATTTTGCGGCGCCATTCTAGCACTGGAATTTTGAGGCGTAAAAAAATGACGGCTCCGAAGGAGCCGTCATTGGATGCGCAAAGACAGGGCAAACCCTGCCATGGCAGGAATTACAGAACGTGAACAGAAGCGGTGTTGGTGGTGCCGCTCGGTACCAGAGCACCGGAGACCATGACCACGGTATCACCCTTGGCTGCCAGACCTGACTTCAGAGCCAGTTCCTTGCCCAGGTGGTAGAAGTCATCGGTAGAGGCGATCTTGTCAACCACAACCGGAACCACACCCTTGGACAGCATCAGCTGTTGAGCGGTCTTGGCGTTGGTGGTCAGCGCCAGGATGAAGGCCTTCGGGAAGTACTTGCGGATAGCCTTGGCAGACTTACCACCTTCGGTCGCAACCACGATCAGCGGGGCATCCAGCTTCTCGGTGGTTTCGACGGCACCCTTACAAACGGCTTCGGTGATGCTCTTCTTGACGCTGTCATTGGCAACATCCAGGTTGGACGGCATGACACCATCGGTACGTTCACAGATGGTGGCCATAATGGTGACGGCTTCCAGCGGATACTTACCCTTGGCAGACTCACCAGACAGCATGACCGCATCGGTACCATCCAGAACGGCGTTGGCAACGTCACCAGCTTCGGCGCGAGTCGGACGCGGGTTCTTGATCATGGAGTCCAGCATCTGGGTCGCAGTGATGACGACCTTACGGGCCTTGTTACACTTCTCGATCATCATCTTCTGGGCGAAGATAACTTCTTCAACCGGGATTTCAACGCCCAGGTCACCACGAGCAACCATGATGCCGTCAGAGACTTCGAGGATTTCGTCAAAGTTGTCCAGGCCTTCCTGGTTTTCGATCTTGGAGATGATCTGGATGTTCTGACCGCCGTGAGCGTTCAGGTGCTCACGCATGATCAGCACGTCTTCCTTCTTACGGATGAAGGAAGCAGCAACGAAGTCAACACCTTGCTCGCAACCGAAGATCAGGTCAGCCTTGTCCTTCTCGGCCAGAGCCGGCAGGGAGGTCTTGACGTTCGGCAGGTTGACACCCTTGTTTTCGCCCAGCGCGCCGTTGTTCAGAACCTTACAGATCACTTCGGTAGCAGTTACGGAAGTCACTTCCAGACCGATCAGACCATCGTCAACCAGCACGATGTTGCCCGGCTTCAGATCCTTGGCCAGACCTGGGTAGGTCACAGCGACGCGATCCTTGTTACCGATGACGGTGCTGTCCGTGGTGAAGGTGAAGGTTTGACCTGCAACCAGATCCACGTCGTTGCCACCTTCGAGCTTGATGGTACGGATTTCCGGACCCTTGGTATCCAGCAGGATGGCGCACTTCTTACCGGTTTCGGCACATACGGCACGGACGTTCTTGATGCGATTGCCGTGCTCTTCGAAATCACCGTGAGAGAAGTTCAGACGCATGACGTTCATGCCGGCGTTCAGCAGTTTGGCCAGCATTTCCTTGGATTCGGTCTTAGGACCGATGGTGCAGACGATCTTGGTCTTTTTCATCGACAGGGTCTCCGATTAATGATTTTAGAGTTCAAAATTTTCTTGCGCGCATTCTACAGGGATTGTTGAAAAGTGGTGAGTTGAGAAAAGCGTTTCATTATGTAATTTCTTCATTTTTCTTGCGCTAACGCAGGGATAAGCTGGAAAAGTACAGAATATGACCGTTTTTGTGTGACGCAAGCCATGGGGTGTGGCTAAAAACCCAGCAAAAATCCAAGGCGGGTCACCTTTTCAGGCCATGGGGCTGGATTTTGTCTAGCCATGCCGACTCGAGTTCGGGGGAGCCCGGAGGCTTGGTAACATCGAGCGATACAAGGTGGGTGTCTGGTCGTTGCCCGACATTCTTGACGAGGATGCGGATAATTGTTTTGCCTTGATGTATCCGACTCATGGATGCGAGGCGATAGCTGAAGCGAGGAGATGGGAAACACGGGTAGAGTCAGATGGACTCTACCCGATGGGACTAGCGGAACAGGGAGGCAAAACCCGTGACGGCCTGTGACGTCTTCAGACGCCGCGCCTCTTGCTCAAAACGACTCAAGAGCGGTGCCGTATCGATGGTCAAGCTGCGGCGATGGGCCTGCTGCTGGGCTTCCACCAGAAAGCGACGATAGACGTCGATATAGTCGTTGATCACATCCTGCTCCAGCGCCTGCCAATAGACGGCGATGCTGCACAGCCCGGCGGCCGCGATGGTTTCGGCCAACTCTTCGATGTCGGCGGCCGATTCGATATAGCCCCAGTGCGGACCATCCGGATAGTGGGAGGGGGTAAAGAAGGCATCGTCGGCGATCTGTACGGCAGCCAGTGCCTTGCTGTCGCCCTTGGAGCCAAGAGTCTCCATCTGTTGCACCATGGCTTGGTAGTTTTGTCCAAACAGCGCCTGTACCCGGCGAGCATCGGCGGCTGATGCACCGCACTTTTCGAAATAACTGGTTAAGGCTGGTTTGAACAATGACATGCAGACTCCCAAGATTCTCTCAATATGAAACCGGTACCATATTAGGAGTTGCCGCAGTGCGAGGGAAGGAGAGACGTCACAAATCCGGCTGATTTCCACAGATAATGCATGGATATGGGGCGTTGAAAGGCAAAAACAAAAAAGCCTCACTAAAAGTGAGGCTTTCCCGAGGGTTGTATGGTCGGCGCGAGAGGATTTGAACCTCCGACCCCTGACACCCCATGACAGTGCGCTACCTGGCTGCGCTACGCGCCGAAGATGTCTTGTCACTGAATGACAGGACGGGGCAGAGTCTATGGCTCTCGCTCTGGGCTGTCAACCTCTTCAACCCGTCGCCGAGCTTGTTCGCTGAATATCTGTGCAATCAAGCAGTAAACGCCAACATCCAACCTGCACCACGAGGGCTGCTTATCGACACGTCGGTGATCCTTTCTGCGTCGTTGCCACCTATAATGGCGGTCCCATAGCGTCGAGGGCGATAAGCCGATGAAACTGTTTGTCCGTGATTTGACGGTGATTGATGTCTCCTATTTATGTGCTGCCCGCGGCATGGTGGGTGAGAGCTGGCTGGTCGACATTGAACTGACCGGCGAGCTCAATGCCATGAGCATGCTGCTGGATTTTGCCCGGGTGAAGAAGGAGATCAAGGCCATCATCGATGCCGAGGTGGATCACCGGTTATTGGTGCCGAGCGGATTGGCGGCCAGCCATGTCAGCCAAGCCGCTGACGATTCGCTCTGGGTCGATTTTCTCAGTGCCAGCCATCGGATCCATCTGCGCGCCCCTGAACAGGCTTTCTGTCTGCTCCCTGATGTGGAGGTGACACCCGCCTCTGTGACCGCCTATCTGCATGCTCTCATTCGCCAGCGACTGCCGTTGAACATCGACGGGCTGGTGATCCGCCTGCGCCCCGAAGCGATTCCGACGGCGTTCTATCACTACAGCCATGGTTTGAAGAAGCATGATGGCAACTGCCAGCGGATCGCCCACGGTCACCGCTCCATGCTGGAGCTATGGGTGGATGGTGCGCGGGATCTTGCACTGGAGCAGACATGGGCGCGGCGCTGGAATGATATTTATCTGGGATCAAGCGACGATGTCGCTCCGCTGGCCCAACTCCAGCTCAGCCCGCTGGCGGCCTCCTGTTGTGAGCCGGATTTCATCGGTTTTCACTACCAGGCGCCGCAGGGGATTTTTGAATTGGCGTTGTCACGTTCGGCGGTTGAGTTGGTGGACAGTGACACCACGGTCGAGCTGCTGGCCCAGTACATAGCGCGTCAGCTCAAGCCTCAGTTGGCGGGGAGGGCGCTGCAGGTGGTGGCCTATGAGGGGGTAGGCAAGGGGGCCATCGCAGAGGCATAAACCAGCGGTGGTATATAGATCGCCATATCGCAGCAACATTATTCAGCGACAAAAAGAAGGGGAGCCCGAGGCTCCCC
Source organism: Aeromonadaceae bacterium (assembly GCA_041441555.1). GTDB lineage: Bacteria > Pseudomonadota > Gammaproteobacteria > Enterobacterales > Aeromonadaceae > Pseudaeromonas. Next base: position 9,950 of record JASDSW010000031.1, read on the forward strand.
TTTCTACTATTGCTTGCCGATGGCCTACAGCCGGAAGCGTTGCACCAGGGTCTGCTGCTGCACTGCCAATTCGTCCAGCACCAGACTGGTGTTGGCCACTTCCTGGATCCCTTCATAGTTGGAGTCGGAGATCTCGGAGATCCGGTTGATGTTGGAGGAGATTTCGGCACTGGTCGCCTGTTGCTCTTCGGCGGCCGAGGCGATCTGACTCGACATGTCGCTGATCATGGTGATGATGGCTTGGATCTCTTCCATGGCGCCGTTAGCGTTGGAGCTTTGCTGCACGCTGGACTCCATCTCGCCGCTGCACTCGTCCATCACACGGACGGCTCGCTGCACCGCCTGTTGCAACCCTTCGATCATCGAACGGATTTCGGAGGTGGAGTCGGCGGTCCGACGCGCCAGGGTCCGGACTTCATCGGCGACCACCGCAAAGCCGCGGCCATGTTCGCCGGCGCGGGCGGCTTCGATGGCGGCGTTCAGCGCCAACAGGTTGGTCTGCTCGGCAATCCCGCGGATCACATCCAGGATATTGCCGATATTGCTGCTCATGCTGCTGACATCACCGATCACCTTGCCGGTTTCCGACAGCTTGTTCGCCAACTGATGAGTGGTGGAAATATTGGTGGCCATGATGCTGCGGCCGGCCTCGGAGGCCTTTTCCACCGCCATGACCTGCTCCAGGGTGTGGTGTGCCGCCTGGGCGACTTCACGCACCGAGGCCTCCATCTCGGTCATGGCGGCGGCGACACTGGCGGTCTCCTGGCGCTGCAGATTCAGCTCGCTGCTGGAGCGCTCGGCGGTTTTGCGGTTGTCGTGAGCGGCTTGATTGAGCTGGTTGGCGGCTTCGGAGAGTTTCATCAGCACGTCACCCATCTGTTCAACCAGGGTGTTGACCTGTAGCCCCAGGCTGCCGAACTCGTTTTTGCTCTGATACTTGACGCGGCGGGTCATGTCGCCCTGAGTGGCAGAGCTCAACACGTCGATCAACTGACGCAGCGGTGTACGGATGCCGCGAGCCAGTTGCATGGCGACGCCGAAGGCGAAGGCGACGGCGAGCAGGACGGTACCGAGCAGTTGCATGCGTCCGGTCGCCAGGGTGTGATTGGCATTCTCGATGCTCTTGTTCATCACATCCTGCGCCACCTGTTGCAGTCGGCTCAGTTCCGCTTGAACTGCCATGACTTGCAGGCTGGCATCCTTGGCTTGCTTCTCCAGTGCCACTTGGGTTTCGACCAGTTTCAGGTAGCGCGCCAGCAGCCCCTTCTCCTGGGTGGTGTTGAGGATGAAGCTCTTGAGATAGAGGCCGATATCGTTCTCGAGGCTGGGGATCTCCAGCTTGAGGTCATCGACGGCCTTGTTGTAATCGGCGATTTGCTTGCGGTTGCGCTCCAGGGCGGCACTGACCAGTGCCGGGCTGGACTGATTCAGTGCATCGAAGGTGGTGACTTCAATCGGTGCTTGCTTGGCCTGCATGGAGCGGAAAACGCCCTGCACATAGCTGTCATCAATCTTGGCGAGCATGTCGCTCAGCTCTTGCTTGAACAGCGGCATGATGGCCTGGAATTCACTCTTGGCCTTGTTGGTTTGACGCAGCAGGGTCAGCAATTCGGCTCTTTGTTGAGCCAAGTTGGCGGTGTCGGCCAAATAGCCCTTGGAGGCCTTATCCAGCGTCGGCACATAACTTTCCAGCAGTGGCAACTTTTCCGCTTCATGCTTGAAGTTATCCAGCGAGGCGGTGAACAGCGCCCGTGAGCTGGTTAGCTCCTTGGTCAGCTCGGTCAACTGGGCTGGGTCCTTCTCCGACAGCACATTGGTTAACCGTTTATTGGTCGAGAGCAGGCTGACTTCCAGCTTGTTGGCCAGCAAGACGATGGGGGAGGCCTCTTCGGTCACGGAAACCAGGGCTGAGTTGAGCTGATTCTGGTTGGAATAGTTGAGCATGGAGCCTGCAACCAACACCCCGATGAGAACGGCAAAGCTGAGGTAAACACGATGTAAAATGGATAGATCATCAATTTTAATTTTCATTATGGTAACACTCGCCGAGTTGACTGCTGTTTGTGAGACGTCTATATGCGTCCGAACTTGTATATCTTCTTTAAAAGCTGTCAAATGTTTAACTCTTTTTCGTGCTGGCGCAGGCAAAGCCGGAGCTGAGTCACACTCGCCGGACTGGTCAGGCAATCAAGTGTGCTTCATTCGATTCCCTCCTTTCGCCGTTTCGTAACACTCACTTTTTTTGAGGAACCTTCCATGTCAGAAGAGACCATTTTTAGCAAAATAATCCGTCAAGAGATACCCGCTAAGTTGTTGTATCAAGACGAGCTGGTGAGTGCGTTTCGCGATATTGGCCCCAAGGCTCCGACTCATATCCTGATTGTACCGAACAAGGTGATTCCGACTGTGAATCAGGTCACTGCCGAGGATGAATTGGCTCTGGGTCGCTTGTTCACCGTTGCCAGAAAGTTGGCGGAAGAGGAAGGAATTGCCGCCGATGGTTATCGGTTGATCGTCAACTGCAACCGCCACGCGGGGCAAGAGGTGTTCCATCTGCACATGCACCTGTTGGGCGGCCAACCCTTGGGTCCTCTGTTGGCGGAATAGGTTGCCTATGCGATTGGCTCTTTTGCGGCGATCGCAGCTTCTGGTGATGGGGCTGTGTGGTGCTCTGGTGGGCTGCGCCAGTGTCGGCGCTCTGTTTATCAGCTACAGCGAGGCCATGCAGCCGATGCGTTTGCAATTGCAACTGGGGCAGTGGTCCGAGGCGCAGGCCGCCATTCCCGACTCGAGTGTCGGGGATAACAACTATGTGCTGGATCGTCTGCAGCAGGGGCGTATCGCCTTCTTGCGACGCGATTGGTCCGGCAGCCAGCGCAGCTGGATGGCGGCGGCGACCGAGTTGAATTGGCAGGATCAGCAGGCCGAGTATCGCATCAGCCATGGCCTGCAACAGGCCGGCTCCTTGCTGAGCAACGATCAGACGATGGCCTATCAGACGCCTGACTACGAGCAGACGCTGCTGCATCACTATCTGGCGTTGAGTTACCTGTTTATGGATCAGACCTCGGATGCCCTGGTCGAAATCCGGCAGGCCAATCAGGCGCAGGAGCGCGCCTTGGCGCGGCGTGATGAACAATTGCAGGCGTCGGCCGAGGAGATTGAGCAGGCTGGGCTCGGCGAGTCGTTGGCTCTGGCGCAGCAGGGGTTGCCGCCGCAGCCTGCCGGCGCGGAGAGCCTCAAGGGCAAGGTGCAAAGCGGCTATACCTTCTATCTTTCGGCGCTCTTGTATGAGGCAACCGGGGAGCTCAACGATGCCTATGTCGACTATCGTCGCGCCCTGGAGGTCGCCCCCACCAACCGGATGCTGCAACGCGATCTGTTGCGACTGACACAACGCATGGGGTTGAAGCAAGAGTATCAACAGTACCGGCAACGGTTTGGTGCTGTGGATGAGCAGGCGAAAACCGATGGCGCGGCTGAACGCGGGAGTGTTGTCGTGCTCTATGAGCATGAATTGATGGAGCCGCTGCGCGAGTTTTATCTGCCGCTGCCGATTGCCACCTCGGATGGTGATTTTCGTGCCTTTACCGTCGCCTTACCCTGGTTTGGTGCCACCGAATACCCGGTGGCTGCGACGCCGCTGAGCCTGGATGGGGTGGCCGGACAAACCGAGCCCCTGGTGTCGTTGCAGGCGCTGGCCAACCAATCCTTGCATGAGCGTCTGCCGGGTATCCTGATGCGACAACTGTTGCGTCTGGTCAGTAAGGAGGCGCTGCGGCACCAGGCCGCCAAACAGGGTGGTGATCTGGGCAACATCCTGGTCAGCATTTACAATGCCGTCTCGGAACATGCCGACACCCGTTCCTGGTCGACGCTGCCCTATGGGGTCAGCATCTGGCGTGATTCGGTGCCGGTTGGGCAACACCAGATGTTGGTGGGCAGTGGCAGCGCCGCTCAGCAGATCACGGTTCCGGTGGCCAAGGGCAAGGTGACTCTGATCTGGGTCAGCCAGCTCGGTGGTCATGGGGTCCACATGGTAAAGATGATATCCTGAGCTCCCTGAGATTCGGAGGTTCACATGGTGAAGTGGTTTGTACTCGGACTGGTGCTCTGTGGTGGCTTGACGGCCTGTGCCAGAACCGATGGCATCGCCCTCGACGGGCAGGAGGGGGCGCCGGCGCAACTGCAGGTGGAGAACAGCGGCATGGCCCGTCGGCTGACGCTGACAGAGGCTCAGCAGCAACGGCAGGATGGTCGTCTGCAGGTGGCCATCCGACTCAAGAGCGAGATCGCGTACGACCAGGAGTTGCAGTATCGCATCGACTGGTTTGATGCCAGTGGCATGCCGGTGGAGCCGGATAGCACCAGTTGGCAACCCCTGAAGTTGCACGGCGGTGAGCAAAAAGTAATGCAGTTTTCTGCCCTGTTGCCGCAAGCGGCAGCATTCCATTTTTCTGTGCGTGATGTGGTGAAGGATTGAGCATGAAGATGAAACGAGAACTCTGTCTGTGCCTGGGGGCGGTCGCACTGCTGGCCTCCGGCTGTTCTACCGAAGTTTCCTACGGCGATGCCAAAGAGACGGAAACCGTGACGGTCGATTACGGCTCCACCGATCTGCACACCCTGTCGGGGAAGATGGTGCAATCGCTGATCGATAGCCCGGCGACCACCGAGATCAGCGCCGCGGGACGCCCTGTGCTGTTTGTCGACAGCATCCGCAACAAGAGTTCAGAACACATCGACACCGAGGCATTGACCGATACCATGCGTACGCAGCTGCTGCGCTCCGGCAAGTTCCGCTTCGTCGATATGAGCAAGGTCGCGGCGGTCAAGGAGCAGCTGGAATACCAGCAGGCCAGTGGTCTGGTCGATCCGGCCTCCATGGTGCGGCTGGGTAAGCAGACCGGCGCCCAATACATGCTGTACGGAAATTTGGCCAGCATCGTCAAGAGTAATGGCAAGGTGAAGGATGTCTTTTATCAGCTGACCATGAATTTGATGGATCTGCGTAGCGGTGAACTGGTCTGGGCTGATCAGCAAGAGATCCGCAAACAGAGCAAGAAGAAAACGCTGGGGTGGTGATGCACCTGCCCGAGAGTTTTCGCGGCGGTGAACTCACCTTGTTGCAAGGCGGGCTCACCAACCGCAGTTACCGTCTAAGTTTGCCGCGCGGCGACTTTTTTCTGCGCATCAGTACCCCCTTTGCCGCCCGTTTGGGCATCCAACGGCGACGGGAGCTGGTGCTGCATCAGCTCGCCGCCGACCATGGGTTGGCGCCCCGCCTGCATTTCATCGATCCTGAACAGGGGTTGCTGATCAGCGATTGGATTGCGGCTGATGAGCAGGGGGGGCTGGATTGGCACAGTACGCCCGCCATCGCGCAACTTGCACAATTGATGCGGCAGATCCATCAGCTGCCGGTGCCGGCACCGACCCAGCCCCTGGTGCTGGAGGCGCACCTGCGTTTTTACATGGCGCGCATCTGCAATCGGGATCCGCGCATCACCCAACTCTTTCATCTGATCCTCGCTCGTCTGCAGCGCTTGCCGCCGATTACTGCAGTGTTTTGTCACAACGACATCAGTCCGGCCAACCTGCTGGGCAACCCACTGCAACTGGTGGATTGGGAGTATGCCGGTCTCGGCGATCCAGCGTTTGAACTCGCCTGTGCCATTCGCGCCTTTGATTTTGATGAGCCGCAAGCTCGGCAGTTGTTGGCGGCCTACCAGGCGCTGGGCTGTGAGTGTCCTTGGGAGCGCGTCGAGTCGATGTTATCGGTGGCGGATTTTGTTGCCGTGCTCTGGGCGAACGTCTTCTGGGAGAGCAGCAATGAAGCCCAATACCGGACCATGTTTGAACAACGGCTGATCGAGTTGTGTCGGCGCGAGGGGCTGCAATGAAACGTGTCGTGCGCCTGAGTATTCTTCTGTTGTTGTCGCTGAGCTTGAGTGGTTGCGCGGTGCGCCTGCTCTACAACTGGCTGGATTGGGCTATCGAGTGGAAGCTGGATGACTATTTCTCGCTGACCCGGCAGCAGTCCAAGGCGCTGGATGCCCAGGTTGGACCGCTGCTGCAGTGGCATCGGCGCGAGGCCTTGCCCCGCTATGTCCGGGCACTGCGCAGCCTGAGTTTCGATCTGCGCCATCCGCTGAGTGAGGCGCAGGTGGCTCAGTACATGGATACCTTTGAACAGCTGATGCAGCAGTTGGCCGATGGTCTCAAGCAGCCGGCCAACCGGTTTGCTGCGACCCTGACCGATGCGCAGATCCAGCATTTCATGGCCGAGCGCTGGGAGAAACAGCGCGATCAGCGCGAAGAGTTTGCCGAGCAAAATGGCATCAAGGTCTATAAGAGTTTTCAGCGCAAACTGGAGAAGAATCTCGATACCTGGCTGGGAAGTGTAGAGCCGGCGCAGCGCTCCTTGATCGCTCAGTCCTCGCAATGGCAGCGGCAGTACTATGGCAGTTGGCTGGAGTATCAGGAGGTCTGGTTGCAGGCTCTGGAGCGAACCTTGGCTGCCCGGGGGACACCGGCGTTTGAATCGGGTCTGGTTGCCGTGGTCCTCAAGGGCAATGAGTTGGGTGATGGCCGCTTCAAGCAGTATGTGGCCGACTCCAGGGCTCGTTCCATCCGCTGGTTTGCCGCCCTGTCGGCATCGTTAAACGACGAGCAGCGGCAATACCTGCGCGAAAAACTCAGCGAGCTGGCGGCCGATCTGGAGGCCTTGAGCCAGCCTTGAGCGATCGTGGCGGATGACAGGTTGCACGCTTCGTTACATTCTCGTCACAGATGGCGGAGAGAATTTGATCCGCCACAAGCTTCAATCGGTTGCGTTTGGTGGCTCGATTTATTCCTGTTATGGTCAAGACAGGCGGCCTGTGATGAGGGAACACGATGATTATCTATCTGCACGGTTTTGATGCGACAAGCCCGGGGAATCACGAGAAGATCCTGCAACTGCAGTTTATCGACAATGATGTCCGTTTTGTTCACTACAGCACGGTGCATCCACGCCACGACATGAGTCACCTGCTCAAAGAGGTGCATAAACAGCTGGCGATGAGCGATGATCCGCACCCGCTGATCTGCGGTGTGGGCTTGGGCGGCTACTGGAGTGAACGGATCGGGTTTCTCTGCGGCATCAAGCAGGTGATCTTCAACCCGAATCTGCATCCGGAGCAGACCATGATCGGCCGCATCGAACGGCCGGAAGAGTACGCCGATATCTCGACGAAATGTGTAACTGAATTTCGTAAAAAAAATGCATCAAATTGTATTTGTATCCTTTCTGTTAACGATGAAGTGATGGATAATGGCCAAACTGAGCGAGAGTTGAAGGATTATTACAACATCGTCTGGGATGCGCGGGAGGGACACAAGTTCAAGAACATCTCCGCACACCTGCAGATGATCAAGGCCTTCAAGCTTGCCTGACCGATTTCAAGCAGCGCTGTTTTGGCGATGGTAGCCAGGCTTTGCGCACCTTATGAATGGGAAGAGCAGATGACCAAGATCGTTGTAGTCGGCGGTGGCGCCGGTGGCTTGGAGTTAGCCACAAAGCTGGGTCGTAAACTGGGGATGTCTGGCAAGGCACAGATCACTCTGGTGGATCGAAATCGCACTCACCTGTGGAAACCTCTGTTGCATGAGGTGGCGGCTGGCTCGCTGGATGCGGGGATTGATGCCCTGAGCTACCAATCCCATGCCCGCAACAACGGTTTTGAGTTTCAACTGGGCTCGCTGACCAACATCAAGCGTGAGGAAAAGCGGATTGTGTTGGCCCCCATCGTCGGTGAAAAGGGCGAACAGGTCCTGGCTGAACGTGAGTTGGCCTATGACTACCTGGTGATGGCCATTGGCTCCGTCTCCAATGACTTCAACACCCCGGGCGTGCGGGATAACTGTATCTTCCTCGATAGTCCGGATCAGGCATTCCGTTTCCACGGTCTGCTGATGAATCAATTCTTACGCTTTGCCGCCGATTGCAAGCCGGGTGATGAGAGCTGTGCGCCCACCGGTCAGGTGAAGATCGCCATCGTTGGCGCCGGGGCGACCGGGGTTGAACTTTCCGCCGAGCTGTACAACGCGGTGGAGGAGCTGGCCTCGTATGGTTACAAGCACCTCAACCATGAGAGCTTGAAGGTGACGATTGTCGAGGCAGGCCCCCGCATACTGCCAGCTTTGCCGGAGCGCATCTCAACCGCCGCCCATCAGGAGCTCACCAAGCTGGGGGTGGATGTGCGTACCGCGACCTTCGTCAGCGAGGCAACTCCCGAAGGGCTCAAGACCAAGGATGGCGAGCTGATTGAAGCTGACATGATGGTCTGGGCTGCGGGGATCAAGGCGCCGGACTTCATGAAGGAGATCGGCGGCCTCGAGACCAATCGTGCCAACCAACTGGTGGTCAAAACCACGCTGCAGACCACGCTGGACGATCATATCTTCGTGATTGGCGACTGTGCCGCCTGCCCGATGGGCGACGAGGGCAAGCTGGTGCCACCCCGGGCTCAGGCGGCGCACCAGATGGCTGATCGGGCGCGCGCCAACATCATTGCCATGATGCAGGGCAAGGAGCTCAAGCCCTATGTCTATATGGATTACGGCTCGCTGGTTTCCATGAGCCGCTTCAGTACCGTGGGCAGCCTGATGGGCAACCTGATGCGCGGCTCCATGATGGTCGAGGGGCGGATGGCGCGCTTTGTCTATGTCTCTTTGTATCGCATGCACCAGGTAGCGTTGCACGGCTACATCAAGACGGGCCTGATGATGCTGGTGGGACAGATCAACCGCATTCTGCGTCCACGCCTGAAACTGCATTGATGCACTGGTCGGCTGTTTACTCGGCCTGCGCAACAAAAAAACCGCCGAAAACCGGCGGTTTTTTTTATGGCTGCGGTTCCGCCTTAACGGCCTGAACTTTCATCTGGGAGTCGGGTATCCGGAAGCTGGGATGGCAGAGTGATGACGAAGGCGTGACGTAGCCCCTTAGCCAGTAGCAGATAGCTCAGGCACCAGATGCCAACGCCTAAAGAGGCGGCTTGCGGCCAACTAAAAAACCAGCCCTGTTGCTGCAGTTGCCACAGCTGTAACCCCAGTTCGCCGCTGGCGGAGCCAAGACAGAGCCAGCGACCATGACGCCAGATCCAGTGATGGAGCGGGGCCGCGGGTCGTTGCCGATGGCCCGAGGCTAGCCAGGTCAGGGCGGCAGGTAGTCCCAGCGCCAGTGCCAGATAGAGCTGATGGGGATCCGGATAGAAGAGGCTGAGCAGGGTTTCGCTCTGTTGGCGACTGGCCAGCGCCAGGGCGAGCAAAATGTAGCCGCGCATCAGCGCCCACAGGCAGAGGTGTAGAGAAAACGGGAGGGGCTGATGCCCCTCCAGATCCAGATGGTTGAACCGCTCATTCATCCTGACGTTTGGCTCACTTAACCGGGCGAGCCTGGACCAGCAGCCCCAGCATGGGGCCGTCGAAGTAGGTGATCTGCCCCTCCATGACCCGGTTGCTGCTGACCAGCGGGTACTCCTTGAGAGTTGGAACTGGGGCAGCATTGGCCTCACTCGTGGCTTGAGCGGCCGAAGCCTCGGCACTGCCAACATATTGAGTCTGGGTACTGGTAACCACCGGTTTGCCCATGGCCAAACGGCGCAGCAGCAGATCGGCATCCATAAACAGATGCGGATTGCGATAGAGCTTGATGAGACCGGCGAACTCCGGTTGGCTGTTGCCGTCGCCATCACTGACGCTGCCGGCGCTCAGCTGCAGCCAGGGAGCCGTCGCCGAGGTACCGACCGGCTGGCGCCAGGCTTGATGCAACAGCACCTGGTAGTTCTTATCCGCCTTCAAACGGGCCACCACGTTGCCCAGCTTCAGATTGTCGATGGGCAGGCCGCCGAGCATATCCAGGCTGAAGCCGCTATCCAGATCGGGCCTATGGGCCGAGAGGCTGGCATCTTCTCCGCCGGACATGGCGGGATCGACGGTCCGGGTGAAGGCGATGATCTCCACCTCGTAGACCGGGTCGGCCGCCCAGACGGGCGCTGCGGTGATCAGGGCAACAAACAGACAGAACAAGCGTTTCAACATGAGCTCCTTAGAGTTGGTGAGCAGTCAATTCGGTGAGCAAATTGGCAACTAGCTGCAAGCGGGCCGCACCATCGGCACAAGGGATCTGGAAGCGCAGTCGAGTTGGCCCTTCCATGCGATAGATGCGTGGTTGACTCTGCAACAACGAAACCAGATAGCCTGGGCTGACGCGAGTCTGCTCGGCGAAGTCAATATAGCCACCTCGTTCGCTGACCTCAATGCGCTTGATACCCAGATGGGTGGCCTGTTGGCGATATTCGGCCACCTGCAACAGATTCTGCGCGGCCGGAGGCAGCAGACCGAAGCGGTCGATGAGCTCGATGCGCAGATCGTCGAGCTCATCGCGACAGCTGGTGCTGGCGATGCGCTTGTAGATCGACAGTCGCATATTGACGTCTGGAATGAAGCTCTCCGGCAGCAGGGTAGGCACTCGCAGCTCGATGTCGGTGTGCTCGCCGAGCAGCTGATCCAAAGAGGGCTCCTTGCCTTCGCGCAGAGCCTTGACCGCCTGCTCGAGCATCTCCATGTAGAGAGTGAAACCGATGGACTCGATCTGCCCGCTCTGCTCGTCACCGAGCAGCTCGCCGGCACCACGGATCTCCAGATCGTGGGTCGCCAAGACGAAGCCGGCGCCGAGATCTTCGAGGGATTCGATGGCTTCCAGGCG
>JASDSW010000031.1:20712-28151 GCA_041441555.1 Aeromonadaceae bacterium
CTTGGGATGGGGCGTCAGCAGATAGGCATAAGCCTGGTGATGGGAGCGGCCAACCCGGCCCCGCAATTGGTGCAACTGGGCCAGCCCCAGGTTGTCGGCCCGATCCATGATGATGGTATTGGCAGTCGGCACGTCGATACCCGTCTCGATGATGGTGGTACAGACCAGCAGGTTGTAGCGTTGGTGATAGAAGTCGCTCATCACCTTCTCCAGCTCCCGCTCGCGCATCTGGCCATGGGCGATGCACAGCCGTGCCTCGGGCAGCAGTGCCTCGAGCTCGCTGGCGCACTTCTCGATGCTCTCGACATTGTTGTGCAGGTAGTAGACCTGACCGCCGCGCTTGAGCTCCCGCAGCACCGCCTCGCGGATCACCGCCTTGTCGTATTCGCGAACGAAGGTCTTGATCGCCAGCCGCTTGGCGGGGGGGGTGGCGATGATCGAGAGATCGCGCATGCCGGACATCGCCATGTTCAGGGTGCGTGGAATGGGGGTGGCCGTCAGGGTCAGGATGTCGACATCGGCGCGCAGCGCCTTGATCTTCTCCTTCTGGCGCACGCCGAATCTGTGCTCCTCATCGACCACCAGGAGCCCCAGATCCTGGAAGCGGACCTCTTCGGAGAGCAGCTTGTGGGTGCCGATGATGATGTCGATCTTGCCGGCCGCCAGCTGTTCGAGGGCGGTTTTTTGCTCCTTGGCGCTCTTGAAGCGGCTCATCACCTCGATGGTGACCGGCCAGTTGGCGAAGCGGTCGCGGAAGTTGTCGTAGTGCTGTTGCGCCAGCAGGGTAGTGGGGACCAGCACCGCCACCTGCTTGCCGGCATGGACGGCGACGAAGGCGGCGCGCATGGCCACCTCGGTCTTGCCAAAGCCGACATCGCCGCAGACCAGCCGATCCATCGCCTTGGCCTGGCACATGTCGCCGAGCACCGAGTTGATGGCGTTGAGCTGATCCGGCGTCTCCTCGAAGGGGAAGCCGGCGGCAAAGCTGGCGTAGGCCTGCTTGTCATGGCGGAAGGCAAGCCCCGGGCGCGCGGCGCGCTTGGCATAGACATCCAGCAGCTCGGCGGCGACATCGCGCACCTTCTCGGCGGCCTTCCTGCGGGTCTTGAGCCAGCTGTCGCTGCCGAGTTTGTGCAGCGGCGGATTCTCGCTGCCGCTGTAGCGGCTGATGAGATGCAGCGAGGTGACGGGGACATAGAGCTTGGCCTCGTCGGCATACTCCAGGGTCAGGTATTCGGTGGCGATGCCACCGGCGTCGATGTTTTGCAGCCCCAGATAGCGGCCGACGCCATGATCCAGATGGACCACCGGCTGGCCGATGGTCAGCTCGGCCAGGTTGCGGATGATGGCATCGCTGCTGCCGCTGGCTTTTTGCTTGTCGCGGCGACGGCGCTGGATGACGCGCTGCCCCAGCAGTTCGCTTTCGCAGACGAGGGCCAGCCCCAGCTCTTGCAGCAGACAGCCCTTCTCCAGGGGGGCCACCAGGATGCCGCAACGCACGGTGGCCGTTTGAAATGCCTCGAGGCTGCCGAACTCCTCAAGACGCAGATCCAGCGGTGCCAGCAGCTCGCGCAGCGATTCGCGGCGCCCCTCGGACTCGGTACAGAAGAGCACTCGCCCCGCATAGTTGGACAGAAATTCCCGCAGCCGCGCCAGCGGCTCGGCGTGCGGGGCATCGACGGTCAGCTCGGGTAGCCGACCGATGGGCAGGTTGTGGCGACCGGCTTTAGCCTCGGTGGGCAGTGTCTGCAGCTCGAAGCGGCTGTAGCCCTTGAGCCCGGCGAACAGCTCATCAACGGGTTGATAGAGGGTGGCGGGTGGCAGCAGCGGACGGTTGAGATCGTAGCGTCGATCCTCATAGCGCCGTTCGACATCCTGCCAAAAGCTCTGCCCGGCGCCATGAATATCGCCCAGGGTCAGCAGCAGGCTCTCGGCGGGCAGGTAATCGAGCAGGGTGCTGCTCTGTTCGAAGAACAGCGGCAGGTAGTACTCGATGCCGGCAGGCCAGAGCCCCTTGCTCACCTGCTGATAGATGCACTCCGGGGCTCGGCTGATCTCGAAGCGCTCCCGGTAGCGGGCCCGAAACAGCTCGATGGCATCCTTGTCGGTGGGAAACTCGTGGGCTGGCAACAGTCGTACGGCGGCCACCGGCTCGCTGGAGCGCTGACTGTCGGGATCGAAGGCGCGGATGGTATCGACCTCATCATCGAAAAAGTCGATGCGATAGGGCTCTTTTGAACCCATAGGGAAGAGATCGAGCAAGGAGCCGCGGGCGGCAAACTCGCCATGCTCGAGCACCTGCTCCACCGCATTGTAGCCGGCCTGCTCCAGGCGTCGTCGCAGACCATGCAGATCCAACTTGTCGCCAGGGTTCACCAGCAGGCTGAAGCGGTCGATGAAGCTCTGCGGCGGCGTGCGCAGCATCAAGGTGGCGACCGGGATGATCAGCAGCCCCTGGCGCATGCGGGGCAGATGATAAAGCGTCTCCAGCCGCTGGGAGATGATGTCCTGATGCGGTGAGAAGCTGTCATAGGGCAGGGTCTCCCAATCGGGAAACAGCAGCACGGGACGCGCGGGTGTCTGCTGGCGCAGCAAAAACTGCACCTCCTGCTCTAGGCGCAGGGCGCTGGGGGTATCGGCGACCAGCAGCACCACCGGATGGTCATGGTTGGCGACCAGCTCGGCAACGGCCAACGCCAGGCCACTGCCTTCGAGTTGGCCCAAGGTCTGATGGGCGCCGGGTTTGAGCAGCGGCGCCAGAGAAAACAGAGAAGTCATGGCAAAAACTTATGAATGTTGTTGAGCTCGTAACTCGGCTCTTTGCTTGAGCTGACGAGATTGAATATGCAAGCTGGCGCGGACCAGCAACTCCTGATCCGCCGGACGAATGCGGACATAGCTGACCTCGACCCGTTGGCCATCCGGCACATGCTCCAGGGCGGTGATCTGGCCATAGCAGTAGATGGCGGAGGCCTCATCCTGCAAAAAGAGTTTCAGGCGTAGCAACTGGTGCAGCTGCAGACCGGCGTGGGCGATGAAACTCAACTGGCTGCCGCCGATGCTGATGGTGTGCCGGCGTGTGGCCGGATCATCCTGCTGGGAGAGCAGGTAGCTCAGCAGCATGTTGATCTTGCCCGATTGCTGGTTGATCACATCGACCAGCAGACCGAACTCTTCACCCATGTTGCGCAACTGGCGGGCCGCGCTCAGATCGATATGGGTGATGGCTCCCGCGATACGAAAGGATTCGGGCAGCTCCTGCTCCATCTCGGCCAGGCTCGGCAACTCGAATCCCTCCGGCAAGGGCTCGACATTGATGGGTAAACTATGGACAACACTGAAGAACTGTTCGCTCACGATGAAAGAGATCCCTTGTTGCCGTAACATCATCCATTTATTATCCGCTATCCCTCTTTAATAGCAACGCTCGGGATTGGCGTGAAATCCACTATCTTTCAACCGGTAAGCTTGGCTATCGGCCTGCGTTATGCCGGGGCGCGCGGTGATAATCGCTTCGCCTCGTTTATCTCTTTATTCTCCACCTGCGGTATCGCCATCGGGGTCATGGCGTTGATTCTGGTCAGCTCGGTGATGAACGGCTTCGAGGGGCAACTCAAGGATCGCATCCTCGGCGTGGTTCCCCACGCCATGGTCAGTGGCGCCGATGGCCGCCTGAGCAATTGGTCTCCGCTGCTGACGCCGTTGGCACGGTTGCCCCATGTGCAGGCGGTGGCGCCCTTGGTGCGGGGCGAGGCCATGCTGCAAGGACGGGGGCAACTGGCCGCCGTCTGGCTGCAGGGGGTCGATCCGGCCAGCTATCCGGCCCATGATCTGCTGCGCAGCAGCATGGGGGCCGATCGCCTAGGCACGCTGCAGGCGGGCAAGTTCAACGTGATCCTCGGGGCGTCACTGGCGCGCAAGCTGGATGTGCTGCCGGGTGATCAAGTCCGGCTACTGGCCAGTGAAGGCAGTCGCTACACCCCCATGGGGCGCACTCCCAGTCAGCGGCTGTTTACCGTCAGCGGCACCTTCGAGGTGGGAGCTGATGTCGACGATCAGGTGGTATTCGTCAATCTGGAGGATGCCCGGCGTCTGATGCGCTATCCGGCGGGGACCATCAGTGGTCTGCGCCTGTGGCTGGACGATGCGTTTGCGGTCGATCAGTTGGCGGGCCGGTTGCCGGAGGCTTCTCTGGTGCTGAACGACTGGCGGCAAGAGCGCGGCGAGTTGTTTCGCGCCGTGGCGATGGAAAAACACATCATGGGGCTGATGCTGGTGCTGATCATCATGGTGGCTGCGTTCAATATTCTCTCGGCTCTGGTGATGGTGGTCCTCGACAAGCAGGGGGAGGTTGCCATTTTGCGCACCATGGGGATGACCGAGAGCGCCATTCTGCGCATCTTCATGGTTCAGGGAGCCTGGAGCGGTTTCTGGGGTGCTCTGATTGGATCTATGTTGGGCCTGGCGCTGGCTTTTTTCGTCAATCCACTGCTGCAGCTGGTCGGCCTCAATCTCTACATGGCTGCCGGTGGGGTGGGGCTGCCGGTCATCGTCGAACCGCTGCAAATTGTTGGCATCACGCTGGGCGCTTTGCTGATCAGTTTCCTGGCAACCCTTTATCCGGCCTATCGAGCCACACAGATCCGTCCTGCGGAGGCATTACGCTATGAATAAGACTCTCCTGTTGTCCTGTCAGGGGCTGACCAAGATTTACCAGGAAGGCAAGCTGGAGACCCCGGTGCTGCGCGGGGTGGATTTGACCCTGGCCGCCGGTGAGATGCTGGCGGTGGTCGGAAGCTCCGGCTCGGGCAAGAGCACCCTGCTGCACCTGCTCGGCGCTCTGGATACGCCGACTGAGGGGAGTGTCAACTTCGCCGGCCAGAACATTCACGCCTGGAGCAATCGTCAGCAGGCCGAGTTTCGCAATCGTGAGCTGGGCTTCGTCTATCAGTTTCACCATCTGCTCGGCGAGTTCTCGGCGCTGGAAAATGCCGCCATGCCGCTACTGATCGCCGGTCTCCCGGTCAAGCAGGCCAGCGCCAAGGCATCGGCCATGCTGGAGCGGGTCGGCCTGGGCCACCGCTTGCATCACAAGCCTTCCGAGCTCTCCGGTGGCGAGCGGCAGCGGGTGGCCATCGCCCGGGCTCTGGTCAACGAGCCCAAGCTGGTGCTGGCTGACGAGCCGACCGGGAACCTGGATCACAAGAGCGCCGACAGCATCTACAGCCTGATGTGCGAGCTCAACGCCGTGCTGGGCACCGCCTTCGTGGTGGTGACCCACGACCGGGCGTTGGCGGCCAAGCTGCATCGCCGCATCTCGCTGGTCGATGGCCTGGTCGCGGAGGCGGATTGATGTATCGTCCCTTAGCGCTGTTTTTAGGCTTGCGGTATAGCCGCTCGCGCCGCTCCAGCGGCTTTGTCTCCTTCATCTCGGCTTCCTCCATTATCGGTATTGCCCTCGGGGTGATGGCGCTGATCCTGGGGCTCTCGGCGATGAATGGTTTTGAGCGAGAGCTGCGGGCTCGGGTGTTGGCCGTGGTGCCTCACGCCGAAACCGAGATGGTGCGCGGCGAGATTGCCGACTGGCGCAAGGCCCAGCAACTGCTGCTGGATACCCCGGGCATGGTGGCGGTTTCCCCCATCGTGCGGCTCAATGGCCTGCTCGAGCGCGGCGACAAGCTCAAGGCGGTGCAGTTGCGGGCCGTCCTGCCTGAGGCTGAACAGCAGATCTCCGATGCCGGCCGTTACATGACCGGCCAGGGGTTACAGGAGCTCAAGCCCGGCGAGAACGGGGTGATCCTGGGCAAAGCCATCGCCAGCAAGCTGGGGGTGCAGTTGGGCGAGAGCATCACCCTGCTGCTGCCCAATGTGGCGGCGCAGTCCGAGGCCAGCCTCAAGTCACCGCTGCAACGCCGCTTCAAGGTGGTTGGTTTCATGGAGATCGGTGGCCAGCTCGACGGCCTGCTCGGCTTCATCCATCTGCGTGATGCCCAGCAGGCGCTGGGTATCGGTGATCAGGTGCAGGGTTTCAGCTTCAAGGTGCAGGATCTGATGCAGGCCCAGGATGTGGCCTTCGAAGCGGCCAACAAGCTGCCGGATCGCATGTATGTGCGTAGCTGGAAGAACAGCCAGGGCTATCTGTATCAGGATATCCAACTGGTGCGCACCGTCATGTATGTGGTGATGCTGATGGTGGTGGCCGTGGCCTGTTTCAACATCGTCTCGACCCTGGTGATGGCGGTCAACGAGAAGCGCGGCGATATCGCCATCCTCAAGACCATGGGGGCGGGGCCTTGGCAGATCCGCATCACCTTCATGGTGCAGGGGATGATGAATGGCCTGCTCGGTGCGGCAATTGGTGGGCTGCTGGGGGGACTGCTCTCCAACTATCTGACGCCGCTGATCCGGATGGTGGAATCTGTGCTCGGGCACCGTTTCCTCAATCCAGAGATCTACTTCATCGACTTCCTTCCCTCCGAGCTGCATGGCGTCGATGTCGCCGTCGTCACCGGAGCTGCTGTGCTGATGAGCCTGTTGGCCACCCTCTACCCCGCCTGGCGGGCCAGCAGCCTGCAACCGGCTCGTGAGCTGGGACGTTAATCGCCCCGCTGGTGGCCGATTGCCCAGCCCCAGTTAACACCAGGGCCCCTTATGAGGGGCCCTGAGTCTATTCAGGCACGTGATGATGCACCGATGGCGATTGAGTGGTGCGTGGCCGTCAGCTCCTGCTATCGCCTGATGAACTCCGTGTTGATGGCCGTTACGTCAAGGACAACGCGAGCCAGTCTCCCAAACAGGACGAAATGCGGTTATTGCCGAAAGGCAAGCGGTCGAGGTGAACGCTGGTGTCATGCGTCAGGGCTCAGGCCTGGAGCTGAGAATCGGGAAATGAAATCCGTGCCGAGAATAGAAAGTATCAAGGCGCCAAAAGCGCCTTGAGAGGGGATTACTTGGAGGCGCGAGCCTGCTTCTTGTGGCGCCAATACCAGATGCCGACGCCCAGCAGCAACAGGGCGGCAAAGCTCAGCAAACCTGCCTGGCCACGCTCGACCCATTTCATCAGCCAGTCGCGGTTGTAGGCCCCCAGATAGCCCAGATAGACCCAGACCGGTACCGAAATCAGGGCGGCCATGCCGTCCATGATGAGAAAACGGCAATAACAGACCTGGCGGCTCATGCCGGCGGTCACGTAGATGGGCGAACGTAAGCCCGGCAGGAAACGGGCGACAAACAGCACCCAGTTACCATACTTGGCAAACTTCTCTTGGACTTGGGCAAAGCGGCGTGGCGGCAGGATGCGGCGGATGGGGCGAAAACGGAGGATCCGCTCCCCGAACACCCGCCCCAGGGTGAACATGGTGCCATCACCAATCAAGACGCCCAACAGGCTGACCACCACCATGATGTGAACATCGGCGAACCCCAGTCCGGCGATGATG
>JASDSW010000031.1:28161-85112 GCA_041441555.1 Aeromonadaceae bacterium
ACCGGCCACGAGTGTGATGTCTTCCGGGATGGGCACCCCGAAACCACAGATCAGCAGGATGAAAAAAACCGAAAAATAACCGTAATCCGTAAAGATAGCGACCAGGATATCCATCTTGTCTTTGTTACCTCAAGTGCTGCCCGATTATGACGCTGGTTCTTCGCCGCAGGGTGGAGTAGGACGCCTGTGGTGCACAGGTTGACTGCGGGGGGCGGAAATCATCGATGCACACTCTAACCGAGCGACGGGGTCACGCCTAGCAAAATTCGCCCCAAACGGCGAGGTCATGTCAAGGGTGGCGAGGATTTGTACGCTGCCGGCGTCTGCGGTTCTTGCGGATCACCGAATAACGCCAAAGTAGTCGAACGGAAACATAACCCAAGCATGACGAGGCGCAACCCATCACGGCACAGCCCAGCAGGAATGGCACGCCAATCGTGGCCATGACCGTTCGCAACCAATCCCAACTGAAGCTCATCTCAAAGTCGACAGGTGGTATCCCCAGCAGGTGAACGCCAACATAGTAGGCGAAGTAGAACATCGGCGGCATGGTCAGTGGATTGGTAACCCAAACCAGGGCCACCGAAATCGGCAGATTGACCCGGCATAGAATGGCGATGCCGGCGGCCAGCACCATCTGAAACGGAACTGGGACCCAGGCAATGAAAAGTCCAATGGCGACGGCACCGGCGGCCGAACGACGGTTGATATGCCACAAGTTTGGGTCACTCAGCCAGTGGGCAAACAGCCGGAGGTTCTTGTGTTCCCGGAGCGTTTCCGGCTTGGGCAGCCAGCGTTGGAAAAATTCTTTCGACATGGGCTCTCACATCATGAACGGCAAAGGTTTCTTGCCTGGGTTTACGGTCGCGGCCCTCTCATCCCTGCTGTGGCCTCAGTTGCCCGTCGTGCACTGGATCTGGCTACTCCTGGCGCTGCTGGGGCTGGCCTGCTACTGGCGCCGGGCGGCCCTGGCGGGCGTCCTGTGCGGCCTGAGCTGGTTTTTGCTGTTTTTCAACCTGCAACTGGCTTGGTTGCAGCCGTTGGCGGCAGCCGGTCCTGAGCCTGGGCAGACGCAACATAGCATAGATGGGGTGGTGATGGCATGGCAGGCGCGCGCGGAGGGGGGCGCCTTGCGCCTGCAGGTGGGCCGGTTGGATGGAAAAACCTTGTGGCCGCAGCCAACCGTTCGCCTGTTTATGCAAAACTCCGCCGTCACACCTGTGGTGGGGCAGCAGTTGCGGCTGAGTGCGACGCTCAAGCCGATCCACGGCCTGGGCAATCCGGCCGGTTTTAACAGTGAGCGCTGGCTGCTGGGCAATGGGATCACCGCCACCGGCAGTGTTCGTCACTGGCAACGCCTCTCGTCACTCGAGGCGCCGAATTGGCGTGAGCGCTGGCTGGCGCAGGCCAAAGCGGTGCTGAGTCCCTTGCCTCAGGCGGCGCTTTTGATGGCGCTGGTCTTTGGCGAGCAGCAGGCGGTCAGCCCACAGGAGTGGCAGCAACTCCGGGATGGCGGCATCATCCATCTGATTGCCATCTCGGGTCTGCACATCGGTCTGGCGGCCTGGCTGGGGCATGGCGGTGGACGGCTGCTGCGTCTGCTGCCGGGGATCGGGCGGTTTGGGCGCTGGTTGCCGGATGGGTGCGCGATGGGTGTGGCCTTGCTCTATTCGGCTCTCTCCGGTTTTGCCCTGCCGACTCAGCGCGCCTTGCTGATGCTGACCATCTGGCTCATCGGTCGCTGCTGGCGCCGGCACTGGTCCTTGTGGCAGATCTGGTGGCTGAGCCTGGTGCTCTTGTTGTTGCATGACGGCTGGGCGTTGTTCAACGCCGGTTTCTGGCTCTCTTTTCTCGCGGTGGCTCTACTGGGATGTAGCAGCCTGTTGTGGCGACGCGCCTCCTTGTGGCGTCTGCAATGTCTGATGACGCTCGGCCTGCTGCCGCTGCAACTGTCGCTATTTGCCGGGGTGGGACTGCTCTGTATTCCACTCAATTTGCTGGCGATCCCGCTGTTTGGCTTGGTGTTGATCCCGGTGGGGCTGCTCGCCGGACTGCTGGTGCCGGTGTGGTCCCAAGGGGCTTGGGCAGGCTGGTGGCTGTGCGATCGTCTGCTCGGTTATCTGATGAGTACTCTGGCGTGGCTGTCGGCTCATGGCGATGGCTGGTTATGGTTGTCGGCCTCGACGGCACTCATCATCAATCTGCTGGGATTGGCCCTGCTAGCCTGGTGGTTTCCGGGGGGGCGCTGGCTCAGTGGCTGTATCGGCGGTGGTTTGTTGTTGCTGGCGCTGCAACCGCGGCCGAGCTGGGAAGTGCTGCTCGTCGATGTGGGGCAGGGGTTGAGCGTGCTGGTGCGCCAGGGGGAGCGGGCCTTGTTGTATGACACCGGCGATGCCTTCCCCAGCGGCTACAACCTGGCCGATGTGGCCATCTTACCGCTGTTGCGCGCGGAGGGGATACGGCGGCTGGATTACCTCATCGTCAGCCATGACGATCGGGATCATGCCAGCAACTGGCGGCGGATCGATGCCGAATATCCGGCTCGGCATCTGATCGCATCGGCTCCGCTTTCGGCGAGTGCCGAGCGCTGTCTGGCCGGTGCCCCCTGGCGCTGGGAGGGGTTGCAGTTGCAGTTTTTGGCGCCGGCCGGGGTGACGGCGGGGCGGGATAATGCGGACTCTTGTGTCTTGCGTCTCGACGATGGGCGGTACAGCCTGCTGCTGGTGGGCGATCTGCCTGGTTCCCAGGAGCAGCAACTGCTGGCGCTTCCGGGGCTCATCCGGCCGGTGAGCTGGTTGGTCTCCGGCCATCATGGCAGCCGCCACTCGTCGACCCCGGCCTGGATCCGGCGGTTGCAGCCGCAGTGGGTGCTGCACAGTGCCGGATACGCCAATCGTTGGCATTTCCCGGATCCTCAGGTTTCGGCCCGTTTTGACGCCGAGCACAGCCGGCAGTGGAGTACGCCGCAACAGGGGCTGATCCGCATCCGGATTGATGCTCAGCAGGCACAAATCATCCCCTTTCGGCCGCAGGCACCCTGGTATCGCCATCTGGATGCTTGGTTGAGGGGGGAGTAGCCGGTAGAATGGGCCGCGTATCGTCACAGGATCGGAAAATAGATGCAGCAGATTGCCGTTACAGAACAGCACCCCTCCAGCATGGTTACCCTCAAACGCCTGCTCGGTTATGTCAAAGATCGTCGCGGTGGTTTGGCGCTGGCCATCCTCGGGATGGCCGGTTACGGCGTGGTAGACACCTCCTTAGTCTATTCAATTCAGCCGCTGATCGATGATGGTCTCAGTGGCAAGAACCCTTCGGTGCTCTTCATCATGGCGTTTGTCGTGATGGGGTTGGTCTTTGCTCGCGGTATCAGCGCCTTCCTCTCCGACTACTTCATGAGCTGGGTGGGTAGCCATGTGGTGATGAAGCTGCAGCGAGAGGTCTTCAGCCACATGATTGGCATGCCGATGTCCTTCTTCGACAAGCACAACACCGGCAACCTGCTCTCCAAGGTGACCTACGATGCCAGCCAGGTCTCCTCGGCCGCCAGCTCGACCCTGGTCGCCCTGATCCGCGAGGGGGTGACGGTCATGGGCCTGTTGGCCATGATGTTCTATCACTCCTGGCAGTTGTCGCTGATCTTCTTTCTGGTCGGGCCGATCGTCGGGGTGCTACTGACGGTCATCAGTCGTCGCTTCCGCCGTCTGAGCCGCCAGATCCAGCAGGCGATGGGGAATATCACGACCTCGACCGAGCAGATGCTGCGTGGTCACCGCGAGGTGCTGATGTTTGGTGGTCAACAGGTGGAGTCGGATCGTTTCGCCAAGGTTAGCAACCACATGCGCCATCAGAACATGAAGATGGTGGTGGTGGATGCGCTGGGCTCGTCTCTGGTGCAGATCATCGCCTCCAGTGCCCTGACCGTGCTGCTGGTGGTCGCCTCCATGCCGGGGGTGCTGAGCAACCTGACGGCCGGCGCCTTCTCCTTGATCCTGACCTCCATGATGATGCTGCTCAAGCCGCTCAAGACCCTGACGCAGATCAACAACCAGTTCCAGCGCGGCATCGCCGCCAGCCAGAGTTTGTTCAGCCTAATGGATCAGCCGCTGGAGCAGGATCATGGCACCCTGGAACTTGAACGCGCGCAGGGGCGTATCGAGCTGCGCCATGTCACCTTCACCTATCCGACCAAGGAGCAGCCCGCCCTGCGCGATGTCTCCTTGACCATTGAGCCAGGCAAGACGGTGGCACTGGTCGGGCGCTCGGGCTCCGGCAAGAGCACCATCGCCAGCCTGCTGACCCGTTTTTACGACATCTCGCAAGGGGAGATCCTGCTCGATGGGGTCGATATTCGCGAGTACCGGCTGCACTCTCTGCGGCGGCAGTTCGCCCTGGTGTCACAAAACGTTCACCTGTTCAACGATACGGTGGCCAACAACATCGCCTACGCCGCCACCGGTGAATTCAGCCGCGAGCAGATCGAACAGGCAGCCCGCATTGCCAACGCCGATGAGTTTATCCGGCGCATGCCCAACGGCTATGATACCCTGATCGGGGAGAATGGCTCCAACCTGTCTGGTGGACAGCGGCAGCGACTGGCGATTGCCCGGGCTCTGCTGCGGGATTGTCCGATCCTGCTGCTGGACGAGGCCACCTCGGCGCTGGATACCGAATCCGAGCGCCATATCCAGGGGGCTCTGGAGGCGTTGGCCAAGGATAGAACCACCCTGGTCATCGCCCACCGTCTGTCGACCATCGAGCAGGCAGATGAAATTCTGGTGGTGGATGAGGGGCGGATCATCGAGCGCGGTACCCATGCCGAGCTGATGGCGCAAAATGGTGCCTATGCGATGCTGCGCAACACCCAATTCGGGGAGTCGGCATGAGGCTGCAATCCCTCTGGTATCGCCGGAATCCCTGGGTCTGGCTGCTCTATCCGCTGACGGGGCTGTTTTGGCTCATCAGCCACACCCGCCGGGCCCTCTACATGAATGGCATTCTGGCGCGTTTCCGCCCCGAGGCGCCGGTCATCGTGGTCGGCAACATCTCGGTGGGGGGAACGGGCAAGACCCCGCTGGTGATCTGGTTGGTGCAGATGCTGCGCGAGGCCGGCTTTCGCCCCGGGGTGGTCAGCCGCGGTTATGGTGGCAAGGCGGCCAGTTATCCGTTGCGGGTGACGTCCGAGGTGGCCGCCAGCGTCTGTGGTGACGAGCCCAAGCTCATCGCCGAGCGCTGCCAGTGCCCGGTCGTCGTCGCCCCGCACCGGGTGGCAGCCGTGCAGGCTCTGCTGGCCACTGGCGAGGTGGATGTCGTCGTCTGTGATGATGGCTTGCAGCACTATGCCCTGGCCCGCGACATCGAGCTGGTGGTGGTGGATGGCGAGCGCCGCTACGGCAATGGTCACCTGTTGCCCATGGGGCCGTTGCGCGAGGGGCTCTGGCGCCTGGGGCATGTGGATGCCGTGATCTGCAACGGCGGCTTACCGGCCGTCGGTGAGTATGCGATGCGTCTGGAGGCGGAGGCGCCGCGGCCGCTGGATCCTCACTCCCAGGCGACGCTGGCCATCGGCGAGATCGACGCCCTGGCCGGCATCGGCCATCCCCCCCGCTTTTTCAAGACGCTGCAACGGGCCGGTTTTCGTCTGCAGCAAGCTGTGGCCTTTGCCGATCATCAGGAGTACGACGCCGAGAGCCTGCGCGCGCAGTTTAGCGAGCGGCCACTGCTGATGACGGAGAAGGATGCGGTGAAGTGTCGCGGCTTTGCCCGCGACAACTGGTGGTATCTGCCGGTGACGGCCTCTTTGCCGCGCTCCTTGCAGGATCTCATCATCAACAAATTGAAGGACAACCCCTATGGCGTTCGATCATAAGTTGCTGGAAATCGTCGCGTGCCCGGTCTGTAAGGGCAAGCTCAACTATGACAAGGAGAAAGGGGAGCTGGTTTGCCGTGCCGATCGGCTGGCTTATCCGATCCTCGAGGATATTCCGGTGCTGCTGGAGAGCCGCGCTCGTCACCTGAGCCTGGATGAGTTGCCATCATGAGTTTTGTCGTGGTTATTCCCGCCCGTTATCAGTCGACCCGGCTGCCGGGCAAACCGTTGGCCGATATCCACGGCAAGCCGATGATCCAGTGGGTGGCCGAGCGGGCGTTGCAAGCCGGTGCCGAGCGCGTCATCGTGGCGACCGACGATGAGCGGGTGGCGGCCGCGGTGACGCTGGCGGGCGTCGAGATCTGTATGACCTCGCCGGACCACCAATCCGGCACCGAGCGGCTGGCCGAGGTGTGTGAACGCTATGCCTTCGCCCCCGAGACCATCATTGTCAACGTGCAGGGTGATGAGCCCTTGATCCCGCCGGTCATCATTCGTCAGGTGGCCGAGAATCTGGCCCAGGCCGAGGCGCCGATGGCGACTCTGGCGGTGCCGATGAGCGATGATGAGCTATTCAACCCGAATGCGGTGAAGGTGGTGATGGACCGACAGGGCTATGCTCTCTACTTCAGCCGGGCGCCCATCGCCTGGGAGCGGGATGGCTTCGGCCAGACGCCGCCGGTTTCTCGCCACCCTCATGCCCGTCATCTGGGGATCTACGCCTATCGTGCCGGATTCATTCAGCGCTACGTCAGCTGGCAGGCCAGCGAGTTGGAACAGATCGAGGCGCTCGAGCAGCTGCGCGTCCTCTGGTACGGCGAGCGTATCCATGTGGCGATGGCCCAGGAGACGCCCCCCGCCGGTGTCGATACCCCCGACGATCTGGCGCGGGTGCGCGCCTGGCTGGCCTCCTAAAGTCCCCTCGACTAACACTCTTCTCTTCAATGGGCTGACTCTCGGTGCGACGGGAGTCAGCCCCGCGTCGTACTTCTGGTTTCGCCCCCTCTCTTGGTCTGTTTTCCCCTGCGCTTGACGCATTTCTTCGCTTGCTGAAACGATTCTTCTTGATCGCGCACCCGGTTTGGGTTCTATGATGAAAGCGATTTCAATAGCTTCATGGAGCGAGCATATGCAACACCTCAAAGGGATCACTCTGGGCGAGTTCATCATTCGGCAGCAGGCCGATTTCCCCCATGCCACCGGGGAGCTGAGCTCCTTACTGGCCTCCATTCGTCTGGCGGCCAAGATCGTCAATCGCGAGATCAATCAGGCCGGGATCAGCGACCTCCTCGGTAGCATGGGGCAGGCCAATATTCAGGGGGAAGAACAGCAAAAGTTGGATTGGTTTGCCAACGAGCGATTCAAGGCGGCCTTGGCCGCTCGCGGTGAGGTGTGTGGTCTGGCCTCCGAAGAGGAGGAGCAGTTTGTCAGCTTCGAATCTCTGCCCGAACAGCGCTCCAAATATGTGATGCTGATCGATCCGCTGGATGGCTCCTCGAACATTGATGTCAATGTGGCCGTCGGTACCATCTTCTCCATTTACCGGCGGGTGACGGCCGAAGGAGGCCCAGTGCAATTGGCTGATTTCCTGCAACCGGGTCATCGGCAGGTGGCGGCGGGCTACATCATCTATGGCTCTTCGACCATGCTGGTCTATAGCACGGGGCAGGGGGTGAATGGTTTTACCTTGGATCCCTCCATCGGCTGCTTTTGCCTGTCACATCCGGAGATCCGGATCCCGGCCGCAGGACGAACCTACTCGGTGAACGAGGGCAACTATCTGAAGTTTCCCGCCGGGGTGAAGCACTACCTGAAATATTGTCAGGCCGAGGATGCCGCGAGTGGGCGACCCTATACCTCCCGCTATACCGGCTCGCTGGTTTCGGATTTTCACCGCAACCTGCTCAAGGGGGGTATCTATCTGTACCCGTCCGGGACCAGTTCTCCCCAGGGCAAGCTCAGGCTGTTATATGAATGCAATCCGTTGGCATTTTTGGTGGAGCAGGCTGGCGGGGTGGCGAGTGATGGTTTCCGGCGGATCCTGGATCTGGAGCCGACCAGCTTGCACCAGCGCTCGCCATTTTTTGTCGGCTCACCGCAGATGGTCGAGCAGCTGCAACGGCTGATGAGGCAATACTCGAGTGAGTTGGCCCCAGAGTAGCGGTCGTTCTGAGATTGACTCTGTGCCAGATAGAAGAAGGGCGGTCTGCTGACCGCCCTTGCTGTTTGTGTCGAGGGTTAACGTTCGCTCATGGGACCGACATGACGGGTTGGGGCGCCGGTGTAGAGCTGACGGGGGCGCCCAATCTTGCTGGAGGGGTCGGATTGCATCTCCATCCAGTGGGAGATCCAGCCGATGGTCCGGGCCAGGGCGAAGATGACGGTGAACATCGAGGTCGGAATACCGATGGCGTTGAGGATGATCCCGGAGTAGAAGTCGACGTTCGGGTAGAGCTTCTTGTCGACGAAGTAGGGATCGGAGAGCGCAATGCGCTCCAGCTCCATGGCCACATCCAGCAACGGGTGATCGGTGACGTTCAGCTCGTGCAGCACCTCGTGGCAGGTATCGCGCATGACGGTGGCGCGCGGATCATAGTTCTTGTAGACCCGGTGGCCGAAGCCCATCAGGCGGAACGGATCGTTCTTGTCCTTGGCGCGCTCCACAAAGTGCGGGATGCGCTCCACCGAGCCGATCTCCTGCAGCATCTTCAGGCAGGCCTCATTGGCGCCACCGTGGGCCGGTCCCCACAAGGAGGCGATACCGGCAGCGATACAGGCAAATGGGTTGGCGCCGGAGGAGCCAGCCAGACGCACGCTGGAGGTGGAGGCGTTCTGCTCGTGGTCGGCATGCAGGATGAAGATGCGATCCATGGCCCGCTCGATGACCGGGTTGACCTTGTACTCTTCGCACGGGACGGCAAACATCATGTGCAGGAAGTTGCCGGCATAGCTCAGATCGTTGCGCGGATAGATAAACGGCTGACCGATAGAGTACTTGTAAGACATGGCCGCCAGGGTGGGCATCTTGGCAATCAGGCGAATGGCGGCCAGCTGGCGGTGTTGCGGGTTATTGATGTCCAGGGAGTCGTGATAGAAGGCGGAGAGCGCGCCGGCGACCCCGCACATGACGGCCATCGGGTGCGAGTCGCGACGGAAGGCCTTGAACAGCGAAGTCATCTGTTCATGCACCATGGTGTGGCGCGTCACGTGGGTACAGAAATTGGTGTATTGCTCCTGATTGGGCAGCTCCCCGGTCAGCAGCAGATGGCAGACCTGCATGTAGTCCGCATCCAGCGCCAGATCGGCGATGGGATAACCACGGTGCAACAGGATGCCGTTGTCACCATCGATGTAGGTGATCTTGGATTCGCACGAGGCGGTGGAGAGAAAGCCAGGATCATAGGTGAAATAGCCATGGGCGCCGAGAGCTCGTACATCGATGACCTCAGGTCCCTCAGTCCCCACCAGAATCGGCAGTTCGATGGGGGTACAGCCCGGAATATGTAGGGTGGCTACCTTGTCAGCCATAGCACTTCTCCTTTGCTTGAAATTGCGGCGAGTCCTGGTCCATACAACCTTGATGCACCACCAGATGCAAAAAGACAGGCTCAGATGTGCAGTATTTGTATCAGATGAGGGGGGCTTGTCAATTTAACTGGTCGCGTCTGCTGAATTAGTGATCAGGGACTGGGATCTGGCTTGGATAATCGATGTTTCCGGTTTGTTGTCTGTTTGTCATGCAATTGGGGCGCTGGATATACTCGATGGCACCGCGTGATGGCGACTGTCTTGTGTGGAAAATAAGGGGATGTCACCCGTTCTGTGAAGATGGTGTGGTGAATTGTTCACTTCGCCGGATGAGCCGCTGTTGCCCTGTCGCGCACTGGTATTATCTCTGGTGGTAGGCCTGTGGTTGTATTGTTGTATGATTCAGACATCTATTGCGAACAGCCGATATTTTCTGGATCATGCGCCGCAGTTTCTCGCCGGGTTTGTTCGCACACTAAAAAATCAGCGCCATGCTTGTGTTGCGCGCGGAAGGTGCCGGCATAGCGCCTGTCCTGGAGATGCGGAGCCTAGGTTCCCTCTCCGGGGGTCACCCTCGGATCGGAAGAAGGAAGCAGCATGCAGACAAGCCAAATCACCGCCTGGATCGACTCATCCCATCTGGCTGGCGCCAATGCGAGCTACATAGAAGACCTTTACGAATCCTTTTTGCAGGATCCAACCTCGGTCAGCCCCGAGTGGCGGCAGCATTTTGCCGAGCTCAATGCCGGAGCCGAGGAGCCCTCGCACGCTCAGGTCCGTGAACATTTCCGTCAACTGGCGATGGCCGGCCACGGCCGTCAATCCATGGTCGAGGTCAAGACCGATATCCGCCAGATCCGGGTGCTGCAACTGATCAATGCCTATCGCAGCTGCGGCCATCAGATCGCCAATCTCGATCCATTGGGGCTGTGGCAGCGGCCCGCCGTCACCGAGCTGGATCCTGCTTTCTACGAGTTGAGCGAAGGGGATCTGGATACCCGCTTCAACGTCGGCTCCTACATGGGCGGGTTGCCAACCATGACGCTACGCGATCTGCTCGCCTCCTTGCAGAAGAGCTACTGCGCGACCATCGGCGCCGAATATATGCATATCAACTCCATTGAGGAGAAGCGTTGGATCCAGGCGCGACTGGAGTCGGCCGAGGGGCAGGCGTCGTTGTCGGCTCAGGAACGGCGGCAGATCTTGCAGGAGCTGACGGCTGCCGAAGGGCTGGAGCGCTACCTGGGGGCCAAGTTCCCGGGGGCCAAGCGTTTCTCGCTGGAGGGGGGCGACATGCTGATCCCCATGATCAAGACGCTGCTGCGCGAGGCGGGCAAGAGCGGTACCCGGGAGGCGGTGATCGGCATGGCGCACCGCGGGCGGCTGAACATGCTGATCAACGTGCTGGGCAAGCGTTCGCAGGAGCTGTTTGATCAGTTTGCCGGCAAGCATGGGGAGTCCTGGGGTACCGGCGATGTCAAATATCATCAGGGTTTCTCCTCGGACTTTGCCACCGAGGGGGGCGATCTGCATCTGGCACTGGCCTTTAACCCCTCCCATCTGGAGATCGTCAATCCGGTGGTGGTCGGCTCGGTACGGGCTCGCCTGGATCGCTTGGGCGACCCGACTGGGCTGAAGGTGCTGCCCATCACCATCCATGGCGATTCGGCGATGGCCGGGCAGGGGGTGGTGGCCGAAACCTTCAACATGTCACAGACGCGAGCCTTCGGGGTCGGCGGCACCATCCGTCTGGTGATCAACAACCAGATCGGCTTTACCACCGCCAATCCGCAGGATACCCGCTCCACCCTCTACTGCACCGATGTCGCCAAGATGGTTCAGGCTCCCATCTTCCACGTCAACGGCGATGATCCGGAGGCGGTGATTTTCGTGACCCGGTTGGCATTGGAGTTTCGCAACACCTTCCACCGCGATGTGGTCATCGATCTGGTTTGCTATCGGCGCAATGGCCATAACGAGGCGGATGAGCCGACCGCTACTCAACCCCTGATGTATCAGAAGATCCGCCAGCATCCGACCACGCGGCAGATCTATGGTGAACGTCTGGCCTACAGCGGCGTGCTGACCGAAGCCGAGGTGGAGCAGCTGGTGCTCGATTACCGCAGTGCGCTGGATCGCGGTGAGTGTGTGGTGCCCGAGTGGCGACCGCTGGGGCCGCAATACCAGAACTGGAATGACTATCTGGGCCATGATTGGGACATCGACTACGACTCCAGCTATGGCTATGGCGAGTTGCAGCGGCTGGGCGAGCTCATCTGCCGCTACCCGTCAGGCCACGAACTGCAGCGCCAGGTGCAGAAGATCTACGACGATCGCCTGTTGATGAGTCGGGGTGAAAAACGGGTCGATTGGGGATTTGCCGAGAATC
Organism: Aeromonadaceae bacterium; assembly: GCA_041441555.1. GTDB lineage: Bacteria > Pseudomonadota > Gammaproteobacteria > Enterobacterales > Aeromonadaceae > Pseudaeromonas. The sequence goes on from JASDSW010000031.1 coordinate 39,948, forward strand.
TAGCTTATGCCACTCTGATCCAGGCCGGCTATCGGGTCCGTTTGACCGGGCAGGATTCCGGCCGCGGCACCTTCTTCCACCGCCATGCGGTGTTGCACAGTCAACTCGATGCCAGCACCCATATTCCGTTGCAGCATCTGAGTGCCGAGCAGGCACCATTTGAAGTATTCGACTCGGTGCTCTCGGAGGAGTCGGTACTTGCCTTCGAATATGGATACGCCACCGCCGCTCCCGAAGGGTTGACCATCTGGGAGGCGCAGTTTGGTGATTTTGCCAATGGCGCCCAGGTGGTGATCGATCAGTTCATCTCGTCGGGCGAACAAAAGTGGGGGCGCCTCTGTGGCCTGACCCTGTTCCTGCCCCACGGCTACGAAGGGCAGGGGCCTGAGCACTCGTCGGCCCGCCCCGAGCGCTACCTGCAACTGTGTGCCCAGCACAACATGCAGATCTGTGTGCCGACCACCCCAGCTCAGGTATTCCATATGTTGCGCCGCCAGATGGTGCGGCCGATGCGGCGTCCTCTGGTGGTCTTTACGCCTAAGTCCCTGCTGCGTCACCCGCTGGCGGTCTCAACCCTCGATGAGCTGGCTCAGGGGCGTTTTCAAAATGTCATCGGCGAGCAGGATGAGCATCAGCCCGAGGCCATTACCCGGGTCGTGCTCTGTTCGGGCAAGGTCTATTACGATCTGCTGGAGGCGCGGCGCAAACACGAGCTGCGACACATAGCCCTGGTGCGCATCGAACAGCTTTACCCATTCCCGCACCAGGAGCTGGCCGCCGTGCTGGCCCCCTTCCACCAGTTGGCCGAGGTGGTCTGGTGTCAGGAGGAGCCACAGAATCAGGGAGCCTGGTATTGCAGCCAGCATCACTTTCGTGATGCGCTGCCGGCAGGCGTCGGTCTGCGTTATGCCGGCCGTCCGGCTTCGGCGTCACCGGCCGTGGGGTATATCTCGTTGCATCTGAAGCAGCAGAAGTTGCTGGTTGAAGAGGCGCTAGGACTGGTTTGAGAGCCGCAGACTGGCGGCCCTGCCTCCCGAAGGCCGCAGAACTGCCGAAATAGACAAGGATAAGTAGCTATGACCATTGAGATCCGTGTTCCTGAACTGCCAGAATCGGTCGCCGATGCCACCGTGGGCAATTGGCATAAGAGCCCCGGCGAGTCGGTCAAGGCCGGCGAGTCGCTAGTCGATATCGAGACGGACAAGGTCGTGTTGGAGGTGCCAGCACCGACCGATGGCGTGTTGACCCGGATCCTGGTTGAACGGGGGAACCGAGTCTTGGCGCGCCAACTGTTGGCGGAGCTGCAAGCCGGCGTGGCAACGACCACCGACAGTGGCAAGGATGCCGACATCCTGACCCCGTCGGTGCGACGCTTGCTGGCGGAGCAGGGGGTGGATCCGTCTCAGTTGGTGGGAACCGGCAAAGGAGGGCGTATCACCCGCGAGGATATTCAGCGTCATCTGGAGCAGGCTCCGGTCGTCGCTCCCCAAGGGGTGGCCAAGAGCGCCCCTGCCGAGCTCAAGGTGGTTGCCGAGGAGCATCCGGCTCTCCCGGTAGGGCGTGAGGAGAAGCGGGTCCCCATGAGCCGGCTGCGGCAGCGGGTGGCCGAGCGGCTGCTGGAGGCCAAAAACAGCACCGCCATGCTGACCACCTTCAATGAGGTCAACATGAAACCCATCATGGATATCCGTACCGGCTATCAGGAGCGGTTTGAGAAGCGGCACAACATCAAACTGGGCTTCATGTCGTTCTACGTGCGCGCGGTGACCGAGGCGCTAAAACGCTACCCGATCATCAATGCCTCCATCGATGGCACGGATATCGTCTACCACAACTATTTTGACATCAGTATCGCGGTGGCCACCGAGCGAGGTTTGGTGACGCCGGTACTGCGCGATTGCGATACCTTGTCGCTGGCCGATATCGAGCGCGGGATTAAGTCGTTGGCGGATAAGGCGCGGGATGGTAAGTTGACGGTGGATGATCTTTCCGGTGGCAATTTTACCATCACCAATGGCGGCGTATTCGGCTCTTTGATGTCGACGCCCATCATCAATCCGCCACAGAGCGCCATCCTGGGGATGCACAAGGTCCAGGAGCGGCCCATGGCGGTAGCCGGGCAGGTGGTGATACTGCCGATGATGTATCTGGCGCTCTCCTACGACCATCGCATCGTCGATGGCCGGGATTCGGTGGGCTTTCTGGTAACAGTCAAGGAGTTACTCGAAGACCCAACCCGCCTGCTACTGGACATCTAATATTCATCACCGGCGCCTTGGGCGCCGGAATTTCACAACAGGGATTGAGTGTCATGAATTTGCATGAGTATCAGGCAAAGCAGTTATTTGCCGAATTTGGACTGCCGGTGCCAGCCGGTGTGGCCTGCTCGACCGCTCAGGAGGCCGTCGAGGCAACGACGACCCTGGGCCAGGAGAAGTGGGTCGTCAAATGCCAGGTTCACGCCGGCGGCCGCGGCAAGGCGGGCGGCGTCAAGGTGGCGACCAGCAAGGAAGAGGTGCGCGCCTTTGCCGAACAGTGGCTGGGTAAGAACCTGGTCACCTATCAGACCGATGCCAAGGGGCAGCCGGTCAACAAAATTCTGGTTGAAAGCTGCAGCGGCATCGCCAAAGAACTCTATCTGGGCGCCGTCGTCGATCGCTCCTCCCGCCGCGTAGTCTTCATGGCTTCCACCGAAGGCGGCATGGAGATCGAGAAGGTCGCCCATGAGACGCCGGAGCTGATCCACAAGGCGGTGCTGGATCCGCTGACCGGCCCGCAGCCCTACCAGGCGCGCGAGCTGGGCTTCAAACTGGGGCTCGATGCCAACCAGCTCAAGCAGTTCACCGCCATCTTCATGGGGCTGGGCAAGATGTTTGTCACCCATGATCTCTCCTTGCTGGAGATCAACCCGCTGGTGATCACCACCGAAGGGAATCTGCTCTGCCTGGATGGCAAGATCAACATCGACTCCAACGCCCTCTATCGCCAGCCCAAGCTGCGGGCGATGCACGATGTGAGCCAGGAAGATGAACGCGAAGCGCACGCCGCCGAGTGGGATCTCAACTATGTGGCGCTTGATGGCAATATCGGCTGCATGGTCAACGGTGCCGGTCTGGCGATGGGTACCATGGACATCATCAAGCACCACGGTGGTCAACCGGCCAACTTCCTCGATGTCGGCGGTGGGGCCACCAAGGAGCGGGTCACCGAGGCCTTCAAGATCATCCTCTCCGATGACAAGGTCAAGGCGGTGCTGGTCAACATCTTCGGCGGTATCGTTCGCTGCGATCTGATCGCCGATGGTGTCATCGGTGCGGTGGCCGAGGTGGGGGTCAAGGTTCCCGTGGTGGTGCGTCTGGAGGGCAACAATGCCGAGTTGGGCTCTGAGCGTCTGGCGCAGAGCGGGTTGAATATTATTGCCGCCAAGAGTCTGACCGATGCGGCGGTGCAAGTGGTGAAGGCAGCGGAGGCCGTGGCATGAGTATCCTGATCAACAAAGACACCAAGGTGATCTGCCAAGGCTTCACCGGCTCTCAGGGAACTTTCCACTCCGAGCAGTCCATCGCCTATGGTACCCAGATGGTCGGCGGGGTTTCGCCGGGCAAGGGGGGCTCAACCCATCTGGGGTTGCCGGTGTTCAACACCGTGCGTGAGGCCGTGCAGGCCACCGGGGCTACGGCCTCCGTCATCTATGTGCCGGCTCCCTTCTGCAAGGATGCCATCCTCGAGGCGATCGACGCGGGCATCCAGCTCATCGTCTGCATCACCGAGGGCATTCCGACTCTCGACATGCTGCAGGTCAAGTGCAAGCTCGAAGAGACTGGCGTCTGGATGATTGGTCCGAACTGTCCTGGGATCATCACCCCGGGCGAGTGCAAGATCGGCATCATGCCGGGTCACATTCACCTACCCGGCAAGGTGGGGATTGTCTCGCGCTCCGGTACCCTGACCTATGAAGCGGTCAAGCAGACCACGGATGCCGGTTTTGGTCAGACCACCTGTGTCGGCATCGGTGGCGATCCCATTCCAGGCTCCAACTTCATCGACATCCTGGCTGAGTTCCAGAACGATCCGCAGACCGAGGCCATCGTCATGATCGGTGAGATCGGCGGCACCGCCGAGGAGGAGGCTGCGGCCTTCATCAAGGCCCATGTCACCAAGCCGGTGGTCTCCTACATTGCGGGCGTCACGGCGCCAGCGGGCAAGCGGATGGGTCATGCCGGTGCCATCATCGCCGGTGGCAAGGGTACCGCGGTGGAAAAATATGCTGCGCTCGAAGCTGCCGGAGTCAAGACGGTGCGCTCGCTGGCCGATATCGGCGTGGCTCTCCAAGAGGTCACCGGCTGGTAATGAGCTGCTAACCGGTGATGCAACGCCGCCTTCGGGCGGCGTTGTCGTTTTTGGCCCCCTGAAAATAAACAAGCCAGCTCGAAGGCTGGCTTGTCGTATCTAGATGCTTGAGACAGAGATTAGAACTCAGCGGTACGCGGGGTGCGCGGGAATGGGATCACGTCACGCACGTTGCCCATGCCGGTGACATAGACCACCAGACGTTCGAAGCCCAGACCGAAACCGGCGTGCGGCACTGTGCCGTAGCGGCGCAGATCGCGGTACCACCAGTAGTCTTCCTTGTTCAGTCCCATCTCGGCCAGACGGGCATCGAGCACCTCGAGGCGCTCTTCACGCTGGGAGCCACCGATGATTTCGCCGATCCCTGGTGCCAAGACGTCCATGGCGGCAACTGTCTTGCCATCCTCGTTGAGGCGCATGTAGAAGGCCTTGATGTCTTTCGGGTAGTTCTTGACGACAACCGGGGCCTTGAAGTGCTCCTCGGCCAGGTAACGTTCGTGCTCGGACTGCAGATCGATACCCCACTCAACGTCGAAGTCGAACTTCTTGCCGCAGTTTTTCAGGATCTCGATGGCGTCGGTGTAGTCGACCTGGGCGAAGTCGGAGGAGACAAACTTCTCCAGACGGCTGATGGCTTCCTTGTCGATGCGCTCGGCGAAGAACTCCAGATCGTCGCGGCGCTCGTTCAGTACCGCCTGGAAGACATACTTGAGCAGGGCTTCGGCCAGCTTGGCGTTGGCCTCCAGATCGTTGAAGGCCACTTCCGGCTCGATCATCCAGAACTCGGCCAGGTGACGGCTGGTGTTGGAGTTTTCGGCGCGGAAGGTCGGGCCGAAGGTGTAGACCTTGGACAGCGCGCAGGCATAGGTTTCGGCGTTGAGCTGACCGGAAACCGTCAAGAAGGCCTCTTTACCGAAGAAGTCCTGGCTGTAATCGACGGTGCCCTTGTCAGTGCGCGGCAGGTTTTCCATATCCAGGGTCGAGACGCGGAACATCTCACCAGCCCCTTCACAGTCGGAGGCGGTGATGAGCGGCGTGGAAACCCAGACAAATCCCTCTTCGTGGAAGAAGCGGTGGATGGCCTGGGCCAGGCAGTTGCGCACCCGGGTGACGGCCCCCATCAGATTGGTGCGTGGACGCAGGTGGGCCTGTTCGCGCAGGTATTCGATGGTGTGGCGCTTGGCGGCCATCGGATAGGTGTCTGGATCATCGACCCAACCGAGAACCTGAACGTCGGTGGCTTGCAGCTCAAATGCCTGGCCGGCCCCTTGGGAGGCGGCAATCACACCGGTCACCTCGACGGAGCAGCCGGTGGTCAGACGCAGAACATCCGCTTCGTAATTGCTCAGGGTGTTGGGTACCACGGCCTGGACTGGATGGAAGCAGGAACCATCATGAACGGCCAGGAAGGAGATCCCGGCTTTGGAGTCACGGCGGGTACGGATCCAGCCTTTGACGGTCAGGCTGGTGCCAACGGCAAATTTGCCCTTGAGCACATCGGCTACGGATGCATGGGTCATCTGATTAACTTCTCCAACTTATTGTCATTCCGGACTCCTAGCCCGGTTTTTCGATCGCATCATCTTACCCGCGCCGAGTCAGGACTCAAGCAAAAGATGGGCGACGCGACTGGCTCGGCGTCAGCAGGGTGGTATGGGGGGCTGAGGGGGGCAGACGGGAGGCTCCAGGCTGTCCATCAGGTGATTAAAGTTTTCACTCAGGCGTCCGAGCTCATCGTTGCGCTCCACCGGCAGACGAATGGTGCGATCCCCCAGATCGGTGGCGCGCTCCATGGCCAGCGAGATGCGTTGCAGCGGCCCGACAATCTGCCGGCGGATGATGTAGAGCGCCAGCAGCAGACCGGCGCCAAAAAACAGGCTCAGCAGTAGGGCGGTGGTCAGCAGATCGGTTTCGATCTGGGCGAGGGCCGGTGTCAGATCGTAGTGCAGACGAATGCGCGCGATCTGCCGCCCCTGAGCTGGTTGACAGGCGTCGCAGGGGGGCAGCAGGCGGTCATCGACGAGCCAGGATTGCTCCAGCACCAAAATGGTGGCCTTGCCTCGTTCCAGCAGACGCATGGTCGGATGCACGCCCTGGTATGGTTCGTGGGGGGCGGCTGATTCACCGCTGGCTCGATCCAGTTGCAGATCCAACACCTGCTCATGGCTCAGGATGCGTTGCCGCAGTGCCTCATGGGCTGGCACGAGCTGTTCCGGCGGCAGGTTATCGATCCCTTCACCATAGGCTTGCAGCAGCTGCTGGGCCTGGGTGCCGTGCATGGCCAGCGCCATCTGCCGTTCACGATAAGCCTGGTGGGCCGTGATGCCGATTAGCACGGATGAAAAGATGAGCAGCAGGACAAAACAGACTTTGCCTGCGATCGAGATGCGCATCGGGTGATCCTGTATCGATGGGGGTTTCCGCAATGAGGTGAGATTATACCCCAAAGCGGATCCCGGTGGAGAGTGGTTCGCGGTCCGTGCGCTGAGCCGCGTCAGGAGTGCATCAGTGTCAAGGCCTGACCGACCGCTTGGGTCAACTGGCGCAACTCATCGGGCTGAATGATGAAGGGAGGCATCAGATAGATCAGCCGACCGAAGGGGCGGATCCAGACCCCCAGCTCGACAAACAGCGCCTGCAGCCGGGCCATGTCAACCGGATGATGGGTCTCGATGACCCCGATGGCGCCCAGCACCCGCACCGCCTTGACGGCGGGATGGTCACGGTAGGGCATCAGCTCGGCCTTGAGCTGTGCCTCGATGACAGCAACCCGCTGCTGCCATGGCGAGGCCAGCAACAGGGCGATGGAGGCATTGGCGACCGCGCAGGCCAGAGGGTTGGCCATGAAGGTGGGGCCATGCATCAGGACGCCGGCCTGACCCGAGCAGATGCCTCGCATGATCTTCTCACTGGTGAGTGTTGCCGAGAGCGTCAGATAGCCACCGGTCAGCGCCTTGCCCAGACAGAGAATATCCGGGCTGATGCCGGCCCACTCGCAAGCAAACAGCTTGCCGGTGCGGCCGAAGCCGGTGGCAATCTCGTCGGCGATCAGCAGCACCTGAAATTCATCGCATAGGGCGCGCACCTGACGCAGATACTCGGAGTGATAGAAGCGCATGCCGCCGGCCCCTTGAACGATCGGCTCCAGGATCAGGGCTGCGATCTGGTGGCCGTTTTGCTGCAGCAGCTGCCGCAAGGGCTCCAGCTCGGCGGGCTGCCAGGGGCCATCGAACGGGCTCTGGGGAGCCGGGATAAACCAGTGCTCGGGCAGGAAGCCCTTATACAGGCTGTGCATGCTGCCATCGGGATCGGTGACACTCATGGCGCCGAAGGTATCGCCGTGATAGCCGCTGCGCAGCGCCACGAAGCGTGAACGACTCTGCCCCTGGCTCTGCCAGTACTGCTGCGCCATCTTCAAGGCCACCTCGACAGCGACCGAGCCGGAGTCAGCCAGAAAGACCCGATCCAAACCGGGTGGGGTGAGTTCCACCAGGGTGCGGCACAATTGGGTGGCGGGTTCGTGGCGGATGCCGCCAAACATCACATGGGCCATCTTGTGCAGCTGGCTTTCGGCGGCCGCGTTGAGCTCCGGCACGTTGTAGCCATGCAGACAGGCCCACCAGGAGGACATGCCATCGACCAGCCGCTGGCCGGATGCCAGCTGCAGGTGCACCCCTTCGGCCGCGACGACTTCATAGGTGGGGAGTGGCTTGAGCAGTGAGGTGTAGGGGTGCCAGACGTGGGTGAGGTCGAACTCTTGGTTGTTCATTAGTTGTTCTAATGTAAATCAACTCTTGATGCATTTGATTGACAGGCTACACCTCCTCTTTAGACTAGCCAAGTTGATGGCCCTATTTTTGAGACTCTTTCATGGAAGCCCATATCCGTCATAACTGGAGCGTGGAGCAGGTTAGCGCTCTGTTTGCCTTACCGTTTAACGACTTATTGTTCCAAGCCCAGTCGGTGCACCGTCAGCATTTCGATGCCAACGAGGTGCAGGTCAGCACCCTGTTATCGATCAAAACCGGCGCCTGTCCCGAAGATTGCAAATACTGCCCGCAAAGTGCTCGCTATCAGACCGGGCTCGAAACCGAAGCCTTGCTGGAGGTGGAGAAGGTGCTGGAGCGCGCCCGTGAGGCGAAGGCGACCGGCTCTTCCCGCTTCTGTATGGGCGCTGCCTGGCGCAACCCCCGGGAGCGGGACATGCCTCATCTGCTGCGCATGGTGCAGGAGGTCAAGGCCATGGGAATGGAAACCTGCATGACGTTGGGGATGCTGACGGCCGAGCAGGCCAGCCGACTCGCCGAGGCCGGGCTGGACTACTACAACCACAACCTGGACACCTCGCCGGAGTTTTATGGCGACATCATCACCACCCGGACCTATCAGGATCGATTGGATACACTGGCCCATGTCCGCCAAGCCGGGATGAAGATCTGCTCCGGTGGCATCATCGGCATGGGAGAGCGTGCCAGCGACCGGGCGGGCTTGCTGGTACAGCTGGCCAACCTGTCACCGCAACCGGAAAGCGTCCCTATCAACATGCTGGTCAAGGTGAAGGGGACACCGCTCGAGGATCAGGCAGAGGTCGATCCATTTGATTTCATTCGCATCATCGCCGTCGCCCGGATCATGATGCCGCGCTCCCATGTGCGTTTGTCCGCCGGACGGGAGCAGATGAACGATCAGATGCAGGCACTCTGCTTCATGGCCGGGGCCAACTCGATCTTCTACGGTTGCAAGCTGCTGACGACGCCAAACGCCGATGAAAACCGGGATATGCAGCTGTTCCGCCGTCTGGGGATCCGCCCCGAGCAACGGATGCAAAAGCCGGATGTGATGCACGAGCAGGCGATCCGTGAGGCGGTCATGGAGCAGCAAGAAGAGGATGAACTCTTCTATGATGCCAGCAAGCCCCGAGCAACAGCCCAGGCGACCTCAAGCCATGGCTAAGGGCGCTCCCTTTGTCCTGACCGACGAACTGCAGACTCGACAGCAGCAGGGATTGTTGCGGGAGCGCCGAGCCATGCAGTCGGGGCAAGGGCCTCGAGTGCAGATGGAGGGGCACTCCTACCTGAACTTCTCCTCCAACGATTATCTGGGGGCGGCGGCTCGCCCCGAGATCGTCGAGGCCTGGCGGCAAGGGCTGGCACTCTGGGGCGCAGGCTCTGGGGCCTCGCCACTGGTGACCGGCTATACCCGGGCGCACCAGGCGCTGGAGGAGGCGCTGGCCGAGTGGCTGGATGTCGAAGCGGTATTACTGTTTTCGACGGGGTTTGCCGCCAATCAGGCGGTGCTCAAGGCGCTGCTCAAACCCAACCACCGGCAGTGGCACGATCGGCTGAATCACGCCTCGCTGCAGGAGGCCGGCTCCATGCTGCCGGCCAAGATGCACCGCTTCCGACACAACGATCTGGCACATCTGGCCAGCCAGTTGCAGCCGGATGCTGGCCTCATCATCAGCGAGGGCGTCTTCAGCATGGATGGCGATCAGGCGCCCTGTGCCGAGTTGTTGGCTCTGGCCGAGCGAAGCGGCAACTGGCTGATGCTCGATGATGCCCACGGCTTTGGGGTGCACGGCCAGGGCGGGCGCGGTACCCTGGCGGCGCAGGGGGTGGCACCTGCCCGAGTGCCGATCCTGGTGGGCACCTTCGGCAAGGCATTTGGTACGGCGGGGGCTTTCGTCGCCGGCTCCCGGGAGCTGGTGAGTTACCTGACCAATTTTGCCCGCGACTATGTCTACAGCACCCATATGCCGGCGGCTCAGGCGGTGGCGACCCTGGCCGCGCTGCGCTGGGTGCAGCAGGCCGAGGCAGAACGTGCCCACCTCCAGCAGTTGATCGCGCAATTTCGGCAAGGGGCCTCCGAGTTGGGGTTGCAATTGCTGCCATCGCAGACGGCGATCCAGCCATTGCTCATCGGTGGCAGCGAGCAGGCGTTGGCGGTGGCTCGGCGGTTACAGGCGCAAGGGTGTTGGGTCTCGGCCATCCGACCGCCCACGGTTCCTCCGGGGATGGCGCGTCTGCGCCTGACGCTGACGGCGGCTCATACGGCGGGTGATGTGGAGCAACTGTTGCAGGCTCTGGCTCAGTGTCAGGAGCTATGCCAGGAGCAAGGCCATGAGTGACTGGACTCTAGCCGTCGATAAGGCGGATCTGGCGGCCCGTTTTGGCAAGGCTGCCGAGCAGTACGACCGTCATGCGCGCATCCAGCAGCTCATCGGTGACCACTTGTTGGATTTGCTGCCGCGACAACATTATGAGATCGCTCTCGATTTGGGATGTGGTACCGGTTTTTTTTTGGAAAAACTGCAAACCTTAAGTCACCAACTGGTGGGGTTGGATCTATCGCCTGGTATGTTGGCTGCCGCCGCTGCCAAGGGTGGCTCGGCTCATCTGGTGGGGGGGGATGCGGAGCAACTGCCTCTGCTGTCGGCCAGCTGCGATCTCTGTTTTTCGACTCTGGCGCTGCAGTGGTGTGCCTCGTTACCGCAGGCGTTGGCCGAGATCTGGCGCGTGGTGCGGCCCGGTGGTCATCTGGCGTTGGCCACGCTCAGCGATGGCAGCCTGATGGAGTTGCGGCAAGCCTGGCGGCAGGTTGATGCGCTGGATCATGTCAATCCATTTATCCCGGAGCAGACGCTCATCGAACTTTGTCAGGCTCAGGGTTTTGAGATTTTGCGATGGCAGCGTCAGCAGCATGTGTTGCATTATCCTACACTGCACGAGTTACTGACGAGTCTCAAGGGGATTGGGGCGAACCAGGTGACGGGTCACCGCTCGAATGGCTTGGGAGGGCGAAACCGATGGATGGCGTTACAACAAGCCTATGAATATAAAAGAGATGATACTGGTCTGCTGCCGATCAGCTATGAAGTTTGCTACGGAGTTTTGACGCGATGACAAAAACCTTTTTCATCACTGGCACGGATACCGAGGTGGGCAAAACCGTCTCGACGGTGGCTTTGCTGCGGGCGGCGAACAAGTTGGGACTGTTAACGGCCGCTTATAAACCCGTGGCGTCAGGTTGTGATCTGATGGAAGAGGGGCTGTGCAACCAGGATGTGGTGATGTTGCAAAAAAACACCTCATTGCGTCTGGCTTATGAGCAGTTAGTTGGTTACTGCTTTGAACCGCATATTGCCCCGCACATCGCCTCGGATGAGTGTGGTGTACCGATCGAATTAGATGTCTTGAGTCAGGGATTAACCCGACTGAAGGAGACGGATGCCGACATGATCTTCGTGGAGGGTGCCGGAGGTTGGCGTCTGCCCATCGGTCATGGCCACTTTCTTTCGGACTGGGTGCGCCATGAAGATCTGCCGGTGATCCTGGTGGTGGGCGCCAAACTGGGTTGTTTGAACCATGCCATGCTGACCAGTGAGGCAATTGAGCGCGATCACTTAAACCTAGCCGGTTGGTGTGTGAACCGAATTCATCCTGGCATGAGCTACTACAAAGCCAATTTGGATACGCTCAAGAGCCTGCTGCCGGCCCCATTCCTAGGGGAAATCCCCTACTTGGCTCGACCATTCGAGTCTGATCTGGGCCAGTATCTGGATCTCTCCGCCCTATTGTGATCTCGCCCCTGATGCGCCATACCAGACTGATATGGCGCTGATCTACTTCTCTCATTTGCTTGAAATTCAGCATGTTGCCCCTAATATACAGGCGTGCGGCTCACGGAACGGACTGGGTCGTTGCACGGGCTGAGGGAGAGCTTTCAGTTTATACCGAACAATTAGACTGGTTTAGACTGATGCCTTTCCTGCTTTATCTGTGTTATTTATGACGCCATTGCAGAGAAGTCTCTGTGTGAAGATGCCAAAAGGAGTCTCCATGAAACGCGTATTCTTGTTCCTGGCCACCAACCTGGCCGTCATGTTGGTGCTATCGATCGTCCTGAGCGTGCTGTCGAGCTGGCTGGGGATTGACCGTCAGGGGATGGGTGGTTTGTTGTTGATGGCGGCCGTATTCGGATTCGGCGGCTCGTTTGTCTCCTTGCTGATTTCGAAATGGGTTGCCAAGCGTAGTTATGGCGTCCAGATCATCGAGCAGCCTCGCAGCGAGATGGAGCACTGGTTGCTCTCGACCGTCACTCGTCAGGCGCAACAGGCCGGGATCGGCATGCCGGAGGTCGGGATCTACGACTCACCAGAGATGAATGCCTTTGCCACGGGCGCCAGCCGTAACAATGCCCTGGTGGCGGTGAGCTCTGGTCTGTTGTACAGCATGAGTCGGGATGAGGCCGAAGCCGTATTGGCTCACGAGGTCAGCCACATCGCCAATGGGGATATGGTCACTCTGACCCTGATCCAGGGGGTGGTGAACACCTTTGTCATCTTCTTTGCTCGCCTGGTCGCAGGCCTCATCAGCAATTTCCTGCGCTCGGATGATGAAGAAGAGGGAGCCGGGATGGGTGGTCTGGCCTATATGGCGACGGTGTTCGTGCTGGAGATGATCTTCGGCATCCTGGCCTCCATCATCGTCATGTGGTTCTCTCGCCAGCGGGAATTCCGCGCCGATGCTGGCTCTGCCAAGTTGGCTGGGCGTGACAAGATGATTGCCGCCCTTGAGCACCTGCGTCAGGGTCATGAGCCTCAGTTGGAGGGAACCATGATGGCCTTTGGCATCAACGGCAAACGCTCCGTGAGTGAACTCTTCATGAGCCACCCGCCACTTGAAAAACGGATCGAGGCGTTGCGCCAAAATCTAGTCATGTAATCAATTGGTGCGAATGTTCGACAAAGGGCTGCGATAAGCGGCCCTTTGCTTTTACGCAGAGTAGGGCGTCCGGATCTATGCTTAGTGGGACTCAACTGCAGGGGAACCCTCATGGAATCCATTCGCATCCGAGAGTACATGAATCCAAGACCGGCGATATTTCGGCCCGATCAGACCGTTTATGAAGCCATTCATGCATTGCTGACGGCCGGCGTGACCGGAGGTCCTGTGGTGGATGCACAACATCGGCTGGTGGGGTTTCTCTCCGAACATGATTGCCTGCTGGCTGGTATCGAGGCGACTTATACCTGTCAGCAGCTGGCCAGCGTCGAGCAGTTGATGAGTAAAGAGGTGCTGTCGGTGGCGCCGGACGACAGCATCATTGAGTTGGCTCAGCGGATGGCGGGTCCGAAACCGAAGATCTATCCGGTGCTGGATGAAGATGGAAAATTGTTGGGAACCATCAGCCGGCAGGATGTGTTGCGCGCGATTGAAAAGACGATGCGCAGCTGTTTTGGCCACAAGCAGGCTCCCCATGCGCGCTGAGGATGCGGCTCCGCCAATCATGAAAAAGGGGCGCCGTAGTGCCCCTTGGTTTTGTTCCGAACCTGTTGACTCCGGACTTAGCTGGCTGCCTGATCGCAACGCAGCCGATAAGCCACCAGATCCTCAATGCTGAGGACTGGCATCCGGTGCTGCTGGGCAAAGGCCACCACCTCGGGCAGGCGCGACATGCTGCCATCCTCATTGGTCAATTCGCACAAGACCCCATAAGGTTTGAGCCCGGCCAAGCGCATCAGGTCAACCGTGGCCTCGGTGTGACCTCGTCGGGTCAGAACACCGCCATCTCGAGCTCGCAACGGGAAGACATGACCGGGCCGATGCAGATCCTGGGGCTGCGCCTGATCGGCAATGGCGGCGCGAATGGTTGTCAGTCGATCCTGCGCGGAGACTCCTGTGGTGACGCCTTGCGCCGCCTCGATGGTGACGGTGAAGGCCGTCTGAAATTGACTGGAGTTGGTTTCCACCATCATCGGCAGCGCCAGCTGACGGGTACGCTCCGTGGTTAGACACAGGCAGACGATGCCGGAACAGGCGCGGATCATCAGCGCCATCTGAGCGGTGGTCATCGATTCGGCGGCGAAGATGAGGTCGCCTTCGTTTTCGCGATCCTCGTCGTCGACCACTAGGACGCCGAGACCCGAGCGCAGAGCTGCCAGCGCGGCTTCAACACGTTGTTCGGGGGAGCCAAATTGCGAGAGTAGAGTCTGATCCATGGTAAATATTCCTGATTAGTCAAATGATTACCTGAATCAGGGCATGGAAATGCAGCAGACGGTCAGCCGATTTGGCTGCCGTTGAAGATGGCTGTCATATCCTCTTTTATCCGGACTATTACCGTCGGCCCCGGAATTGCACCGGATCTGCTGACCCTGGTTCTGCGAGAGAACCAGGCGCTCGCGGGCTGGTCAACCGTGCTGGCACAGCTGAGGTTACCGCCGGTGGGGAATTACGCCCCGCCCTGAGAATAAGCCCGGGTAGGCTAACGCCAGCGTGAAGAAATAGCCAGAGTTCGTTGGGCTCCGTCATGGGCACTAGCGGTGCCGTGACCGCTTAGCTGCGGTAGAGCACCTTGATGAGGTGATAGCCGAACTGGGTCTTGATGGGGCCCTGCACGGTCAGCAAGGCGCCTTTGAAGACCGCATCGTCAAATGCTTTGACCATCTGTCCTTGGCGGAATTCGCCCAGATCACCGCCCCGTTTGCCGGAGGGGCAGAGGGAGTGACGCCGGGCCAATTCGCCAAAGTGGGCGCCTTTGGCCAATTGCTTCTTGAGCGCGTCACATTCAGGACGGCTCTTGACCAGGATATGGAGAGCTGCGGCTTTCATCGGATGGCCTGCTAGATAAGGAAAACGCGGATTTTCAACGATTGGCATCGGCGTCGCAAGTCCATTCACGGCAGGCTGTTCGCCGCAGGGCTCTATGTTACTATCCTGCAGATTGCTTGGCTGGACGTCGATTGGCTCTGACTGTGTTCCCTGACTATGAGCAAAAAAATAACGTGAAATACCGCTCCGCCGTTTTATCTTCCCGCACGCCTTGGCTTTTGCCGCACATCGTAGCCCTGCTGCTGGTGCTGCTCTGGTCGCCACTGAGCAGTGCCAAGGCCCTGCGCTATGAGGTGACGGGTATCAAAGGGGCGCTCAAAGAAAACGTAGAGATCCACTTGGCGGCGCTACCGAGCATTCAGGCGGGTCGTATCGACTATCGACGCCAGTCCATCCAACAGGCGGTCACTCAGGGGTTGCAAGCCCAAGGCTACTACCAGTCCACCATCGAACTGGTCGTGGACGAGCAGGACGAATCGCTGCTGCATGTGCGCATCAAGCGTGGCAAGCCGGTCCGCAT
Organism: Aeromonadaceae bacterium; assembly: GCA_041441555.1. Lineage (GTDB taxonomy): Bacteria > Pseudomonadota > Gammaproteobacteria > Enterobacterales > Aeromonadaceae > Pseudaeromonas. Next base: position 55,431 of record JASDSW010000031.1, read on the forward strand.
TCGCTCCTTGGTGGTGCGTCTATTGGGGGATGCTCTCAATGATGACTCTTTTGAACGCCTGATGCAGAAGCTGCCGCTCAAACAGGGCGATGTGCTGCATCATGGCAAGTATGAAGAGATCAAGTCATCGCTCCTCAACCGGGCCGCGAATCGCGGTTATTTCGACGCCGAGTTGGTGGAGTCGAGCGTCAAGGTCTATCCCGATCAGCAAGCGGCCGATATCGTCATCGAATTTTCCACTGGTCATCGCTATCGGTTCGCCGAGCCGCGTATCGTCGGGGTGACAGAGTCTCGCCGCCTGATTGAACCCTTACTGACGTTCAAGCCTGGGGAGCCCTACCAGACCCAGCAGTTGGCGACCCTGAGCCAGAATCTCTCGGAGACGCGCTACTTTCGCCAGGTAGATGTGCGGCCGCTGCTGGATGAGGTGAAGGATTATCAGGTTCCCGTCTACATCGGTCTGGAGCCGAAAAGTTCGAACCTGGTGGAGACTGGGGTGGGTTACTCCACCGATGAAGGGCCGCGTTTTCAGGTCAATTGGGAAAAACCCTGGCTCAACCAGTACGGCCACAGCCTGACGGCGCAGCTTAAAATCTCCGAACCCTCGCAAGACATCAAGTTCAACTACCGGATCCCGGGACAGGATCCGATCAACGATTACTACAACCTGCAAACCGGTTACGTACGCACCGATCTCAATGACACCCAGTCCGATAAAACCGAGGCGGGGCTGCACTACTGGACGAAAAAACTGGGGGCTTGGGAGCGGGACTATTTTGTGCGCTTGGAGTACGAATCCTTCAAACAGGGGTTGAGCGAGGGGAACTCCTTGCTGTTGCTGCCCGGGGTGACCCTGAATCGCTTGCGCATGGATAAGGGGGTCGATCCGGAGTGGGGGGATCGCATCCTGCTGACCACCGAGTTTTCACAACCGGCCTGGGGATCTGATCTGGGTTTCACCCGGGTATCTGGACGCACCAAGTGGTTACGGACGCCGTTTGAGGGGGCTCGCTTTGTCACCCGCTTCGAGCAGGGGGCCATCATGGGAGCGGATCTGGATGACATCCCTCCGAGCCTGCGCTTCTTCGCCGGGGGCGATCAATCGATCCGCGGCTTTGGCTTTGAAACCATCTCGCCGGTGGATGCCAGCGGCAAGTTGACCGGGGCCCGCTATGAGACGACTGGCTCGCTGGAGTACGCCCACCCGGTGGCGGAGCAGTGGCGGGTGGCTACCTTTGTCGACGCCGGGACCGCGACCAACGACTATAACGACCCGATCAAGGTGGGTACCGGGCTGGGCGCGCGCTGGATCTCGCCGCTTGGCCCCATCCGGCTGGATCTGGGATTTGGGGTCTCGGAGACTCATGTGCCTTGGCGCTTGCACTTTGGTCTGGGAGCAGAGCTATGAGTTGGTTGCGTATGACTCTGGTGGCCTGCAGCAGCCTGTTGCTGCTGATGCTGGTGTTGGTTGGCTTATTGCTGTTTACCAGCATGGGCAACCAGCTGTTGTGGCAGCAACTCAAGGCGGCGTTGCCCACGTTGCAAGGCGAACTGACGGACGGCCACCTGGGCCGGGGGGTGACACTCAAGGCCCTGCGTTATGAGAGCCCCGAATTGCTGTTACAAGCCGAGGAGCTGCGCCTGGACTGGCAGTTGGCCTCGCTGCTGGCCGGCCGTCTGGTCGTGGATGAACTGGTGCTGAACCAGGGGCAACTCGTCTATCGGCATGTGGCTCATCCTGAACCTGAGCCGGCCAGCGAGCCGCTCCCCGAGGCGTCACCCGTCGATTCTCTTATCTACCTGCCTTTGGAGCTGCAGCTGAAAAAACTGCAGGTCGAGCAACTTGCCGTGTTGACCCCGGATGTCGAGGTGCGAGTCGGTCAGTTGCAGGCCGCCGCCAGTTGGCAAGGCACGCAACTGCGTCTGCTCTCGAGCCAGTCCGCCGATGTGGATGTCAAGCTGGTACCCTCGCCGGTGACGCCCGAGGACCCCGACCATCCCGCGAAGAGGTCGTCGGAGCTGGAGGCGAAGCCGCTGGCCCAACCGTTTGACGAACAGAGTGTCCGTCAGCAGATCGAGGCGCTGCCCACGGTCTTCTTGCCCTTCGATCTGCGCGTGGAGCAGTTTGCGGTACACAAGGGACGTTATCACCAGCGTGGTTTTGATACCGGACTCTTCGATCTGAGTTTGCAGGGGCGCTTCAAGGGGACAGATCTGAGCGTCGAGGCGTTGCAGATCGCCCATCCCATGGGCGATCTGGCACTGCAGGGCGAGATGAAGTTCGTCACCTACTATCCGATGCGGGTGACCTTGAAGGGGGTATCGAAGGTCGACTGGCTGGAAAAACAGCTGCAGGGGCGTCGGGCAACGCTGCAGGTGAATGGTCCGCTGACCGATCTGAGTGGTCAACTGGATCTGGAGGGGCCGGAGGCCGCCGAGTTCAAGGCGCGTCTCAATACCCTGGCGCCGGATCTGCCGTTTGAAGCCTCTCTGGCCTGGAAACAGTTGCGCTGGCCACTGCGAGGCCAGCCGGAGTACCGGCTGCTGGACGGTCAACTCAAGGCCGAGGGGCGGCTCTCCGATTACCACGCCAGTTTGCATAGCAAGGCCGAGCTGCGTGAATTTCCTCGCGGCTTGCTCGATCTACAGCTGAAAGGCTCCTTGCAGGGCATCGAGCTCAAACCACTCAGGCTCACGGCCGCAGACGGCAGCCTGGAGGTCAAAGGCAAGCTGGGGTGGCAGCGAGGGATTGACTGGCGGGGCGAGGTGGAGGCCAAGAGCCAAAACCTCAAGTCGTGGTTTCCGGCACTCTCCGGCCGCATCCAGACCAAGGTGGTCACCGAATTCACCTATCAAGCGCCGCACTGGCAGCTGAACATCCCGACCATGCAGGCCGATGGTCAACTCAATGGCTATCCGCTTGCTCTGGCGGGGAAGTTGAGTGGCAACGATCGGTTGGCCTGGAAGTTTGAGCAAATTCGCCTGAGCAGTGGCAGCAACCGCTTGCTGCTGGATGGTGCTCTGGGCGCCGACTGGCGGGCAACCGGCTCCCTGCAGGCTCCGGATCTCGGTCTGTTGCTCCCCGAGCTGCGAGGCTCGGCCAATGCACAATTTAATCTGAGCGGCACAGCCAAACGGCCGGTGGTCTCGTTGCAGGTGCAGGCAGATGAACTGGCGATGTCCGGTGTGCGCATGCGGGATCTGCAGGCTCAGGGAACGCTCAATTTAGGCGCGATCTGGCAAGGCAATCTGCAGGCGCATCTGGGCAGGCTGCGCAATGGCACGACTCGGCTGCAGGATCTGCAGTTGTCGCTGCAGGGCGATGAAAACGCCCATGAGCTGCGGTTGGCCTTTGCGGGGCAGCCGCTCGCCAGCGAGCTGTTGGTGCGGGGGCAGTGGCGGGCACGGCAATGGCAGGGCGAGCTAAGCTCGGGGCGGATCGACACCCCCATCGGCCCCTGGGTGCTGGATGCGCCGTTGAACATGGTCTTTTCGGCTGCGAGTCAGCGACTTTCGCTGGGGGCTCAGTGCTGGCACCTGAATGAGGCGGCCCTGTGTCTGCAACCCGCCGAATTGTCGAAGGCGCGTGGCGATCTACGCCTGAGTCTGTCCCAGTTTGCGACCCAGGCGTTGCGTCCCCTGTTCCCCGAGCGCATGGATTGGCGAGCGATGCTGACCCTGAATGGGCAGCTGGGTTGGCAGGGGGGCGTCCCCTACGCCGATCTGCAACTGGAGAGTGAACCGGGCTCGCTGATCGCCGATGAGCTGGTCTCCGACTACGACCGACTCTCTGTGTCGACCAAACTGGATCGGCAGCAAGGGGCTTTGGTCTTGCACTTTGCCTCGAAACAGTTGGGGCGAGCCGACATCAACCTGCTGATTGGCGATCCCATGGGTGAGCGGACTCTGGGGGGGGAGTTGGCGATCCAGGATCTGCGGCTATACAACCTGGCGCCTTTGTTGGATGAACTCAAACGGACCAAGGGACGGGTCAATGCCAGCGGCCGGATGGGCGGTACCCTCAACAAACCGCTGTTTTACGGCAAGGTTACACTCGATGATGGTCTCATCGAAACCTCGGCCGAGCTGGCCAAGATCACCGAGTTGCACAGCGAGTTGTTGATCGATGGTGCCAAGGCGCGCCTGAGTGGCCACATGAAGGTGGGTAAGGGCACCATGGAGCTCGGTGGCCGCATCGACTGGTCCGGCGAGCTGGCCGAGGGGATCATCACGCTGCAGGCTGATACGCTGGAGGTTGGCTTGGCCGGTTATGGTCGGGCGCGCGTCAGTTCCAACCTGCAGTTGATCTTCGGGCGGGAGCTCCGTCTGACCGGTCAGGTGCAGATCCCGTGGGCGCGGATCCTGGTCAAGTCGCTGCCCGACAGCGCAGTCTCGGTCTCCGAGGATGTCGAGATCGTCACCAAGCGGCGCAAGCCGGAGCCGCAGCCTAAGATCAAGGTGCCGATCTGGCTGGATATCACGCTCGGCTTGGGCGGCGATGTGCGACTCGATGCCTTGGGGTTGAAGACCAAACTGGTGGGGGGGATCCGGCTGGTGCAGAACCCCGAAGTACCGTTGCGGGCCGACGGCACCATTTCGCTGACCGATGGCCGTTTCAAATCCTTCGGCCAGAATCTGTTGATCCGCGAAGGGAAACTGCAATTTAACGGCAATCCGACGGCGCCCTATCTGCAGGTCAAGGCCGAGCGGGATCCGGAGACCATGGAAGATAAGGACATTACGGTCGGGGTCAAGGTGACGGGGCCGGCGGCGCAGCCAAAAATCGAGATCTACTCGGAGCCGCAACTGGCGGAATCGGAAAAACTCTCCTACTTGCTGCGTGGGAAAAGCTCGACCAGCAGTGGTACTACCTCCAACGACGAGGCGATGACCGGCATCCTGCTGGGGGCGGGTTTGAGTCAAGCCAACGGCGTGGTCTCCGATATTGCCGAGAGCTTCGGCCTGAGCGATGTCAGTCTGGATTCGACCGGCAGCGGCGATGAAACCCAGGTCAGCATCAGTGGCTACCTGATGCCGGGCTTGCAACTGCAGTATGGTATGGGGGTCTTCACCTCGATCAGCGAGGTGCGTCTGCGCTATGAGCTGATGCCGCGATTGTATGTCCAGGTGCTGAGTGGTCTGAACCAAGCGCTGGATCTCTTCTACAAGTTCGAATTCTAAACGGCCAGCGTAACCCCTGCCGGATTATCCGGCAGGGGATCAGGCATCGTCGTTGTGCGGACTGAACATTTGCTCCAACTGCTGGGCCGACAAGGGGCGAGCGCGCAAGAAGCCCTGGAAATTGTCACAGCCGAGCTCTCGCAGCACCGCGAGTTGTTCGTCGGTCTCGACCCCTTCGGCGATCACCGAAAACGCCATGGCCTCCGCCAGCGCCAGCACGGTGGCGACCAGAACCCGATCCTTGTGCTCCTCGACCAGTCGCATGATGAAGCTGCGATCCAGTTTGACCTCGTTGATTGGCAGTTGCTTCAGGTAAGCCAACGAGGAGTAGCCGGTGCCAAAATCATCGATGGAAAGGTGGATCCCCAACTGGCGGATGGCCTGCATCTTGAGCACGGTTTCGCTGAGATTTTCCAGGACCACCGATTCGGTGAGCTCCAGCATCAGGCAGGCGGCCGGGATCCCGCTGTCGTGGATGATCTGCTCCAATTGCGGCAGAAAATCACGATGGTGAAACTGGCGGGCACTGACGTTGACCGAAATGGCCGGCAGTTTGAGACCCTGGCCCTGCCAGTAGACAAATTGGGCGCAGGCCTGCTGCAACACCCAAAGACCGATCTCATTGATCAGGCTGGTCTCCTCGGCGACCGGAATAAACTCAGCCGGGGAGATGAATTGTCCCTGATGTTCCCAACGCAGTAGCGCCTCGGCGCCCACCAGATCGCCGCTGGTCACCGAAAATTGCGGTTGATAGAAGAGTTGGAACGACCGATTGCGCAGCGCCTCGCGCAGCTGGTTATTCAGCTCCAGACGGCGGCGCACGGCACGGCCCATATCGCTGGTGAAGAAGGCGTGGCCGCCACCGCTTTGGCGTTTGGCGATGTGCACGGCAGTGTCAGCCTGCTGCATCACTGATTCATACGAAACTTCATCGGGGAACAGACTGATCCCCAGCGTGCTGGTCACATGCAGGTTGATGCCGTCGATATCAAAGGGTTGGGCGAACAGAGCGCCGATCTCCTGCACCAGGTATTCGCTCTGGATGCGCGCCGTCACCAGACTGCTGCCGAGCTCTTTGGCGAGCAGGGCAAATTGGTCGCCCGAGACCCGCGCCAGCGTCAGCTGTTGTCCGATCCCGTTCTGCAGCCGGACGACAATCGCCTTGAGCAACTTGTCACCAATGCCGTGACCCAACGAGTCGTTGATGTTCTTGAAGTGGTCAATATCCAGCAGGATGAAGGCGCCACAGATCTGGCGATCGATCGCCTCTTGCAGGGCCATCTCCAGTTGCTCGAGCATGGCACGCCGGTTGTACAGCTCGGTCAGATCGTCGTAATAGGCTAACTTTTCAATCTGGCGCTCATTTTGCTGCCGCTCGGAGATGTCATCCAGGGTACAGATGTAGTGAGCAATCTTCTCGTGGTGGCGAATGGCCGTGATGGTGAGTCGGACGGGAAAGTAAAAGCCATTGGCCTTGAGTAGCTTTTCTTCGCCCTGCCAGTGATTCTGGTGTTGCAAGGTCTGCTGCAGGGAGTGGTAGAACTCGTCGTCATAGAAGCTGGGACGCAACATCTTCATGTGGCGACTGAGTACCTCTTCCGCCTTGAACCCGGTCATGGAGCTGAAAGCCGGGTTGACCCGCTCGATAAATCCCAACGCATCCACCACGATCACCGCCAGTGGTGAATCGAAGGTGGCTTTGGCCAGTTGCAGCTCCTCTTCAAACCCCAGACGCAACAGCTCTCCCTCGGTGCGGTGGGCCGTGAGGGCCAGGATCGTCTCCAGGGGGGCCTCAGCGGCCGGTAGGTTGCGAAACAGCAGACAGATGAGCCCGATCGGCTGCTGCTCTTCATCGAACAGCGGGTAACTCAGCAGTGACTCGAAAGCCCCATACTCGGTGAATAACGGGCGCAGCGGCAGCAAGGTGTCACCGGACCAACGTTGGGGATGAGGATTGAGTAGCAGAGGGCCGGCCGGGTGCTGGAGCGAGATTTGCTGCTCCGGCAGCCAGCTTCCGCGATCGTAACGCGTCATGCTGACCAGCTGGGTTTCACCCTCCCGTTGCAGTTGCCGCCAAATCAACACCTGGCTGGCCTGACACTGTTCGGCCAGCAATTGTGCCAGATTGGCAAAATAGGCGCGGCCGCTGCTGCTGGCGATGCGCAGATTGAAATCCTGCAGCCATTGCAGATCGTCGCATTGAGGCTTGGTGGGCGATGTCACCAGCAGGCTGGCGGCTTTTTCTGCCAACTGGAAGGTCAGAGGAGGGAAGCTCTGCTGAAAGGCGCGGTACTCCAGGGTCAACAGGCCACAGCAACGCCCCTCATGGGTCAGTTGCACATCCAGGCGGGCATGGATCCCATCTGCCACCAGGTAGCTCTGACTCTTGAGCATGGGTTGATGGGCAATGTCGGAGAAACCCAGGCTTTTGCGACTGCGCAGTGCCCGGAGGTAATGGGGGGCGACCTCCTGGGGCGACGGAAGTCGATCGCCGCCGAGCATAAACAACGGTGTCATCCGCTGGCCGTCCAGATCCCAAAGCAGCAGCCGTTCGCAGCCGGTGGCCCCGTAGAGGGTTTGCAAAATATGGCGGTTTCGTTCCACGTTGGAGGTGCGAGCAGCCTGCTTTTCCAGCTCCAGAACCTCCAGTGCCTGCAGGCTGGTAGGGTCGGGAGCATTGACCAGCGGGTGAGCACTGAGCAGCCATTCGGGGTGGCGATCCGGTATAAACTGTAGCAACCAGAGTGTGTCGTTCCGCGCCAATTGCACGCACCCGCTCTGTCGCGTGTCCAGCAGCAGATTGATCTCGTGGGCTTCATCTGCCGGGAGTTGTTCGGGCCACGGCTGATCCGGAAACGGGCATAGTGCCTCGGGGGGCAGAGCCGCGCCGATCGGCGTCAATTGCCGGGTCAGCATATTCAGCCGCAGCAAGCAGGGGCCCGAAGAGCCCTGGGGGAGCATCGTGAAAGCGGGTGCTGGAAGTTGCATAAAATCAATGGACTATAATTAGCCGACCAGTCTTTCAGCATACCCGATCCGAGCGAGCAGGCAATATTATGATTGTATCGTAGATTAGTGATTGCTAAAGTAAGAGGCCTATATTCCTGGAGGAGCAACAAATGAGCAAGATCGTCATCATCGGGGGTGTTGCCGGCGGCGCATCGGCGGCGGCCAGAGCGCGTCGTTTGTCGGAGAGCTCGGAGATCATCGTTCTGGAGCGTGGCGAACATGTCTCCTTTGCCAACTGTGGGCTGCCGTATCACATCGGCGGTGATATTCCTCGACGCGATGCCTTGCTGTTACAGACTCCGCAGAGTTTCAAGAAACGCTTCAATGTCGATGTGCGCACCTGTCATGAGGTCATCGCCATCGATCCCCACGCCAAGACGGTGACGGTCAAAGAGCTGCTGACCGAGCGGCTGTACATCGAAAGTTACGATAAGTTGCTGCTGAGCCCAGGGGCGGCTCCGGTTCGCCCGCCGTTGCCGGGGATCGTGCATCCGGGGGTTCACCTACTGCGCAACATCCCCGATATGGATCGCATACTGGCCGCGTTGACTCATCACAAGCCGCATCACGCCACCGTGGTCGGGGGCGGCTTCATCGGCCTGGAGATGGTGGATGCCCTGCATCAACGTGGCATCGCCGTCACGCTGCTGGAGCTTGGTGAGCAGGTGATGGCGCCGGTCGATCCGGAGATGGCGAGTCCGTTGCATCAGACGCTGGTCGAACATGGGGTCGAACTGAGGCTCAAAACGGGTCTGAGCGAGATATTGCCGGAGGCTCCGGCGCAAGATCCGTCGGGCGAGGGGACGGGGCTCACCTTGCTGCTGAGCGATGGTAGCCAGCTCCCGACCGATCTCTTGATCCTGGCGATTGGCGTCAAACCCGAGACCACGCTAGCCGCTCAGGCCGGGCTGCAGCTCGGCCCGCGGGGGGGCATTAGCGTCGATGAACGGATGCAAACTTCGGAGCCGGATATCTATGCCGTTGGCGATGTGGTGGAGACGCCGGAGTTTGTCACCGGCAAACCGGCGTTGATGCCCTTGGCCGGTCCTGCCAACCGGCAGGGCCGTCTGGCCGCCGATAACATGCTGGGACGGCAGGTCACCTACAAACGGACTCAAGGAACCGCGATCTGCAAGGTTTTCAATCTGGCGGTGGCCAGTACCGGGCTCAATGAAAAGAGTCTGCAGCGTTCTGGCATGGCCTATCAAAAGATCTATGTCCATCCGGCCAGCCACGCCAGCTATTACCCTGGCTCTCATCCTGTCAGCCTCAAGCTGCTGTTTGATCCGCACAACGGCCGGATCCTGGGGGCTCAGGCGGTGGGAGTGGATGGCATCGACAAGCGGATCGATGTGCTCGCGGTGGCCATGCGTGCCGGGATGACCGTCATGGATCTGGAGGATCTGGAGCTCACCTATGCGCCGCCGTTTGGTTCGGCCCGCGATGTCATCAACCAGGCCGGCATGGTGGCCAGCAACGTGATCAAGGGGGATGAGGCGGTCTGCCATAGCGAGGATCTGTTGGCATTGCGGCCAGATCAGCTGTTGCTGGATGTTCGTAATCCGGGCGAGTTGCAGACGGTGGGGGCGTTTCCCAATGCGATCAACATTCCCGTGGATGAGTTGCGGGCCCGCATGGCGGAATTACCCAAAGACAAGGAGATCCTGGTGGCCTGTCAGGTCGGCTTACGTGGCCATGTGGCGTGTCGGATGCTGAGCAACTGCGGCTTCCGGGTGCGGAATCTGTCGGGGGGATTCAAGACCTATCAGATGGCTACCGCCCACTATTAATGTCTTGATCTCTCTATGACGCTGATGAATGACAGAGGCCTCCGCATGGAGGCCTCTGTGTTTTGCCGCTGTCAGTTACTGCGGCAGGTCGTCGTCCAACAGATTGGCAAAGGGATCATCAAGCTCCATGGCGTTGAGCCGAGCCTCGGCGATGAAGCGTGGCGGCTGCCCCTTGAGTCCCCAGACGGAGAGCTCGCCAGCCAGGAACAGATGACCAGGAAAGGATTCATCATCGGTGCGGAAGTGGGGCAGATGACTGCTGTCGAAGTCGACCTGGTGGAGAGCCAAGATCGGGCGCAAGGCAAAAAAGAGATCTCGGGTCAGTTCACTGCCCAGGCTCACCGGCCGGCGATTCTCGTCGAACAGCCAGGTTCCTTCCCCCTGCATGTTGTTGAAAAAACCCCCGGCATGCAGAAAGTATTTGGCCAATAAAATAGCTTCGGTAATACCAATGCCCGCCTGCTCTGGCTTCGGGCGCCAGAAGGTGAGCTCTTCAATTTGCGTCAGGCTCAGCCATGGGGTGACTGAGCTTGGCGGTGTGACTCGCTCCCAGAGTTGTTGCACTCCGAGCTGGATTTGCAAGGCGACATCGCCCAGGCGTTCGATGATCTGCTCGGGAGTCATGCTCCCATCGGAAATCAGGTGATTAACGGCGATCGCCGCTTGAAGATCATCGGCTGGAGCCGATGCTGGATGATGGTGATCTGCGGTCATTCTCTGTGCATCCTCGTGTCGGCAAGAGCAAAAAAAGACAAGCCATTGTTTGGATTGAGCTTATATCAACTGGTTGGATCTTCTGTAAAAAAGGCGGCGGAAGATGATAGATGTTTTAGCCCCTTCACAGATGATTGCGTCTGACTAATTCAAACGGGTGTAACGATCGAGAATTTTTTGGTACTCCCCACTTTTTTTCATCTGGCGCAGCGCCTGATTGAAACGGTCGACAAACTCAGGCGACACGCTGCGTTTGCTGAACATGAAGAAGGCTGGGGCCGAGTAGATGGTCAGTGGAGCCGCCTTCACGTTATGCTCCATGTGATGCTGTTTTAGCCCCCAGGTGGTGGCGAGGCGATCGCCGAGGAAGCCGTCGATGCGCCCCTTGTGCAACTTGGCGTAGTTGGTCTCTTCGGCTAAGACGGTCTCGATATTTTTTTGATGGCGGTAGGGTTCGAATTCTGGACCGTAGAAAAAGTCTTTGGTGATGCCGAGCAAAAAACCGGTGGCTAGCAGGGCTCCTATGTTGGGGGCCTGGATCTGCTGTTCGGGGCGGACCCATAAGGTGACGGTGCTCGGATTGTAGGCATCGGAATAGAGGGCATATTTGGCTCGATCCTCGTTGTAATAAGCCTCCATGGCGATGTGTGCCTCGCCCTGCTGCAGCTCTTGCAACTGACGGCGCCAGGGGCGCTCACGGAACTGCAGTTGGCAGTCCATCTTCTGCATCACCCGTTGCAGGACCTCCACGGCATAGCCTTGTAAGACGCCCTGGTCATCACGGTAGTGGTAGGGCGGCCACTGATCCCAACCGACCAGCATGGGCGTCGGGCACAGGGGATTGGCTGTTGCCATGGCGCTCAACAGACTCAATCCACAGACAAGGGTAAGCAGGGTGGTTTTCATCGCGGCCGATCCTAAAACAGAGCCAAACTACAGCCGATTAAAGCAGAGAATGAAAACATATTCATGGTGCTAACCTCATAACTACGATGATTTATTTATCGGGCTCTGCGCTCTTCGTCCGGCGGTGACGGACCGATGATTCTGTGCCAAGTGGATACCGTATCGGAAACTCATTGAATTAGTATTTACTAATGTAAAGGAGGCCTTTAGAATTGGCCTAAATTTAGCAGAATCTAATTTAATGAGTGAGGGAGAGACGGATGGATAAGCGAGGTGGTGTATGACTCATTTCACGCCACTCACCGCGCTCAGCGGTGGGATCTTAATCGGCTTGGCGGCATTGCTCTTTCTCCTGATCCAGGGGCGGGTTGCCGGGATCAGCGGCATTCTGGCTGGTTTGCTTGCACCTGCAACGCCGGATACCGGTTGGCGTTGGCGTTTCATTGGCGGTTTAGGCGTCGGCGGTGCCCTGGGATTCTGGTTGCTGGGTCTCCCGGCCCCTGAGCTCAGCCAGGTGAGCTGGCCCTGGTTGCTGGTCGGCGGTTTGCTGGTGGGATTCGGCGCCAAGCTCGGCAATGGCTGCACCAGTGGTCATGGGATCTGCGGCATCGGGCGGCTCTCGGTACGCTCGATCGTGGCGACGCTGCTGTTCATGCTCGCGGGCATGGTCACCGTGTTCATCATGCGTCATGTTCTGGCATAAGGGGGAGCTATGCGTTGGTTTTCGTTGTTTTGCGGGAGTCTGTTTGGCTTGGGGTTGACGCTGTCAGGAATGGTCCTGCCGCAAAAGGTACAAGGCTTTCTCGATGTGACCGGCGCCTGGGATCCCAGTCTGGCACTGGTGATGATGGGAGCCTTGGCCGTCTTCATGCCGGGTTACTTTTGGGTGGTGAAACCGCGAACGAACGCCATCTGCGGCGAGCCGTTTCATCTGTCGACCAAGCGGCAGCTGGATTGGCGTCTGCTCAGCGGTAGCCTGTTGTTCGGTATCGGTTGGGGTTTGGTCGGCATCTGCCCAGGCCCTGCCATCACGGCCCTGGTGACCGGGCAGTGGCCCATCCTGCTGTTTGTCATCGCTATGCTGGTGGGCATCAAGCTGGCTTGTTGGCTGGAGTCGAGGCTCGCTTAGTCTTGGATGCGCTTAGTCCTGGATGAATGGCAAAAGGCGTCGAAAGACGCCTTTTGCTCATTGGAGGGAGCTTTCCGGCCTCTATCAGGCGTTCAGGATCTTGCGGATCTCCTGAATCGACAGCTTGTAATGGCGTGGACAATCACGCCAGGCGGCCAGCATGCGCTGATACTTGTCGCGCATACCGATTTCGGAGGTCAAGGAGGAGCAGCACTTGCCAAGTTCCGGGAAGCGTCCTTCAACGTCCAGCAAGAAGCAGACATAATCGGCCAGCTCCTTCTCATGACTGCGCGAATAGCCGATGTAATCCAGACGGCTGGCTGCCAGATCCGCTGTCTCGGCCGGGGGCAGGTTGGCATAGGAGACCTGCATGGCGTGATACATCTCGAGGGTGTCGATGACCTCATGGCAGGTGGCTTCATCCAGATGTCCGAATTCCTTCTCCAGTTCGAGTAACTGCAGACAGTAACCGCGTTCGATGATGGTTTGGCAGCGCTGGTAATGGGCTGCTTTTTCCGGATTCAACTTCTGCAATATTTCATACTGGTTGCTCAAGATCAGGCGTTGGGCGTGGTTCATATTCATCGGGACGACTCCTGAGGGTCAATGGCGGCGCCAATAATGGGATTTAAAATGCAGCATTACGTTTTTCGCGTTGGACTATCTTGATCTGCGTCATTCCTGATTTCATGAGCCTTTTCTTGGACTAGGAACAGATTTTTTTATGTGAGGCAGCCCCCATTCTCTGTTGTTTCGTGAATAACTGCTTTACGATTGGCGCACCCAAAATCGAGTCTCTTTGCCTATGTCTCGAATACTTAAATTGTTCATCATCTTGGCCGTGTTGGGATTGTCCGCGTATTACCTGGTGGTTCTCTACCTGGCCGCGCATCCCAATGTCAGTTATGCCTATCGTCTTTACTATCTGGAGATGAAAACCCGTTTCTGGAACCGAAACCAGACGCTGGCCTATATTCCGGGGACCCGCTTTGATTTCACCCAAGAGCGCCCCTGGATCCTGAGCCGGCAGGGGTGGACCTTGCCCAAGGAAGATGGCACCGGCTCCGAATTCACCGGCAAAGGGGGACTCTATTTCACCCTGCACCGTGAGCCGGGCAAACTGCGGCTCGAGGCCGAGGTGCGAGCCCTGAGCGCGAATACCGAATTGACCTTCAGTGTGGGCGATCGCTGGCACAGCCAACTACAACTGCCGCACCCGGGGGCCTACCGGATCGAGGTACCGATCCCCGCCGGTTTGTTTATCGCCGATCCACTGCAAGCCAATTACATGGCAATGACTGGTTCGCATCCCGTACGTTTCCAGTCGTTACAGCTTTCTCATGAGGAATAAGAAGATCATGGATAAGAAGAACTTTACTCTGTCACTGGTGGTTCCTGCCTATAACGAAGAAGAGAGTATCCAGACATTCATCGATACCATTGACCAGGAGCTGGCACCGCTGCGTGATCAACTGGAAATCGTGTTCGTGAACGATGGGAGCCGAGACAAGACCCGGCAAGTCATCGAAGCGGTTATCGAAAAAGATCCACGCGTTACCCTGATCAATCTGGCGCGCAACTTCGGCAAGGAGGCGGCCATGACCGCGGGTCTGTTCCATGCCCGCGGGGATGCGGTCATCCCGATGGATGTGGATCTGCAAGACCCACCGGCTCTGATCCTGGAATTTGTCCGTCTGTGGCGCGATGAGGGGTACGACACCGTGTACGGTGTGCGCTCCGATCGCAATGCCGATACGCCGATGAAGCGGCTGACGGCCGGTGGTTTCTACCGCCTGTTTAATGCGGTCTCCACCACCACCAAGATCCCGGAAAATGCTGGGGATTTCCGTCTGATGGATCGTCGGGTGGTTGAGGTCATCAAGCAACTGCCGGAGCGTAACCGCTTCATGAAGGGGTTGTTCGCCTGGGCGGGTTTCAATGCCATCGGTGTTCCTTATGAGCGTCCGGCCCGCGCGGCGGGGGAGACCAAGTTCAACTACTGGAAGCTGTGGAACTTCGCGCTGGACGGCTTCTTCAGCTTCTCCAGCTGGCCACTGCGCATTTGGAGTTATGTCGGCGCCGGTGTCGCCCTGCTGAGCTTTCTCTATATCCTGGTGATCATCACCAAGGTGCTGTTCTTCGGCATCGACATCCCGGGTTATGCCTCCTTGATGAGCGTGATCCTGTTCCTCGGCGGCATGCAGCTGATCTCCATCGGTGTGCTGGGTGAGTACTTGGGACGCATGTTCCTGGAGGTCAAACAACGGCCGGTGTTCGTGGTCGAAGGGGTATATGGCCAATATTCTCGCGATGACCAGGCTGGGGAGAGCAAGGCTCAATGATCACTCGCGAGGAGTTTTGGCGTCTGTTTCGCTTTGGTCTGGTCGGCGGGGGGGCAACCCTCGTCGATTTAGGCACCTCGGTGGCGTTGTTTCGTGTTTGGCCGACGATTTCCGAACACCTGGTGACCACTACGGCATTTTTTGTGGCGTTCTGGTTTTCCTTCTTCGGTCATCGTTACATCACCTTCCAGAAACATGGTGCCATTGGCAAATTCTTGATGGTGGCCCTGTTTTCGCTGGCCGTCAGAAATCTGTTGCTCAGCGGCTTGCTGTTTGCTGGGTTGTCGGGTCTGTTGCCGGTCGTGATTGCCACGTTGGCGGTGACCATTCTGACCTACCTGCTCTCGCGCGTCTGGGTGTTTGCTGATTAGGAGCTGAGCCACCAAATGCATTTGGAAAACGTCGAGGTTATTCCGGAGCGCCTGTCGATTGGACGGCGTGACTGGTTACTGATCCTGGTTGCCTTCGTGGTGAGTCGGGTGGTGCTGTATGCCATCGGTTATTTCGGGGCCATGCACTACAACATTGAAACCGACTATATCGATGCGATGAATATCACCCAGGCGGTGGATGGGGATATTCAAAGCATGTTCTGCCAGTTTGACTGTGGCTGGTTCCAGAGCATCGCCGATGTGGGGTATGACACCTATCCCCACGGCCTGAAGACCGGTCATGCGGCCAACTGGGCGTTTCTACCCGGTTTCCCGATGGCCGGTTACTGGGTCGGAGAGCTGTTGGGGATTGGCACTCTCAATGCGTTCTATCTGCTGACCAATCTGGCGTTTTTCTTTACCCTGCCGCTGTTCTTCTTGTGTCTGCGCCAGTTGGGGCAGGATCTGGAGACCTCGCGCTTTGGCGTCTGGTTGTTGGCCTTCTCTCCCTTTTCCATCTACTTCATCGCCCCCTATACCGAGTCGAGTTTCCTGCTGTTTACCCTGGCGGTATTTTTGTGCGCCTATCGGCGTCGCTGGCTCTGGGTCGGTGTAGCAGGCGCCTTGATGGCTGCCACGCGCAACCTGGGGGTGATGGTGGTCTTCCCGGTGGTGATCCTGGCACTGCAGGCCTACGGTTGGCGGGAGTTGCTGCGCTTTGGCGATCGCACCTGGCGGGTGCTGCTGGCGTTGTGGGTGATCCCGTTCGCCCTGTTCAGCTTCATGCTCTACCTGCATCTGCATGTCGGCGACGGCTTTGCCTTCAAAAATATCCAACTGGCTTGGGGACGCATTTTTGATAATCCGTTCCACTACTGGCTGGAAGGGTTCGAGACCGGTGGGCGTAAATACTACCTGTCGGTGGTCATCCTGCTGGGCTGGGCGATGAATGGTTATCTGCTCTATCAACGCCGTTATGCTGAAGCCCTGTTCATGTTGATCTGCACCATGGTGCCCATCGTCACCAGCACCAATGCCTTCCCCCGCTATCTGTTCGGTCTCTATCCGACCATGCTGGTGATGGCTCTGTTCGTGCGCAACAAGCCCATCATGCGGCCGTTGATCCTGGCGCTCTCCGCGCTGCTGGCCGGCTATTTCACCATCGCCTGGGTGACCGCCAAGTTCTTTGTGGTCTAGGGTTGTGACCCGGGACCAAGCGTAATGACAACAAGGGGAGCCACGGCTCCCCTTGTTTTTGGCTTGCTCGTTACTGCGGGCGTTGCAGATAGTCGACGACGATCTGGTGATGGTTGCTGGTCTTGAAATCATCAAACACATGCTCGATCACCCCCTGTTCATCGAGCAGGAAGCTGATGCGGTGGATGCCATCAAACGTCTTGCCCATAAACTTCTTCGCTCCCCAGACGCCAAAGGCGGAGGCTACCGCATGATCCTCGTCGCCGAGCAGGGTGAAGTTGAGTCGTTGCTTCTGTTGGAAGTTTTTCAAACGGCTGCTGGGGTCTGGACTGATCCCCAGGATCTGAGTGTTCAAGGCGGCCAGTTCAGCCTGGGTATCGCGCAGGCCACAGGCTTGGGTGGTACATCCCGGGGTGCTAGCGCGTGGATAGAAATAGACCAGCACCTTCTTGCCGCGAAACTGGGCCAATGACACCGGCTGACCATCTTGATCCGGCAGGGTGAAATCGGGTGCCGGTTGACCGGCGGTTAATCGGTTCATGAAACCTCCTCAGATCTTGCGGGTGATGGAAAACTGGAATTGCTCCGCGCCCAACTGCTGGCAAAACTCACCATAGCGCCGCTCGGCATCCGGACCGGAGCCGGCATTTGGCAATCCCAGTTGAAAATTGGCGCGCAGCCGATTGTAGGGATGCTGCGACATGGTTTCGGAGCGCAGGGCGTGGATATCCCACCCCTGATCGCTGAAGAACTGGGTGCACTGACTGACGATGCCGGTGCCATCCCGGATCACAATTTCGGCTTCGGCCTGCATGGGGTAGTGGGTGACGGTATGCGGCGCCGTGCGCTTCATCATGGTGATGAGCTCTAGCTCGTGACTCTTGCGCGGTAGTGAGTGTTCCACCTGGGTGATGGCATTCCACTCGCCGGAGAGCAGCATGATAAAGGTGAATTCAGACCCCAGGATGGCCAGCCGACTATCGACGATGTTGCAGCCACAGTCGCTGACATGGCGGATGACTTGATTGACGATACCGGTGCGGTCGGTGCCGATCGCGGTCACGACAAGGTGATGAATCATGGCTATTTCCCTGCTCGATGCCGGAGCTTGATGGTAACACAGCCGCCTCGAAGGTCTACTCCATTCCCTTGTATTTGCCGGGGCACAGACTTACCATAACGGCCTTGAAAATCCGGAGTCTCGATTGATGTTAAGCGGTAGTCTCGTTGCCCTTGTAACCCCCATGGATGAGCATGGGGATCTTGATTTTGTCTCGTTGCGCCAACTGGTGGAGTATCACATCGCGGCTGGAACGGCTGGCATAGTGGCGATGGGGACCACGGGGGAGTCGGCGACTCTGGATCTCAAAGAACATCTGCAGGTGGTGAGCAAGACGCTGGAGTTTGCTCAGGGACGCATTCCGGTGATCGCCGGTTGTGGCTCCAACAGCACCCGCCATGCCATTGAATTGGCCCGCCAGGTCAAGGCCCTTGGTATCGAGTGCGGCCTCTCCGTCACCCCCTATTACAACAAGCCCACCCAGGAAGGTCTCTACCGCCATTATGCGTCCGTGGGGGAGGCTAGTGGTCTGCCGCAAATCCTTTATAATGTGCCGGGACGCACCGGCTGCGATCTGAAACCCGAGACGGTGGGCCGCCTGGCTCATCAGTTTGGTATTTGTGGCCTTAAGGAGGCGACTGGTGATCTGGGGCGTCTGCCACCGTTACGCGAACTGTGTGGTGTCGATTTTGCCCTGTATAGTGGCGATGATGCGTCAGGCTGTGAGTTTATGTTGCGTGGCGGCAATGGGGTCATCTCGGTGACGTCGAATATTGCAGCGCCTCTGATGAGTCAGATGTGTGCCGCTGCGCTGCAGGGTGATCGGGAGATGGCGTTGGCGCTGAACGAACGACTGATGCCGGTGCACCAGACACTGTTTATTGAATCCAATCCCATCCCGGTGAAGTGGGCCTGTGCCCGCCTGGGGTTGATTGCCAAATCTGGTTTACGGTTGCCGTTGACCTTGTTGAGCCAAGCGGCGCAGCAAGGAATGGAGCAGGCGTTGAATCGAGCGGAGTTGATCCAGCGTGCATAAACAAAACAAGAGTGGGAAATCGGTGGTTTTGGTCTCCGGGCTGATTGGCCTGGGGTTGTTGGCCGGTTGCAGTTCGGAGCTTGAACGCAAGCAGGCCAATCAGGATTTTGATTACCAGGATGATAAGCTGGTGACTCGGCCGTTCACTGTGCCGGCGGGCCTGGAGGCGCCGCAGTTTACCAATGAGTTCAAGGTGCCGCCGTTGTCGGGAGCCGCGCAATCGGCGCCGGTTGCCGGTGACGTGGATGTGCGAGCGCCAATTCAGTTGTTGACCCTGGTGCCAGGTAGCCGGGCCGAGGCGCAAGGGGACAACATGGTCCTCTGGTTTACCGCGCGCAGCGTGAATCAACACGTCGACAACGACGTCTGGCGCCAGCTGATCGGTTTTCTCGACCGCCGTGGAATTGCCATCAGCAATCTGGATATCCAGGCCCGGACACTGGATACCGACTGGTTCTACGCCGATGAGACGCTGGCTCCCTGGACCCCGGAAGCCGAAGAGGCAGAGAAACTGCAGGTACATCAGCGCTACCGGTTTGTCATCCAGAATGATGCGGCACGTCACCGGACTGGTTTGATGTCGCAGTTACTGTCACACGAAGCGTTCCGCGATGGCGAGCGTGACGATACGCCGCTGAATCAGTTTGAACAGCGCCGTTACGCCGGACACATGCTCAACCAGGTGGTTGCTGATTATGATCGTCAGTTGCGCGTCGGTGAGATCCGCCCGGCCTCGGCTCGAGCCGCCATGACGTTGGGCGTTGATGACAACGGCCTGACTGCCTGGCTGGTGGATGCACCGTTTGCGACCACCTGGCAGCGGTTGACCACTCTGCTGCCGAAGCTGAATTTTGAAATCACCAGCAAGCCGGAGTCCAAGGGGCTGATCATCGTCGATTACGATGAGCCGGATGCCGACTTCTGGAAGGAGCATGACTTGGAGCCGTTTGGCCTGGATTCCGGGACCTACCACCTACAACTGGGTGAGTACAAGGGCAAGACCTCCATCACGCTGTTTGATGAGGACAAGAAGCCGGTTCCAAGCTCCGTGGTCAGCAAGATGTATCTCGGACTGTCCAAGGCCTTCGGCCGTGAGCAGAACCTGAAGTAGCAAATAATCACAAAGGGGCGATCGTGCCCCTTTGTGTTATCAACCCCCAACTTACTGGAGTCAGTAACACATGGAAAAGAAAGCCGAACTGTATCGTGGCAAGGCCAAATCCGTCTATACCACCGACGATCCCAGCCGTCTCGTCCTGTTGTTCCGCAACGATACATCTGCTTTTGATGGCCAGCGGATTGAACAACTGGATCGCAAAGGCATGGTGAACAACAAGTTCAACCATTTCATCATGACCAAGCTCGAAGAAGCGGGTATCCCGACCCAGATGGATCGTCTGCTCTCCGACAATGAAGTCTTGGTCAAGAAGTTGGACATGGTACCGGTGGAGTGTGTGGTGCGTAACGTGGCCGCTGGCTCTATCTGCCGTCGTCTGGGCGTGGAAGAGGGCCTGGAGTTGAATCCGCCGACCTTCGAGTTCTTCTTGAAGAACGATCCGTTGCACGATCCCATGGTCAACGAATATCACATTCGCTCCTTTGGTTGGGCAACCGATGAACAGGTGGCGCGCATGAAGGAGCTGACCTTCAAGGTCAACGACGTTCTGAAGAAGATGTTCGACGATGCCGGTCTGATCCTGGTCGACTACAAGCTGGAGTTCGGTGTCTTCGAAGGCCAGATCGTGCTGGGTGACGAGTTCTCACCGGATGGCTGCCGTCTGTGGGACAAGGTGACTCGCCAGAAGCTGGATAAGGATCGTTTCCGCCAAGGGCTGGGTGGTGTCATCGAAGCCTACGAAGAAGTGGCGCATCGTTTGGGCGTGAATCTGGACTGAAGTTTGGCCATTTAAACAAACGTTTTCGGGCAAACGCTTGCTCGAAGCGCGATACGGAGCCGTCAGCGGCTCCAATAAAAGTGGCGCCTTGGGGCGCCACTTTGTTTTTTGTCTCTCGGCCGGAGCGGTTGGGAGTGAGCCGACGCGACGTTTAGCCGATCAGGCGTACCTTGCAGCTCTTGCCCTTGAGTTTGCCCTGCTGCAGCCGTTTGAGCGCCTTGTTGGCGCTGCTGTGGCGCACCGCCACGTAGGCGTGGGTGTCGAAGAGATCGATCTTGCCAACGTCTGCGCCGGCCAGTCCCGCCTCACCGGTCAAGGCGCCGAGAATATCTCCAGGGCGGATCTTGGCCTTCTTGCCGCCGTCGATGCACAGCGTCACCATCTCCGGCTGCAACGGCTCCTGGCTATTGCTCTTGAGCGAGCCCAGATTGATCCAGCTCAACCGCTCGCCCAGATAATCCTCCAGTGCCAGTGCGCGTTGCATCTCTTGCGGGGTGCACAGGCTCAATGCCAGGCCGCTTTGACCGGCGCGACCGGTACGCCCGATGCGATGGATGTGGATTTCCGGATCCTGCGCCATCTCATAGTTGATGACGGCGGCCAGATCCTTGATATCCAGTCCACGAGCGGCCACGTCGGTGGCGACCAGTATGCGGCAACTGCGGTTGGCGAAGCGCACCAGCACCTGATCGCGCTCGCGCTGCTCCAGATCGCCATGCAGTGCCAGCACCGAAATATCGCGGGCGCGCAGGGTATCATGCACAGATTGACACTCGCGCTTGGTGTTACAGAACACCACGCAGGAGTCGGGCTGGAAGTGGGCCAGGATCTTCAGCAGGGCCGAAGCCCGAGCGCCGCGCTCCACCTCGAAGAAACTCTGATCGATGTGGCGGCTGTCGTGGGTGGCCTCGACACTGACTTCGACGGGATCTTTTTGCACCTGGGCGCTGATCCGGGCGATCTCGTCCGGATAGGTGGCGGAGAAAAGCAGGGTCTGGCGCCGCTTGGGGGTCTGGCGGATCACATCGACCATCACATCGGCAAAGCCCATGTCTAGCATCCGATCGGCTTCGTCCAGTACCAATACCTGCAGATGTTCCAGACTCAGACTGTGGCGATGGAGGTGGTCCTGAATACGCCCCGGTGTGCCGACGACGATATGCGGGGCATGGGTTAAGGAGTCCAGTTGTGGCCCCATGGGAACGCCACCACACAGGGTTAGGATCTTGATGTTGGGGGTTGCTCGCGCCAGACGGCGCAGCTCTTTGCTGACCTGATCGGCCAATTCACGGGTCGGGCAGAGCACCAGCGCCTGGGTCCGGTACTGGCTGACCTCCAGACGGGCGAGCAGGCCGATGCCAAACGCGGCGGTTTTGCCGCTGCCGGTCTTGGCCTTGGCCAAGACATCGCTGCCCTGCAGGATCAGCGGTAACGCCTTGGCCTGAATCGGGGTCATGGTGGTGTAGCCTAAGTCGGCCAGATTGCTTAGTTGCTCGGCGGGAAGTGCCAAGCTGGAAAAATCAGTCGTCACGAAAAAACTCATCTCGATGGGAATGGGGCTGCCGCCGCGAGGAGGCCGCCGGCGTGGCGCAGATGATAACAGAGTCGCGGCGCCTTGTCGGAAAAATAGCCGAGCCAAGACAGGGCCCAGATCCTGCCCTGTCTGCCGGTTGCCGACGGGACTAACGGCTGGGTGGTGGTGGGTCGTGCGGGTCTGTGGGTTTTTGGAGCGAACGTGCGGGCCACTCCTCCTCCTCGTCATCGGGGATGGGGCGAACCTTGTCGAGATATTTGGGCAGCTGTTTTTCCAGCCGCTTCATATCCTTGATGGCATTGACGATGACGCCGAGTAAAAACAGCAGCGGAATGCCGATCCAGAGCCAAAGATTCATAGAGCCGTTCCTGAGGGGAGAGTCGGGGCGATGAACTGCTGCCACAGCAGCGGAAGTTGCTCGAGTATACAGGCTTTACCGGCCAACGTGGAGTGACTCAAGGCCTGGGACAAGGTCTCCGGGGTCAACAAGGCGGCCATCCGGATGCTGTCGGCGCCATGGCTCAAATGCCAAGGCTCGATGGCAACGCCGCCCTGATCGTCGGCAAAGGGGCGATAGAAGCCAAAGCGGGCCATGTTGTGAGTCAGCCAGTGGCTTAGTTCGGCAAAATAGCCGCCGGCTTCGTATTCCCAGGGCTCCAGGCGCAGCGAGGCGCCGGCCGGCAGCAAGGAGGGGGAGTAGACGTCCATATCCGAGCCCCAGTGGTGACGGCTGGTTCCGGGGAGTGCACTCCAGCGCAAGATGGCCTGGATACGAGCCAGGTCACCCCAGGTGCGAATATCCAGCGGTTGGCTCTGAGCATCCAGCACCGGCCGCCGGCCCTGGAACTTCTCATCCCAGATGAGCTGTTGTCGGGCAAAGCTGCGATAGCTGGAGGCCAGCGCCAGATCCAGACCATCGGCTCGAGCTGCTTGTTGCATCTGGCAGAACGCCTGGGCCGTGGCGGGCAATAACCGGTGGGGCGAGTCGGGGAGCTGGACGAGGTGGCTCTCGTCCAGTCCCAAGACATGTGCGGCGCACAGCGAGCGGCTATTCATCGGGCGAGCAGTCGGTGCAGCAGGCGCTGGTAGATTTCGGCCAAGGTGTCGAGATCGGCGACGCTGACGCACTCATTGACCTTGTGAATGGTGGCGTTGAGCGGGCCAAGCTCGAGCACTTGAGCGCCGGTGCGAGCGATGAAACGGCCATCGGAGGTGCCGCCCGAGGTGGACAGTTCCGGTGTAACCCTCTGAACTTCCTCGATGGCGGCGACCGTGGCCTCCACCAGATCCCCGGACGGGGTCAGGAAGGGGTGACCGCTCAGGGTCCAGGTCAACTCATAGTCGAGGTCGTGTCGATCCAGGATCTCGCGAACCCGCGCCTTGATCTGTTCGTCGGTCAGCTCGGTGCTGAAGCGGAAGTTGAACTGCACCTGCAGCTCGCCGGGGATGACATTTGAGGCACCGGTACCACCGGCGATATTTGGGATCTGGAAGCTGGTCGGCGGAAAAAATTCGTTGCCTTCATCCCAGACCGTACTGGCCAGCTCGGCCAAGGCTGGGGCGGCTTGGTGGATCGGGTTACGGCCCAGATGGGGATACGCCACATGGCCCTGAATGCCCAAGACCTTCAGATCGCCGGTGATGGAGCCGCGACGGCCATTCTTGACCACGTCGCCGAGCCGCTCGGTGGAGGAGGGCTCTCCCACCAGGCACCAGGTGATCTTCTCCTGACGCGCCTCGAGCGCTTCGACCACCTTGGGGGTGCCATTGATAAAGGGGCCCTCTTCATCGCTGGTGATGAGGAAGGCGATGGAGCCCTGATGATCCGGATGGGTGGTGACGAAACGCTCCACCGCAACCAGCATGGCGGCCAGGGAGCCCTTCATGTCGGCGGCGCCCCGACCGTAGAGCAGACCATCGCGCACCGTCGGCTCAAAGGGAGGCGAATCCCACTTCTCGAGTGGTCCGGGGGGCACCACATCGGTGTGACCGGCAAAGCAGAACAGCGGCCCCTCGCTGCCGCGGCGAGCCCAGAGGTTGGTGGTGTCATGAAACACCATGGGCTCGATGACAAAACCCAGGCGCGCCAGATACTCGGCCATCATCTGCTGGCATCCGGCATCCTCCGGGGTGATTGAAGGGCGGGCGATCAGGTTGCGCGCCAGAGCCAGTACGGGAGAATCAGACATGGTGCTTCCTTGCAGTCAAAAGGGGTTGCTAGCCCAATAGGGCCCGGTACTGGGTTTCGTCGAAGCCCAGCAGGTAGGTATCGTTCACCCGTAATAGCGGCCGCTTGATGAGGGCCGGTTGTTCGAGCATCAGTCGCAGGGCTGATGGTTCATCCAGATCCTGTTTGCTCGCCTCGCTGAGGGTGCGATAGGTGGTGCCACGTTTATTCAGCAAGGCTTCCCATCCCAGCTGGGCGACAAACTCCTGCAGCAGCTCAGCCGGGAGACCATCCTTGCGATAATCGTGGAATTGGTAGTCGATGGCCTGCTCATCCAGCCATTTCAAGCTCTTCTTGATGGTATCGCAGTTGCGGATGCCGTAGATCACCGGGCGCATATTGACTCACAACGAGGGGGACGGAGGCGGGAATTTTGTCACCTGTCGCTGGGGGAGGCAAGGCGCAATCGAGGTAATGGTACTTGTTGAATGCTTCTTTTGTCGGTGCCTGAATATCTGGTTCACCGGGGAATAACCGGTGGCTTTGACTGGTTGGCCATGGGTTTGTCTACTTTTCATACCGCATGCATCGAAGATGCGCTCATTTTTTCACTGTTTTCCGTGTTCCGGCGTTTAGTTTTTCGCTATGATGCGCCTTCCACCTATCCAAAGTTCGGATGAAGGTAGCAGGAGAGTGACGGTTCCCCGTCCGCCGAAGAAGTAAATCTTTCAGGCGCCACCATTTGGTAAGGACTGCTACTGGACGAGCCTCTGGAGAGACCCGTTGAATCGGGCGCCGAAGGAGCAAAACCCAGGCTATTGGGTTGAAACTCTCAGGCAAAAGGACAGAGGGGATGGAGTGTTGGCTGTTCTGCTATCCGTTGGTTGTCCGGTACAACGGCGGATAACCGAGCCTATCCAGGCCAAAATGGCGGATGGAGCCCTATTGGGCATGCCGTCTATGGACGGCATGGTTCCGGTTTGGGAACGGCGGCACTTCTTATCTCCTCCGATCGATTGGTTATTCGACTCAGGAGGAATCCAGAAACATGTTAACGCAATGGTTAACCACCTTTTTCACGCCACTGTTAACCACCCTTGATAATCTGATCTGGGGCCCGCCCCTGTTGGTGTTGCTGATGGGCACCGGTCTCTACCTGACTTTCCGTCTGGGGTTGCTGCAGGTGATCCGACTGCCACTGGCACTCAAGCTCGTCTTCTTCCCAAAAAAACACGATGACAAAGCCGGTGACGTCTCCAGCTTTGCGGCCTTGTGTACCGCGTTATCGGCGACGATCGGCACCGGAAATATCGTCGGCGTCGCGACCGCCATCAAGCTGGGGGGGCCGGGCGCTCTCTTCTGGATGTGGATGGCGGCCTTTTTAGGGATGGCAACCAAGTATGCCGAGGGGCTGCTGGCGGTCAAATACCGGGTGAAGGATGCCAACGGTCAGATGTCCGGTGGTCCCATGTACTATCTGGAGCGGGGTCTGGGCAGCAAGTGGCTGGCCAGCGCCTTCGCGCTGTTTGGTATCGCGGTGGCTCTGTTTGGCATCGGGACCTTTCCTCAGGTCAATGCCATCGCCGACGCGGCCATGCTGACCTTCAGTATGCCCAAGTGGATCACCGGTCTGGTGCTGGCGGTGTTGGTCGCCATGATTACCCTCGGTGGCATTCGCTCCATCTCCCGGGTCTCCATTGCCGTGGTGCCCTTCATGGCCATTCTTTACATCATCGCCTGTGTGGCTGTGCTGGGCATGAACGCCGAATTGTTGCCCGCGGCCGTCAGCTCGGTGCTGTCATCCGCGTTCAGCTCGACGGCGGCGACCGGCGGTTTTGCGGGCGCAACCATCATGCTGGCCCTGCAGGCCGGGGTGGCGCGTGGTGTCTTTTCCAATGAGTCTGGCCTTGGTTCGGCGCCGATTGCCGCCGCGGCAGCCAAAACCGATTCATGTGTGGAGCAGGGGCTGGTGTGCATGACCGGGACCTTCTTCGACACCATCATCATCTGCACCATGACGGGCTTGACCCTGGTGGTGACCGGGGTTTGGCAGGGTGATACCGCCGGGGCTGCCATGACCAACCTGGCATTCACGCAAGGGATGGCCAGCCAGTTGGGTCTGTACCTGGTGAACATTGGTCTGCTGTTCTTTGCCTTCACCACCATCATCGGTTGGAACTACTACGGCGAACGCTGCACCGAGTATCTGTTGGGCGTGAAAGCCATCAAACCCTACCGCTGCCTGTTCGTGTTGCTGGTGGCGGTCGGTGCCTTGCTGCACCTGGATCTGATCTGGTTGCTGGCGGATATCGTCAACGGTCTGATGGCAATCCCCAACCTGATTGGCTTGATTGGCCTGCGACACGTGATCGCCAGCGAAACCCGCGCCTACTTCGGTCGGGACGATGAGTGGCAGGTGCAGGAACAACCCGCCGCCTGAGATCATCCAACTGCCGTGATGGCAATAAAATATATGACGATAAAAAACGGGCCCTAGATTGGGCCCGTTTGTCTATTTGTTCGCCGGGGAATCAATCAACCAGCTGATACTGGCCGGAGAGGGTCTGCGCCAGATATTTGAACAGATTGAAGACCACCATGCTCTTGGTGGAGGGGAGTCCCTGCTCGTCGAAGAAGAATTCGCCCTTAAACACCAGAATCCCCCCTTTTTGTTCGACTTCATCGGCCTGGATGCCGGGCTGATAATCCTCATGATCCCGGATCATCTGATTGGCGATGGACAACAGGGCTTGTCGTTGAATGGACTGCTTTTCTGCCATGGATAAACCTCCTATCTAGATGGCGCGAGGATAGCTCGAATGGCGAGTGAGCTAAAGGGGCCTGCGGGCCGGTCGAGAAAAAGGCCGCGCCATCGGTGAGATGGGCGGCCTTGAGATCCAGCGTTGGAGCCGATTACTTGGTGACTACGATTTCCTTGATGCCTTTGACTTCGATCTCAACACGACGATCCGGAGCCAGACAGACGATCAGGTTCTTGCGGTTCTTGATGGTGTTGCAAGAGGTACCGGTCACCGGATTGGCTTCCCCACGGCCCACCGCAGAGATCTTGCTGGCAGCAATACCCTTGGCAGTCAGGAAAGAGGCAACGGTCTGGGCGCGACGCTGAGACAGAGCCTGGTTGGAGGCATCAGAGCCGATGTGGTCGGTGTAACCATAAACCACGGTCTGGTTGTCTTTCATTTCCAGGTGGGTGATTTCGTTGTACAGCTTGGTCAGGGCAGCCTGGCCTTCCGGCTTCAGAGTTGCCTTGCCGAAGTCGAACAGCACATCAGAGGTCAGGGTGAAACGCTTGGTTTCAACGACTTCTTGTGGTGCCGGAGCCGGAGTCGGCTCGGCGACCGGAGCGGCAACAACCGGAGCCGGAGTGCTGCTGCGAGTCGGGTAGTAAACGACGTTCAGCCCCATGTTGTGGGTATTCACTTGGCCAGTGGTGGCTGAGCCCACGCCATCGATGAAGCGGTAGCGTGCTTGCAGATCGATCGCGTCGCTTACACGGTAGCTGGTGCCCAGACCGAAGATCGGCGAGTAGCCGTTGTCCTTGGTGTCGGCGGCAGCGTTGGTGCTATAGGTGCGCATGACACCCAATTCGCCCAGCAGGGAGAAGTTGTTGCCCAGCGGCAGAGACGGGAGGACAGAGGCGGTCCAACCGTCAGCGCGCCAGGTGCCGCCGTCGTTCTTGCCGTGACCCAGCCAATCGTAACCTGCTTCGAGGGCCAGGTTCTCATTGAAGGTATAACCGCCCAGCAGGCGTGAAGAGAAGGCGTCGCGCTCTTGATTCAGATCCTGATATCGGTTCCACCCTGCACCAGCACCGACAAACGCGCCTTCGGCGTCATTTGCTTGGGCTACCGAGGTCATTGCCAGGCCGGCAATGATGCTTGCAATCAGAGAGGATGCCACTGTCAATTTCATTATTTGTCTCCTTGATGGATGAACCCGGTCTCTGCCGGGAACGTGATGCGCGTCATATTATGAAACAGTCCCAACTGGATGCCAAGCCCTTGTCAAAATGAGATCGCAATCACTGTGCTAGAGGCGCGATAACGGGTCGAACGATCCGGCAAGCAAGCGCGCTAGAGCAACATCACGCCTCATCGCCATATTGACGGTGCAGCTTCCGCTCCAGTTTGAGATATGCTTGCGCCGCCTCAGACAGCGCGGACGGCTCCAGATGTTCCCTTGCCATGAAGCGGCGTGCCAGTTGGTCAAGATCGGCGGGAGCGAGCGCTTGGTCGAGTGGCGTGTACTGTCGGAAATAGTGAGCCGCCAGGTAGGGGTCGAAGGGATGAATATTCAAGATGGCGCGGATGACGGGGGCCGTGCCAAGTGGTACCACAAGCCATTTCGGCTGCTGGGCGTCCAGCCAGCGCAATAAATCCCCGGTGAACAAGGTGGGTAAGAGTTCGTTGCGATCGGGATCACGTCCTGCGCGCAGCGATAAGAGAGGTGAATGTGCCGGAATAGCATCGCCGAACGAGGGGATAAGTCGGACTCGCTCCCCATTTTGTTCCGGATGCAAAATCGGGTAAGGCTGCAGATTTTTCCGCACTTTCTCCTGCATCGGTTCAACGGATGAATCGGGAAACTCTAAATAAATGGCCTTAATAGACAATGAGTTAAGTGGTTTTTGCTCGGCCGATCCGAGAGGCGATGAACATAGCGCCAGAGGAAGAGTAACGACCAAGTTGTGCTGCATGGGTTGCGATCCTGATGAATGGACTACACTTGAATTCAAGTGGAAACGTTTTTTTGATTTACCCTGTCAACTGTTAGGTTTAACATGCGCTCCTCTTGGATACAATAATAGGTGCCAAGAGGCGCTGATAACGACGACAATAACGATAACGGACAACAATAAAACGGCGGAGCCGGATAAAACTGACGTATACAAAAACTAACTCTGAACTCTTGTGGCAGATGTCACAAAGCAAGCTGTGTGAGGAATCGTATGAATATCAGTGAAGTCTCCGTAGGACAAAAAATTCGCCAAATCCGTGAAACTGTCGGTTTGAGCCGTCCCAAGTTCGCCGAGTTGCTGGGTGTTCCGCCCACAACCCTGAAAAACTATGAGCTGGGTTACCGCGAAGTGGGCGGTGCCTTTTTAGTCGCGCTGGCCCATCATGCTCAACTGCACCAGTTCACCTTGTGGTTGTTGGCGGACAAGACTGCTGCCGAGATTGGTCAAATCAGTCCTGAGCAGTACACCAAATAACCCCAGAATGAAGCCGTTGCGGCTTTGTTCATGCGATCGATGACGCGCCTCATGCAGGCGCGTTTTTTTTATTGTCATCCCAAAACCACCTCCTATGGAGGTGGTGAACGCCCAGTCG
>JASDSW010000032.1:0-25021 GCA_041441555.1 Aeromonadaceae bacterium
AGCCCCCTTCTAGGGGGCTAATCAAAGCCACCTGCTATGCAGGTGGATTTTTACTATTACGGCAACGAGCGTTCAACGACCGTGGTAAATCGACGAACAGCGGTGAACCGCCTCGACAAAATAGCTAGGCTGCTGGGGATCCACATCCTGGGCGATGCCATGACCTAGGTTGAAGACGTGTCCACTGCCCGCACCAAACTCGGCCAGAATGCGTTCAACCTCCTGTTCGATTCGCGCCGCCGGTGCATAGAGCATCGCCGGATCCATATTGCCCTGGAGCGCCACCCGCTCACCGACGCGGGCTCTGGCTGCCGCCAGATCGACGGTCCAATCCAGACCAATGGCATCGCAGCCCGTCTCGGCGATGACCTCCAGCCACTGGCCGCCGTTTTTGGTAAACAGGGTGATTGGCACGATACGCCCCTCGGACTGCCGGGTCAGACCATCGACAATCCGCGCCATATAATCGAGAGAGAACTCGCGATAGGCCGGCGTCGAGAGCACTCCGCCCCAGGTATCGAACAGCATCAAGGACTGGGCACCCGCCGCCACCTGCGCATTCAGGTAGAGACAGACGCTCTCGGCCAATTTAGCCAGCAGGGCGTGCAGCGTCTGCGGCTCACACACCATCATCTGCTTGATGCGGGTAAAGGTCTTGGAGCCGCTCCCTTCCACCATATAGGTCGCCAGTGTCCAGGGACTGCCGGCAAAACCGATCAGCGGCACAGCGCCAGCCAGCTCGCGTCGAATGGTGCGCACCGCATCCATCACGTACCGCAGCTCGCCTTCCGGATCCGGGATCGGCAATTGCACCACATCCTGCAGCGAGGCGATGGGTTTGGCAAAGCGCGGCCCTTCGCCTTGACCGAAGGAGAGCCCGAGTCCCATGGCATCCGGGATCGTCAGAATATCGGAAAACAAAATGGCCGCATCCAACGCATAGCGACGCAAGGGCTGCAGAGTGACTTCACAGGCCAGATCCGGGTCACGACAAAGCGACATGAAATCGCCCGCCTGCGCGCGAACGGCCCGATATTCCGGCAGATAGCGGCCCGCCTGGCGCATCATCCAGACCGGCGTCATATCCACCGGTTGACGCAAGAGGGCCCGTAGATAGCGGTCATTGAGCAGGGGTTTGGTCACGAATTTCAGCTCCTAAATTCAATCTAACGGCGATTGTACCATCCGGCGCTGTAACCGGAAGCACACTCCGAGGTAGCGTTTTGCTAACAAATCATGTCCGAGTTAACAGAGCGTAAAGAAAGGCCAAGCCGCTATTGACCTGTTCAGGAATTACTCCGTTTAATGGGAGTAACAGAATCGTTACACAAGCCAGGACAGGAGGCTCTATGCTCACTCGACTCGATAAGACCCGCCAGATGCTGGCCGGCAAACATGAATCGATCGACGCCTTGCTGGATGCCCGACATGAGCTGTTGGTTCATTTTGTTGGCCTTCTCGGTCACAAGGGATGCCGCAGCAAGCAGTGTTTGCCGACGAACGCCCAGGTGCAGGAGTTTTGCCAGATGCTGGTCGATTACATCTCGGCCGGCCACTTCGAAATCTACCACTACGTCATCCATGCCATCGAGAAGGCCTCCGGACGTCAACAGTCCATCGTCAACCGCATCCTGCCGAAGATCGCCGCGACCACCGAGCTGGCGCTGAGTTTCAACGACAAGTACGGCGACGGTTTCGACGAAGAAAAAGCGTTGGAGCTGGATGACGATCTGAATCAGCTCGGCCCGGTGCTCGAGGAGCGGTTTCGGCTGGAAGATCGGCTGGTGAAGGCATTGCAGATCCTGGATGAGTTGTTGAGCGCTTAATCGCCAGCTTGTGCCTGGGCCACAGAATTCGCCAGCAAGGCTTACGCAGCCTGGGCTTCTGCGCCTACACTAAAAAACGACGAGTTCAGGAGGAGCATCATGATAGAACGCCGCCGTTTTTTCCGGGTTATCTTTTCTACGCCGGCCGTGCTGCGGCAGGGTGAACACAGCTGGCAGACCAAACTGCTGGATCTCTCGCTGCAAGGCGCGCTGGTCGAAGAGCCGCAAGACTGGCCAACCGATGCCACCGGACGCTTCGAATTGAGTTTTGCCCTAGCCGGATCCGATATCGAAATCCGCATGGAAGTAGAATCCAGCCACGTCGGCAAGAAGCGCCTGGGGCTCTACTGTCATCACATCGACATCGACAGCGTCTCGCACCTCAAGCGGTTGATCGAGCTGAACGTCGGCAATGCCGACATGCTCAAGCGTGAGCTAGCCCACCTGCTGCAAGAGCATATCGAGCACGAACAGCCCTAACCGCCCTCTTCCTGAGCAGAATCTTACCCTTTGAAAAATGCCACCTGCCGGTGGCATTTTTGTCCGACGCTTTGGCGCCCGCTACAGCAGCTCCAGCGCCTCGGCCAATGTGCTGACACCCAGTACCTCCATCCCCGGGATCCCTTGCTTGGGCAGGTTTCCCCGCGGGATGATGGCGCGTCGGAAGCCGTGTTTGACCGCCTCTTGCAGACGCTCCTGACCCGAGGGTACCGGACGAATTTCCCCCGACAACCCCACCTCGCCAAAACTGATGAGATCCTGCGCCACCGGCTTATCACGAAAGCTGGAGACCATGGCCAGGATCAGCGGCAAATCGGCACTGGTCTCCTCCACCTTGACGCCCCCCACCACGTTGATGAAGACATCCTGATCCGACATCTGCACCCCGCCATGACGATGCAACACGGCCAGCAACAGCGCCAGCCGGTTGTGCTCGGTGCCAACCGCCAAGCGGCGCGGATTAGCCAACTGCGAGTAATCCACCAGCGCCTGCAACTCGACCAGCAAGGGGCGAGTCCCCTCCCAGATGGCCATCACCACCGAACCAGGGCTCTCCGACTCGCCCCGATTGAGGAAGATGGCCGACGGGTTGCTGACCTCCTTCATGCCGTGAGCGGTCATGGCGAATACGCCGAGCTCATTGACCGCGCCGAAGCGGTTCTTCTGGCAACGCAGGGTCCGATAGCGG
Organism: Aeromonadaceae bacterium; assembly: GCA_041441555.1. Lineage (GTDB taxonomy): Bacteria > Pseudomonadota > Gammaproteobacteria > Enterobacterales > Aeromonadaceae > Pseudaeromonas. The sequence continues at coordinate 3,016 of JASDSW010000032.1, forward strand.
GAATCGCCATCCCCCTCCAGCAGCACGGAGCAGTCCACACAGTGCTCCAGCACCTTGGGACCAGCCAGGGTGCCGTCCTTGGTCACGTGGCCCACCATGAAGATGGCGACCTGGTGCTGCTTGGCAAACCGCGTCAGTTGCGCCGCTCCCTCTCGCACCTGGGACACCGAACCCGGAGCCGAGCTGACATCCGCCACATGCATGACCTGGATCGAGTCGATGACCATGATGGCCGGCTTTTCCTGCTGCGCCAGCAGACAGATCTGCTCGACACTGGTCTCCGAGACAATACGCAACTTGTCATTGGGCAGATTCAGGCGGCCGGCTCGCATCGCCACCTGCTGCAACGACTCCTCCCCGGTGACATAGAGAGTCGGCATACGGGCCGCCAGCTGACACATGGTCTGCAGCAGCAGGGTACTCTTCCCCGCCCCCGGGTGCCCACCGATCAGGATGGCCGAGCCCGGCACTATGCCGCCGCCGAGCACCCGATCCAGCTCGCGAAATCCGGAGCTAAAGCGCGGGATCTCGGTCAACGCCACGTCGGCCAGCGTCTGCACCTTGCCACTGAGCTCCCCGGCATAGCCGCTCAGACGCGCGCCCCCGCGAGCTGGGGTGGTACTCATCCGCACCTCAGAAATGGTGTTCCATTCATTGCACTCGCTGCACTGCCCCTGCCAGCGGGGAAACTCGGCACCACATTCACTGCACACAAACGCAACTTTGCTTCGGGCCATCATGTAAACTCATCAAGAAAACAAAGACATGGTCGATATAGTAAAATACCTTCACTCAAGAAAGCATGTTGTCACGGAGCGAACCCACCCGGTTATGGACGCAGAAAAGCCACATCCGCTACTCGAGCAGCTGCTACCCCTGCTTTATGAGTCCGATTTTGACACCCTGTTTGCCAATCTGACCCAGGGTGAGAGCAACAATACCCGTTTCCTGCTGAAGATGGAGCTTAAACGGTTGGCTGCCCCCTGCGTGCGCAGCATCGATTTACGAGCCCGTCACAATGCCGTCTCCTTTGTTCACTCCGGCATTCAGCACTTCATGACGCCGGAAGATATCGAAGTTTTCCATGCCGCGCTCACCACCTACCATGGGCAATACACCCTCGGCGTCTACGAGGCGGTGATGGCGGCGCAAAAGGAGCGGCTGCAACAAGACGCGCAGCAGGAGGATGATCCCCAGCACGACCCCACGCGTTTCGAGCTGGACGCCATTCACTTTGCCAGCTACTACCATCGGCGCGAAGAGCGGATGCACTTTAGCTCGCCGGTGATACTGCGGCTGGGCGATCACCAAACCATTCAGGCGAAGACCTCCGACATCTCACCAGGCGGCCTGCGTCTGTTGATGAGCGAGCCGGTTCCCTTCGAAGTCGGCGATCTGTGCCAGATCACCTTCACCGGCCTGCAAAAAGAGGCGCCGGCGGCGGTGATCGAGGAGCCGGTCTACTACCAGATCCTGGGCGAGGAGCTGCGCGACAATCGCTTTTGGCTCAAGCTGCTGCGGGCCGACGCCGATCCGGAGCTCGATCGCTATCTGCACCACTTCATCGAAGCCAACAAGCTGCGCTATCGGGTCAGCATCGACTACCTGCTCTCCTCCGTCGAGGTCAAGGGTTACGAGCAGTACTACCTGCCGCGGATGACCGGTCTGCCGCTCTTCTTCGGCAAGGATCCGGCCGCCCGGCTGCTGCACGTACTCAAGAGCGAAAATAACCAGCCGGTGCTCGAATATTGGCGCGACGAGCGCAATATCGATCGCCTGAGCGGGCTGTTCAATCCGTTGCGCATGGAGCGCCTGCTGGCACAACCCCAGAGCCACAAACAGTGCTGGATCTACTGCTTCACCCACACGGTGCGCAGTCACATCTACTTCTTCTCAGCCACCAGCGATGAACTCGAGCACAGCGGACTGCGCGATCTCTTCTTCACCGTCGGCGCCAAACGGCCGAGCTGGCGCGTCTTCAAACTGGATCTGGAAGCCATCCAGCTCAATGAACAGGGGCTCAAGAGTCTCATCAACATCGAGGATCTACCACCAGCCCACGTCGCCTCGGTGGAGCAGCAGCTCGCTCAATTTGGTTATGTCGGGCAACTGACCGCCATCGATGACGATGCCCATCGTCCCGATTATCTGGCCGAGGCGCCCAGCGACCCCAAGGCCAACCAGCTGCACATGTTTGCCCACGATCTGGAGGTGCCGGAGTTCGAGCTGGAGCTGCTGCACTACGTTCAGCTGCGCAAGGAGCGGCGTTACCTGCACAAGAGCGCGATTGCCGTCAAACATGGCGCCCAAACCCTGGTTGGCTGGACCCGGGACATCTCGACCCAGGGGCTGCAGATCGAGCTGGAGCAGCCGCTGGCCTGCCAAAATGGCGATATCATCCGCCTGACCCTACCCAAGCTGCAGGCCCTCACCCGCGAGATGAAGCTGGACTCACTCCCCTATAAGGTGGTCCACAGCAATGCGGCCCATACGGTCCTGAACCTGAGCATTCATGGTGAGGCGGAAACCCACATCGGACGCCGCTTCTTCCAACTGCTCATCGACAGCAACCCCGACAAACTCAAGCTGGCCCGCGAGCTCAAACGACTCAGCGGCATGGCGCGCGCCCTGCGCAACCTGTTCACCTATCATCTGTTCAATACCCCGCTCTACCTGAGCAAGAACAAACCCAACCGGTTGGGGATGATCGGTTGCATCGACAAACCCCGCGCCATGCAGAGTCTGTTGAGCGATTCGGCCATCGAGAAGCCGTTCAATGTCATGCCGCTGTTCCAGGGCGATCTGCTCAAGCGGATCCTGCTGATCCCGCTGCGCCAGCTCCACCGCAACGATGCACCGCGTCATTGCGAGGTGTTCATCAGCCGCCAGCACGATCGGCAGGGCAACCTCTGTTACACCAGCAAGCTGGAAAGCGACTTCCCCACCACCGAGGCCAAGCGTCAGTTTGTGCGCCAGGCTCGTCAGCAGGGACGCTTCTATTCCGTCCGCCTGCACCTGTCCCGAACCGGCCGCCCGGACATCGACTTCATCGCCGGCGAGCTCGACTATGTGGCCAAGTACGCCATCCACAAGGCACGCCAGCTGGAGGATAGCCTGTGGAGCATCATTGGCATCTGCGACATGATGGATACCACCCAGGCCACCCTGTTCCGCCTGAAGCTTTAGTGGCTACACGGCGCGGGAACCACCCACGAAAAAGGGAGCCGAGTCGGCTCCCTTTTTTCATGTGACTGAATGACAACCCCGACGGCTCACCGCAGCTCGGCGATCCGGGTTCCGGCCTGCAACAGGCAGAGAACGGCATCCAGATCCAACTGGCGGATCGCCACCTGAGCCTGTTCGCGCACGATGGGCTTGGCGTGGATCGCCACCCCGAGCCCGGCCAGTTTGAGCATCGGCAGATCGTTGGCCCCATCGCCGATGGCCACACTCTGCGCCACCGGAATGGCAAAACGCTCCCGCAACTGCTGCAGCGTCTCGGCCTTGACCCGACCATCGACGATGCGCCCCAGCACGCGCCCGGTCAGCACACTCCCTTCGGTCTCCAGATTATTGGCTTCGATGTGATCCAGACCCAGATCCTGTTGCAGCTTGCCGGCGAAGCGGGTGAAGCCACCGGAGGCGATTGCCACCTTCCAGTTGGCGGCCTTGGCGCCATCCACCAGCAGGGTCAACCCCGGCATCAGGGGCATGTTGGCCGCCACGGTATCGAGAATGGTCACGGGCGCATCCTTGAGCAGCGCCACCCGGTTACGCAGACTGTCGGCAAACTCCAGCTTGCCCTGCATGGCCGCTGCCGTCACCGCCGAGACCTGCTCACCGACCCCGGCCAAACGGGCAATCTCATCGATACACTCGATCTGGATCGCCGTGGAGTCCATATCCATGACGATGAGACCGGGTTCCGAGAGGCTGGGCAACTCGGCCACATGTGCCCCATCGATGGGCCACTCCTGAGCCTTGAGCCACAGGGCCAACTCGGCCTCGTGCCGATCCAGCGCCAGCACCAGCACCTGCACCTCGGCGACGGTGAACGGCGGCAGCAGGGCCCAGCGCAACTGCCGGCTCGCCAGCTCAGCGATCACCCGCTCGACCTGCTCGCGGGTCAGTTGCTCGCCCATCAGCACCAGATAACCGGCACTGGCCGGCAGACGTGCAGCAGGCGTCAACGCGCCGTCCAGAGGGAGGTAGACGGGGGCCGCAGCCAACTGGGACGGCCAAGCGGCGACATCATGGGGAAGGTGTGAAAAAGGCATCTGGCGTAACGACTCCCTGTTGAACGCAAAAATGAGGGCTCAGGGTAGCGAGCGGCGCGCCAACAGGCAAGCCGAATGCGAGGCACAGCTCCCCCGGTGGCCCGGGCCAGCCGCCGGAGATGAGAAAGGGGATGCCGTTGGCATCCCCTTCGCAGCAAACCGAGCCTTGCGGCGCGACCCGTTACGCCTTATCGCCCAGCAGCACGGAGTCCAGCGCGATCAGGATCATGTCGTTGAAGGTGAGCTGACGCTCCTCGGAGCTGGTCTGCTCGTGACGCTTGATGTGGTCGGAGACGGTACAGATGGTCAGCGCCTTGGCACCGAACTCGGCGGCCACCCCGTAGATACCGGCGGCCTCCATCTCGACCCCGAGAATGCCGTACTTTTCCATCACATCGAACATGACCACATCCGGGTTGTAGAAGAGATCGGCCGAGAAGATGTTGCCGACCTTGACCTCAATGCCTCGCGCCTTGGCGGCATCGACCGCATGGCGCACCAGACCGAAGTCGGCCAGCGCCGCGAAGTCGTGATCCTTGAAGCGCATGCGGTTGACCTTGGAGTCGGTGCTGGCCCCCATGCCAATCACCACGTCGCGCAGGTTGACGTCATCGCGCACCGCGCCGCAGGAGCCGACGCGGATCAGGGTGGTGACCCCATACTCGGTGATCAGCTCCTTGGCGTAGATGGAGCAGGAGGGGATCCCCATGCCGTGGCCCATCACGGAGATGCGCCGCCCCTTGTAGCTGCCGGTGTAACCGAACATGTTGCGCACATCGGTCACCAGCTCGGCCCCCTCGAGGAAGGTTTCGGCGATATATTTGGCACGCAGCGGATCCCCCGGCATCAGCACGACGTCGGCAAAAGCACCCTCTTTGGCATTGATATGTGGAGTTGGCATTGTGTTGTTCCTTCAGGTTCTGGTAGCACTTGTATCAGGCAGGCGACGACCGGCAGCCGTCGCCCCATGTTTGCATCACAAAAAACTGGTGCCGTAATCGAGACTCGGCAGACCGTGATAGGCGGCGATGCTCTGGCCAATATCGGCAAAACTCTGACGCAGGCCCAGCGCCCGGGGCGCCACCGCGGCGCCATAGGCGATGACCGGCACATGCTCGCGGGTATGATCGGTGCCGCGCCAGGTCGGATCGCAGCCATGATCGGCAGTCAGCACCAGCAGATCGCCCTCGCCCAGCCGGCTCAGCAGTTCGGGCAGACGGCGGTCAAAATACTCCAGCGCCCGGGCATAGCCCGCCACGTCACGACGATGGCCGTAGGCCGAATCAAAATCGACGAAGTTGGTGAAGATGATGCTGTGGTCGGGAGCGGACGCCAACTGCTGCAGGGTGACATCCCACAGCTCGGTCAGCCCGGTCGCCTTGAGCTTTTGGGTCACACCGCATCCGGCATAGATGTCGGAGATCTTGCCGATGGCGATCACCTGGCCTCCGGCAGCCTTCATCTTGTCGAGCAGAGTCGGCATCGGCGGCTCAACCGCATAGTCGTGACGATTACCGGTGCGGGTAAAGGCACCCGGCTTGTCGCCGACAAACGGGCGGGCGATGACCCGGCCGATGTTGTAGCCCCCGGCGGTCAACGCCTCGCGGGCCAGCTCGCACAAGGCATAGAGACGCTCCAGGCCGAAGGTCTCCTCATGGCAGGCGATCTGAAACACCGAATCGGCCGAGGTGTAGAAGATGGGCTTGCCGCTGCGCATGTGCTCCTCGCCCAACTCATCGAGGATCTGGGTGCCGGAGGAGTGACAGTTGCCCAAGAAGCCTGGCAATTGAGCCTGACTGACCAGCGTCTCCAGCAGCTCGGGCGGAAAGCTGTTCTCGTGAGCGGTGAAGTAGCCCCAATCGAAGAGCACGGGCGAGCCCGCCATCTCCCAGTGGCCCGACGGGGTATCCTTGCCCGAGGAGATCTCCTGGGCGTAGCCATAGGCGGCTTGCGGCACCACGCTGGCATCAAGCCCGGCCGGGAACTCGCCACCGGCCCCGGCGCAGGCATGGGCCAGCCCTAGACGGGTGAGATTGGGGATCTGCAGCGCTCCCTGGCGCTCGATATCGGCGCGACCGGCGGCACACTCGGCGGCGATATGGCCCAGGGTGTTGGCCCCGACATCGCCGAAGCGATCGGCATCGGCCGTCGCACCAATGCCCAGCGAGTCGAGCATCAGAATAAAGGTACGTTTCATGACTGTTTCTCCTGGGACTGGCCCTCTGTCTCAATATCGCCGATCCGGATGCGGCGATAAACCTCCGGCAGCGCCGCCGGCGCCACATCCCCTAACACAATCGCCTGCCGCAACGCCTGAGCCGCTTCATGATACGCCGCATCACTGCGGGCATGGACCACGGCCAGCGGTTGCCCCGCCTCAACCCACTGCCCCAGCTGACAAAAGTCACTGAAGCCGACGCTGTAATCGATGGAGTCACTGGCACGAAGGCGACCGCCACCCAGCGCCACCACCGCCATGCCGATGGCGCGGGTGTCCATCTGCTGGACATAACCGCTACGCTCGGCCAGCACCGGACGCACCAGCTCGGCATGGGGCAGATAGCTCTCATAGCGGCTCATGAAATCGGCCGGGCCACCGAGTCCGGCCACCATGCGGCCAAAACGGTCGGCCGCGGCGCCACTCTCCAGCGCCGCCTGCAAGCGACTCAGGGCGTGGGACTCGTCGCTGGCCAATCCGGCCGCCACCAGCATGTCGGCACACAGCGCCATGGTCACCGCATGCAGACGCGGGTGGCGATACTCACCGGTCAGGTACCGCACCGCCTCACGCACCTCCAGCGCGTTGCCGGCGCAGGAGGCCAGCGGCTGGCTCATGTCGGTCAAGAGCGCCGAGGTCCGGCAACCCGCCCCGTTGGCCACCGCCACTATGCTGCGCGCCAGCTCGGCCGACTTCTCGGCCGTCGGCATGAAGGCGCCGGAGCCAACCTTCACATCCATCACCAGAGCCTGCAGACCGGCCGCCAGCTTCTTGGACAGAATCGAGGCGGTGATGAGCGGAATGGCCTCGACGGTGGCCGTCACATCGCGCGTGGCATAGATGCGCTTATCGGCCGGCGCCAGATCACCGGTCTGCCCGATGATGGCGACCCCGACCTCCTGAACCACCCGCAGCAACAGCTCGGTGGAAGGCGCGGTCTGATAGCCGGGGATGGCGTCGAGCTTATCCAGGGTGCCGCCGGTATGACCCAGGCCACGACCCGAGATCATCGGCACGAAGCCACCACAGGCGGCCACCAGAGGCCCCAGCATCAGCGAGGTGACATCGCCGACCCCACCGGTGGAGTGCTTATCGACGATGGGGCCACCGAGCGAGAGCCCGGACCAATCCAGCACGGAGCCGGAGTCGCGCATGGCACAGGTCAAGGCGATGCGTTCAGCCATGGTCATGTCGTTGAAGTAGACAGCCATCGCCAGGGCCGCGATCTGCCCCTCGCTGACGCTCTCGTCGGTGACTCCTTGAATGAAGGCGCGGATCTCATTGGCCGATAGCTCCTGGCCGTCGCGCTTGTGACGAATGATCTCCTGAGGAAGAAACATGGCACACCTCTCGAGTCTTGATTCCGTAGTCTTGTTGGTGCAAACCGGGTGCGGTTCAGGCCCGTCATCACCGGCTTGTCGTTATCATCCGGGTTAGCCCCTCATCGGGCCCCCTAGTCATCGATCAATAACCGCCGCTGCTCTTGGGCGCTGCGCCGTGGCCCAGCGTCTCCAGCAGACTGGCCAGCAGGCTGGAGGCGCCGAAGCGGAAGGTGCGAGCACAGATCCACTCCTCGCCCAGGATCTCGGCCGCCAGGTGCAGGTACTCGGCCGCCTTGGCCGCATCCTTGACGCCACCGGCCGCCTTGAAACCGACCGCCCGGTTCTTGGTCTGGATCACGGTCAACATGGTATGGGTCGCCTCAAGGGTGGCATTGACCGGCACCTTGCCGGTGGAGGTCTTGATGAAATCGGCGCCGGCGTCAATGGCCAGCTCGGAGGCGCGACGGATCAGGCTATCGCTCTTGAGCTCACCGCTTTCGATGATCACCTTGAGCAACACCCCCTCGCCACAGGCCGCCTTGCACGCCTTGACCAGCTCGAAACCCACCTGCTCGTTGCCGGCCATCAGGGCTCGGTACGGGAACACCACATCCACTTCGTCGGCACCATAGGCCACAGCGGCGCGGGTCTCGGCCACGGCGATGGCGATGTCGTCGTTGCCGTGGGGGAAGTTGGTGACGGTAGCAATACGCACCGCGCCGGCGCCGATGGCGCTCAGGGTCTTGCGGGCGATCGGGATGAAGCGCGGATAGACGCAAACCGCCGCGGTCAAACCGGCCGGACTCTTGGCCTGATGACACAGGGCGATGACCTTGGCATCGGTGTCGTCGTCATTCAGGGTGGTCAGATCCATCAGATTCAGCGCCCGTTGGGCGGCTTGTTGCAAATCACTCATCGCTAACTCCAATTCAGGGTTGAACAGTGGCCCGGTGCCGCCTGCCCCTCAAGAGAACAGACGCGCCAACAGCCAATGATAGGCTTGGGCTCCCAAATAGACCCCGACAATCCCCATGATGCCGGAGAGCACCGGAGGCGCCGGGATCGGTAACTTCAAAAAAGCGAACAGCAGACCGACGGCACCACCCGCCAGCAGGGACATCATCACTTCATTCATCGAGCACCTCGTGCACAAATCAAACCCGACCTCTGGCGGCGCAAACGCTTTTCTGGCGCCAGAAACATCAACGCCACAGCAAGCTGTGGCGTCGTCCATCACGGGTTGGAATCGTGGCTCCAAGAACCCAGCCCAGTGGACCAGGTCATAGTACCCAAGCGTGCCGACCCAGAGTGAGAAGGCAAACGCTTTTGCGCAAACGGGCCGCATCCGGGGTCAAGGCGCCGCAAAAAACAGCCGCTCCACATTGGCCTCCAAGCCAGCCGTCAGCGCCTCGACCGGCTGCTGACGCAGCGCCGCCAGTTGCTGCAACACCTCGATTAAGCGGGCGGGCTCATTGCGCTCGCCCTGATAACCGGCCAGCGGCATGCTCGGACTGTCGGTCTCCAGCAGCAACGCCTCCAGCGGCAACGCCGCCACCGCCCGCCGCGTCTTCTGCGCCCTTTCGTAGCTGATGGTGCCGCCGATGCCCAGATAGAAACCCAGCGCCCAGAACTGCTGCGCCTGCTGCCGCGAGCCGGAGAAGCCATGCAGCACCCCACCGGCGCGCGGACGATAGCGACTCAATAGCGCCAACACCTCGTTGTAACAGCGGCGAGCGTGGACGATCAGCGGCAGATTGCACTCATCGGCCAGCTGAATTTGCCGCTCGAACCAGGGCAACTGCCGGGCCAACGGCACATCGATGGCGCCATCCAGCCCGCACTCCCCCACCGCCACCAGCCCGGCCGGACGCTGCCGCAACAGCAGGGCCAGAGCGTCCAGTACCTGCTCAGACTCATCCCCCAGAAACCAGGGATGCAGTCCCAGCGCATACGAAAGGTCGGGAATTTCATCGTGCAGCGCGGCCAGTCGCGACCAGTGGGCCGAGCGGATGGCCGGCACTATCCAGCGCGCCACCCCCACCGCCTGGCTACAACGCAAGACTTCGGGCAGATCGGCGGCAAACTCGTCCAGATCCAGATGAACGTGGGTATCGGTCAGCATCGGGGCTCCTCGAAAACATTCCACCATTCAGGCTAACCGGACGGTGGATTTTGACCAGCGCGCCGCTGGCAAGCTGCTGGATAGCTCACGGCAAAAGGGGCTCACGACAAAAGGGCCTCCCGCGGGAAGCCCTTGATGATACCAGCAGGACGCCTTAGAGCATGACACCGGCAACCACTGCCGAGAGCAGACTGACCAGGGTCGAGCCGTAAACCAGCTTGAGGCCGGCACGCGACACCATGTTGCCCTTCTCTTCGTTCAGCGCCTTGACCGCACCGGCGATGATGCCGATGGAGCTGAAGTTGGCAAACGAGACCAGGAACACGGAGAGCATGCCCAGGGTGCGCGGTGACAAGCCAGCGGCCATCTTGCCCAAGTCCATCATGGCGACGAACTCGTTGGTCACCAGCTTGGTGGCCATGATGCTACCGGCCTGCATGGCCTCGCTACCCGGGATCCCCAGCAACCAGGCGATTGGGTAGAAGATGTAACCCATGACGTGCTGGAAGTTCATGCCGAACAGGGCATCGAACAGATAGTTGATCATGGCGATCAGCGCGATGAAACCAATCAGCATCGCCGAGACGATCACCGCGACGGTGAAGCCCGCCATGATGTATTCGGCCAGCATCTCGAAGAAATTCTCGCGCTTGGGGGTATGGTGCTCATCGCCATCGGCCAGCTTGACGGCATCGGTGATGCTGTCATCGGGCTCGTAGGGGTTGATGATGGAGAGCACGATGAAGGTACTGAACATGTTGAGCACCAGGGCCGCCACCACATAACGCGGCTCGATCATCTGCATGTAGGAGCCGACGATGGACATGGAGACGGTGGACATGGCGGTGGCCGACAAGTTGTACATCTGCTTCTCATTGATATGAGGCAGTATCTTCTTGATGGCGATGAAGTTTTCGGATTGACCGACGATCATCGAGCTGACCGCGTTGAAGGATTCCAGCTTGCCCATGCCGTTGATCTTGGCCAGCAGGGTACCGATGCCCCGAATGATCAGCGGCAGCAGACGGATGTACTGCAGGATGCCGATCAGCACCGAGATGAAGACGATGGGCATCAAGACCTTCAAGAAGAAGTTGAAGGATTGATCGTTGAGCAAGCCGCCAAACACGAAGTTGGTCCCTTCGCCGGCGAACTCCAACAGCTTATTGAACGCACCGGCGAAGCCGCCGATCACCGTCAAACCCACTTGCGAGTTCAACATGAACCAGGCCAGGGCCAGTTCAACTACCAACAACTGCACGATGAAGCGCATCTTGATCTTGCGCCACCCCTTGAGGTTCACCAGCAGGGCTAACACCAATACTGTTACAAGACCAATCACAAAATGTAGATATGCCATTTCCGTAGACCTGTTTTAATTAATTGGGAGGACGGCTCATAGTAATTGGCGGCCAGATTTAAAATTAGCCAGCCATCACATTGTTTATCGTTAAATAATTCTATTTCATCAGAAAAACGTTTTATTTCTCATCTTGGCGTCATGCACCAAAATAGTTATCTCTGAAATTCGCCACGCGACATTTTGGAGCGTTACGCCGGACAAGTCTCATCCTAATCCATTGTTATTTCAGTAAAACGTTTTTCTTAAACCTATTTTTCGGCGGCGGCGATTGTATCACAACCCAATAAAACGATTGTATCCGAGTGTGACAAGCAGCTATCGATTACCAGCAAACGTTTGCTATTTGCCGAGATAGAACCAAATCATTTTTTATTAAACGGCCAAGTGAATCCATTTATTAAATTTCCATACACAAGCACCCATCAAAAAATCGGTGTCGCGTAAAGAAAAAGGCTGCCGGTTGGCAGCCTTTTCGATGATGAGAAGCTCGATGACTGGACGCGTCTTAGTGTTCGCGGGTCTTGTGGAACTTCACATCCGGGTGGCGTTCCATGGTCAGGTTCAGGTTGACCATGGTCGGCGCTATGTAGGTGAGGTTGTCACCGCCATCCAGCGCTAGGTTGATGGCACACTTGCGCTCGAACTCGTCCAGCTTCTTCGGATCCTGACACTCGACCCAGCGCGCCGTGCTGACGTTAATCGGCTCGTAGATCGCCTCGACGTTGTATTCGCTCTTCAGACGCGAGACCACCACGTCAAACTGCAGCACCCCGACCGCCCCGACGATGAGATCGTTGTTCTCGATGGGACGGAACACCTGCACGGCCCCCTCTTCGGAGAGCTGCACCAGCCCCTTGAGCAGTTGCTTCTGCTTGAGCGGATCGCGCAGGCGGATGCGGCGGAACAGTTCCGGTGCAAAATTCGGGATGCCGGTGAAACGCATGTTCTCACCCTGGGTGAAGGTATCGCCGATCTGGATGGTGCCGTGGTTGTGCAGGCCGATGATATCGCCCGGGTAGGCCTCTTCGGCCTGCTCGCGATCCCCGGCCATGAAGGTCACGGCATCGGAGATATTCACATCCTTGCCAATGCGCACATGGCGCATCTTCATCCCCTTTTCGTACTTGCCGGAGACCACGCGCATGAAGGCGATCCGGTCACGGTGCTTGGGATCCATGTTTGCCTGGATCTTGAAGACGAAACCGGAGAACTTCTCTTCGCTCGCCTCGACGATGCGGCTGTCGCTCTGCCGTGGCATCGGCGACGGCGCCCATTCGGTCAGACCGTCCAGCATCTGATCCACACCGAAGTTACCCAAGGCGGTACCAAAGAAGACCGGCGTCATCTCGCCCTTGAGGAAGGCCTCCTGCTCGAAGGTATGCGAAGCCCCCTGCACCAGCTCCAGCTCTTCGCGCAGCTGATCAATCAGATCCTCACCCACCGCCTTGTCGAGCTCAGGATTGTCGAGTCCCTTGATGACTCGCTTCTCCTGGATGGTATGACCTTGACCAGACTGGTAGAGATAAATCTCATCCTTGTAGAGGTGATAGACCCCTTTGAACAGCTTGCCGCAGCCAATCGGCCAGGTGATGGGCGCGCACTTGATCTTCAGCTCGTTCTCAACCTCGTCCAGCAACTCCATGGGATCGCGGATTTCACGATCCAGCTTGTTCATGAAGGTGAGGATCGGTGTATCGCGCAGCCGGGTGACTTCCATCAGCTTGCGGGTTCTGTCTTCAACCCCCTTGGCCGCATCGATGACCATCAGGCAGCAGTCGACGGCAGTCAGGGTACGGTAGGTATCTTCGGAGAAGTCCTCGTGACCCGGGGTATCCAGCAGGTTGACCAGACAATCGTTATAGGGGAACTGCATGACGGAGGTGGTGACCGAGATGCCCCGCTCCTTCTCCATCTCCATCCAGTCGGATTTGGCATGTTGACCCGAGCCACGCCCCTTGACGGTACCGGCACGTTGGATCGCGTTTCCGAACAGCAACACCTTCTCGGTGATGGTGGTCTTACCCGCATCGGGGTGTGAAATGATGGCGAAGGTGCGGCGCTTGCCGACTTCGTTCAGAAACTCAGACATGGAGACGTCCCGTAAACTGGCTATGACGAATTTGGCCGCGGATTATAAACCCAAGGGCAGTTTTTGCCCAAACAAATGGTGCCATCGGTCGCGGTTTGCCCGAAAAGCCGAGTGCCGAACGGGCGAGCCCAACGTGGAAACATTCTCGGCGGCAGCCACGAAGAGAGGCTCGGCCTCCAGGTCTGCATCACCGGCCACAAAAAAGCCCGACAGAGCACTGTCGGGCCTTTTTATCAGGGGTCAAACATGCCGCCGTCAGATCACCTCGGCGAGGTTGCCCTTCTCTTCGAGCCACTCGCGGCGATCCCCCGCCCGCTTCTTGGCCAGCAGCATGTCCATGATCTGCAGCGTGTCGTCACCTTCCTCCAGGGTCAGCTGCACCAGACGGCGAGTATTGGGATCCATGGTGGTTTCCCGCAACTGCTTGGGGTTCATCTCACCGAGCCCCTTGAAGCGGGTGACCTGGATGGCGCCGCGTTTCTTTTCAGCCTTGAGGCGCTCGAGCACCCCCTCCTTCTCACTTTCGTCGAGGGCATAGTAGACCTCCTTGCCCAGATCGATGCGGTAGAGGGGCGGCATCGCCACATAGACATGGCCGCGCATCACCAGCGGGCGGAAGTGTTTGACGAACAGGGCGCAGAGCAGGGTGGCGATGTGCAGACCATCCGAATCGGCATCGGCGAGGATGCAGACCTTGCCGTAGCGTAGTTCGGAGAGATCGTCCGAATCCGGATCCAGACCGATGGCGATGGAGATGTTGTGCACCTCGTCGGAGGCCAGCACCTCGGAGGCATCCACCTCCCAGGTGTTCAGGATCTTGCCACGCAGCGGCATGATGGCCTGAAACTCGCGATCTCGCGCCTGCTTGGCACTGCCACCGGCCGAATCCCCTTCCACCAGGAATAACTCGCCCTGCATCGGATCGGAACAGGCACAATCGGTCAGCTTGCCCGGCAGCGCCGGCCCCTGGGTCACCTTCTTGCGCACCACCGTCTTGGCGGCCCGCAGACGCTTCTGGGCGCTGCTGATGCACATCTCGGCCAGCTGGGTACCCAGCTCGATGTTGACGTTGAGCCACAGGCTGAAGGCATCCTTGACCACCCCGGAGACGAAGGCGACACACTGACGGGAGGAGAGACGCTCCTTGGTTTGGCCAGCAAACTGCGGATCCTGGATCTTGACCGACAATATATAGGCGCAGCGATCCCAGATATCTTCCGGGGTCAGTTTCAGCCCGCGCGGCAACAGGTTACGCAGCTCACAAAACTCGCGCATGGCATCCAGCAGCCCCTGACGCAGGCCGTTGACGTGCGTCCCCCCCTGGATGGTCGGGATCAGGTTGACGTAAGACTCGGCCAGCCCTTCGCCCCCTTCCGGCAGCCAGCACAGTGCCCAGTCGATGGCCGAGTGGTCGGTGCTCAGGGAGCCGGTGAACGGCTGTTCCGGCAGACAGACCGACTCCTTGACGGTATCGATCAGATAGTCGCGCAGGCCATCCTGATAGCACCAGCTCTGGCTCTCGCCACTTTGTTTGTCCTCGAAGCTGATGGTGAGCCCCGGGCAGAGTACCGCCTTGGCCTTGAGCAGGTGCACCAGGCGCGACACCGAGAATTTCGGTGAATCGAAATAGCCGGCATCCGGCCAGAAGCGCACCCGGGTACCGCTGACCCGACGACCACAGGTGCCGGTGATCGCCAGCTCCGAGGCCTTGTCACCATTTTCGAATGCCATCTCGTAGACCTGGCCATCGCGCTTGACTGTCACCTCGACCCGGGTCGACAGGGCGTTGACCACAGAGATGCCTACGCCATGCAGACCACCGGAGAATTGATAGTTCTTGCCGGAAAATTTCCCCCCGGCGTGCAGCTTGCAGAAGATGAGCTCGATGGCTGGCACCCCCTCTTCCGGGTGGATATCCACCGGCATGCCGCGACCATCGTCGATCACTTCCAGCGACTGATCCTCATACAGGATCACCTGAATGGCGCGCGCGTGACCGGCCAGCGCCTCATCCACGCTGTTGTCGATGACCTCCTGTCCCAAGTGGTTCGGACGGCTGGTATCGGTATACATGCCGGGACGACGGCGCACCGGCTCGAGGCCTTTTAAGACCTCAATGGCATCTGCCTGATAGTTGCTGCTGCTCATGTCGGGACTTCTGCTGATATTAAAGTTGGAGGAATCTTACAATTTCCGGACAGTGACGCTCAAATCCGCTGAAGGCGTGGTTGCCTCCGGCCTCGAGGGTAACACGCCCCGCCCGGTAATAGTCGACGGCGACGCGATAATCGAGCACCTCATCGCCACTTTGCTGCAATAACCAGAAACGTTCCGGATGGGCCAGCGTTGGGTGATCCAGTGCCGCCAGCACCTGCATGTGTTCGGGCACCAGGGTGAAAGAGCGGCCGCTATAGGGGTTGCGCTGCTCACCGAGAAAGTGGTGCAGCAGTTGTTGCGGATGCACCGCCGGGTTCACCACCACCGCCGGCACGGCAAACCGCTCGGCGGCACAGGTGGCCCAAAAACCGCCCAGCGAGCTGCCAATCACCCCGACCGGGCCATGCGCCAGACAGGGTTCGAGACAGTCACAGACCGCGGCCCACGCCTCATCGGGGGTATCCGGCAGTGTCGGCCGTAGGTAGCGAATATCGGGGCGTTCGGCCGCCAGGTAGGTTGCTAACTGCGCCGCCTTGGCCGAACCACCCGAGGAGAGAAAACCGTGCAGATAGACGAGGGTTGCCTGCGTCATCAGTAGCCGCCTGCGGCCCCATCCGGAATGTAGCAACCGGCGGGCAGGCGGTGCACCTGAGTCTCGATGCGCCCATCGGCATACAGCTGCAGGTAACGCCAACCCGGCCCCTTGCTATCTAGGCCGAAATCCCGGCTCAGGGGCTCAAACTGGATGCAGGTCGAGGGCGATGAGATGAAACGGACGCCCTCATGCAGCAGATCGGTCTCCTGATGGACATGGCCACAGAGCACCAGACGCACATTCGGGAAACGGGCGATCAACGCCAGCAGGTCGGGACCATTCTTCAGATCGTGCTGATCGAGCCAGGTGCTGCCGACCGGGAAGGTGTTGTGGTGCAGACAGACCAGGGTGTAACGATCGGGCTGTTCATTCAGACACTGTTCGAGAAAGCTCATCTGCTCGGGTTTGAGCCAACCGTGCGGCACGCTGTAGACCTGGGTATCGAGCATGATGATCTGCCACCCTTCCAGCAGGATCTGCTGCGCATTGCTGATGCCGAAATCGGGCATCACGCGGCGCATCAGCGGGCCATCATCATGATTGCCCGGCAACCAGAAGATGGGGCGCTGCAAGGGGCGAGTCATCTCGGCAAAACGACGATAGGAGTCGGTGCTGTAATCCTGCGACAGATCGCCGGTCGCCAACACCAGATCATAGGGTTCGGCCTGGGCCTGAATAGCCGCCAGCACAGCCGCCAGGCTGTCTGCGGTACGAATACCCAATAGCTGTCCGTCTGCCTGCGCAAAGAGGTGGGTATCCGTGATCTGGAGCAGGCGAATCGGTTGCTCGCCGCTGCCGACAGAGAGAGAGACGGTATCCAATTGGGCTATTTTCTTCGTCGTGATTAATCTGGGATAAATTCAAAGGCACCGTAGCCATGGGCCAGACAAAAACGCAGCCACTCCGCCAGAAAGTGATTGCACTGCTCTTTTTCGTCTCTGTGATGCATCTTCTCGTTTGGATAATGATAACTAGGCTGCAGGCGTGAAATCTGCTGACTGACACACACTTCGGCCATGCGGGCGTCATGATACAGGCGCACCTGCAAATACGCCCTCAGATATTGTGGTAAGTTTTCATTATTTTGCGCTACTTCAAGTAACGTCGTAAATCGGCTCTCTTCGAGTACCCGAAGATGAAAACTCAGGCCATCCGCGGCACTGAACGCATAACCTTGAGTTTCGAAGGCACTTGGGGGCAATAATTTCATTAGCCCCATGTAGTTGGTTTCGCAAACTCGGTGCAGATTGGCCAGATCGGGAACATGGCGCTTTTTGAGCCCGATCATGCTTTCTCCGACGGCAGGGACCAGGCTTGCCGCAGCTGTTCCAGATGCAATTGCAACCATTGCAAGGCGATGACGGTGGCGGCGTTATCGATGCGACCGGACTCCACCCAGGCATAAGCCTGCTCCCGGGAGACCACGTGGACGCGGATATCCTCCCCCTCCTCGGCGAGACCATGCAGGCCCGAGGCCAGTGAGCTGTCCACCTCACCGACAAACACATCGATACGCTCCGTGGTTCCGCCCGGGCTGACCAGATAACTCAGGGCAAACTGGCTGCGCGCCACCTCGAGTCCGGCCTCCTCCTCGGCCTCGCGACGGATCACCTCGGCAGAGGCCT
This sequence comes from Aeromonadaceae bacterium, assembly GCA_041441555.1. Taxonomy (GTDB): domain Bacteria; phylum Pseudomonadota; class Gammaproteobacteria; order Enterobacterales; family Aeromonadaceae; genus Pseudaeromonas. Next base: position 20,784 of record JASDSW010000032.1, read on the forward strand.
CGCCCGGCTCTATGATGCCGGCCACCATCTCCAGCAACCAGGGGGAGCGCTGGCCATCCACGGCGCCGATGCGAAACTGCTCGAGCAGCACCACTTCGTCGCGACGCGGATCATAGGGCAGCATGGCCGCCGCATGGCCCCGCTCGAACAGCTCGCGCGTGATGGGGGTACACCAGCCACCGGCAAACAGCTTATGACGCAGGGTATAGCGATTCATGCGAAAGAACCCCTGGAAGCAGGTCTCCTGACGCAGGATTTCAACATCCGTCGCCGTAAACAATGAACCAGACTCTAATGAAGAAGATGACATACAGAACTCCTATGGCACCGCCGATGAAACCAATGGACTGATGAGGCAAAATCGGTGCGGCAGGCAGGTTAACCTTTACGGCGGGGAAATGGTAAGTCGGGATTGGCTTTTTTCGCCCACTCACGGCTATAGGGCTGTTTCTTCGCCAACTTTTCCTTACACTGTGAGCAGTTAACCCACAGCGGCCTGCAGCCCAGAATTCAGTCCAATCGCCCCGATGCTCAACACCTGCGATTTTTGGAGAAGCTAATCCTATGAACAAACGTCTCTTGACCCTCTTTATTTCCCTCAGCCTCTGCGGCACGGCCGGCGCCGAGAACCTGCTCGAGATCTACCAGCAGGCTCAGGAGAAAGATCCCCAGCTGTTGGAAGCCAAGGCGCAGCGGGACGCCGCGTTCGAGAAGATCAATGAGGCCCAGGCCGCCGACTTGCCGCAGATCAACCTGGGGGCCGATCTGAACTATCAGAAGACCAATCAGGACGATAAGCAAACTGCAGGAACTGCCGGCGCCTCGCTGGGATTGTCACAATCCATCTATCGTCGTAGCAACTGGATCAACTCAGATATCACCGCGAAACAGGCCACGCAGACTGACGTCAGTTACAACTACGAGAAGCAGTCGCTGATCGTACGAACGGCCGATGCCTACTTTTCGGTCCTCTCGGCCAAAGACACCCTGGAATATGCCAACGCCAACCTGGAAGCACTCAAGCGTCAGTTGGACGAAACCCAGCAACGCTACAACGTCGGCATGACTGCCATCACCGATGTGCATGAAGCCAAAGCCGCCTACGACCTGGCCAGCGCCGATGTCATCGTTGCCGAAAACAACCTGGCCAACAGCTATGAGAGTCTGCGTCAGCTGACCGGCTCCGAGCACAAGCAGCTGGATCTGCTGGACACCGAACGATTCACCCCGGCGGCCTTGAGCAGCTCCTCGGACAGCTGGATGAAACTGGCCGAAGAGGGCAACCTGCAACTGCATCAACAACGCATCGCCAAAGACATTGCCAAGCAGCAGATCGATCTGGCCAAGACCGGCCATGAACCGACGCTGGATCTGGGCGCCAATCTGGGCAGCACCTATACCGACTACAAGAACAGCGGCACCGGCTACGATGATGGCACCCTGAACTCCGGCACCATCGGCTTCAAGTTCAATCTGCCGCTCTATCAGGGTGGCGCCGTCGACTCCCGCGTCAAGCAGGCACAATTTAACTATGTCGCCGCCAGTGAGGCGCTGGAGAAGAGTCATCGCAGCATCCAGGCCGATCTCTATCGGAACTACAACGACGTGACCGGGGCCATCGGCTCGGTTCGCGCCTACCAGCAGTCGGTGATCTCGGCCGAGAGCGCCCTGACCGCCACTCGAGCCGGTTATGAGGTCGGCACCCGGACCATCGTCGATCTGCTCGATGCCACGCGCAAGCTCTACTCGGCCAAGCAACAGCTCTCCGCCGCTCGTTATGGCTACATCCTCAAGCTGCTGCAGCTCAAGCAGACTGCCGGCAACCTGCAGGAGCAAGACCTGATCGACGTCAACAATGGCCTGAACAAGGGCTGACCCCTCCCGACCGAAGGGCGCCGCAAGGCGCCCTTTACATGAATTAACCAGAATCCCCTGTCTGTTTTTCGCACTTTCGACGCTGATCGCGTTTCCCGTACCTGTAAGCGGTTAACATCTCTTTCATCAATAGGTTAACTACGTCTGTACGTCATCGATTGTGCTGATGTAAGGAGGCACATATGAGTTTGTGGGATAAGGCCAAACAGCTATTGGGGCAGACCCCGCAGCACGGCACGCTAAACACCGTCAGTGAACAGGATCATGCCAACGCCATCATCAAGGAGCGGGCGGATCTGTGCAGCAGCCTGACCGCCGAGCCGGAAGAGCAGACGGTGACCCGGGATAACGGCCGCGACATCATCTTCCTCGGCTGGCAGATCTGCAATGTGGAAGAGCGTCACGTGAAGGACAATCGCCGCCTGGCCTACCTCAAGCTGTTCCAGACCCGGACCAACAAGTACGTCTGCCAACGCATGACCCTCATCGATGATGAAGAGAAGAGCTATCAGGCCGTTACCGTCGAGGATCTGGATGGCGTCAAACGCTTCTTCGGTGAAGGCAGTCTGGCACTGGCGTTGTACATCATGCTGGATCGTCAATTCCCGGTCTCCGAAAGCGCCTAAACCGCATCGCGATCCATTCGCTCAATCCCAAGACGCCCGGCCAGCCGGGCGTTTTTTATGCCTCGGTGCCGGAGCACCGTTGTGAATCAACGCGATCGGCACCGAAGGCGAAGGCCAACGTCACTCGAAAACGGCGCAAAAAAATGCCCCCACCGCGACGCGGTAGGGGCATGGACCTAGGATAGCCGAGGAGCCTAGAACGACTTACTGGGCCTTGACGCTATAGACCAGGGTGCTGTCGTTGAAGGTCACCAGATAGCTGCCCACGGCCGTGGTATAGATATCGGAGCCACTGAGGTTCGCGGTGCCATCGGCATTGCTATCCCCGTAGTTGGTGGTCCAATCCCCCTTGAGGTCAAACTTGAAGCGCTGCTTGCCGTTGCTATCCCCGTTGCCGGTGAAGTTCACCACCGTCTGCCAGGTGTGATCCGCCACCAGTGTCATGGCGGTGGATCCCCAGCTGTTGGGCGTGCCGCGGAAGTAGAGCTGGCTGAAGGTCTGATCGAAACTGGCCTTGACCACCACAGTCGCCGTGGCGCTGCTGCTCAGACCCGAGTTGTCGGTGACCGTCACCTTGACCGTATAGGTCCCTGCGGTATTGAAGGTCCGGGTCAGGGTGCTCCCTGTTTCCCCGGTATCCCACAGATAGCTCTGCACGGTGCCATCGCTGTCCGTTGCCGCCGCCGTGAAGGTGACGCTGCTACCAGGACGGATCGAGCTGCTGCTCGGGGTCAGCGTGACCACCGGAGCCGCCGGACAGGCCAGCTTGTAGGTCAAGGTCGCATCGTTCACCGTCACCAGGCAAGTCGCCACCGTGGTGGTGTAGATATCACTGCCACTCTTGTCGAGGAGACCATCCTTGTTGCTGTCGCCATAGTTGGTGCTCCAATCCCCCACGGTGTCGAACTTGAAGCGTTGCGCACCGCTGCTATCCCCGGCGCCGGTGAAGGCCACCGAGGTCTGCCAGGTATTGTCAGCCACCAGGGTCATCGCCGTCTTGCCCCAGCTGTTCGGGGTGCCACGGAAATACAACTGGCTGAAATTATGGCTGTAGTTGGTACCCGGCACCGTCAGGGTTACCGAGGCTTTCGCCGTGGCGCCCTGATTGTCGGTGACCGTGACACTGACCGTCTGGGTCTCGTTCACCGTGACCGCGATGTTGGCCGTGGTGGCACCGGTACTCCACAGATAGCTGGCGATGGAGCCATCGCTATCGGTCGAGCCTGCGGCACTCAGGTTGACCACGGTTCCCTTGGCCACGGTCTGGCTGGCCGGCGAGATGCTGGCTACCGGCGCCTGGTTGGCCGGAACCGTCAGAGTCACCGAGGCCGTCGCGGTGGCCCCCTGATTATCGGTGACCGTCACGCTGACGGTTTGGGTCTGATTGACCGTCACCGCGATGCTGGCCGTGGTAGCCCCCGTGCTCCACTGATAGCTGGCAATCGAACCATCGCTATCGGTCGAACCGGCGGCACTCAGGTTGACCACGGTTCCCTTGGCCACGGTCTGGCTGGCCGGCGAGATGCTGGCCACCGGCGCCTGGTTGGCCGCTACGGTCAGCGTCACCGAGGTCGAGCTGCTGGCGCCCCTGTTGTCCGTGACCGTCAGGGTCACCGTCTGAGTGGCGTTGACCGTCAGGTTGATGGCAGCGGTCGTCGCCCCCGTACTCCACTTGTAGCTGGCGATCGAGCCATCCGAATCGGATGAACCGCTGCCGCTCAGCGTCACGACAGTGCC
>JASDSW010000033.1:0-3887 GCA_041441555.1 Aeromonadaceae bacterium
GCGCAGCCACCATCACTCCAGACCAAGCCAGCGCCGGCATTGCTTCACCCAGCAGCAAGGCAAACAACGCGGCACAAGGCGGAACAAGAAAGAATACCACCGAAACCTTTGCAGCCTCGTTGCGCCGTACCATCAACATCAACTCCGCTATGTCCCAACATCGCGAGCATGTATCCATCATTCTCAAGAGCTGTTCTGGATTTCGGATAGCGTCGTTGATCCGCCTGGTGGGACCAGATGGGATCTGCGTGGCCGGTGGAGCGGGGGAGGCGCGCTTCTTATCTTCCGCCCGTGACTCATCGGCGCCCACTACCCCTGAGCTGGCATGTGCTCCGCGCGTTCGCTTACCTCCCAGATCAGCGCTAGAGCGAGGCGCAACAACGTGAAGCTCTAGGACAAGCCGGTCGCGCTGATAACCGTGGCTTCCCAGAGAGCGTTGCCCGCTCCAGTTAGCTGAAGCAGGCCGTGATACACCGCCCTATTGTTCGCCGGGCTGCCGTCAATGCCCTCCGCCAGCGGATGCGCGGGCAGCTTGTCTGAGACAGTCTTCTCCCCTCAACCATACCTTTGATCCGTACACGGCCTCGGCCTGCCCCGGACCGGCCGAAGGCAACTTCTTCGCCCTGCTCAGGGCGAATCGGAATGCATCGCAGGTCTCCGCCTGTGCATTTTTTGCCCAGCAGATAGACCCATGTCAACTCCAAGCCATTTATCGCCCTCCCTACAAACAAACGACTGGACGGTTGTTTTGCGCCGTCTACCTTCAGTGGGGAATGATCAGTACCGACTTATCGACTGAACGTCATAACACTCGCTTCGCAATCGCAGTCCTCAGTGAGGCTCACGGAGAGGAAAGCCACAATGGCTGAAGAAAACGCTTTCGCGCAAAACCTAGAGCAGAATCTGACAAGCTGCTTTCCAACGGCTTATACCATCCTGCTTTTGCTGATCGTCCTGATTGCTGCGCTGACCTGGGTCATTCCCGCTGGAAAGTATGAACGGGTCATGAATGAAGAGGTCGGCCGCGAGGTGGCTGTGCCGGGCACTTACCAGGTGGTCGAGCCCAGCCCCCAGGGTTTCATGGACATCATGCTGGCGCCCACTGCGGGTTTTTATGACCCGGACAGCTATGTCGCCAACGCCGTGGATGTAGCGCTGTTCATACTGTTTCTCGGTGGTTTCCTGGGCGTAGTGAATGCCACCGGCGCGATCGACACCGGCATCCGCAGCGCAATGCAGCGGTTGGAAGGCCGAGAGATCTGGATGATCCCGATCCTGATGACCCTCTTCGCCCTTGGCGGCACGACCTATGGCATGGCCGAAGAGACCCTGGCGTTCTATGTCATCCTGATCCCGATCATCATTGCCGCCGGCTACGATGCGGTGACCGGGGTTGCGGTGATCCTGATCGGCGCAGGCATTGGGGTATTGGGCTCGACCATCAATCCCTTTGCCACCGTCATCGCTTCCAATGCGGGCCACATTCCCTTTACCGACGGGCTGGTACTGCGCCTGGTGCTGCTGATCGGTGGGTTGGTGATCTGTGCCGCCTACGTGATGCGCTATGCCAAACGGGTCAAGGCCGACCCTTCGCGTTCCGTCGTGGCCAAACAGCGCGATGCCCACCGCAAGTTGTTTCTACAGGGGCATGACGATCTGGATGACGTCAAGCTGAACCTGACCCAGAAACTCGTGCTAGTGATCTTCGCCCTGACCTTCGTGGTCATGATCTGGGGTGTTTCCTCCCAGGACTGGTGGATGGACAAGATGGGCGCGCTGTTCCTGGGCGCCGCCATCGTCGTTGGCCTTGTCGCCCGTTTGGGCGAGAAGAGGCTGACGGGCACCTTCGTCGACGGTGCCCGTGATCTGCTTGGCGTGGCTCTGGTCGTTGGTTTGGCGCGAGGCATCGTGGTCATCATGGAACAGGGCATGATTGCCGATACGATTCTGCACAGCGCTGAAATGCGCCTGGGCGACATGTCGGAACTGGGGTTCATCAACCTGATGTTCTGGATCGAGACGGGCATGAGTTTCCTGGTGCCTTCGTCATCCGGCCTTGCCGTACTGTCGATGCCCATTCTTGCTCCCCTGGCGGACTTTGCCAATGTCAGTCGCGACCTAGTTGTGACTGCCTATCAATCAGCCAACGGCCTGGTGAATCTGATCAACCCGACTTTCGCGGTGGTGATCGGCGGTCTGGCCATAGGTCGGGTCTCCTATGACCGCTGGCTGGTATTCATCTGGCCCTTGCTGGCGATCCTGACCGTGTTCATCACCCTGGTGATCAGCATCGGCGTCTTCCTGTAATTCCCTGATAAATGAGGTTTGCACATGTCTGAACATACTCTTGGCGTTCACTCCGAGACAGGTATTCTGCGGCAGGTCATCGTTTGTCGCCCCGGCCTTGCCCATCGCAGGCTAACGCCCAGCAATTGTGACGCTCTGTTGTTTGATGATGTGTTCTGGGTCAAGCAGGCGCAAAAGGATCATGATGTATTCGCAAACCTGATGCGTGCCCGAGGGGTGGAGGTGCTGGATGTCAATCAACTGCTGGCCGAGACCCTCGACATCGCCGAAGCGCGAAGCTGGATTCTCGATCACCGGATCAGCTGGAATCATATCGGCGTCGGCATGGTGTCTGATTTGCGGGCCTGGATGGACGAACTGCCCGGGCACACCCTGGCCGAGTTCCTGATCGGTGGCTTGCAGGTGAATGATCTGCCATTCGATCCGAGCGGTTTGTTCGGCAACCACTTGGGGCCTTATGGCTTTGTCCTGCCGCCCTTGCCGAACTTCCTGTTTACCCGCGACAACATCGCCTGGATCTACGGTGGCGTCACCTTGAACCCCATGTACTGGGCCGCACGCAAGCCGGAAACGCTGCTGACGGCGGCAATCTACCGGTTTCATCCAACATTTTCCGGCAAGGTCGAGGTGCTCTGGGGGGATCCGCTCAAGGACCACTCGCTGGCCACCCTGGAAGGCGGCGACATCATGCCGGTCGGCAATGGCACCGTGCTGGTCGGCATGGGCGAGCGTTCATCCCCCCAGGCAATTGGGCAGTTGGCCAATACCCTGTTCGAGCGCGGCACGGTCGATCGCGTAGTGGCCTGCCAGATTCCCAAAAGCCGAGCGGCCATGCACCTGGATACGGTGTTCACCTTCTGCGGCGGCAATGTCGTTACCGCCTTCAAGGAAGTGGCCGATCAAATGGTCTGTTATGACCTGCGTCCCGGCACGGGCGGCAAGCACCTGACGTTTAGCCAGGATCCACGCCCAATGTTCGACGTGGTCGCGGAGGTGCTCGGCTATGAATCCCTGACCGTGATACCCACCGGAGGTGACACACCCGCCGAACGTGAACGCGAGCAGTGGAATGATGGCAACAACGTGCTGGCCCTGAGTCCGGGCGTGGTCATTGGCTATGACCGTAATGACGACACCAACGCCGCTTTGGAAACGGCCGGAATCGAAGTGCTGAAAGTTCCCGGCGCAGAGCTGGGCCGGGGCCGCGGCGGCGGACGCTGCATGAGCTGCCCGACCATACGCGACGCAATCTGACAATCAAGGAGCATGGCAATGGCCTTCAATTTGAAAAGCCGACACTTTCTCACGCTGCGGGATTTCAGCCCGCGCGAAATCAGTTTTCTGCTGAAACTGGCAGCCGACCTGAAAGCGGCCAAGTATGCCGGCACCGAAGTGCCGCAGTTGTGTGGCAAGGAAATCGCTCTGATCTTCGAAAAGGACTCCACCCGCACCCGCGTAGGCTTCGAGGTGGCGGCCTTTGATCAGGGCGCCAAGGTTACCTATCTCGGGCCGACCGGCACCCATATTGGTCACAAGGAATCGGTCAAGGACACCGCCCGGGTGCTGGGGCGCGTCTATGA
>JASDSW010000034.1:0-24834 GCA_041441555.1 Aeromonadaceae bacterium
ATCCGAAAAACAGGAAAAAATAATGCCAGTCAGGCTTAACTGACTGGCATTAGCGACCAAGGCAGTGCTTTTTTTTTAAGGATGCGCCGTGCTTTTCTCCGGGGTTCGTGCCGTTTCGAGACAACTAGCCCAACAGTTTTTGCCAGAGCGCGCTAACCCAGGCCCGCTCCGGTAGCAGATCGCCGGCTGCCACAATCCGGCTGAGCCCCGACAGGGTGCAGCGGTGGGCCACATCGCGGATCGCCAGATAAGCCTGTTTCAGGTGCGCCGCCTCCTCCTCACTCAGCAGCCCCTGTTCGGCGCAGGTATCGAAGATCCGCACGTTGTCGCTCCAGCGGGTCAGCGCCTGCGGATGGGCCTCGGCATGGGCCAGCACCAGAAACTGAGCCATAAACTCGATATCGGTCATCCCGCCCAGCCCCTGTTTCAGATCATACTGCTCGGCCGTCCCGCGCAGCAGGTGGGTGCGCATCTTGTCGCGCATCTCCACCACCTGCTGGCGCAGTTCGGCCAACTCACGGTGGCGGCACAGCACCCGTTGCCGGATCTGGTTGAACTCGCCGACGATCGCCGGCTCGCCCACCACGGCCCGCGCCCGAACCAGGGCCTGATGCTCCCAGGTCCAGGCCTCATGGGTCAGGTAGTGCTCGTAGGCATGCAGCGAGGAGACCAGCAGTCCCGCCTCGCCCGCCGGCCGCAGGCGCATGTCGACGTCATACAAAATTCCAGAAGGGGTGCGGGTACTGAACAGGTGCAGGATGCGCTGCGCCAAGCGGACATAGAACTGGCGCACGTCGATGGGGCGCTCGCCATCGGTCACGGCATCTGGATCTCCGCCGTGCAGGAAGACCAGATCCAGATCGGAGCCATAGCCCAGCTCAATGCCCCCCAGCTTGCCATAGGCCACCACACAAAAATTGCGGATCCCCAGCTGCCGCGCCTCGGGTGGCAGGCCATAACGCGGCGTCAACTGATTCCACGCCTGATTGACCACCTCCTCCAGGATCGCCTCGGCCAGCCAGGTCAGGTGGTCACTCACCTTCATCAGCGGCAAGGCCCCGACGATGTCGGCGGCGCTGATACGCAACAGCTGGATCTGCTTGAACTGCCGCAGGGCCTCCATCTGCTGCTCCACATCCTCTTCCGGCACACGCATCAGGTACTGACGCAACTCGTCGCGGTACTGCGCCAGCGGGATGGGATGATACAGATGCTGCGGATCCAACAGCTCATCGAGCAGGATCGGGAAGCGCGCCAGCTGGCTGGCCACCACGCCGCTGGCGGCACACAGGGTCAGCAACTGGTTCAGCACCCCCTGGTTTTCCACCAGCAGTTGCAGGTAGGCCGAGCGGGTGATGATCTGGCTGAGCAAGCCGCGCACCCGCTCAAACAACACCGCCGGAGAGGGTTTCTGACTGATGGCCAGCAGCAGGTGCGGCATCAGACGATTCAAGGCATCGCGCCCCTGGGGGCCGATGGCGCGCCGCTGGCACGCCTCACGAAACTCGACCAGCTGACGGGCCATCGCCTCGCCATCCAGCGGACACAAGGGCAGCAGCAAGGGGGTACACTCGTCCAGCGACAGCGGTGTCTGCCAGAGGTCGTGCCAGATCTGCGGCACATCATCCTGCTCCGCCTCATCATCGCCGATCACCGCGACAAACTCGCGCCGCACCACCGCCATGACCTCGGTCAGATGGTCATAAAAACTGCTCCAATCGGCAAAACCGAGCACGCTCACCAGGCGCAAGCGATCCCGCTCACTCTCCGGGAGAGTCTGAGTCTGCTGATCACCAATTTCCTGCAGGATGTTTTCAACCCGGCGCAAGAAGCGGTAGCTGCCCAGCAGCGCCTCGACACTGGCCGGCGCCAGATCCCCGCTGCGCCCCAACTCGCGCAAGACATCGGGCAGATGGCGGATCTGCAGGGCGCGCTCGCGCCCGCCGCGGATCAGCTGATAAACCTGGGCGATGAACTCGATCTCCCGAATGCCTCCGGCCCCCAGCTTGATGTTGTCCTTGAGCCCCTTGCGCCGCACCTCGGCTTCAATCATCCCCTTCATCTTGCGCAGGGCATCGATGGCGCCAAAATCGATATAGCGACGATAGATGAAGGGACGCAGCATCTGCTGCAGCTCGTCCCCGGCGGCACTCTGCGGCCCCAGCACTCGCGCCTTGACCATGGCGTAACGCTCCCAGCTACGCCCATGGTGCTGGTAATAGTCCTCCAGGGCGGTGAAGCTGACCGCCAGCGGCCCGGCATCACCAAATGGCCGCAACCGCATATCGACGCGAAACACCTGACCATCGATGGTGGTCTGATGCAGTGCATTGATCAGCTGTTGCCCCAAACGGATGAAGAAGGTCTGGTTGTCCACCGAACGGCGACCACCCAGGGTCTGGCCATTTTCCGGAAAGCTGAAGATGAGATCGATGTCGGAGGAAAAATTGAGTTCACCTCCGCCGAGCTTGCCCATCCCCAGCACGACCAGCGGTTGGGCGACCCCCTCGGCGTTGACCGGCGTCCCCTGCTCGCGGCAGGCGCGGGCATACAACCACTCCAACGCCTGGGTGATGAGCACATCGGCCAGAGTCGACAGGTGCACGAAGCTCTCCTCCACCTCGGCCTGCGCCGAGAGTTCACGCCAGGCGATGACCATCATCTGCCGACGACGGAAACGACGCAGCGCGCGCTTGAGCGCCTCCTCATCGGTCACCGGCGCCAGCAACGCGGCCAATGCCGGTGCGTACTCCTGCTGACGCTCGGCGCGCTGTAACTCGCCCGATTGCAGCAGCTCGAGCAGCAGATCCGGCGAGTGGATCGCCGACTCGGCGATGAAATCAGACAGCGCAAACAACGGCATGATCTGCGGCTGATACGGGGTGAGAGCCGCCAACTGGTCCGCCGTCAGACGCGGCAGTAAACGCGCCCAGTGGCGCTCGGCCTGCTCCTGGAGCAGTGCGGGTAAATCAGACATGAAGAGTCCTTGCTCAAGGTGGCGCCCGGTCGGCGCAGAGGCACCAATCTAGCACCGGAGCGCCAGGGCCGGCAGCCCTGACGCCCAAAAAGAGGGATCCGGATCGCCCGGTCGGCGAGCGGGGTATCCGTCACTCAGGAGTGAGCGTCGGTTTCGTCAGCATCCGACTCTTCATCGGCCAGATGCCAGTAGGGCACCATGTCGCGGGCCTGCAGGCGAGCTTGATCCAGCTCGATCAGCCGCGGCTCTATCTTGCGGGTCAACCACTCCCCCAGTTCCAGATGGGCGGTTGTCGGCAGCACAGCGGCCATGCCATCGAGCACCTCGAAGTGTTCAAGATCCTCCATGCGGCGCAGAATGTTCAGCCAGGGCAGACGGAATCCCTGTTGCTGCTCCTCATCGAACAGCATGGCAAAACAGACCCCCACCAACAGGTTGCGTCTGAGTTTGCCCACCAGACTCAGGTAGGCGGCATAATCCAGTTGCAGGGCAATCATGTCGCCCTGATGCAACTCCCCCCAGCTCTGGTCAAGCATCGCTTGCGCGTAGGGACGCAGCGGTTGCGCGGCCAGGGCACTATAGCCGGACCCCGCTTGCCGCACCGCAAACAGCCAATGATTGAGCGCCAACATCAGACCGGCATAGCGCGAGGAGTGACAAATCTGGCGCACCGAGTCCAAGGACGGCAGTTGCCGTTGTCGCCGCTGCAAGGCCGCCAGCAGCAGATCGTGACACTGCAGGGTGCGGAAATAGTGGCCTCGTTCATCGGTCAGCCGCTCCAGCGCCAGCGCCTCATCCAACCAGGCCAGCTCACCCTCCAGCCAACTCAACTCGCTCTGCCAGTGGCGCGGCGGCAGATCCAGCAACAGATCGGCAAAGATCGGCTGCGTCTGCTGCAGCAGGGCGGCGCCGTTGCGCAATTGGGTCAGCGCCGCCAGGCTCGGCTGCTCGATGAACAGCTGTTCATGATATTGCCAATGGGTCAGCGCATAGCCAAACACCGCCAGCAGACCATCGGCCACACACATGCCCTCCTGAACCGGCACGAACCCCATGCGCTGCACCTCGGGTTCTGGGGTCAACCCCGCCAGCCGATAGCCCCGTTGCGCCTTGGAGATGCCGCTTAAGCGCAAACCGCCCAGGCTCAGCAACTCGGCCGCCAGGGTGAATAGGCTCTCGGTCTGGCCGCTGATTAGCTCCAACTCCAGCTCGCACAGTGGCTCCTTTCGGCCCGCCGCCTCAATCAGCCCCTGATCGAAGGCCAGCTCGACCTCGCTGCCATCGGCGAGGCGCAACCGCCAGGCCTGACGCCGAAAATCGGTGCGAAACTGCGGCCGCAGCCCATTTTGCAGGCCCCCCAGATCGCACCCTTGGGGCCAGATCTCGGCCGGGAACGCCGCCAACTGCGGCCACTCCCCCTCGAGCGGCAGATTGTATTCCGGGCGCTGATGCAAACCGCCCACCGATTGGCCGGCACACTTGATGGTCTGTTCGTGCCGACCATCCTCGGTGCGCACCCGCAGGCCACATTGCCAGCTCCGCAGGGTTCGATCCTCGGTATCAAAATAGGTGTTGCTCAACTGCCGGTCGGTCATCGCCAGTGGGTTATAGGCCGCCAATTTTTGCGTCAGCTCGGGGCCAAGATCGCGATCGGCTAAAAATTTCAGTTCTACTTCAATGGTCATTAAGCGCTTCCGAGCGGTGACTAGGGGTGGTTGTCGGCCACAGGTGATCATCGGGTATCGATTCAGCTCATCATTATGCCAGTTAATACCATATCCAATCTGTTTGCCAAGTCTCGTCAGGGGCGAGTCCGAGACACGGCAACCGGATGAATTGCCAGCGCGAGCGCATTGCGGACGGTTGGGGGTTGTCCAGAACTCAGACGCCGCTTATGCTGCGGCTTCAGCCCCCAAATGGATACATTAGTGAAAGCGACTCCGATTATCCTGCTCTTGGCCGTCAGCCTGCCGCTGCAGAGCCTGCAGGCCGAACCCTCAACTGATGCCGGCAATGATTCGGCAAGCGCTTCAATTTCAGCGGCGTCTGTTTCAGCCGCAGCGGCCACCCAGACCCCAACGCCGGTCGGCACCCGCTATGTCTCCGATGATCTCTATACCTACCTGCATGGCGGGCCGGGCAAACAGTACCGCATCCTCGGCAGCGTCAAGGCGGGCAGCAAGGTGCAATTCATCCAGCAAGATGCCAGCGGCAAATACGCCCAAATCATCGATGGCAAGGGACGCACCGTCTGGATCGCCAGTGAGTCGTTGCAAAGTGGCCCCAGTTTTCGCAGCCAGGTCACCGAGCTGCAGGAGCAACAGCAACATCTGCAGCATCAATTGGCCAACATAGATTCGGAACAGGCACGCGAACTCACCCTTAAGCGTGAGCAGGTCGAGCAGTTGACTCACCAGGTGCAGCAACAGCAACAACAACTGGATGAGCAGGGCGAACAGTTGCAGACCTTGCGCCAGCAAAACGGCCAACTGCAACAGGCACTCGGCACCAAGGAGCAGGATCAGCAGTACCGCTGGTGGCGTGAAGGCGGCTATATCGCCGGTGCCGGTCTGCTGCTGGGTCTGCTGTTGCCCTTCCTGCCGCGGCCGCGCCGCCGCAAAGAGCGCTGGATGAACTGATCCCTCACGCCGTTTATCAACAAGCCTCCATCAACAAAAAAGCGCCGAATTCGGCGCTTTTTTGTTGCAACCATCCGAGGCTATTGCGGGCCTTGCCAATCGGTCAAGGAGGCCAGACTGAAGCTCTGGCTACCGACCCGAAACACGCTGTAATCGGCCAGGATCTGCAACAGGGTGACGCCTGGTGCCACCTCCTCCCCCTCGTGGAAATCGCGGCCGTTGAGGGTCACGATCCGGTTGCTTGCCGTCGACGAATAGACATGGGAGCTATAGCGCAGCGGCGGCACCTGAGCACTCAGTGCTGGCGGCAGATCCGCCAGCGGGGTCGCCGGTGGCGGCGCACTGTCGGGCAGCGGTTGGATCTCGCTGGCCCCCGGCAGCCCCGGCTCGGCCTCGACCGCCTGACGGAAACGCTGCGCCAGGCTTGAGGAGACGCCATCCATGTTCATGTTATCCAGCGGCGAACTGCTGCGCGGGGCCGAGGGCATCACGGTCTCAACCAGCGGTGCCTCAGGCTCCGGCGCCTGTGGAAAGGGCACCGTGGTAAACTCGTATTGATTGGCGGCCAGACGATAGGGCAGAGGTGTCGCTTCACGCAGCTCCACCCGCTCCTCGCGCGGCTGGTTATGCCACCAGTGCCAGCCATAGTTGGCGGCCGCCCCTAACGCCAGACACAGTGGCAGCCCCAGGAGCCAAGCCAGCAGAGGCCCCAGCCACTGGCGCTCCCGCTCAACCCCCAGCCCCAGACTCGCCTCAAAGGCGCTGCCCGGCCGATCATGCTGCCGCTTGGCAGAGAGTAAAATAGACATCAGCTCGCCCTCACATCATCAGCCGATTCGGCATCATCCACCGACTCCATCGGCCGATCCAGCCGTGGCATCGGCTCACGCCCTCGGGCATTCAGCCGGATCAGCGTCTGAGGCCCCGCCACGCCATCGGGCTTGAGACCTTCCTGCTCCTGGAATCGCTTGAGTTTGGCGGCCAAGGGCTCATCAAACTTGCTGATCTTGCGCGGCCGCTCCTTGAAGGCGCGACTCAGGGCATTTTCCAACCACTGCAGCTCGGCCTTGTTGCTGCGCGGCGTGATGCTGCGAGTGCCGCTCTTCGGCAGACGCCAGAGCAGGGTGTACTCATCGCCCCAGGCCTGCTCCAGCCAATCCCGACTGACGGTCCAGCTCTCGCCATCGATCAGCAGATCGGCCTCCTGGTCATCCACCCGCAGCAGATCGGCATAAAACTCGGTGGCATTTTCATCGAACAGACGCACCACCGCCGGGTGATCGAGTTCCAGTAACGATTTGAGCGAACCGCTGCCCTGCTGGCACTGCAAACCAACTCGACCAGCCGCCTCACAATTGGCCTCATCGAGCGTCGGTTCGAAGCCCCAAACCCGAAACAGGGTGAGCAGAGCCTCATCCTGATAGGCCGCCTGCTGCAGGGATTTCTCGAAGCGACGCATCAGCTTGCCATCGGGCGGTAACTTGATCGGCACCTCGACGCGATGCACCTCGGGCGTCGGCAAAATGCCCCACTGTTGCCAACCCAGCCAACCGGCTAGCAGCATCAATAAACCACTGGCGCCGAAGGCCAAGCCGCCCCAGCGGCTGGCGCCCCGCTGCTGAATTCCCAGCGCATCGTAAGCCGCCTGCACCACGATCGAATCACTGATCTTGCCCTCTCCTTCGGCGTAAGCCCCCAGCAGGGCCCGCTCGGCGATCAGGTTGATGATGCGTGGGATACCGCCACTCAACCGATGCAAGGCACGGATCGCGCGCGGTGTGAAGATCGGCTGCACGCAACCGGCCACCTGCAGGCGGAAACGAACATAGGCGTCGACATCCTCGCAGGAGAGCGGCAACAGGTGATAACGCGCCGTGATGCGTTGCGCCAGCTGACGCAACAGGGGTTGCCGCAGCAGTTGCTGCAGCTCGGGCTGACCAATCAGCACCACCTGCAACAGCTTGGCCTCATCGGTTTCCAGGTTGGTCAGCAGGCGCAGCTGCTCCAGCACCTCGGCGCTGAGATGTTGCGCCTCATCGATCAGCAACAGGGTCTTGCGCCCGGCCTGACGATTGGCCAGTAGATAGTGGCGCAGACAATCGAACAGCTCCTTGATCCCCGCCTCGGTGCCATAGCTCAGCTTGAACTCATCGCAGATGGAGGCCAGCAGCTCGCGTTCGGTCAGTGTCGGATTCACCACCAGGGCCAGGTCGGTATCGTCCGGTAACTGCTGGCGCAGACAGCGGGAGACCGTGGTCTTGCCGGTACCGACTTCGCCGGTGAGCAGCACAAAACCACCGCCTTCGCGCAGGCCGTAGTTGAGATGGGCTAACGCCTCGGTATGGCGTTCACTCATGTAGAGAAATTTGGGGTTTGGCGAGATGGAGAAGGGGCTCTCCGTCAGGCCAAAGAACGCTTTATACATAATGGTGACTCTCCCGGCGAGGCGCCGCACATCTGCTCCGGGTAGCCGATGACGCGACGGCGCTGACACGCGGCGAAATCCTGGCTCGCACCACAGGGGTTGCAGTTCCTACGAATAGGCGGCAGGTTAAAGCCAGCACCAGGGGATGTCAAAGCGGATATACTCTGGCTGTTACCCAGATGCAGTCCTGCTGCAAAGAAAGTGTTTTCAACCAATCAGAGGTGCCTGTGCAAGTTTTTTTGGTCGGAGGAGCGGTTCGGGATCGCCTGTTGGGGCTACCGGTACGAGAGCGGGATTATGTGGTGGTGGGCGCTCGTGCCGAAGAGCTGCTGGCGCAAGGGTACGAACCGGTTGGCCGAGACTTTCCGGTCTTCTTGCACCCGCAGAGTCGGGAGGAGTACGCCCTGGCGCGCATCGAGCGCAAACAGGGGCACGGCTATACCGGTTTTGCCTGTTATGCCGCCCCCGAGGTGACTCTCGAGGAGGATCTGCTACGCCGCGATCTGACCATCAATGCCATCGCCGAGGACGAGTCGGGGCAGCTGCATGATCCCTACGGCGGTCAGGCCGATCTGGCGGCTCGCCTGCTGCGGCACGTCTCCCCCGCCTTCGGTGAGGATCCGCTGCGCGTGCTGCGGACCGCCCGTTTTGCCGCCCGCTTTCATGCCCTGGGCTTTCGCGTCGCCGATGAGACCTTGGCGCTGATGCGCCAGATTTCGGCCAGCGGTGAACTCGCTCATCTGACCCCGGAGCGAGTCTGGAAAGAGCTCGAGAAGGTGCTGAGCAACGACAGCCCCCACATCTTCTTTCAGGTCTTGCGGGAGTGTGGCGCACTGGCCGCCCTGTTCCCCGAGCTCGACCGGCTGTTTGGCATCCCGGCTCGCCCCCAGTGGCATCCGGAAGTAGACACCGGGGTGCATGTTCTGATGGCCATCGAGCAGGCGGCCCACTTGAGCGGCGATCTGGCAGTCCGGTTTGCCACCGTCTGCCACGACTTCGGCAAGGGGCTGACGCCCGCCGATATTCTGCCCAGCCATCACGGTCACGGCGAACGCGGGCTGCCACTGATCCGCGACTTCTGTCAGCGCTTTCGGGTACCGAACGAGTGTCGGGATCTGGCGCTGCTGGTCAGTGAGTTCCACTCACTGATCCACATCGCCACCGAGTTACGCACCAGCACCCTGCTGCGGCTGTTCGACAAGATCGATGCCTGGCGCCGCCCGCACCGGCTGGCCCAACTGCTCGACTGCTGCCGGGCCGACTTTCGGGGACGCCTCGGCTTTGCCGAGCGGGAATATCCGGAGCCCGAGTACGTGGCCGAAGCCTTCGCCGCCGCCTCGGCGGTGCCAATCCAGCCCATTCTCGCCGCCGGCTATCGGGGCGAGGCGATCCGCCAGAAGCTGGGACGAGAACGGCAACTGGCCATCCGCGCTGTCCGCGAACGCTGGCTGGATCGCTAAGTGCCGCGACGCACTGCCAATGGATGGCTTTACCTAGACGAGTGACACAAGAAGGGGCCCTGCGGCCCAATGCCGATCAGATAAGGCAGGGAGTGTTCCATGGAGTCAACCGTTGGCGGCAAGGATGCCGCCATCGAGCCCCCAAGGATGGGTTGAAGGCGTGTTGACGGAAGGGAATGTCCCAGCCTTGTCCTTCAGTGAACGGCATTGCCCTGCGGCCCCTTCTTCGCTCTCAGACGACAAAGATCAGCAGACCGATGCCCAGCAGCACCCGATAGAGGACAAAGGGCCACAGGCCGATATGGGCCAACCCCTTGAGGAACAGATGGATCACCAGCAGGGCGCTGGCAAAGGAGACGCAACCACCGATGGCCATCTCACGCCAGGCGACCGCCTCCCCACTGGTCAGCAGCTTTAGTCCTTCATAACCCGCCGCCATCAGGATCACCGGAATCGACAGCAAAAAGGAGAAGCGGGCCGCCGCCTGCGGCGTGAAGCCCAAAAATAGCGCCATCGTCATGGTGATGCCGGAACGGGAGGTACCGGGGATCAGGGCCACCGCCTGGGCGCAACCGATGAGCAGAGCCTGCCTGAGCGTCAGACTGGTCAGTGGATGGCGTTTGTGGCCACGGCAATCGGCCCACCACATCAGCAGACCGAAGCTGATGGTTGAGAAGGCAATCACCACGGCGGCCCGCAGATGGGCAGCGATCAGATCGTTCAACAGCAACCCCGCCACGCCGGCCGGCAGGGTCGCCACCAGGATAAACCAGGCCACCCGCCCCGGGGCATCGCACTCGCGAGTCACCAGGGAACGCCCCCAAGCCCGAGTCATCGCCAGCAGATCCTGGCGAAAATAGAGCACCACGGCCAGCAGGGTCCCCAGATGAACGGCCACATCGAAGGCAATGCCTTGATCCGGCCAACCCAGCAGTTGAGACGGCAGGATCAGATGGGCGGAGCTGGAGACCGGTAAAAATTCGGTAAGCCCCTGCAGCAGGGCCAGGATGATCGCATGCAGATCAGACATGAGTCCCTTCACTCTCGGGTTGTGGATGCCAGTCCAACTGGACCGGCGTCAGCGGCTGACTCGCCGCATCATAACGCTGCCACAGGGAGGAGAGCGTCATCCCCACGACCGGGTGCCAAAAGTCAGGGTTCAGTTCGGCGAAAGGCCGCAGCACGAAGGCACTGGTCAGGATCTCGGCGCGCGGCAACACCGTCGGGCCATCCAGCACCTGCTGATCGTAACTGAGCAGATCCAGATCCAGGGTCCGGGAGGAGAACTTGCGGGCATCGGCCGGGCGGCCATGGGCAAACTCCAGTCGCTTGAGCGTGGCCACCACCTGCTCGACGCTGCGTTCGGTTTGCGCCTCCACCACCAGGTTATAGAAGTTGGCGCCACTGAAACCGACGGCCGCACTCTCGTAGACGCTCGAGAGACGCAGGGCCGCAAACTCAGCCGCCAACGCCTTGATGCCCAACGGCACATGGCGCTTCGGCTCTATGTTGCTGCCAACCCCGATGTAGATGAGAGCCATCAGGCCTCCCGTACTATCTCGACGCCAACGCCGCGCGCCGCCGCCACCGCCGTAGGTTTAGTGACCCGCACCCGCACCCGGGGCACCGCAAATTCGCGCAGGATCAGTGCCGCCACCCGCTCTGCCATGGTCTCCACCAGTTCGACCGGCGACTCCTGCACCAAGGCCGTCACCCGTGAGGCGACACAGGAGTAATCCAACGCTCGCGCCAGATCGTCGGTTTCGCCCGCCGGACGGTTGTCGTAATCCATCTCCAGATCGAAGATCAACTTCTGTTTGAGCGACTTTTCCCAGTCGTAGGCCCCGATGGTACAGAGCACCTCTAAACCGGCGATAAACACCTTATCCATTTTTCCTCTCTCATCTGTTAACCTGCAGAGGTCGAGTCACCGATTTATTCATATGGGGCTATGATCAAACCGCGCTGCGCCGCCGATCTTACCCCACTCCCTGACCAAGACAACCCTTGAGAGAGCATGACCGCCTTAAGCCTCGCCATGATCATCCTCGCCTACCTGGGCGGCTCCATCTCCAGCGCCGTACTGGTCTGCCGCTGCTATGGATTACCGGACCCAAGAGAGAATGGGTCACACAACCCGGGGGCCACCAATGTGCTGCGTCTGGGCGGACGCTCGGCCGCCATCCTGGTGTTCGTGTGTGATATGAGCAAGGGAACCGTGCCGGTTTATCTGGCCTGGTATCTGGGGATCACCCCCTTCTTCCTCGGCCTCATCGGCGTCGCCTCCTGCCTGGGCCACATGTATCCGCTGTTCTTTCATTTTCAGGGGGGCAAGGGGGTCGCCACGGCACTGGGCACCATGCTGCCTATTGGTCTCGACATGGGAGCCATGATGCTGACCACCTGGGTGGTGGTCCTGTTGCTCAGCGGCTATTCGTCGCTGGCGGCTCTGGTCGCCGCCCTGCTGGCACCGCTCTACACCTATTGGCTCAAACCCGAATACACCATGCCGGTCGCCATGCTGTGCGCCCTGGTGGTCTACCGTCATCGGGAAAACATCATCCGCCTGCTCAATGGTCAGGAAGACAAGATCTGGCAGCGCAAAAACAAACGCCGCCCCTGACGGGACGGCGCTCATCGGCGACGAGGCAGTTCACACCGGCGGTAGGCTATCCAGACTCCAGCGCGGTTGCACGCTGATCGCCAAATCCACGGTTTGTCCCGCGCGCAGCCGTTGCAAGCCGGCATAGGCGATCATGGCACCATTGTCGGTGCAATATTCCGGACGCGGATAGAAGACCTCACCGCCGAGCTCCTTCATCATCACCGCCAATTGTGAGCGCAGCTGCCGGTTGGCGCTCACCCCGCCAGCCATCACCAGTCGCTTGAGGCCAGTCTCTTTCAAGGCTCGTTTGCACTTGATGGCCAGGGTATCGACCACCGCACTCTCGAACGCATGGGCGATGTCGGCCTTGGTCTGTTCATCGAGTCCTTGAGCATGGATGGTGTTAGCGGCAAAGGTCTTCAGACCCGAGAAGCTGAAGTCGAGTCCCGGACGATCAGTCATCGGTCGCGGGAAGACGAAACGGCCCGGAGTGCCCTGCTCGGCCATCTTGGACAACCGGGCGCCACCGGGATAATCCAGTCCCAGCAGCTTGGCCGTCTTGTCAAAGGCTTCGCCGGCGGCATCATCGATCGATTCCCCCAGGATCTGGTAGCGACCGATGCCATCGACCCGCACCAGTAGGGTGTGGCCACCAGAAACCAGCAGGGCCAAGAACGGGAATTCAGGGGCATGAGCCTCCAGCATGGGGGCCAGCAAGTGCCCCTCCATGTGGTGCACCGCCACGGCCGGCTTGTTCCAGGCCAAAGCCAGGCTGCGACCAATCGTGGCCCCCACCAGCAGAGCCCCGACCAACCCCGGGCCGGCGGTATAGGCGATACCATCGATATCGGCAGGGGTGCAGGCCGCCTCCGCCATCGCCGCCTGGATCAGTGGCAACGTCTTGCGAACATGATCCCGGCTCGCGAGCTCAGGAACCACACCGCCATAATCGGCGTGCAGCTTGACCTGGCTATACAACTGGTGAGAGAGGATCCCTTGCTGATCGTCGTAGATCGCGATCCCGGTCTCGTCACAGGAACTTTCTATACCTAAAACACGCATGACGGGAAAAAACCGCTGAAAAATTGAGGGCGGTATGTTACCCTCCGCCGGTTTTTTAAACCAGTCTCTTCTGATAAGGGTTTACTTTAGCCGCCCAATCGGATTAGAATTTCGCACCATTTTTACTCGGGCTGCTCGACGCATTCATGGCGTCCGTAGTTAGCCGTAAGATATCTATCTCTGAGGTGAGAGGCACATGCCAGTAATTAAAGTACGTGAAAACGAGCCATTTGATGTCGCTCTGCGTCGCTTCAAGCGTTCCTGCGAAAAGGCCGGTATCCTGGCCGACGTTCGTAGCCGTGAGTTCTACGAAAAGCCGACCACGATCCGCAAGCGCGCCAAGGCTTCTGCCGTTAAGCGTCATGCCAAGAAACTGGCTCGCGAAAACGCTCGTCGTAACCGCCTGTACTAATTCTCGCTGACGGAGTGCCTCGGCCATGTCTCTGCAAGAACAGTTGAAGAGCGAATTAAAGACGGCGATGCAAGCCAAAGATAAGGCGCGCATCGGTACCATCCGTCTGTTAATGGCCGAGATTAAACAAAAAGAGGTCGATACCCGCACCGTTCTGGGTGATGAGGAGATCCTTGCCGTACTGACCAAGATGGTCAAACAACGCAAAGACTCCATCAGCCAGTACGAAGCCGCAGGTCGCCAGGATCTGGCCGATATTGAAGCGGCCGAGATTGTGGTACTGCAAGCCTTTTTGCCTCAACCCTTGAGTGAGGCCGAAATCGACACTCTGATTGACAACACAGTGACCCAACTTGCAGCCAGTGGCATGCAAGACATGGGCAAGGTGATGAATGCACTCCGCCCCCAACTCCAGGGGCGAGCTGATATGGGTGCCGTCAGTGCCAAGATTAAGGCCCGTCTGGCTTAATCATTCCTATCAGACGTTTCGAGCATGAGCCGCGCATCCTGGGATAGCGCGGCTTATTTATTTGTGCGACCTTATCCGCCTGAGGTCGATCAGCGAGTTCACTGATCCATTCCGCGACCAACCACCCAACGAGCAGACCCGACATGGCAGGCAAGATCCCCCAATCCTTCATCGATGAGCTGCTGGCTCGCACCGATATCGTTGAACTGATCGACAGTCGCGTGCGCTTGAAGAAGGCAGGCAAGAATTATCAGGCCTGCTGCCCGTTCCATAACGAAAAAAGCCCCTCCTTTTCGGTCAGTCCAGAGAAGCAGTTCTATCACTGCTTCGGTTGCGGAGCCCATGGCAATGCCATCGGCTTCCTGATGGAGTACGACGGCCTGAACTTCCCGGATGCCATCGACGATCTAGCCGGTCAACTCGGCCTGAGCGTGCCTCGTGAAGAGAATGGCGGTCATGGATCTGCTCAGCCGGCTCCGGTCATCAGCGCCGACCAGTACCAGTTGATGGAGCAGGCCAGCCGTTTCTTCCAAGGGGAACTGCGTCAATCGTCCGCCGCCATCGATTACCTCAAGGGGCGCGGCCTGAGCGGTGAGATCGTCAAAAAATATGGCATCGGCTACGCACCAGCCGGCTGGGATGGATTGCGACAACGCCTGGCTCGTACCCGCGAACAGGAACAACAGCTGGTGACACTTGGCATGCTGATCCAGAAGGATAACGGCGGCAGCTATGACCGTTTTCGCGACCGCATCATGTTCCCAATCCGCGATCGTCGCGGTCGCATCATCGGCTTTGGCGGCCGCGTGCTCGGTGACGGGACGCCCAAATATCTAAACTCTCCCGAGACCCCCATCTTCCATAAGGGAAAAGAGCTGTTCGGCTTGTATGAGGTCAAGGAGGCGCAACGCAACCCGGCGCGCATCCTCATCGTCGAAGGCTATATGGATGTGGTGGCATTGGCTCAGTACGGCATCGATTACGCCGTCGCATCGCTGGGAACAGCAACCACCAGCGATCACATGCAGCTGCTGTTTCGCACCGCGCCAGAGATCATCTGTTGCTATGACGGTGACAATGCCGGCCGTGAAGCCGCCTGGCGCGCCCTGGAAAATGCCCTGCCCGGACTGCAGGATGGCCGCGAATTGAAATTTGCCTTTCTGCCTCAGGAGCACGACCCAGACTCGTTTGTCCGCGCCCATGGCCGCGAGGCATTCGAAGAATATCTGAACCAGGCACAGCCGTTCAGCGATTTCCTGTTTGAACGCCTGGCCCGCGATCTGAACCTCTCCGGTGAGGCCGGACAGAATGAGCTGGCCAACAAGGCCGTAGCCCTGATCCGCCGGGTGCCGGAAGGCTTCACGCGCGAAGGGTTGATCACCAAGCTATCCCAACAGCTACGTTGGGGCGAGAACGAGCGGCGTCTGCGCGACATCTTCGCTCGTCAGGAAAAAGAGGAGCAGCAACCTGAAGCACCTACATCTCGGAACAACAAGATCAAGCTGACCCCGGTCCGCCGTGCCATCGCCCTGGTGGTGCAGCACCCTCAGATTGCCGCCCAACTGCCACCGCTTCCGCATGAGTTGTTGGGGTTGCGGGAGCCCGGCATCGGTTTCTTGCTGCAGTTGCTGACGCTGCTGCACGGTCACCCCATGACCACGGGCCAGTTGCTGGAGCAGTGGCGCGGCACCAAGGAGGGGGAAGGGCTGGCCCGGCTGGCGGCACTGGATGAGATCACCGCCGGCGAGAACATTCTCGAAGAGCTCGAAGACACCTGTGCCTATCTCATCGATCTGTTTTTGCAACAGCGGATGGCCGACCTGCAGAATAAGGCCAGCAATGGCGGTCTGAGCCCGGAGGAAAAACAGGAGCTGCTCCTGCTCCTGAGCGAGACCAAACAAAAAAATAATGGGTAATCACCTTATTGGGCTTGTAATCCCCCCCCATACCCCCTATATCATACGCACGCCCGGCTCAACGGGAACATCGAAGCAAATTGAAGATAACAGCAAAACAGAGACCGCATCGCCTGGCTCACAGCCTTAGGCCACGGTCTTTTTACGCATTCATCATGGTCAACGTGCAAAACTGGTCGATTTTTAGTATGATCGGCGGTTTGCGCAACTACGCGCATTCTGGCGCAAACTAGCAACACCAACCGGATGAGTTCTATGGAGCATACCCCGCAGTCGCAGCTTAAACTCCTCGTTGCCAAGGGCAAAGAACAGGGTTACCTGACCTATGCCGAGGTGAACGATCATCTGCCTCAAGATATCGTTGATTCGGATCAGATCGAAGACATTATCCAGATGATCAATGACATGGGTATTCAGGTGGTGGAAAGCGCCCCTGATGCCGATGACTTGCTCATGACTGAAACGGCACAAGATGAAGATGCCGCAGAGGCCGCAGCCCAGGTGCTGGCATCGGTAGAATCCGAAATTGGCCGCACCACAGACCCAGTGCGCATGTACATGCGTGAGATGGGCACGGTCGAATTGCTGACCCGTGAAGGCGAAATCGACATCGCCAAGCGCATTGAAGATGGGATCAATCAGGTTCAAAGCTCGGTTGCCGAGTATCCTGAGGCCATCACCTACCTGCTCGACCAGTACGACAAGCACGAAGCGGGTCAAATCCGTCTCGGCGACATCATCTCCGGCTTCGTCAATCTGGATGAAGACGATATGCCACCCACCGCCACGCACATCGGGTCTGAACTCAGCGAGGAAGAGCTCGCCGATGAAGACGAGGAGGATGACGAAGAGGAAGAAGGTGACGGCGACGACGATAGCGACGACGACGGTGGTCCGGATCCAGAAGTAGCCCGCGAAAAGTTCGCCGAGCTGCGGACCCAATCCGAGGTCACTCGCGATTCCATCAAGGCCTATGGCCGTGAAGACAGCCGGACCCAGGAAGAGATCCAGCGCCTGGCCGATGTATTCCGCCAATTCCGTCTGGTTCCGAAACAGTTTGACCGTCTGGTCAACAACATGCGTGACATGATGGAGCGGGTCCGGGTTCAGGAACGCATCATTCTGAAGAGCTGTGTTGAACGCGCCAAGATGCCGAAGAAGAACTTCGTCTCGCTGTTTACCAACAAAGAGTCGGATCTGGCCTGGTTCAATCAGGCTCGCGCCGCAGGAAAATCCTGGTCTACCGCTCTCAGTGAGGTCGCCGAAGAGGTGGAGCGTGGCGTTGCCAAGCTGCAACAGGTCGAGGAAGAGACCGGCCTGTCCATCGCCCAAATCAAGGACATCAACCGTCGCATGAGCATCGGTGAGGCCAAGGCCCGCCGCGCCAAGAAAGAGATGGTCGAAGCCAACTTGCGTCTGGTTATTTCGATTGCCAAGAAGTACACCAACCGGGGCCTGCAGTTCCTGGATCTGATCCAGGAAGGCAACATCGGTTTGATGAAGGCTGTGGATAAATTCGAATACCGTCGCGGTTACAAGTTCTCGACCTATGCGACCTGGTGGATCCGTCAGGCGATTACCCGCTCGATTGCCGATCAGGCTCGTACCATCCGGATCCCGGTCCACATGATCGAGACCATCAACAAGCTGAACCGCATTTCGCGGCAGATGCTGCAAGAGATGGGGCGCGAACCGAATCCGGAAGAACTGGCCATGCGCATGGGGATGCCGGAGGACAAGATCCGCAAGGTGCTCAAGATCGCCAAAGAGCCTATTTCGATGGAAACGCCGATCGGTGATGACGAAGACTCGCATCTGGGAGACTTCATCGAGGACACCACCCTGGCCCTGCCGGCGGATGCCGCAACGGCAGAGAGCCTGAAGGCGGCCACTCGTGATGTCCTCGCCGGCCTGACCGCGCGCGAAGCCAAGGTCCTGCGCATGCGTTTCGGTATCGATATGAACACGGATCACACGCTCGAAGAGGTCGGCAAACAGTTCGACGTGACTCGTGAGCGTATCCGTCAGATCGAAGCCAAAGCCCTGCGTAAACTGCGTCATCCGAGCCGTTCCGAGGTGCTACGCAGCTTCCTCGACGAGTAGTGAGCCGCCCGGCAGGTTGATGCATTTGTAGTCATCTAACCTGTTGATATCTGGACTATGTTGGTCAGGGTCTCTATAATCCTGACCACATTTGGCCCTTTAGCTCAGTTGGTTAGAGCAGACGACTCATAATCGTTTGGTCGCGGGTTCAAGTCCCTCAAGGGCCACCAAATCAAACAAGGACTGACAGCAGATTGTTGTCAGTCCTTTTTATTTTTGCGCGATGCCACCCCAGCCGTTGGCGACGAACTAGCAACCAGCAGGCTTGTGGAAATGCAGCAGGTAGTGATCCGGGCAGGTCTGCAGATCCAGCTCATCCACCACAAAACCGGCCTGTTGCACTTCGGCTCGGGCTTGCGTCGGTGACACAGCGGCCTGAGCCCCCTTGAAATCCACCAACAAGCCCCGGGTCTGTTGCCCCATTTGGGCCAACAGCCGACGGAGAAACACCTCCCGCTCCTGAATGAAGCGGTAAACATTGGCCAAAAACACCCAGTCTGGTATCTCCGGCAAGCAGGGATCACAGACCCGACTCAGATGCACCGAGACATTGGCCAATCCCTCGCGCGCAAAACGCTGCTGCATATGCGCCACCATATTGGGCTCACAATCGATGGCATGCACACATCCGCCGGAGAGAGTGAGAGCAAATAGCCGCGAAAAATAGCCGGTCCCAGCACCGATATCGGCCACCACCATCTCCGGTTGCAGCGCCATGCGCTGCAAGATGGCCGAACTTTTTTGCCATTGCTCGCGATCCTCGGCATCAAAAATAAAACTCAGACGAGCCGGTTCGGCAAAACTGACCATAGATCCTCCAGAGGTGACGACATCAACTCTTACGACTGTGAAAGAGTGGCTGACTTGAGTCGGTCTGCTCGGCCCAAAAGTGGATATTGAAACGGGCATCATCGGAAAGTTCGACCCGGTGCCAATACTGAGGCGGGCTGGTGGCAAACTCTCCGGCCGAGATGACGAGCTTGATCTCGGGCTCCTCGGCCTGTTCATTGGCAAAGCCGTAGTAGGTGACGGTTCCCTCCATCACGCACAGTTGACCAAAGACTCCAGTTGCCGTGTTGTGATGGCTGAGCAGGGCCGCAGGAACATTCTCGCGAGTGAAGAATGGCGTTGAGCGACGCACCACCCAGTGCGCGGGGATCTGTTGTAATGACATGGTAGAACTCCTTCAAGGTCGATAGGCAGGCGGCAGGCGGCAATCCGCGTTCCCGCACCGCCCTGAAACTAATGAACCAGCTCGCGCAGCAGAGGAAATGCCGACGCCATCTGATCGCCGCCAACGACGAAACCACTTAGTCGACCACCCAACTCCCGCGCCTCGGCCACCAGGCCGAGTTGGTGCCAGCGACACTGCCAATGGAGATCCTCGCCCCTCGTTCGTCCCGCCAGTTGCATCGGATAGAGTGGAGTCTTGATCTTGACGAGCAACGGCGGCAGAACCAGCGGCGTCGGGCAACCGAGCAGCGTTTTTGCCAGCGCATTGGCGCCCAGAGCGATCGGTTGCAAGAATGGCAGCAATCGCTCCTGCCACTCGGCACAATCCCCCAGCGCAAAGATGGCAGGATCTGAGGTTCGCAAACACTCATCGACACGGATGCCCCGCCCCACCGCCAGTCCGGCATCTGTCGCCAGCATCGTATTGGCACATAAGCCAATCGCCACCAGTACCAGATCCGGCTCACGTTGCGTACCACTCGAGAGTGTCACCTGTACCCGATTCGGCGAGTTTTCCGATGGATGAGGAGCAATCTCCGCGATGGCCTGCCCCAGCAGCAGCTCGATGCCTTGCTGGCGCAACGCTTGGTGCAGCGGCTGACTCAGGAACTCCGGCAGCAAAGCGCTCAATGGAGCGTCAGCCAAATCCACCAACGTGACCTGTCGGTTGTCGCTCGCCATATCCATGGCTAGTTCGCAACCAATCAGACCGGCCCCCAGTATCATGATGCGCGAGGCCTGCCGTAGCCGCTCTTCGATACCGGCATATTCCTGCAGGCTGTTGAGCGATACCAAGAACTCGGCGCCTGGGAAGTCCGGCCGCATCGCGGTGGCGCCAGTCGCCAGCACCAACTGGCCATAAGCGAATTCGCCTGCCGAGGTCACGACAATCTGACGTTGCCGATCGATGCTCAACACGGGACACTCGGAATGCAGCGTGATGCGCTGCTGCTCGGCGAAATCGGCGCCGGGCTGACGGATCATCGACCGTGCCGAGCTCTGCCGACTCACGACATGACTCAGATCCGGCTTGTTGTACTCATCCCCCGCATCGGCGGTGATGAGCCGGATCGGCTGTTCGACATCCAGTCGGCGCAGGCACTTGATCAGCTGTTGGGCCGCAAAACCGCTGCCAATCACTACAATCTCATTGCTCATGCCATCACCCTGTCGCCACAAGGTTCAAAAACCTCTTTGCCGATGCCACAGCCAGGGCAGAGGAAGCTATCCGGAACCGCCGACCAAGGCGTGCCCACAGCCACCAACTGGTCCGGCTCCCCACGCTCCGGATCGTAGATCCACTGGCAGACGGTGCAAACCATAGGAGGTTCTGCATCGCTTGGCGCCGCCCCCGCCGGCGGTATCGGTGATGAACCCACCGACCTCGGCAGGCGCTCGGTCATCTCGGACGTTTGCAAAGAGCGCAGCGGATGCAACGCCCACTGCCGCGCCAACTGCCGCCCCTGCTCCCGGCACTCGGCCAGGGCCACTCCATCGGGCCGCCACTTGCTCTTGAGCGAGGGGCTGATATCAAAGCCAGCATCCATCAGGCGGGTCTGAATGCGATCCACGGCCCCACCAGTCCAACCATAGCTACCGAACGCCGAGGCCCGCTTGTTGCGAAAACGCAGACCGGTGATCTCTTCAAGCATGCCAGCTACTTTGGGCATCATGACATTGTTCATGGTTGAAGAGCCGACCAGGATCCCCTTAGAGCGGAATACCTGGGCAAGAATTTCATTCTTGTCATGGCGAGCCACATTGAAGATCTTTACCGCCACACCTGGATCCACTTCGTGGATCCCTTGGGCGATCGCATCGGCCATCATGCGCGTATTGTTCGACATCGAATCATAGAAAATGGTGATTCGATCTTCCTGGTACTGATTGGCCCAGGCCAGGTACTGCTCGATGATCTGCGTCGGGCGGTCACGCCACACCACGCCGTGCGAGGTTGCCACCATCTCCAGAGGCAGATTAAACGCCAAAACTTCCTGGATCTTGGCCTGCACCAAGGGACTAAATGGGGTGAGGATATTGGCGTAATAGCGCAGACACTGCTCCATCAGCTCATGTTGATCCACTTCATCATTGAAGAGGTGTTCATCGCAATAGTGCTGCCCGAAGGCATCGTTGCTGAACAACACCGCATCTCCCGTCAGATAAGTCATCATGCTGTCGGGCCAATGCAACATCGGCGTTTCAATAAACACCAGCTGTTTGCCATGACCGATGTCGAGGGAGTCGCCAGTCTTGACCGGCCGGAAATTCCACTCTGGATGGTGATGATGCCCGGTGATCGAATCGAGGGCATTGGCGGTGCAATAGATGGGCGTGCCCGGAATGTGGGCCATGAGCTCGGATAAGGCCCCCGCATGATCCTCTTCGGCGTGATTGATGACGATGTAGTCAATCTCGTGAAGATCAATCTCGGCCGCCAGGGCCTGCACAAATTCCCGACTGAAATGGTGATCCACGGTATCGATCAGCACATTTTTCTCTTCGCGGATGAGGTAGCTGTTGTAGCTGGTGCCCTTGGCCGTGTGATATTCAGTGCCGTGGAACTCCCGCACCTCCCAATCGCGCTGCCCAACCCAGTGGATATTGTTTTTGACATGAATGGCCATACTGATGATTCCTTTGTGCAATCGCCAACGAGTAATGAATTGGTTATTGCACTCCGCATGCCAATATTTATCCTATTGTTTTTTATCGATTTTATTTTTATTGATTGTCATTTTGACAGTTGCTAAATATAGTCATAATCACAGCAACACTGTCATTTGGACAATCCATGATCTCGATCGATAGCTTGGCGCGTATCCCCCTCGACCTGCAGTTGGGAATTTCTCACCAGGATCGCTTTCATCGCTTAATTCGCAGTGTGCGCGAGCTACTGCACTCCGATGCGTCAGCCCTCCTGCGCTACGAGGCTGGACAATTTGTCCCGCTCGCCATCGACGGTCTGATGCAGGATGTGCTGGGGCGCCGCTTCCGATTGACGTCTCATCCACGACTGGAGGCGATAGCACGCGCTGGCGATGTGGTACGCTTTCCTGCCGATAGTTCGTTACCAGACCCCTATGACGGACTGATCCCCGAGCAGGGCGAGCTGAAGGTGCATGCCTGCATCGGATTGCCACTTTTCTCCGATCAGACGCTCATCGGGGCTCTGACCATCGATGGCCTGGATCCGGCGCAATTCGATGCCATCAACGATGAAGAGTTACGGTTGGTCGGTACCTTGGCTGCCGCCGCGCTCAACAACGCGTTACTGCTGGAACGGCTCGCCCGCCAGAGTGAGGTACCCTTCTCTCGACCAGAACCCAATGGCGCAGAGCAGCCGGAGATGATTGGCCACTCACCCGCCATGATCCAACTCCGACATGAGGTTGCAGTAGTCGCCAGTTCTGAGCTCAACGTGCTCATTCTCGGAGAGACCGGCGTCGGCAAGGAGCTGATCGCCAGAGCGGTACACCAAGGTTCATCGCGGGCCCATAAGCCACTCATCTATCTCAATTGTGCGGCCTTACCGGAATCTGTCGCCGAGAGTGAACTGTTCGGTCATGTCAAGGGCGCTTTCACCGGAGCCATCCACCATAGAGCCGGAAAATTCGAACTTGCCGATGAAGGCACCCTCTTTTTGGATGAGATTGGTGAGTTGTCGTTGTCACTCCAAGCCAAATTGCTCCGAGTCTTGCAATATGGCGACCTGCAACGCATTGGCGATGACACGCCGCTCAAGGTCAATGTCCGGATCCTGTCTGCCACCAATCGGGATCTGAAACAGGCAGTGCTCGAGGGGCAGTTTCGCGCCGATCTCTATCACCGGCTCAGCGTATTTCCGATCCATGCGCCGGCACTGCGCGAACGAATGGGCGATATTCCGCTGTTGGCGGGCTATTTCTGCGAACGCTGCCGAGTAACATTGGGACTTGAACGTCTCAGCATCCATCCATCAACCCTGCAGTTGCTCAGTCGCCATGATTGGCCAGGGAACGTGAGAGAGCTGGAACACGCCATTCACCGGGCAGCGGTACTAGCACGCGCCGAGCAGGGCACCCAGAGTCCGCTCCTGCAGCCTCATCACTTCAATCTGGGAAGTACTGCAGCAACGCACGTTCCTCAGGAGGCAGGAACAGCTGCCATCCAGGCTCAATCCTTCAACGAAGTTGGATTAAGGGCGGCGACCGAGGAGTTCCAGCGAAATCTGATCCGTCAGGCTTTCGAAGCCTCGGGTGGCAATTGGGCGGCGACAGCCCGTTATCTAGCCATGGATACCGCCAATCTGCATCGATTGGCCAAGCGGTTGGGCTGTAAGCCCTGATGAGCAGGGAGAGCAGAGACTACAAACAACGCAAAAACAAAAGGCCCATCAAATGGGCCTTTTCTAACCAAACTAGCGCAGCTTACTTGGCGGCCGGCTTGACGTAGGTAACTGGCTTCTCGCCACGAACGTCGATGTAGAAGTCGTAGTCGCCGTCAGCAGGCGGGGTGAACTTAACTTCTTCGAACTTGGAGTTCGGGTTCAACTCGATCGGGTCTTTCTCAAAAACACCCGGGGCAGTCAGGTAACCGAAGTTGGTACCCGGAGTCCAAGCAGAGTCAGCGAACTTGAACTTGTACGGAGCGTAATCAACCTTCAGCCCCTTACCAGTGGCCTTATAAACACCCTTCTCGACCATCACTACCTTGTTTTCAGGCAGCGGAGCCCAAGGATTAGCTTCAGTGATTTCGCCACGCAGGTAGATCTCTTTACCGAAAACATCAGCACCGCCGGCGCCACCAGCAGCACCAGCCGCAGCGGTCTTGCTATCAGAAGCACAACCAGACATAACCAGAGCGCCAGCAACGAATGCCATCATCAGCGATTTCTTAAACATAAACTTTCCTTCGTTCATTTGTTTATAGGCTTGAATTTCTGAGAGTTTTTATCAACTCCCTAGGTTTGGCATTTAACCAAAAGCTGGCGTGAGAAAATCTGCCAGACTTCACACAATGAATAGAGTCAATTGAATTGTTCTTCGGAGTGAGAGCTGAACAGTGTTTTCATGAAAAATGGATGGACAGGGTTGCTATCGGCAGCGGTCGGTGACGCGAGCACGGAATCAAAAGCAATCCACACGATGAGGGACAACGGAGCTTGCCATTGCTATTTGAGCAATGGATAAATGAAAAAGCCCGCAACAATGCGGGCTTTCAGAATAAATATTTGACGGTGTCCTACTCTCACATGGCGAATGCCACACTACCATCGGCGCTACAACGTTTCACTTCTGTGTTCGGCATGGATACAGGTGGTTCCATTGCGCTATGGCCGTCAAATAAAACTTTTTAAAAGTGGTGCTGATACCCAGAGTCGAACTGGGGACCTCACCCTTACCAAGGGTGCGCTCTACCAACTGAGCCATATCAGCACATAACTTGTGCGATATCCGGTCTAACCGTATATCTAAATTGTTTGCCTGCGAAGTAGTTTCCTACTCTCGCCTGCTGGTCTTGCGACCTAATTGGGTGCCTGGCAGTGTCCTAC
>JASDSW010000035.1:0-17766 GCA_041441555.1 Aeromonadaceae bacterium
GGGCTCAGTTATTCTTTGGTTAAAAGATCAACAAAGTGTGCTCCCGCCCTGGGTCACCAAGGGGTTTGCCTACACGCCGGAGTTCTGGCGTGCCGTGGAGCAGGTTCCGCTGCGCATCGATAGCATGGTCAAAAATGAGTTGCAGTTCGACAAGCTGCTCAAGGGGCGGATCGATCTGGTGCCGCTCAATACCTCACTGACCCTCTACCAATTGCAAAAACAGGGGCTGCAGGAGCGGGTTGGTTTTCTGCCCAAACCGCTGGCGGATAAGCCCTACTACAACGTGTTTTGTCGAGGATCCGACTACCCCGATTTGCCCACGCTGGTGCAACGCTACGATGCGGTACTACAGGAAATGCAGCAGGATGGAACCTTGGCCCGTATCTACGCCCGCTACGGTATTGTTCGGAGCGAGGTGTCGGGGGCGGCGGCGACCAGCCCCCAACAGCAGGCGCAGGCTCGCAGGTCACAGAATGGGAGCGGTAGTTGAGTGTGAACAGTGGTTGAGGGGGCAGTGGTCGAGTGAGCAAAGAAGCAAGGGCAGAGCCAGATAGACACTGCCCCGAATGACGGTTATTCCGTCATCTCTTTGTGCAGCTTGAGAGCCTTTTGCGAGCTCTTGCGCAGATGGATGTTGAGCATCTCGACGGCCAGCGAGAAGGCCATGGCGAAGTAGATGTAGCCCTTGGGGATGTGCAGATCGAACCCTTCGGCGATCAGGGCAACCCCGACCAGGATCAGGAACGAGAGGGCCAGCATCTTGATGGTCGGATGGTTGTCGACAAAATCGCCGATGGCTTTGGCGGCAAACATCATGACGCCGACGGCGATGACGATGGCTAGGATCATCACCGGCACATGGTTGGCCATGCCGACGGCGGTGATCACCGAGTCGAGGCTGAAGATGATATCGAGAATGGCGATCTGCACCAGAGTCGCCATGAAGCCGTGGTGCACCACCTTGCCGGCGCCAGTTTTGTCTCCTGACTCGCTGCCTTCGAGACTGCCATGGATTTCGTGAGTACTCTTGGCCAGCAGGAACAGGCCACCGACGATCAGGATGATATCGCGGCCCGAGATGGCCTCGTTGAACAGGCTAAACAACGGATGAGTCAGACGCATGACCCAGGCCAGCGATAACAGCAACAGGATGCGTGTGATCATGGCGCCGCCAAGTCCCAGAACACGGGCTCTCTGCCGCTGCTGGGGCGGCAGTTTGCCGACCAGGATCGAGATGAAGATGATGTTGTCGATGCCGAGCACGATTTCGAGGAGGGTCAACGTGGCCAGTGCCATCCAGGCGCTGGGATCCAATAACCAGTCAAACATGAGCAGATCCTGTGGTGATGAACAGACTTATGGGTGACAGTCACCCGGGGATAGCGCGCTAGTCTACCAGTCTCTGCTCCTGGAGGCGATTGCCTCGCCGCCCTGACTCGCTACCGCTTGGCGGCTCATGGCTAAAAAAAGTGATTTCTCCTCGGGTGGATCGCTAGCAAAAATCGTTGCGCTGAGGCAGTATCTGCGCCCTTGAGCCTGGCTATCCTCGGGTTTTAGCAGATCCGCCTTATCCCTGGCCCTATCAAGTGATCGGAAACATGAACATATTCGAATTTGAACAGCAGTTGCTTGCACAAATTGATGCCCTGGTTGCCAATGGTTCGGAAGATGAACTGTTTGCCAGCGGCTACCTTCGGGGACACATCTCGTTGGCCGTCGCCAGCTGTGAGATGCATGGCCGCACCCTGGTTCGGGATGTGGAGATGAGCGTGCTGCGGGGATTACAGCAGGCCTGTTTGAATGGTGAGTTGCAGGATGCCGATCAGAAGCTGGTGGAAGCCATGTGGCTGCGTCTACTGACCCAGGTGAAACGATAAGCTCTGCGCCAATCCAAACGATCAAACGAAAACTGCAAATTGAGCGGGCCTTGACGGCCCGTTTTGTTTTTCAGATTTCATTGGCGTAGAAGCGCGGCAGTGCCTGATCGGTGACGTCATAGATCAACAGGGCCAGATGTTCGATCTCGCCGGTGAAGTTGGGGAGCGGCATGATGGTGATGTTTTGGTACATGTGCTCTGCCGCCCCGGTGATCGGCCGGTAGTTGGAGAAGCGGAACAGATAGGGGCGCTGCTCCCAGCTGATGAAGGCCTTGTTGTTCAGCGTCCGCACCATGTCCAGCTTGCGTTCGAGCCAGGGGCGATCCAGCTCGGGGTAGAGCTCAAACAGGTTTTGATCCTTGACCTCATAACTTAACCGGCTGCTGTGACTCTCCATGAATCCGTTCCAGATCTGGATGCGATTATCGACATCGAGTACCACCAGACCGACCTCCAGATCCTGGATGATGTTCATCAGCCAGTGAAATTCGCGAATTTCCATAGTCAGTACCTCACATCAGATGCAGGATCTTGTGGTTCATGTATTGGATGGAATCTTCGGTGAACAACAGCAGCAGGTCGCATTGCACCTGATGGTCACGGATCTGGTAGTTGATCTCGATGGCCAGGGTGCGGCGCCAGCGATGGCGGTTGGCCTGGATCAGATCCTCGATGGGCCTGTGCTGACCCAGCACAGTCGGGTGACCTTGACTGAATGGGGTGTCGAGTTGATTGGCAAAACCGCGCAAAAAGGCGCCGATCAGCACGTTGGACATATCCATTAGCAGCTCCAGCTCGACGGCGCGGGTGAGGGGGCCGGTGTGCTTCATTAGTTTGGCCAGATCGGCAAAGCTGGAGTCATGGAACAGCACCAGAGCCTCCCCAGCGATCCCGGCGCCGATAAACCCCTGGCAGACGGCGGAGAGGGTGCCCTCGCTGGCCGCCGAGTTGAGCGCCATGTGCAGCTCGCTGACCTCTAGCACATTGACGTTGGGGATGGGCAGGATCACGAAGCCGCCGAGCATGCGGGCCAGCAGATCTGCCGCTTGTCCCATGGCGACGTTGGCCAGCTCCTGATAGACATCCCGCGCTTCGACCGTCAGGTTAACGCCGCCTTGCGTCGTCAGATCGCTCTGACCGGGCTGGTAGAGATCCAGCCGTAGCAGCAGATCGCGGATCTCCTCGCCGGTGCAAGGTTTCTTGATGAAGTCGATGGCCCCCAAGGCCATCACTTGGCGGCGAGCTTCGGGTTGGATATCGCCGGAAACGACGACGACCCGCGTGCGTAGCCCTTGCTCCTGCAAGGCCTGCAGCACCTGGTAACCATCCATGACCGGCATGGTGAGGTCGAGAAAGACCAGATCGCCGTGACCGCTCAATATCTGCTCGAGCCCCTGCTGTCCATTTTCGGCAAAATGCAAGGCGGTGGGCCAGTCGGCGGGCAGCGCCTTGGCCATCTGTTTGCGAGCAAAGGCGGAGTCATCACAAATCAATACATTCAACGCCATTCTCCCGTCAGATATCCCGTAAACAACTCAGATACGAGTATATGGAATCAAACCGCAGATAGCAGTTGAAGAATGGCCCGGTAGTCACAGAGTCGACACAATTTTTACCTGCTGACAATCGGTTGCGGTAAAGACTCTGGGCCGATAAGCTGCACTCATTATATTAGGCAAGCCTAAAGGATATTCCCATGAACAGCACTATCGAGACCTTGATGCGCCACGCTTCGGTGCGAGAGTTTACTAGTCAGGGGGTGAGTGATAGCCAGCGCGAAGCCATTTTGATGGCCGCCAGAGCGACCTCCAGCTCCAGTTTTCTGCAGCTGGTTTCGATCATTCGGGTTACAGATGGTGAACTTAGGGCCCAATTGGCGCACCTTGCCGGTGATCAAGCCTATGTGGCCAGTGCCGCCGAATTCTGGGTGTTCTGCGCCGACTTTCATCGCAACAGCCAGATCGCCCCGGAGGCCAAGACCGGTTATGCCGAGCAGTTGTTGCAGGGGTGCACCGATGCGGCCTTGATGGCGCAGAGTGCGCTGACAGCGGCCGAATCCTTGGGACTGGGGGGCGTGTTTATTGGGGGCTTGCGTAACCATCCGACCGAGGTCACTGAGTTGCTGGGAATTCCACAACGGGTACTGCCGCTGTTCGGCCTGTGCCTGGGGCATCCGGTGGGCGAGCCGCACTCCAAGCCACGGCTGCCGCTGGCGCTGCTGGTCCATGAGAATCGCTACCAGACGACGGTCGATGCTCAGCTGTTAGCGGAATACGATGCCACCATGCAGGCTTATTACGCCACGCGCTCGAGCAACAGCAAGCAGCAGAACTGGAGCGGGCAGATCCGCGCCATCTTGAGCAAGGAGAGCCGCCCCTTCATGCTCGATTACCTGCACGGACAGGGGTTTATCACCCGCTAACCGTCCGCAGATCAAGAGCCGGATCCGCCCGATCCGGCCTTGCTCGTTCGTCCGAACGGCTCTGACAGCCAAGTCACTTTTTGCTATGCTGCGCGGCTCCTGTTGTCTGGATCCTTGGTCTCATGCGTCCTTTTTGCTG
Organism: Aeromonadaceae bacterium; assembly: GCA_041441555.1. Taxonomy (GTDB): domain Bacteria; phylum Pseudomonadota; class Gammaproteobacteria; order Enterobacterales; family Aeromonadaceae; genus Pseudaeromonas. The sequence goes on from JASDSW010000035.1 coordinate 4,439, forward strand.
GTTATCCCTGTTTCTCACCGCCATCTACTTCGTTTATGGTGCCTATACGCCGTTTTGGTCGCTGTGGCTGGCCGAGCGGGGCCTCGATGCCGATCAGATCGGCCTGTTGATTGGGGTCGGTTTGGGCGTGCGTTTCATCGGCAACCTGGTGATCCTGGGCAAGGCGAATCGTGCCTCCTTGTTGTTGCCAACCTGCCGTTACTTGGCAGTCTTGAGTCTCATCGCCTATCTGGGCTTCTACTGGAGTCAAGATTTCTGGGCCCTGTTGCTGTTGATGCTGCTGGCCAATTTCATCTACCCAACCCTGTTACCGCTGAGTGAGGCACTGGCGGCGCGCATGATGCTGCAGGTGAAGCTTGATTACGGCAAGGTGCGGCTGTGGGGTTCGGCGGCCTTCATTCTCGGCTCGACCCTGGTGGGGGCCCTGGTGCAGCACTGGGGGGCGAGCTGGGTGTTGCACACCATGGTGCTGGGCTTGCTGCTGTTGTGCGGTCTGAGCTGGTTGCCGATGGCGCCAGCACCGGTCGATGCGCCAGCCAGTGGGCGGCGCATCGGCTTTGCCCCCTTGCTGCGCGATCGCTCCTTCGTGATGTTCCTGCTGGTGGTGTGTCTGCTGCAGGGCAGCCATGCCGCCTATTACGGCTTCAGCGCCCTCTACTGGAAGGCCCATGGTTATGCGGAAAATGTCATCGGCTATCTGTGGGCGCTTGGCGTGCTGGCGGAGATCCTGATGTTTGCCCTGAGCCGTCGCCTGCTCGCCGGTGTCGGTTACCAGACCTTGTTTCTGATTGGTGCCGCTGGTTGTTTGCTGCGCTGGAGCATGCTGGCACTGACCACGGATCCGCTCTGGTTGGCGCTGGCACAACTGCTGCACGCGGTCACCTTCTGCGTCAGCCATCTGGGGGCCATCCGCTACATGACCCAACAACTACCGGCCGAGCAGGTGATCCCGGCGCAGACGCTCTATGCCGCCTTGCCGACGGGTATGGTGATGGCGTTGCTGACTGCGCTGGTTGGGGTCGGCTATCAGCAGTTTCAGGGGCAGGTGTTCTGGGCCATGGCGCTGCTGGTGTTGCCGGTGTTTTTACTGCGGGTGCCACCGCGGCATTCCGAGTCATTGCGCGAGGCGTAAGCAGGAGACGGGTCTGGTCATGCGGCGCCATAAAAAACGCCTGTGGTTCAAGCAGGCGTTTTGAAAGCGGCGAGGGGTGAGCTTACTTGGTGTGACGCTCTTGCAGACGGGTCACCACGTCGCCCAGGTTCAGCCCTTCGTTTTGCAGCAGCACCGTCAGGTGATAGAGCAGATCGGCCGATTCGTTGATCAGCTCCTCCCGATCCTTGGCCATGGCCGCCAGGGCCACTTCAACACCCTCTTCACCCACCTTCTGCGCGATGCGCTTGGTCCCCTTGGCATACAGACGAGCGGTATAGCTGGAATCTGGATCGGCGCTCTTGCGGCCGGCCAGGATCTGCTCGAGCTCGGCCAGGAAAGCCAGCGGCGGCAGCGGGTGGCCATCGAAGCAGCTGGGAGTTCCCTTGTGACAGGTCGGGCCGATAGGCTCGGCGGCAATCAGCAGGCAGTCGTTATCACAATCGGTGGTGATGGCGCGCAGTTGCAGGAAGTGGCCTGAGCTCTCGCCCTTGGTCCACAACCGCTGTTTGGTGCGGCTGAAGAAGGTGACATGGCCGCTGGCCAACGTCTGCTGCAAGGCCTCTTCGTTGACGAAGCCCTGCATCAGGACCACACCGGTAAAGACATGCTGGACGATCACCGGCATCAGGCCATCTACCTTGGCCCAGTCGAGGTTGCTTGCATCAAATTGCACTGAATTAGTCACGGATCTGCACTCCTTGGTTACGCAGATAAGCCTTAAGTTCCGGGATCGGGATGATGCCCTTGTGGAATACCGAGGCGGCCAGCGCCCCATCCACATCCGCCTGCTCGAATGCCTCGAGGAAATGAACCATCTCGCCGGCACCGCCAGAGGCGATGAGCGGCACGCGGCACAGGCTGCGGATCAGCCGGAGCTGCTCGAGATCATACCCCTTGCGCATGCCATCCTGGTTCATCATGTTGAGGACTATCTCACCGGCGCCGCGCTTTTGCACCTCGACGACCCAATCCGGGGTGGTCCAGGTGGTGAGGCGGGTGCGGCTCTCGTCCCCCGTGTATTGCTTGACCTGATAGTGGCCTGTGGTGGCATCAAAGTAGGAGTCGATACCGACCACTACGCACTGCACGCCGAAGCGGTCGGCCAGCTCGGTGATGAGGCTGGGATCGGCCAGGGCCGGGGAGTTGATGGAGACCTTGTCGGCGCCGAATTCCAGAATGCGGCGAGCATCTTCCACACTCTTGATACCACCGGCCACACAGAATGGAATATCGATGACCTCCGCTACTCGGCTGACCCAGCTCTTGTCGACCACGCGGGCATCCGAGGAGGCGGTGATGTCATAGAACACCAACTCATCGGCCCCCTCTTCGGCGTAGCGTTTGGCCAGCGGCACTATATCGCCCATCACCTCGTGGTTGCGAAACTGCACCCCTTTCACCACGACGCCATCTTTGACGTCGAGGCAGGGGATTATGCGTCTTGCCAGCATGCGATCGCCTCCTGTGCGGTGAACTTGCCTTCGAGCAGGGAGCGGCCGAGGATCACGCCGCCGACGCCGGAGCCCTTGAGAGCCTCGATATCGGCGATGCCACCGATGCCACCGGAGGCCTGGAAGCTGATCGACGGATAGGCCGCGGCCAGGCTCTGGTAAAGGGCAACGTTGGAGCCTTGCAGTGTGCCATCGCGGCTGATGTCGGTGCACAGCACATGACGCAGACCGGCGGGAAGGAATCGCTCAATCAGATCCTCGATGGTGACGCCGCTGTCTTGTTGCCAGCCGGCGACGGCGATCTTGCGCTGGCCGTTGGCGTCGATGTTGACATCCAGCGCCAGGACGATCTTCTCGGCGCCGTACTTGGCCATCCAGCCCATCACCAGCTTCGGGCTCTTGACCGCGGTAGAGCCGACCACGACGCGATTGGCACCAGCGTCGAGCAGATCGCGGACATCCTGCTCGGTGCGCACGCCACCACCGATCTGCACCGGTGCTTTGGTGTTTTTCAGCAGTTCGCGGATGACGGTGAGCTGCCGCTGAGAGGCATCCTTGGCGCCATCCAGATCGACCAGGTGCAACTGGGTAGCCCCCGCGGCGACATAGAGGTCAAAGCGCTCTTGAGCCGAGGCTGTGTATTCGGTTTTTTGGCCATAGTCGCCCTGGTAGAGACGGACGACCTTGCCGTTAATCAGATCAATTGCCGGGATAATCATGGCGACCTCTTAAAGCTCAAGAAAATTCTGAATGAGACGGGCGCCAGCCTTGCCGGAACGCTCCGGATGGAACTGGGCGCCAAAGAAGTTATCCTTGCCGACCACGGCGGTGAAGGGGCCACCGTAGTCGCAGGTGGCCAAGGTGGCTGCCGTCACTTCCAGTGCATAGGAGTGCACGAAGTAGAAATAGCTACCGCTGGGGATGCCGTTGAACAGCGGATGAGTGCCATCGTGCTCGACCTGATTCCACCCCATGTGCGGCAGACGCAAATCGCCTACCTGCATCAGTTTCACCTTGCCAGGCACTATGCCAAGGCAGTCGATGTCAGACTCGCCCCCCATGTGCTCCTCCGAGGCCTGCGCCAGCATCTGCATGCCCAGACAAAAGCCCAGCAGGGGTTGCTTGGCCTCGCGGATCAACTCGACCAGCCCACGCTCCTGCAGGTTGTGCATCGCCGCCTTGGCGGTACCGACCCCCGGCAGGATCAGCTTGTCGGCGGCGCGGATAACGGCGGCCTCCTTGCTGACCTGAGCCGTGACCCCCAGTCGCTCGATGGCCATGCGCACCGAGGAGAGGTTGGCGCAGCCGGTATCGATGATCACAATGTTGGGTGATGTCATGATCAGAGGACTCCCTTGCTGGAGGGCAGCTCGCTGCCTTCAACCCGGATGGCTTGACGCAGTGCGCGGCCGAAGCCCTTGAACAACGCCTCGACCTGATGGTGGGTATTGCCCGGGGTGACGCTCAGGTGCAGGGTGATGGCCATGGCATCGGAGAGGGAGCGGAAGAAGTGGGGCACCATCTCGGTGGCCATCTCGCCGACCATGTCCCGACCGAAGTCGGCATCGCAGCGGAACTGGAAGAAGGGGCGACCGGAGAGATCGAGCGCGGCAGCAACCTCCTGTTCGACCAGCGACTCCGGGAAGGCGTCGACCTTGGCCTGAACTTCGTCCATGGCCAGCACGAAACCGAAACGGCCGATGCCGCGCTTGTTGCCCAGTGCCTTCTTGAGCGCCTCGCCCAGCGCCAGACCCACATCTTCGACCGTGTGGTGATCATCGATATGCAGATCGCCTTTCACCGCCAGCTGCAGGCTGAAGCCGGCGTGGGTGGCAATCTGATCCAGCATGTGATCGAAGAAGCCGATGCCGGTGCTGATCGCGTTGCCGCCACTCTTGTCCAGATCGACGCGCACCTCGATCTGGGTCTCCTTGGTGTTGCGGATCACGCAGGCGCTGCGGCCCTGGCCCAGCAGGCGGTCCCGGATCTGCAGCCAGTTGCAAGTGACTGGATTGTATTGAATTCCGGTGATGCCCATGTTCTCGGCCAGCTGCACATCGGTGAGGCGATCGCCGATCACATAGCTATTGGCGTGATCGAGCTTGCCCGCCTGCAGCCGGGGTTTGACCAGGCCGAGTTTCGGCTTGCGGCAGGTGCACTCCTCATGGGGGAAGTGCGGGCAGATCAGCACCTCCTCCCAGTGGACGCCCTGGGATTCGAAGATGTGCATCATCAGATCCTGCGGCGGCTGGAAGTTCTCCAGCGGCAGGCTGCTGGTGCCCAGCCCGTCCTGATTGGTGACCATGACGAGCTTGAAACCGGCTGCCTGCAGCTCGCGCAGCACCGGGATGACCATGGGTTCGAAGCGCAGCTTGTCGAGGCTATCGACCTGCTTGTCGATGACGGGCTCCTCGATCAGGGTGCCGTCGCGGTCGATGAATAGAATGCGTTCCTTGTTCACAACTCTCTCCTCACAGGCTCTTTAATACGGCGACCACTTCGGCCATCTCGGCCTCATCGCCGATGGTGACGCGCACGCAATCCTCGAGCATCGGCTTGTTGCCGAAATCGCGCAGGATGATCCCCTGATCGACCATCGCCTGGAACAGGCGTGAGCCGCTGGCAAAGCGGGCCAGCAGGAAGTTGCCGTGCTCCTCGAACACCTCCTTGACGCAAGGCTGGCGCTGCAGCTCGGCCTTGAACTCCGCCTTGAGGCCATTGAGCCAGGCGACTCGCTGACGCATTTTCTCGAGCCCTGCGCCGCTTAAGGCTTGGGCGGCGATCTGGGCCACCGGCTCAGGGATCGGGTAGGGGGCGATCACCTTGAGCAACAGCGAGATCACCTCGGCATTGGCCAGCGTGAAGCCACAGCGCAGTCCCGCCAGGGCAAAACCCTTGGAGAGGGTGCGCGTGATCACCAGATTCGGATACTGCTGGATCAAATCCACCATGGAGAATTGCGGGCAGAATTCGATGTAGGCCTCATCGACCACGACGATGCTCTTGCCGGCGGTGGCGGCCAGAATGGCCAGCAATTTTTCACGATCCAGTACGGTTCCGGTCGGATTGTTCGGCGAGCAGAAGAAGAGCACCTTGATGGGCTTGCCCCGTTGTAGCTCGTCGAGAATGGCCGGCACATTGGGTTGAAAATCGGGCAAGGGCGGCAGGGTGCGCATGCCGACACCACAGGTTTCGGCGCTGATGCTGTACATGCCATAGGTCGGCGGGCAGAAGAGGATCTCCTCCTGGCCGGGCTCACAGAAGGTACGGATCAACAGCTCAATCGCCTCGTCCGATCCCCGGCTGACCAGCACCTGATCCGGGTTGACGCCTGCGTAGGCGGCATAACGGTCGATAACCTCCGGCGGTTGGCACTCCGGGTAACGATTCAGGCGGCTGCAGTCGAGTTGATACTCTTCACTGCGGGGCGATTCGTTGGCATTCAAGAAGACGTGCCCCTTGCCACCGATGCGGCGGGCGGACAGATAGGGGGTCAGTGCCTGGACTCGTTGGCAGGCCAGCTCGGTCAGATAGGTGCGGTTGGGGGTGGCAGTATTCTGGCTCATGACCTTGGCTCCTGATTGATGACGTCCATGCGGATGGTGACGGCGCGCTTGTGGGCAGTTAGCCCCTCGGCATCGGCCATGGCGGTGACCGTGGTGGCCAGGTCGCGCAACCCATCGGCGCTGAGCTCCTGCACCGTATAGCGGCGCTGGTAGTCGGCAAGACCGAGACTGGAGGCGGTGCGGGCATAGCCATAGGTGGGCAGGGTGTGGTTGGTGCCGCTGGCATAGTCGCCGACCGACTCCGGCGTCCAGTCGCCCAGGAAGATGGAGCCGGCATTTTCCAGCCGTGGCAGCAGGGCGCGGGGCTCTTGGGTCTGAACGATCAGGTGCTCCGGGGCGTACTCATTGGAGATGAGGCATGCCTGGGGCAGATTTTCACACACAATCGTCAGGCTGGAGGCCAGTGCCCTCTTGGCGATCTCGGCGCGGGAGAGTTGCGCCAGCTGAGTGGTCAGCTCGGCGTCTACTCCATCGGCAATGGCGCGGCTCGGGGTCACCAGTACCACCTGGGAATCCGGGCCGTGCTCCGCCTGGGAGAGTAGATCGGCGGCGATGAAGGCCGGATTGGCGGTCTCATCGGCGATGACCAGCACCTCGGAAGGGCCGGCCGGCATGTCGATGGCGGCACCGCGGAAATCCATGCTGACCTGGCGTTTGGCCTCGGTGACCCAGGCGTTGCCGGGGCCGAAGATCTTGTCGACCTTGCTGACGCTTTCGGTGCCATAGGCCATGGCGGCGATGGCCTGGGCGCCGCCCATGGTATAGATCTCGCTGACGCCGCAGAGGGTGGCGGCATAGACGATCTCATCGGCGACCGGCGGCGGTGAGCAGAGCACCACCTTGCGGCAACCGGCAATCTTGGCGGGAATCGCCAGCATCAGCACGGTACTGACCAGGGGTGCGCTGCCACCGGGGACGTAGAGGCCGACCCGGCCGATGGCATGGGTGTGCAGCTCGCAGCGCACGCCAGCCTGGGTTTCGAGCTGTAGGGGCTGACTCTTTTGCGCCTCATGGAAGGTGGCGATGTTGCGATAGGCGTGGCCGATCGCCGCTTTCATGGCGCTATCTACACGATCACAGGCAGCGGCAATGGCCTCCTGGCTCAGCAGGATGTTGCCATCGGCAACCCGATCAAAGGCGGCCGTGTACTCTTTAAGCGCCTTATCACCTTCGCGACGAATGCGATTGATGATGTCACTGACGGTGCTGGTGATATCCGCCGCTCCCGTCATCGCCGGGCGGGTCAGCAGTTGGCGCCGCTGCTCCTCCGCCAGTTCATTCCAGTTTACGATGCGCATCAGCCTCTCCCCTTATTCCATCATCTTCTCAATCGGCAGTACCAGGATCGAGCTGGCGCCGAGGGCCTTGATCTTCTCCATGGTTTCCCAGAACAGGGTTTCGCTGGAGACGACGTGCAGGGCGACATGGTTGGTGTCACCGGCCAGATTCATGATGGTGGGGTTTTCGGCGCCCGGCAGCAGGGCACTGATTTCGGCCAGCTTGTCTTTCGGCGCGTGCAGCATGATGTACTTGCTCTCGCGGGCCTGGAGCATGCCTTGCAGGCGAGGCATCAGCTTGTCGATGACCGCCTGTTTGGCGGCATCGAGTTCGCCCGCGGCCTGGATCAGGGTGGCCTTGGAGCGGTAGATGACTTGAACTTCTTTGAGGCCATTGGCCTCGAGGGTGGCGCCTGAGCTGACCAGATCGCAGATGGCATCGGCCAAACCGGCGCGCGGTGCGACCTCGACGGAGCCGGTCAGCATCACGGGTTTGAACTTGATGCCGTGTTCGTCAAAGAAACGCTTGAGCAGGTTGGGGTAGGTGGTGGCGATGCGGGCATCCGCCAGGCTGGCCGGACCATCCCAGACCTGCTCCTGCGGGATGGCCAGGGAGAGGCGACAGTCGCCATAATCCAGACGCTTGAGCTCTTTGTACTCGGTCGGCAGGCCGAGCGCCTTGCGCTCCAGCATGGTCTCTTCGAGGACGTTTTCGCCGACGATCCCCAGATCGACGACTCCATCCATGATGAGGCCGGGAATATCGTCGTCACGAACCCGCAGAATGTCGATGGCCATGTTCTCGACGTGGGCGATCAGTCGGTCTTCACGCAGGTTGATCTTCAGGCCGCAGCTCTTGAACAGCGCCTGGGAATCCTGGCTCAGTCGACCAGACTTTTGCATCGCAATACGTAGACGTTTCGTTTCCATGTTTTCATTCCTTGTTAAAACAAAAAACCCTCGGAGGTGGTGACCTTCCGAGGGTTTTGCAACTTTGGCCTGGGCCGCTGCTTTGGAAGTTCACCTGTTTCAGTGTCTTCCAGCAGTCACCCTCCTGAAAGACTATTCCGGATGATGGTGGTGATGGTGGTGGATAGTATTCAGAAGCGGACGAATCATGACGGCTTTCCAATTTCCTTGTTCGGCTAGGCAATCAACATACAGTCCCTGTTAAAAAATGCAAGAGTCGAATCTTGATTGGCTTGAGCGATTCCTATCTGTTTCTCCTGCTTATTTTCCGTCCGGTAGCGCAGGCTTTTATAAATGACGAGCTGTGTGAATCGAACAGCTAATTACGTCGGCTGATACCGAATAAATAACTATTGTCCGCGAGCGGTACCGGGTGAGTGGATTTTTTGGCTGATGTCGGCATTGGCTACAGAATAGACGGGAGCGGCCGATACTAGAGGTAACCAAGGAGCCTCATATGCCCAATCAAGATCTATTGTTCAGCATATTACCGCGTCCGCCGTTGGCGCCGGGCAAGGGGGAGTTTCATCCTAATCCGCCACTCATCGAGAAGGAGCCGGCGACCAAGCGAACGGAAGTGCACAAGGATCCGGCCGAACACGCGCCACAGGATGATTACCATCCGGCATCTCACCAGCAGCCCCAGCCGGAGGATAACCCCGAGCCAGAGGCAGCCGAGGCGCCGAGTGTGGGCGAGGATGGTCAGGAGCACGTCGATCTCTTTGTCTGAGGCTTTTGCCTTTTTCGCTTCGTCTTGTGAGCTCTTTTTCCTATAATCGCCGCCTTGTCCCATGCTGGGTAGCGCCGTGACTATTCCAACGCCCGTCTCCGAATTTTTTGCCACCGCTGGTGTGTTGGCGCGCACCCTGAGCGGATTTGCGCCGCGTGAGTCGCAGCGCCTGATGGCTGAGGCGGTCGCCGAGACCATCGCCAACGCCGGCCAGTTGCTGGTCGAGGCGGGAACCGGTACCGGCAAGACCTTTGCCTATCTGGTGCCGGCTCTGGCCTCCGGCAAGCGGATCATCATCAGCACCGGCTCCAAGGCCCTGCAGGAGCAGCTCTATAATCGCGATCTGCCGGCTCTCTTGGCGGCGATGGATTATCAGCAGCCGGTGGCTTTGCTCAAGGGGAGAGCCAACTATCTGTGCTTGCATCGGCTCGATCAGTTGCTGATGACCTCGCATCTGCAGGAAGCCGAGGTGCTGGCCGATCTGGTGCGGGTTAAGACCTTCTCCATCGACAGTGCTAGCGGCGATGTGGCCGAGATCCCCGATTTGCTGGAGCAGGCCCCCATCCTGCCCCATGTGACCAGCACTAACGACAACTGTCTGGGGCGCGATTGTCCACGCTATGATGACTGCTACCTGGTCAAGGCCCGGCGCAAGGCGTTGGATGCCCAACTGCTGGTCATCAATCACCATCTGTTTTTTGCCGATCTGGTGGTCAAAGACACCGGCTTTGCCGAGCTGATCCCCGATGCCGAGGTCTATATCTTTGACGAGGCCCACCAACTACCGGACATCGCCAGCGGCTATTTTGGCGAGAGCCTCTCCAGCCGCCAGTTGGTCGATGTCGCGCAGGAGATTGCCCTGGCGCAGCGCGCCGAGGCGGCGGATATGGCGCAACTGGCCCGGGCCGCGGAGTCGCTGGAGCTGGCTTGCCGCGAGCAACGGCTGGCGTTTGGCATTGAGCCGGCGCGAGGCAATCTGCGGGACTGGATAGGCAACCCCTTGTTCGACCGCACCCTGTTGCGGCTGAAGGATGCGCTGCGCCTGTGCTATGACGTGCTGAAGCTGGCGCTCGGGCGCGGTGAACGGCTCGACCACTGCTTTGAGCGGCTGGTGGAGTATCAGGGCAAACTCGAGCGCCTCTGCCGGACCGAGCAGCCGGGCGCCGCCTACTGGTTCGACACCACCCGGCTGCACTTTTCGCTGAATCTGACGCCACTTTCCATCGCCGATCGCTTCCACAGCGAGGTGATGCGTGCCGGTTGTAGCTGGGTGTTTACCTCCGCCACCCTGACGGTGGGAAACGGCTTTGAGCACTTCAGTCATCAGTTGGGCATCGACCAGGCCCGGGAGCTGGTGCTGGAGAGTCCGTTTGCCTATCACGACCAATCACTGTTGTGTGTTCCCCGCGGCCTGCCCGATACCGGCTTTGCCCGGCGCGCCACCGAGTTGGCGCAGCTCTTGACGCCCACCATCAACAAGGTACCGGGCGGGATCTTTTTTCTCTGTACCAGTTACCAAAGCCTACGGCAGATCGCCGAGGTGCTGCGGCGGGATGTTGGCCGTCTGGTGCTTGTGCAGGGGGAGGACAACAAGCAACGACTGCTGAGCCAGTTCGTCGATAATGGTCGCGCCGTTCTAGTGGCAACTGCCTCTTTTTGGGAAGGGGTGGATGTGCGAGGGGCGGCGCTCTCCTGCGTCATCATCGACAAGCTGCCCTTTACCGCACCGGATGAGCCTTTGCTGAAAGCCAGAATGGAAGATTGCCGCCTGCAGGGGGGCGACCCATTCAGCCAGCTGCAACTACCCGATGCGGTGATCACCCTCAAGCAGGGGGTGGGTCGTTTGATCCGTGACATGCAGGACCGCGGTGTGCTCATCCTCTGTGATCCCCGGCTGGTACATCGCCCCTATGGCGCCACCTTTTTACAGAGTCTGCCACCGATGCCGCGCTGTCGCGATCTGGCAGCCATCAACCATTTCTGGCTACAATCGCCGACCTCAGCATCGGCTGCCGCCTCTGCCCATGATTCTGGCAGCCCGGCGGCTGCTACCCATTTGAAGAAGTGAACCACAAGATGACCAAGATCCTGGCCCTGGATACCGCCACCGAAGCCTGCTCTGCCGCCCTCTGGCTGGAGGGCACCCTGACGCACTGTGACGAGGTGGCGCCCCAGGCTCATACCCGCAAGATATTGCCGATGTGCCAATCCTTGCTGCAAGAGGGCAATCTCGAGTTATCCCAGCTTGATGCTATCGCCTTTGGCCGCGGGCCGGGCTCCTTTACCGGTGTGCGCATCGGCATCGGGGTGGCGCAGGGGCTGGCGCTGGGGGCTGGCAAGCCGCTGATTGGCATCTCCAATCTGGCGATCCTGGCCCAGGGGGCTCATCGTCGCCTGGGGGCCAGCCATGTGCTCTGCGCCATCGATGCGCGGATGAACGAGGTCTATTTCGGCGCCTTCTTCTTGCAAGATGGCGTCATGATGCCTCTGTTGGATGAGTCGGTGCTGGCGCCCGACGCGGCGCAGCAGCAGGCCACTGCACTGTTGGATGCGCGCGCCGACGAGCGCTGGGTGGCTATCGGCACGGGCTTTGGCGCCTATCCGGCGCTGCTCGATCCGCTGCGTGAGCGTGTGAGCTTGGACACAGAAGCACTGCCCTGGGCACAGGATATGCTGCCGCTTGCGCTGCAAGCCTGGCAACATGGCGAGCAACTGGCTGCCGAGTTGGCAACGCCGGTCTATCTGCGTGATAAGGTCACTTGGAAAAAATTACCGGGTAGAGAATAATTAAGCGAGTAACCTTCAACCTGTACGGATTGACCTGTACAGATTGGCCTGTATAGATCTATTCGCAGGAGAGCCCCATGGACGTTCGAGCCCTCGATCCTTCCCTCCAGCAGTCGACCGCCGTCGGCTTGGGCTCTATTGCTCCACTGCGTCCCCAATCGAGCGAGGTCGTGGCCGAAACCGCCGCCAGTCAGCGTCAGAGCCAGGGCCAGAGCTCAAATGGCGTGGTGCTGATGCAAGCGGGGGCCGAAGAGGAGGCCGAGCGTCTCAGTTACGATCAACCCTCGGGTCGGCAGAACAAGGCGCTGGTTGCCTACGACAGCGTTGCCCTGCAGCAAAAGCGTGAACAACTGCAGCAGATGCTGCATGTGGATCTCTACGCTTGAATGCGGCCAGCCACGCAGGTTAACCAAGGGTGAAAAGAACCAAGGCCGCAAATGCGGCCTTGGTTTTGTGACTCGCGGGTTACCACTTACGCTTGGGTTGGAATAGCACATCCAGATCGTCTTTCTTCTCGTTGAGCTCGTCGATCTCTTTTTGATTGGCTTGTTCGAGTTGTTCGGTCATCTCGCGCAGTGACAGGCGCATCTCCTCCTCGCGGGCAATGAGCCAGGCATCCTTGTCATGAACCGATGCCAGGGTGGAGATCCCCTTGGTCAGCATCTGTTTGGCACTGCCATATTGGCGCTGCAAGCGCGCCTCAACCGTGCGCTGCAGCAGGTTGGCGATGTTGATCTTGAGCAGCAGAAGCTCCAGTCGACGATCTTCGGCCACGAAGGCTTGCGGATCGATCTTGCCCTTGTTGTGCTCGATGCGCACCACGGCGCGGATTTTTTTGACCAGCTGCAGCATCTGCAGGGCCTGGCGATCGGAGTCTGGAGAGCGAAATGAACTCTCTTCGTTGGCCTGATAATGCTCCTGCACATAGTTGATCTGCGCCGTGACATCCTGGATGCGTTGCCGTACCGAGTTGAGGCTGGGATTGATCTGGGCGATGGCCCGCAAGGCGTCGAGGATCCGATTTTGCAGCAGGAGGACGAGTGTCTTGGTGTAGGGCAGTCGACTGGCGTTGAGCAACAGTTCATCGGCTTCGTCGATGATCAGCTTCTGTCTGGACATCAGAATGCGGCGGTCGGTTTCCTGCTTTTGCTTGTATTGCTGCACTATGTTGTAGGTGATGACCAAGAACAGCAAGGCTCCGATGGATAGTAGTATCAGTGTTAATACCATAGTGGCTCCAGACCTCTCCTGGTCAGCTCCAACGCTAATCTGTTGATACTACTATAACTCACATGACCGAGGTAGGAACACGGCTTGCTGTCGAGGAGTTGCCGGGGGACCTGGTTTTGTGCAGTGAGTCACTTGGGGTCGATTCATTGGAATCCGAATGCCCGT
>JASDSW010000035.1:17776-19579 GCA_041441555.1 Aeromonadaceae bacterium
CCTCTACACCTCCCAGCCTGGGATCAGCAAGCAGGTGCGGATGCTGGAGGATGAACTCGGGGTTCAGATTTTTGAGCGCAGTGGCAAACACCTGACGCAAATTACGCCGGCCGGCCGCGATATCCTGCGGATTTCTCAGGAGATCCTGGCCAAGGTGGAGAGCATCAAATCGGTGGCCGGTCAGTTCACCAATCCCGAACAGGGGACGCTGAACATCTCCACCACCCACACCCAGGCGCGCTATGCCTTGCCGGAGGTGATCCGGGCCTTCATCAAGCGTTACCCGCAGGTCTCCTTGCACATGCACCAAGGCTCACCGGCCCAGCTGAGCGAGTCGGTGGCCAAGGGCACCACGGATTTTGCGATTGCCACCGAGGCGCTGCACCTGTACCAGGATCTGGTGATGTTGCCCTGCTACCACTGGACCCGCTGTCTGCTGGTGCCCAAGGGTCACCCGCTGACCGAGCTCACGCGGGTGGAAATTGCCGATCTGGCCCGTTTCCCGCTGGTCACCTATACCTTCGGCTTTACCGGCCGCTCGGAGCTCGATTCGGCGTTTGCCCGTGCCGGCATGGAGCCGCGGATCGTCTTCACCGCCACCGATGCCGATGTCATCAAGACCTACGTCAAGATGGGCTTGGGGGTTGGGGTGATCGCCAGCATGGCGATCGATCCGACCGAAGACGCCGATCTGGTGAAACTGGATGCGACTCACCTGTTTCAGTCCAGCACCACCAAAATCTGCTTCCGGCGCGGCATCTTCTTGCGCAGCTATATGTATGACTTCATGGAGCGTTTCGCGCCGCACCTGACCCGCGAGCTGGTCGACAAGGCGTTGGCACTCAAGACCCCCTATGAGGTGGATCAACTGTTTGAAAATATCGTGCTGCCGGTGCGTTGAGTCCTACGCGACTGCAGCCAAGAAGGTCGCCTGCGGGCGACCTTCTTGATTTGGGCAACAGATTTTAATTCGGCGCCAGGGCAGACCGGCGGCGGATGACAAGAGGTAACCATCGGGTGAACACATTTCGCTTATGGCCATCCGGCCTCTGGGTGAGCTGGGATGCTCAGGCGCTCTCTTGGGCGCCGACCAAGGAGCAATTACAGGCCGGCGGACGCCAGCAACCCTGGCTGCAGATGGATGAACCCAAGCTGCACTGGTGTGCGGTCTCCCTGAGCGGCAAGCAGGCGGCGCTTGAGCTGCGTTGGCTGTGGCCCTGGCAGGCGTGGCGTCTGCATCGACTCTGTCTGCGCTTTTGGCTCGCGGTGCACGGTCGTGAGCTGACTCTGGTCTGTCGTCAGTTGCGTCAACAGACTCAGAGTCGCTTCTTGCGCGCCGCCCAATGGCCCGAATGGCAGACACGGGGGGCGCAGTTGCTAGTGCGCTATCAGGCTCTGGAGGCCCATCCGCTGGAGCCGGCGGCGCAACAGGCGTTGCAATGGCTGCGGGCGTTGCAAGAGCCTGAGGCCTTGGCGCATCTGCAACAACGCCATTGCCAACAGGTGCTACGCCGTCACGCCTCCCTGTTTGACACCCTGGAGAGTCATCCGCTGACACCCAGTCAGCGGCAGGCTTGTGTGATTGATGAGGCGGCCAATCTGGTTCTGGCCGGGGCGGGCAGCGGCAAGACCAGCGTTCTGGTGGGACGGGCGGCCTATCTGCTCTCGGCTCAGTTGGCGCGCCCGGCCGAGATCCTGTTACTGGCCTTTGGCAAACAGGCGGCCGACGAGATGGCGCAACGAATCGCCCAGCGCCTGCCGGAGTTGCCGGCCGGTGAGCCGTTGTGCGCCACCACCTTTCAT
>JASDSW010000035.1:19589-81855 GCA_041441555.1 Aeromonadaceae bacterium
CCTTTCATGCGCTGGGTTTGCTGATCATTGAGACGGTGGAGGGGGCGCGGCCGAGAATTTCCCCGCTGGCCGAGGAGGCAACCCAGCGGCGAGCGCTGAGCAAGGAGGCGTTTGAGCAGGCGCTGGACGATCCGAATTACCGCGGCTATCTCCTCGATTATCTACGCCGTTATCTCTATCCACGGACCGATCCCATGCTGTTTGCCAGCCGCGCCGAGTACCTGAGCAAGCTGGAGGCCGAGGATCTGCAGAGTCTCAAGGGCGAGAAGATGGTCAGTCTGGCCGAGGTCGAGATCGCCAACTGGCTGTTTCGCCAAGGCATCGAATACGGTTATCGCGTCCCCTGGCCCCATGCCAAGCCGGCGCCGGCGTTTTGCGAGGTGGTGCCGCAGTTCTATCTGCCGGAGCACGGCGTCTGGATCCGCCATCTGGCGCTGGATCGCCAGGGCAAAGCCGAGCCCTGGCAAGACGGTGCCGGTTACCAGCAGGCTGCCGAGTCGCTGCGTCAGGCGGCTGCGTCGGTGCCGCTGCTCGATACCTTTTATTGGCAGTGGGCGAGTCGGCGTCTGGAATCGGCTCTGGCGAAGGGGCTCGAGAAGTTGGGGGTGCACTGGCAGCCGTTGCCGGAGGAAGCGGTGCTCGCCACATTGCGCGAATGGGGGCGGCTCGATGAGCTGGTGGTGCAACTCGACGAGATGTTGGGCCACTACAAGGCGGGCCATTTTGATCGCGAGCGGCTCAAACAGCAGTTGGCCCAATCGGCGGATCCGCGCCGGGCCAAGGCGGCGCTGACCCTGTTGAAGCCGCTGCTGAGTGCCTATCAGGCCCAGCTCTCGGCGCAGAAGTCGCTGGATTTTGACGATCTGATCAACCGGGCCATCGACTATGTCACTAAGGGGCGCTTCGTGCCGCGCTGGCGTTTCATCCTGGTGGATGAATTTCAGGATATCTCGGAGCCCAGAGCCCGCCTGATCCGCCTGCTACGGGATCGTGGGCCTCAGACGTCGCTGTTTTGCGTCGGCGATGACTGGCAGGCGATCTACCGTTTCACCGGCGCCGATCTGAGCCTGACGACCCGCTTCGCCGATTACTTTGGCCCCTCGGCGCAGCGGGTACTCGACACCACTTTCCGCTTCAACAGCGCCATCGGCGAGGTGGCCAACCGCTTTGTGCAGGCCAACCCGGCGCAGTTACCGAAAACCCTGGCGACGCGGGAGCAGGCTGATGGCCCGCGGGTCTGTCTGTGCTGGCAGCGCGAGTCCGAGAGCAAAACCCGAGGGCTTGAGCTTATGCGCCAGATATTGACGCGTATCAGTGAGGAGGCCGCGGCCGCACCGCGGCGGGTCTACCTGCTGGCTCGTTTTCGTTTCTCGCTGCCCGATGAGCAACAGCTGGCTCATCTGCGGCAGCAGTTTCCGCATCTTGGCATTGAGGCGATGACCATTCATGCGGCCAAGGGCAAGGAGGCGGATCAGGTGATCCTCTGCGGCCTGAGTCAGGGGCGTTTTGGTCTGCCGTCGCAGAAGGAGACTCACCCGCTCATCGAGGCGTTGCTGCCGCCCGCCGAGCCGTTTGCCCATGCCGAAGAGCGGCGGCTCTTCTACGTGGCTCTGACCCGGGCTCGCCAGCAGGTCTACTTGCTGGCCGACGAACGGCGACCCTCGCCCTTTGTGCAGGAGCTGCTCGAGGGCGGCTACCCGCTGGCGCGGATGGATGAGCCGTCGACGCGCTCCACGCATCCAATTCTTGAGAAAAAGGAAGGTGTGGCCGCTACACCGCAGAAGATGCCGGCCTAGAGCGCTCGCTCATCACAGAGGCTTTGCAGGCGGCAACCGGGCGCCTGCAGGTCAAACAGCATGGGGGAGTCGTTGCCGAGCCGCAGCAGCGTCCGGGCGCTGAAGTGCAACGACGCCTCGCGATCCGAGGTGGGCGCCACGGACGGCAGCAGTTGCGGCAGCAGCAGGCCGATGCCTAGCAACAGCAGCAGCCAGGCCAACGGTTGGGGACGCGGGGCGGATGGATGTTGAGCCATGAGTGACATCTCCTGACACTGTGTCGAGCGATACCTGCAAGGCTACCCGGCGATGATGAAGCTTGTGTGACAGGCCAGCCGATGAGGGCTAGTGCGGGGCTGGGGCGAGCGCGGCGATACCTATTCGCCATGCAGGGCGACCACCGGATCCTGACGCATGGCGCGTAGGGCGGGGGCGATGCCGGCGGCCAACCCCACAAGCGCCGAGCAGAGCAGAGCCAGCAGCAGATAGAGTGGATGCACGGTCAGAGGCAGGGTGGGCAGGAGCAGCGTCAGCAATTGCCGGATGGTCAGCAGCAGGGTCACCCCCAAGGCGCCGCCGAGCAGCGCTAGAGCCATCGCCTCCGCCAGAAACAGCAGCAGAAGCAGTCGCCGCGGGCAACCCAGAGCCTGCAGCAGGCCGATCTCCGGGATCCGCTCCTGCTGGGCGATGCTCATGATGCTGAAGATCCCCACGGCACCGATCAGCAAGGAAACGATGCCAAGGCCGCCGATGGCCGCCTTGACGATGGTCAAGATCTTGTCGAGGCTCGCCAGCATGTCCTGCTGGGAGTAGAGGGTGAAATCCTCGCTGCCGTGGCGGGCGATCATCAGACGTTTGATGGCCGCGCTGATGGTGGCTTCCTCGTAATGGGCGCCATAAACCAGATCGATCTCCTGCAGTCCCTCCTGGTTAAACAGCGCCTGGGCGTGGCTGGTTGGGATATAGACCATGTCATCCAGGTCAAATCCGAGAAACTGTCCCTTGGGGGCCATGACGCCGGTGACGCGAAACCGCCGATCACCGACACGGATCAGTGCCCCCGGAGCGCCCCCCTGCGGAAAGAGCTCTCGGGCCACGGTGGCACCCAGCACCGCATAGGCTCGCGGCATGGCGCTGTCATCGTTGGGTAAAAAGCGCCCTTCGGCCAGTTGAAAGCGCCAGCCTTGCGCCGCCTGATGGTTGGTGCCGAGGATGGCGGTGTTGCGCGTGAGGCCGGCTGAGCGGATCTCGCCTTGCCCCTGGATCACCGGAATGGCGGCCTCGATGCCGGGCAAGCGGCGCAGGCTGTCAGCATCGACCAAGAGCAGGGGGCGACTGCTGGCCAGGATGCCGGGAGGCCCGCCGCCCGTCTCCGTCTTGCCCGGGGTGACGGCGATGAGGCGCGAGCCAAACTGCGAGAAGCTATCGAGCAAGTAGAGACGCAGCCCCTCGCCAATGCCGGTGAGGGTGGTGACCGAGGCGATGCCGATGGCAATCCCCAGCGCCGAGAGCAGACTGCGGGTACGCCCCGCTCGCAGGGCGCACCAGAGCCAGTGCAGCAGATCGGCCACTCTCATAGCTGACCTCCGCGTAGACTTATCACCGCGTCTTTGCCGGCGGCCTGACGCGCCGGCAACCAGCAGAACAACAAACCGGTGGCCAGCGCAGCAAGGATGGCGGCCAGTGTGGCCCACAGCGGGATCTGGATAGGAAAGCTGGGCCACAACGCGGCGGCAACCTGCACCGCCAGAAACCCGAACAGGGTGCCGCACAGGGCGCCGAGACCGGCCAGCAGCAGCGCTTCGCTCAGAAACAGCTGCAGGATCAGGCGACTATCGGCGCCGAGTGCTTTCAGCAGACCGATCTCGCCGGTGCGCTGATGGGTGCTGACCAGCGCCAGATTCATCATCATGATGCCGGAGACCAGCAGGCTGATGGCGCCGATGCCGGCCACCGCCAGGGTCAGCGTCAGCAGGATCTGGTTGAAGGTTTGCAGCATGGCATCCCGCCGCACCACGGTGACATCCAGCACCCCCTGATGGCGCTCTTGCATGTGTCGCTCCAGCTGGGCAATCAGGGTGCGCGTGTTCTGGCCGGCTAGCGGCTGGATGATGAGGCGAAACAGACCCTGGGTGTTGAACAGGGATTGGGCGGCGCCCACCGGGATCAGCGCCGCCTCGCTAAAATCCATTCCCAGATTGCTGCTGCGACTGGTGAAGATGCCCACGACCCGGAAGCGACGATTGTCGAAGCGCACCCACTGACCGACAGCATTCTGATCGGCAAACAGTTCGCGGGCCACGGTCCGCCCCAGCAGGCAGACAGAGTGATCTTCGGTGGCATCCCCCGGCAGCCACTGCCCCTGCAGCAGACTCAACTGATGGGTAAAGCGCATCTCGTTGCTGGTGCCCAGCAACATGGTCTGCCGGATGCGAGCCCCCTGTTTGGCCTCGCTGAAGCCCATGATGAGCGGCACCAGGCGCAGATCCGGGATCCGCTGCCCCAGATAGCTCATCTCATCGAGGGTAATGTCGCGCAGGCTATTGCCGCTGACGGGGGGCAGACCGCCCGTGGTCTCCTTGCGCCCGGGAAACATCACCAGCAGATCCTTACCCAGACCGCTGAATTCGGCGGCGACAAAATTGCGGGCGCCCTGACCCAGGGCGGTCATGATCAGCACCGAGGCGACGCTCAGGCTGATGGCCAGGATCAGCAGCAGGGCGCGGCCCCGATGACGGCCGAGTGCCAGGCTGGCAAAGCGCAATTGGTCGCCGCGGCGCATCACGGCTGCTCTCGAGCGGAACTGGGCGATGGCGGAGGGGCCACGGCGCTGTCGAATTCAATGAGCCCGTCGCGCATCTGGATCTGGCGTCTGGCGCGGGCGCCCAGCCTCGGATCGTGAGTGACGATGACCAGCGTGATCCCCTGTTCGCGGTTGAGCCGCTCCAGCAGCCGTATCACCTCATCGCCGGAGTGGCTGTCGAGATTGCCGGTGGGTTCATCGGCCAGCAGCAGCCGGGGGGACATGGCCATGGCCCGGCCGATGGCGACCCGCTGCCGCTGCCCCCCCGAAAGCTCCGAGGGCTTGTGGTCGGCTCGATTGGTGAGCCCCAGTTCGGCCAGCAGGCTGGCCACTCGTTCCTGGCGCTGAATGGGGTGCATGCCCGCCAGCATCAGCGGCAGCTCGATATTTTCGCGGGCACACAGACGAGGGATGAGATGAAAGGATTGAAACACAAAGCCGATGCTTTGGCTGCGCAGCGTCGCCAACTGGGACTCACCGAGCCCGGCGGTGTCGATGCCATCGAGCAGATAGTGGCCGCCATCGGGGCGATCCAGCAGTCCCAGTACGTTGAGCAGGGTGGATTTCCCGGATCCGGAGGGCCCCATGATGGCGACATATTCACCCGCCTGGATGGTCAGATTGAGTTGCGACAGGGCGTGGACTGTTTGCTCGCCGAGCCGAAACTGCCGCTCGATCTGCTGCAGCTGGATCATGGCGCCGACTCCTGCTCCTGCGCGGTGGCGGGTCGATATGATTTTTTCGGGTCCACGATCAGCTGTCCGGGTTGTTGCACCAGTTGATCGCCTTCGGATAAACCGCTGCGGATCTCGAGCCAGTTCCAGTTTTCCAGACCGAATTCCGGTCGTACCAACTCCAGATGACCATCGCGCAACCGCAGCACCTGGCCATCCTCGCGACGCGCCTCGGCTGGTAGTCGCAACACATTGGTGCGGCGGGCGATCTCCACCTCGACATCGGCGCTATAGCCGATGAGCAGTGGCAGCTCGGCTGGCTTGGGGCTGAATTCCGCCTCGATCTCGACGGTGCGCGCCTGCTTTTCCACCTCCTTGACGTAGGGGGCGATCCGGCGCAGTCGTGCCGGGAATTTCTGTCCGGGCAAGGCATCGAGCAAGATGGTGGCACTCTGGCCGACCCGCAGCCGGGCGGCATCCACCTCGTCGATAGGGGCCGAGACATAGAGGCAACGATCGTCGATCAGATCGATGACCGGCGGCATGGCGATGCCGGGCGGCGAGGGGGTCATGTATTCACCCAACTTGGAGTTCACCTCGGCGACTATGCCATCAAAGGGGGCAATCAATTGGCTCTGGCTCAACCGCGCCTCGGCAGTGGCTACCTGCGCGGCATCGACGCTCGCCTGGGCCTCGGCGGCCTGGCAGGCCAGGCGGCTATGATCCGCCAAGGCCGCTGCCCGCTCGTGCAGGGTCTTGGAGGTCAGATCCCGGGCGCGCAGTGTTGCCAAGCGCTTGGCTTCGCGCTGATCATACTCGGCCTGGACGCAACTTTGTTCACGCAAGACCCGATTGAGCGCAGCACTGGCCTGAGTACGTTGCAACTCGGCCTGCAGATCCCGCTGCCAGAGCGTCAGCAGGGGTTGTCCTCGGCTGACGCGATCACCCGCCTGCACCAGGATCTTGTCCACCACGCCGCCCATCGGCAGGCTGAGGCCGGCGCGTTGGCACGACTTGATGGTACCGGCCCGGGTGTTGACCACACTGCTGATGAGATCGCCGCGACTAGGCTGCACCAGCTGGGCCGGCAGGGGCGTCGGTCGCAACAGCCAGATCCCCAGCGTTACGCCGACCACCAGGGCAACTCCTGAAACCAGCCAGCCTCTCTTCATCCACCACTCCTTCGTGTGCTCTTTCTATCCATTGTGACGGTTATCGCGGCGCCATGCCTTGATGCACTGCGCAGTTAGCCTTTCTGCGGAGGGTTGCGGTGTTGGGCCTCGACCAGCCAGCGATCCAAGGCATTGGCAAATTGCTGCTTGTCGGCCGGGCTCATGGCGGCCGGCCCGCCGCTTTGAATGCCGGAGCCGCGCAGCGTGTCGAGAAAGTCACGGATCGCCAGTCGCTCCCCGATGTTGGCCTCGGTCATGGGTTGGCCGCGCGGGGTGATCACCTCGACCTGCTTGGCGAGCAGGCGGGCGGCCAGCGGAATATCGGCCGAGATCACCAGATCGCCGGCCTGAGCCTGTTCGACCAGATAGTCGTCGGCCTCGTCGAAGCCGCTGGAGACCCGCACGCTGCGGATCACCGCCGACGGTGGGGTGCGCAGGCTTTGATTGGCCACTAGAACCAGCGGCATGCGGGTGCGTTCGGCGGCGCGATACAACATCTCTTTGATGACAACCGGACAGGCGTCGGCGTCGACCCAGATGGTCATAGTTTTTCTCCTCAAGCTGGATGGCCCATGCTAGCACGTTCGGCGAGCAGGTTGATTGCCTGGCCCGGTGGCTATTCGTTACAATTGCCGCCTAGTTGAGCGAAACCGGATATTTCATGAAGTTGCTGGCCAAGAGCCTTCGTCTACTGCGGCGTGTGCCGATCCTCGGCCGAGCCATTCCCGCCCACTGGCGGCAATTTCGACTCCGCCATCTGCTGTGGGGCGCGCTGGCTCTCTATCTGGGCTGGAATCTGTGGATCTTCACCTACATCGTCAGTCTGAACTGGATCAACCCGGACATGACCAGCTTCATGAGCGAACAGCTCGAGCGGCTGCAGGATGACGATCCCGATGCCGAACTGCGCTATCAATGGGTCCCCTATGCCCAGATCTCGCGGCACATGAAGCGGGCGATCCTGGTGGCCGAAGACGCCAAGTTTGCCGAACATGCCGGTTTTGACTGGGCCGGCATGCAGTACGCCTGGAGCAAGAACCTCAAGAAGGGGCGGATTGTGGCGGGTGGCTCGACCATCAGCCAACAGTTGGCCAAGAATCTGTTTCTCTCCTCGAGCCGTACGCCGTGGCGCAAGGTGGAAGAGGCGCTGATCACCGTCATGCTCGAGGCGGTGCTGGATAAGGAGCGGATCTTCGAGCTCTATCTCAATGTCATCGAGTGGGGCAACGGCCTGTTTGGGGTCGAGGCGGCTGCTCGCAAATATTATCACGTTCACGCTCGTCAGTTGGGACCCGCCCAAGCCGCGCAGTTGGCGGCCATGGTCACCAATCCCCGCTACTACCAGACCCACCGCCGTGACCGCCACCTGCAACACAAGGCGGCGGTGATCTTGCAACGGATGCGGCAGGCCGAGCTGCCGCAGACAGAGCCCTAACTCGATGAGAATGTGCGATGAAAAAGGCCACCGAGAAGGGTGGCCTTGAAGTTTTGGCGAGTAAGCTTGCCGTTACTGGCAGCAGCGCCCCTTGGCCAAATTACCGATCATGATGACGAGTGCCACCGCCAGATAACAGCCGAAGATCAAGACCAACCATTGGGGCATCTCCCAACTGAGGAAGGACCACTGGCGCTCGGAGCAATCACCCGTGGGATTGAACATCCAGGGCAGCCACTTATCCAGCGGCAGCCAGCTGGGAAATTCAGCGAACAGGCTGCAGGTGTTAAACGGGGAGGGGTTGAGCTGATAATCCACATGCTTGAGGGACAGTTGCAGGCCGCGGAATGCACTGTAGGTCCATAACAGCATGGCCGGCCAGCGCAGCCAGGGCTTTTCCGGTGCCACCAGCGCGATCAGGGCGGCCACAAAAATGCCGACGAATGCCAACCGCTCGTAGACACACATGACACAGGGGGCCAGCCCCATGACGTGTTGGAAGAACAGCCCGCATAGTTCGAATGCCAAGGCCGATGCGGCCAACAACAGCCAGGCGGCACGTTGCCGACTGATAGTCCGGATATAGCTAATCATGGAGTCCTCCGCTAGATAGGCCCTTGATTAGATGCTAATTCTCGGGAAAAAGGAAGGGGAAGCCTCAGCGGAGTCGTTGGGCCAAACGCGGGCGGCGGCTGGACCGAATGAACAGAGACAGATGAAGCCTAAATGGACGGTAATTGCGGGAAAATCGAGCCTCATTTGTGACTAAACTGGTCACACCAGCGCTTGTTGATGGCAACGGCGCTCTGTTATCATCCCGCCTGATTTTTCCCAAATAGAGAAGATTGATGGTCATCAAAGCCCAAAGCCCGGCTGGTTTTGCCGAAGAGTACATCATTGAATCGATCTGGAATAATCGATTCCCTCCCGGCACCATCCTCCCGGCTGAGCGTGAGCTTTCAGAACTGATCGGTGTGACGCGCACGACGCTGCGCGAGGTGTTGCAGCGGTTGGCGCGGGATGGCTGGCTGACCATTCAGCATGGCAAACCGACCCGAGTGAACAATTTTTGGGAAACATCCGGGCTCAATATTCTCGAGACGCTGGCGCGGCTCGATCAGGAAAAATTTCCGCAGCTGATCGATCAGTTGCTCTCGGCACGCACCAATATCAGTGGCATCTTCCTGCGGGGTGCCGTGAAGAACAGTCCGGAGCGGGTCTTGGAGCTATTGGCTCAGGCGGATGCGTTGGGTGATGAGGCCGAAGCCTTTGCCGAATTTGATTATCAGCTCTATCACCAGTTGGCCTTTGCCTCGGGCAATCCCATCTATGCCTTGATCCTCAACGGTTTTCAAAAACTCTATACCCGGATTGGTCGCTTCTATTTTGCCAATCAACAGGCTCGTGATTGCACTCGGGCCTTCTATCGCCAATTGGCGGCGCAAGCGCGTCATCCGGGCAAGGCGGATGCCGTCTGGTTGCTGGTTCGTCAATACGGCGCCGATTCAGGCAAGATCTGGAGCATGCTCAAAGAGTCGATGTCCGCCAATCTGGACGAGATCTGACGGCGCACGCTCTCGCTCACACCCTGAGCGAGGCAGGGGAGAGATGGTTGAATTACCTGGCGCATGTGTTTCTGGCTGGACCTCGGGTGACGGATCAGGTCGGAGGCTTGCTCGGTGATTTTGTCAAAGGCCCCCTGCCGGCCGGTCTGCCGCCTGACTTGGCGGCGGGCGTTGAGCTGCACCGCTTCATCGACTCGTTTACCGATCGTCATCCGATTTTTCGTCAGAGCCAGCAACGACTCAGTGCCTCTTGCCGCCGCTTCTCCGGCATCATGATCGATCTGCTCTATGACCACTTCCTGGCCCGCCATTGGTCCCACTTCAGCGATGTGCCGCTGCTGCGTTTTACCCATGATTTCTATGCCGCACTGGACCAGTTTCAACCGTGGTTACCGGATGCGCTGCGCGCCATCCAGGGGCGCATGCGGGAGCGAAACTGGCTGGCGGCTTATGCGGAGTTGAGCGTGGTGGGACGGGCGCTCGATCAGATAGGGCAGCACCGGCTGCGCCGCCCCAACCCCTTGGTGGGCTCGCTTCAGGAGTTGGAGTCCCACTATGCCGATCTGGAGCGAGACTTCTGGACTTTCATGCCGGATATCCAGCAGCAATCGGTTCTGTGGCGCCAGCGTCATCCAACCGTGTCTTGGCCCGTCTGATGTCAGCCTCCACACCCCTCAGCGAACCAATCTGCAACGAGGCCAGCGATCGTCTGCCTCGGCCGCGCCGGCGTTCGGGCTGGATACCGCTGCATTACGGGCTGATCGGTCTGTTGCATGCCGGGGCTGTCCTCCTGTTTGTTTGGCTCGCCAACCACCCCGGCTCTGTGTTGAACACCGGCCTGGCCTTGGCCCAGGGCGCCGCCACGCCGGTGCGGGCGACCCTGCTATCGGCTCAGTGGCTGGCGATGCAGCGCCATGGCCGGCAAAAGACTCAGCCTGCGGCCAATCCTGCGCATGAGACCTCCTTCGTCGCCGCAAAGCCCTCTGCGCTGCAGGATGTTCCTCCGGCTCAAATAGCCGCCGCATCGGCTTCGCCTCAGCGGCGTCCAGCGCTCCCTAAACGGCGCACGCCGCAGCCGGCTATACGCCAAACACATCCTATCCGGACTCAGTCTCCTGTTTTGGCTCCGGCCAAGCCGCGAACGGCCCCATCGAACAGTCCACGGCGGAGTGATTCACCGCCAGAGCGAGCGTCAGCATCTGCGCCCGAGGCAACTATTCACGCCTTGGCATCCTCTGCGGGTTCGCCGTCGATGGCGGCGCAATCTGCAGCAACCGGTGACTCTGCTGTTCCGGTTGGGGTTAAAGCTGCGACGGCCATGCCTATCGGGGGCCCCATCATCACCCAGGCGCATTATCGGCAGCCGCCACAACCGGAAGACTATCCACCTCTGGCCCGCCGCCGGGGTTGGCAGGGAGCTGTGCTGATCGAGGTCTGGCTGGATGCCGATGGCGAGCAGCTCAAGCGGCAAATTCTGCAAAGCTCGGGTCACGCCGTCTTGGATCAGGCGGCGTTGCGCTCGGTCGCCCGCAACCAATTTGCCCCTTACACCATCGATGGCATTGGCCAACCGGCGCGTCTGCATCTGCCGGTGATCTTCTCTCTGAGCGCGCCTTGAACCACGGACTTTCCCGGCAAACGAGCGATTGAGTCCTTGATCTGTGCCGCATCGCCCATTTGTTTTTCCAACCGGCTGATACCCTTGCAATCGTTGAGGGAGCTCATGGTGGAGCATCTTCTTGGCATCAATCTCCGGAACAGGGAGTCTGCAGATGAGCGATGTTGCACTGTCAACCAGCTTGCTGGCCTTGGTCGCCGTGTTGGGACTGTGGATTGGCAACTGGCGTATCTATGGTGTTGGATTGGGGATCGGCGGCGTGTTGTTCGGCGGCATTGCCGTGGGCCACTTCGTCGGTTATTTCGGTGGCCAACTGGATATGCACACCCTGCATTTTATCCAAGAGTTTGGCTTGATCCTGTTTGTCTACACCATTGGGATCCAGGTCGGCCCAGGCTTTTTTGCTTCGCTGCGCACCTCGGGGCTCAAATTAAATCTGTTTGCCGCCTTGCTGGTTCTGCTGGGTTTCATCGTCGCGTTTTTAATCCACAAACTGTTCGGTGTCCCGCTGCCGGTCATTCTCGGCACCTACTCGGGTGCCGTGACCAATACCCCCTCCTTGGGGGCTGGTCAGCAGATATTGAGTGAGCTGGGAGCTCAACCGAGTGAGATGGGTATCATGGGGATGGGCTATGCCGTCGCCTACCCATTCGGGATCTGCGGCATCCTGCTGACCATGTGGTTGGTTCGTCTGGTTTTCAAGATCAATGTCGAACGTGAAGCAAGGCACTTTGAGCAGCAGAGCGGCCATCAGAAGCGCAACCTGCAGACCATCAATCTGGCGGTGCGTAATCCTAATCTGGATGGGCTGATGTTGCAGGAGATCCCCAGTCTGGATGATGGGCAGGTGATCTGTTCACGCCTGAAACGGGGCGAAGCCCTGATGGTGCCCCATGCGACGACCCGGATCCAACTCGATGATCTGGTTCATCTGGTCGGTGAGCCTGAAGCCTTGAAACGAGTGAAATTGGTGATTGGTGAGGAGGTGGAGACCTCATTATCGACCCAAGGCACCGATCTACGCGTGGTGCGCGTGGTGGTCACCAATGAGCAGGTGTTGAGCAAGAGTCTGTTAGAGCTCG
The DNA here is from genome assembly GCA_041441555.1 of Aeromonadaceae bacterium. GTDB lineage: Bacteria > Pseudomonadota > Gammaproteobacteria > Enterobacterales > Aeromonadaceae > Pseudaeromonas. The sequence goes on from JASDSW010000035.1 coordinate 31,714, forward strand.
ATCTCAAGGTGAAATACGACGTGGTGGTCTCCCGATTAAACCGTGCCGGGGTTGAGTTGGTGCCGGGTAATCATTCGACGCTGCAGTTTGGTGACATTCTGAATTTGGTAGGACGTCCTGAGGCCATTGAAGCCGTGGCCAGCCTGGTGGGTAATGCCCAACAGAAACTGCAGCAGGTGCAGATGTTGCCGGTATTCATCGGGATTGGTTTGGGCGTGGTTCTGGGCTCCATCCCGTTTTACATTCCGGGATTTCCGGCAGCACTGAAGTTGGGGCTGGCCGGCGGCCCTCTGGTGGTGGCGCTGATCTTGTCGCGTATCGGCAGCATCGGACCGCTCTACTGGTTCATGCCTCCGAGTGCCAACCTGGCGTTACGGGAGTTAGGGATTGTCCTGTTCCTGGCGGTGGTGGGTCTCAAGGCCGGGGGCAACTTCGTCGAAACCCTGGTGCAGGGGGAAGGGGTGTTGTGGATGGCGTTTGGCGTCGCCATCACGCTGATCCCGCTGTGCACCGTGGCGGTGTTGGCGCGGTGGCTGGCCCAAATCAACTATCTCACCCTGTGCGGTCTGCTGGCGGGCTCCATGACGGATCCGCCGGCGCTGGCGTTTGCCAACAACCTGCACCCGACCAGTGAAGCCTCTTCGCTGGCTTACGCCACCGTCTATCCGCTGGTGATGTTCTTGCGGATCCTCTCACCGCAACTGTTGGCCATTCTGCTCTGGGTGGGCTCTTAGGGGGAGTCGTCAGTCCAGAGTGTTCATCATCGGGGGGCTGAGGCCCCCTGATTAATTCAGAAGATCAACCTTGAGCCAGACTTGCTGCTGGCGGGAGCCTTGAGCCGATGCTGTTCCGGACAAACCACTTTGCTGCTGAGTCGACGAGATGTTTGAGCCGCCCAGGGATAGCCATTGACCGAGGCGGCCGCTGACGGTGGTACTCAGCGACGACTGTTCAATGGTGCCGCCGCTCATCTGCTGCTGGAGCGGGGATATGGTCAGAAATACCTGGTCGCCATTGACTCTGGGCTGCGCGGTAAAGCCGGTACCAATATCGACGTATTGAACCGAGTCGTTGATGCTGACCCGTCCTTGATCGCGCCAGACCTGCCGCATGGCAATGGGAAGCGATTGCCCCAGATAAATCTGCGCCGCGCTGCCTTCCACCGTTTGTACCTGCTGAGTCGTCTGCTGGTTGCCACTGCGCTCACCTTGTCGGATCACCGCATTGAGGTCTACCTGAGACTGTTTGCCCAGCCGAATATTACCGTGCTGAATATGCATATCCTGACCCTGCTGGCTGGAATCGTTGCCTTGGCGCACCGAGATCAGCAAGCGCCGCAATGGTTGATCCAGTGCCTGCAGCACCCGTTGCAACTCGGCCAGGTTTTTCGGTGTGGTGCGAACAAAGAGCTGGTTCCCGGCGCCGACGATCGAACCACCGGGACTCACCAGCGGTTCGAGTGTGGGCAGCACCTGCTCCGGCAAGCGATGATGCAGCGGTAGAATGACGATCTCTTCAGCAAAGACCGTGAAGGAACACAGCAGCAGTAACAGCACTCGTAGGGTCAACATCATGATTTCTATTCCAGCCCAGCAGATCCAGAAGGTGATGATCAGAGTCTACCACGATGAGCGGTCACCGGCGGCGGTGACTAGCCAACAGAAACAGCGGTCGATAAATTGTGATCATGGCGGCGCGTTCCAGAACAAAATCCTCCTATGCTTAGGGCTAAGCATGTGGCTGATAGGGGGAAAGACCATGGATCTAAGTTCATATCTGCGCATGGATGCCAATATCTTGCTCGGAATCATCAATGAGAAGTTGCGGTTGGAGTGTTCATCCTTGGATGAGCTGCTGGCCACTTTCAATTTTGACCGCCAACAACTGGCCGAACGGATGAACGAAATCGGTTACCACTATGATCCGGTGAGTAATCAGTTCCGGGCCAACTGACGCAAGAGACGCAAGAAGAGACACGAAAGCAAGATGAGCGCTGCGGCGCTCATTTTTTATCCTGAGTAATCACTGGAGCTGCACCTTTTGCCCGTGCGGGCGTCTCTTTCCCCAAGGCTTCGTTCAGCAACCTGTTAGAAATGCTGTGGGTCGGCCATCAACATTGACTTTCATATGAAGGCTATGAACAATTGATGAAATGATAGCAGCCGCTGATCTGGGGCATTTTGACGCGGCTAGGGAGGTCCTATGGACGTCAAAGAGGTGGTGTTGGCCTTTTGGCACAGCATGGATATGAATGATTTCTTTGGTGCCAGCGAGTGGTTGAGCGATGACTTCGAGTGTGTCTGGCCACAGTCTGGTGAGGTGGTGCAGGGGGCTTGGAATTACGCGATGATTAACATCCATTACCCGTCATTTGCGCCATGGCAGTTCAAGGTGGAAAACTTGCTGGTTCAGGGCAATCAGGTCGTGTCGAATGTCTTCATCAGCGATGGCATCCAGCAGGCGCGTGCCATCACCTTCAGCACGGTGGAAGATGGCAAAATTGTCAGACAACAAGAGTATTGGCCCGAAAGTTTCGCCGCTCCGCAATGGCGTACCCCCTGGGTCGCTCGTTCCGAAGAGCCGGAGGCTGAAACGTTAGCTCCAATTGAACGTAAACAGTGTATTGGCTCTGACTACTATTGAGATTAACTCGCCCCAGCACAAGCTTCCGGTTACGGGAGCTTCTTGTTGGATGATTTTTAACGTAATAAATGGAATTGCGAGGTTTGGTAACCCAAGATGGATGGCATCAAGAGCGGCGTTCGGCTCCAAGAATTTCCAACCGCACCAGGGGCATGGGTTCTTGGCGAGGGCAGGGGAGCCAGATGGTACGAAATGTTCGGGTTTGATCCTGTCGGAGGTAACTCTCCGGCAACCGATACTCGGCCTGCCAGAAAGGAGTCTCCTGCTGGCTGAGCTGAGCACCTTGGGCTGAGTAGAAGGTGAGGCGCCCCTGAACTCGAACCACGCTGCCGGAGGCCAGATTAGTCACCTCCACCGTCAACCCCAGTTGATCGCCCTCGCGCACCTGCTGGAGCAGATGCACCTTCACCCCGGAGGCGGCGGCCGTATGCAGCAGGGCCGGATCGGCCAGCACCTGGGCGCCTAATTGCGTCACATCCCCTCGGCTTTGTGGCTGCGTTGGCTTGGCGGCCGAGGCTTCGAGTACGTAGTGCCAGGTAAAGTCATCTTCGATCTGGATGAGACGGCCATCGGGCAGAGGAGTCTGTGCCAGGGGGGCTGCTTGTCCCAGAGTCGAAAATAGCGATGCTGCCAGCAGAAGATAGGGTTTATTTTTCATTGGCCGCTCTCTTGTGCCATAAAAATTTATCTTCCTAGTATATCGCCGCGATGAGTGGCGAGTCATGCCTGATCGTACGGTCAGTGCCTCACCAGCCACCGTTGTCGCAGGGCTTGTTATCGGCCGCGAGTTCACGGCATACTGCGGCCATCTTGTCGGAGTGCCCAACTGGGCTGAGACCGTTAATTCGGGATCCGTTGAACCTGATCAGGCTAGAACCTGCGAAGGGAAACAAGAGTAAGGCCAGCGTGTTGAACATTGGAACCATCAGCCATTCGACTGACTCTCCGGATGTTCCGACCATGCCGCAACCGCACCTCGGTTGATATCTGCCGCTCGCAGATTGTTACTCCTGCCAACGCCACTCCAGACAAGCAAATCACGCCACTTCATCAAAGGTGAATTTTGCTATGTCTCGATCGAACAATAACATTCCAACCTCGGACGCGTCCCCAACCACCTTGTCTCGTCGTGAGCGACGCGAACAGGCCCAGCGCTTTATCACGCAACTGGCGGGGGAGACTTTTCCCAACTCGGATCGCGTCTATCTTCATCCGGACCAGGCGGGGGCTCATGCCGATCTGCGTGTGCCGATGCGCCGCATTCATCTGTCACCTTCATTGGTGGGCGGCACGCCGGATGAGCCTCTTTACCAGCCCAATGAGCCCATTCTGGTCTATGACACTGCTGGCGCGTACGGCGATCCGGCGCAGAAGATTGATGTGAGGCAGGGATTACCGCCACTGCGCGAAGCCTGGATCAGCGGGCGCAACGATACGCAACTAATGACGGTACCCAACTCCAGTTATTCCCGCAGTCAGCAGCAAAATCTGGCGGTACAGGTACCTCTGATGCAAGGGGCTGCGAGGATCCGTAAGGCGAAGGACGGAGCACGGGTGACCCAGCTGCACTACGCCAGAGCCGGCATCATCACGCCGGAGATGGAATTTATCGCCTTGCGGGAGAACCAAGGGGCCAGCGGCGAGACGGCGGGCGCTATCACGCCGGAGATGGTGCGCCGTGAGGTCGCCGCTGGGCGAGCCATCATCCCGGCCAACATCAACCACCCGGAAGCCGAGCCGATGATCATCGGTCGTCAGTTTCTGGTGAAGATCAACGCCAACATCGGCAACTCGTCGGTCAGCTCCTCCATCGAAGAGGAGGTCGAAAAATTGGTCTGGGCGACCCGCTGGGGGGCGGATACCGTGATGGATCTGAGCACCGGGCGCCATATTCACCAGACCCGCGAGTGGATCTTGCGCAACAGTCCGGTGCCCATCGGCACGGTTCCCATGTATCAGGCGCTGGAGAAGGTCAACGGGGTCGCCGAGGATCTCAACTGGGAGCTGATGCGCGATACCCTGATCGAGCAGGCCGAGCAGGGGGTGGATTATTTCACCATCCATGCAGGCTTGCTGCTGGCCTATATTCCGCTGACGGCACGCCGCGTAACGGGGATTGTCTCCCGCGGCGGCTCCATCATGGCCAAGTGGTGCCTGGCCCATCATCAGGAAAACTTCCTCTATCGCCATTTCCGCGAGATCTGCGAGATCTGCGCGCAATACGATGTGGCGCTCTCCTTAGGCGATGGCCTGCGGCCGGGCTCGGTGGCCGATGCCAACGACGAGGCACAGTTTGCTGAGCTCAGAACCCTAGGCGAGTTGACGCAGATCGCCTGGGAATACGATGTCCAGGTGATGATCGAAGGGCCGGGGCATGTGCCGATGCACCTGATCCAGGCCAACATGGATGAGCAGCTCAAGCACTGCCACGGCGCCCCCTTCTACACGCTCGGGCCGCTCACCACCGACATTGCGCCGGGGTATGACCATTTCACCTCCGGGATCGGCGCCGCCATGATCGGCTGGTTCGGTTGCGCCATGCTCTGTTACGTCACGCCGAAGGAGCATTTAGGGCTGCCCAACAAGGAGGACGTCAAACAGGGGCTCATCGCCTACAAGATTGCGGCTCATGCCGCCGATCTGGCCAAGGGGCATCCGGGAGCCCGGGTGCGCGACGATGCCATGTCCAAGGCCCGGTTTGAATTTCGCTGGGAGGATCAATTCAATCTGGCGCTGGATCCGCTCACCGCGCGGGCCTACCACGATGCCGATTTGCCTCAGGAGTCGGGCAAGGTCGCCCATTTTTGCTCCATGTGTGGCCCCAAATTCTGCTCCATGAAGATCAGTCAGGAGGTTCGTGAGATCGAGGCGGCCAAGCAGGCCGGGATGATGGCTCAGGCTGCCCGATTTCGACAAACAGGCCAAGAACTCTATCTCAGTGCCGATGCCACACCCACCGAGGAGGCCTCATGAATCGGTTTGACGATCACCGAAATTCGGTCGGCACCGCTGCGCGCCCCATCGTCTGGTCGGTCGCCGGCTCGGACAGCGGCGGCGGGGCGGGCCTGCAGGCCGATCTGCTGACCTGTCATGATTTGGGGGCTCATGGGTGCAGTGTGGTATCGGCGGTGACGGCACAAAACTCCTGCGCCGTGCGGGCCGTCGAGGCCGTCTCGTTGCCGCAGTTTGTCGCACAGCTCCAGGCCCTGCGCGAAGATCTGCCCGCCACGGCCATCAAGATTGGTCTGCTGCCCCGCGCCAGTCATCTGGTGGCGTTGGCCGAGCAGTTGGCTCTATTACGCGCAGCACCCACCAAGACTCCCTTTGTCATCTACGATCCCGTGGCCATCGCCAGCACTGGGCACACCATGGCGGATGATGATCTGCTGCCGAGCATCGAGAGGCTCTTTCCCCACCTCGATCTGCTGACACCCAATGGCGATGAGTTGCACCGGCTGACTGGCATTGCACCCACCTCGGCGGCCACGCTCATCGCGGCGGTGCAACAACTGCTGGCGCGCGGCGTTCGCGCCGTGCTGGTCAAGGGGGGGCACTTGAGCTGGCAGGGCGAGGCTTGCCTCGATTATTTCAGTGATGGTACCCGCAGCTTCTGGTTGAGTGCTCCGCGCCTGGCCACGCGTCACGGTCACGGCACCGGTTGCTGTTACGCCTCGGCCATCGCCGCCTTGGTGGCTCAGCAGTATGAGATTCAGGATGCCATCACGCTGGCGCGGGCTTATCTACAGCAGGGACTGGCGGCGGCCTATCCGTTAGGCGAGGGGGCTGGCCCCATTGCCCATCTGGGGTGGCCTCGCGATCTTGCTCACTTCCCGCGCGTGGTTCTGCCGGGGAGTTCGGAGGCCATGGCGCTCAAGCTGTTTCCCGAGACGTCCCCTGTTGCCGCCTGTTATCCAACGGCGCCTTTTGCTTCTTGCCCCGCGCCGTTGGGGCTCTATCCGGTGGTTGATTCGGTGGCGTGGCTGGAAAAACTGCTGCGCTGGGGTGTTCGCACCTTGCAGTTGCGCATCAAAAACCCGGATCAACCGGATCTGGAGCAGCAGATCGTGCAGGCAGTAGCGTTGGGGCGCCGCTATGAGGCCCGCCTGTTCATCAACGACCATTGGCAGGCGGCCATCCGCCACGGCGCTTATGGTGTCCACCTGGGACAGGAGGATCTGCAAAGCGCCGATCTAGGGGCCATTCAACGGGCCGGCCTGCGGTTGGGTCTTTCGACCCATGGTTACCATGAGATCGCCCGCGCCCTGCCGCTGCAGCCCTCATACCTGGCGCTGGGTCATATATTCCCAACCCGGACCAAGCAGATGCCCTCGGCACCGCAGGGGGTGGCGCGTCTGCAGGACTATGTTGGGCTGTTGGCGGCGTACCCAACGGTGGCCATCGGCGGCATTCAGGGGGAGCGGGTGGCCCAGGTTTTGGCGACCGGCGTGGGCTCGGTGGCACTAGTCACCGCCATCACCGAGGCCGCCGATCCGCACGGGATGACGCTGGCGCTGCTGGCCCAGGTGGGCGCCGGGGCGGATGAGTCAGCCCCCATGTGGGCTTTGGAGGTGGCAGATGTCTGAGCTCTCATGTGATGCGATGGGGTCGCTCGATGATTCAAGCTGGCTGCGCTACGGCCGTCAGCTGCTGTTGCCGGAATTGGGTGAAGCCGGCCAGCGGCGTATACAAGACTCCCGGGTGTTGATCGTCGGTCTCGGTGGGCTGGGTAGTCCGGTGGCGCTCTATCTGGCGGCTGCCGGAGTGGGGCAGCTGTGGCTGAGCGATGGTGATGTGTTGGAGCTGAGTAATCTGCAGCGGCAGATCCTCTATACCAGTGCCGATTGCGGCAAGGCTAAGGGCGAACTGGCGGTGCGCCAGTTGCGGCAGTTAAACCCGCAGGTCTCCATCCAGGCGGTGGCAGCCTTGGGGGAGGAGAACTGGTCGATGCTTCTGCAGCCTGATGGAGTGCCGGTCGATCTGGTACTGGATTGCTCGGATAACATGGTTACTCGCCAGTTGGTCAATCGCGCCTGCGTAGCGCGGCAGATCCCACTTCTGAGCGCCGCCGTCTCGGGTTGGCAGGGGACTCTGGCGCTGTTTGATTTTCGTGGTCCGCGTGCTCAATCCCATGGTTGTCAACCCCATGGGTGCTATCACTGCCTCTATCCGACCCAGCAGGAGCCGTCCTTGAGCTGTGCGACGGCGGGGGTGCTGGGGCCTGCCGCCGGTGTCATCGGCAGTCTGCAAGCGCTGGAAGCGCTGAAGTTTCTGGCGGGGATGAAAACACCGGCTCTGGGCCGACTCAGCCTGTTCGATGCCCTGCAGGGGAGCTGGCGCCAGCTGCGGCTGACGGTCGATCCTGGCTGCCGGGTTTGTGCTCATGAGGAGGAACTGGGATGAATGGGGAGAAACAAGAATGAGCTTTTTGTTCAACGGAGAGCGCCGCGAGTGGTCGGCCGGGCTGTCGGTGCTGCAACTGCTGCTACACGAAGGGTATGGCGTACCTTCGGCGCCCACCACAGCGTCGACAACGGCGCCGGAGAGTGTACGACTGGGAATTGCCGTGGCCATCAACGAACAGGTCTTGCCCCGCTCCAGCTGGGTCAGTCGCCAGATCGCCCGTGATGAGCGGGTAGAACTATTTCAAGCCATTGCCGGAGGTTGAGGATGAATACTCTTTTTCACACGGAGCCGTTACAGATTGCCGATCGGCAGTTTACCTCCCGCTTATTGACCGGGACTGGCAAGTTCTCTTCGGCTCAGGTGATGGCGGCGGCAATCCAGGCCTCCGGCTCCGAATTGGCCACCATGGCGCTGCGCCGGGTGCGCCTGAATGGGCCCGATGAGCAGATCCTGGCTCCCTTGCAGCAGCTTGGGGTGCATTTGCTGCCAAATACCTCGGGGGCCCGCACCGCCGAGGAGGCTATCTATGCCGCGCAGCTGGCGCGCGAGGCGTTGGGTACCTCCTGGCTGAAGCTGGAGATCCATCCGGACGCCCGCTATCTGATGCCAGATCCCATCGAGACGCTCAAGGCCGCCGAGCGACTGGTGCGTGAAGGTTTCGTCGTGCTGCCCTACTGTGGGGCCGATCCCATGCTCTGCAAGCGGCTCGAAGAGGTGGGCTGTGCCGCCGTGATGCCGCTGGGGGCGGCCATCGGCTCCAATCAGGGGCTCAGTACGCGGGAGATGCTGAAGATCATCATCGAGCAGGCCAACGTGCCCGTGGTGGTCGATGCCGGGATTGGCGCCCCCTCCCATGCCGCCGAGGCGATGGAGTTGGGGGCCGATGCGGTGCTGGTCAATACCGCCATCGCGGTAGCGGCCGAGCCGGTGGCGATGGCGCATGCCTTCCGGCTGGCCGTGGAGGCGGGCCGTCTGGCCTATCAGGCTGGCATGGCGGCTCGTCGCGTGCAGGCTTCGGCCTCCAGCCCATTGAGCGCCTTTCTAGCCACTCTGGATGCGGAGGTCTCATGAGTTTTTACGACCACTGGCTGCGGCTCGATTGGTCCCAGCTGCAGCGCCAGATCGCGGCAAGCACCGCCTCGGATGTGGAGAGTGCCCTGCAGGCCTCTCGACCGAGCGTGAGCGATTTTGCCGCGCTGATCTCCAAGGCTGCCGAGCCCTATCTAGCCGTCATGGCCGAGCGGGCGCAGCAGTTGACGCGACAACGCTTCGGGCAGGGTGTGAGTATGTATCTGCCGCTCTATCTGACCAATCTGTGTGCCAACGATTGCAGCTACTGTGGTTTTTCCATGAGCAACAAGCTCAAGCGCAAGGTTCTGACGGAGGCCGAGGCTATTGCCGAGTGCGAGGTGATCCGCCAGATGGGTTACGAGAGCCTGTTGCTGGTGACGGGCGAGCACGAGAGCAAGGGGGGAATGGAGTACTTCCGGCGCATGCTGCCGGCGGTTCGTCCCTATGCCGCCTACCTGATGATGGAGGTGCAACCGCTGGCGACGGCGGAGTACCGCGAGTTGATCGGGTTGGGGCTCGACGCCGTCATGGTCTATCAGGAGAGCTATCATCAGCCGACCTATGCGCAGCACCATCTGCGGGGCAAGAAGCAGGACATGCGCTGGCGCATGGAGACGCCGGATCGACTGGGAGAGGCGGGGATCGACAAGATGGGGCTGGGTGCCTTGCTGGGGTTGGCCGATTGGCGGGCGGATTCGCTGATGTTGGCTCATCACCTGAGTTACCTGCGCAAGCGCTACTGGAAGAGTCGTTATTCGTTGTCGTTTCCGCGCCTGCGCCCCTGCACGGGTGGCTTCAGTCCAACTCATCCGCTGACGGATCGGCAACTGGTGCAACTGATCTGTGCCTGGCGGCTGTTTGATCCCGAGCTGGAGCTGTCGCTCTCGACCCGGGAGTCGGCATCCTTTCGCGATGCGGTGATCCCGCTGGGGATCACCAGCGTCAGCGCGGCTTCCAGTACCCAGCCGGGCGGGTACGCGAGCCCACAGCGCGAACTGGAGCAGTTCACCATCCACGATGATCGACCGGTACAGCAGGTGGCGGATGCCATCCGGGCGCGAGGTCTGGAGGTGATCTGGCATGAGGCTGGCTCGCGAGCCTGGGGAACCGAGCAAGGCCTGCGCGGCTGAAGCGAATGGACCAGTTTGCAAAATGCAAGAGTGACGCATGTCGTCTCGCAATTTGCAGAGCGATCTCGGTAAAAGGCCTCATAAGAGGCCTTTTTTGTGGTCGATTGGAAGGAAAACTCGGCTTTGGGGCTGGCACGACCTATGCAATGGCACCGTAGGCGCATCGCGGAGGTCTATCATGAAACACCAGCTATCGACGCTCGGCCAGACTCGACTCCTGACGCTGCAGGGGGAGCTGGATGCATTAGCCTGTGACGATCTGACCCCGGTGCTGGAGCAGATGCCCGGAGAGTATCAGGACGTGTTGGTGGACTTGACTGCCGTACCCTTTATCGACTCCTCCGGGATTGGCGCCCTGATTTTCCTCTATAAACGCCTGGCCGATCATGGCTGTTATCTGCACCTGGTCTGCCAACCCGGTCAGCCCCGGGAGTTGCTGCGGCTATTGCATATCGATCGCAGTGTGCCTTGTTATAGCAGCCAGGCGGATTATCTCAGTGGCATCACGGACGGCACCCTATGAGGCGTCTCCCTCCACCGAATGGCTCGGAGGAACCCTGGCTTAGCGGCCTGGCGCCGGTGAGCTGGCAGTTTAGTGGGGAAGCGAGCCTAGTGGGATGTCGCCGGATGCGGACGGCTCTGGCTGAGGCACTGCAGGCCCTGGCGCTGACGGATGAGACCCGTCAGGCGCTGTTGCTCGGTGTCACCGAGCTGGCCACCAATGTGGTTTGCCACTCGTCGCCACCGGCGGAGCGATTATTCATGGTGATCCGGCAACGTGGCGGGCGGCGATGGTTGGAGTTACGAGACGATGGTGCTCCGTTTGATCCGATACTGCATAGCCTGGGTGAGCGCTCGGCCCTGGGGCGAGCGTTGGGTTGTTCCGGTTATGGACTGAAACTGGTGGCCCATCTGCTTCCCGCGCTGCGCTACCAGCGCCTGGCCGAGGCCAATTGCTATCGGGTGCCACTTCCCTGCGTTTGTGCGCAATCTTGATCTCATTAACACATGTGCAATATCTGAGGTCGCCTCCTTGTCCTTCCTGACGCGGTCTGTTAGACCCAATAGAGGAACTAATCGGCAGGAGAACGCGCGTGACTTCCTCTCGTCCTCTGATCTTTCTCGTCGAAGACAGCCTGACGCTGGCGTTGCTGTACAAGGATTATCTGCGTAGTGAGCCTTTTGAGGTCGTTCATTTTGCGCAAGGATTACCGGTCCTTGAACAGCTGGAGAAGCAGCTACCCCAGGTGGTCTTGCTGGATCTGGAGTTGCCCGATATTTCCGGCATGGAGATCTTGCGTTTCATCAATGAACGCCATATTCCCAGTACCGTGGTGGTGGTCACCGCTCATGGCTCGGTTGATGTGGCCGTTGAGGCGATGCGGCAGGGGGCTTTCGATTTTTTGACCAAACCCTTCGATGGCAAGCGGCTGTGTGCCACGGCGCGCAACGCCGCCAAACACCAGCAGCTGACCTATCTGGTTGAAACTTATCGCGCTAATTACGATCGCAGCGAGTTCGGCGGTTTTCTCGGAAGCTCACTGCCGATGCAGGGGGTTTACCACATGCTGGAGAGCGCGGCACCCAGCAAGGCGACGGTGTTCATCACCGGCGAGAGTGGCACGGGCAAGGAGGTGTGCGCCGAAACCCTTCATCGCCTGAGCCCCCGCCATGACAAGCCGCTGGTGGTGCTCAACTGTGCCGCTATTCCGCGGGATCTGATTGAGAGCGAGATCTTTGGTCACGTCAAAGGGGCCTTCACCGGCGCCCTGAGTGATCGGACCGGTGCCGCTACGCGCGCCGATGGCGGAACCCTGTTCCTCGATGAAATCTGCGAGATGGAGCTGGATCTGCAGAGCAAGCTGCTGCGCTTCATCCAGACCGGCAGCTTTCAACGGGTCGGCGGCAGTCGGCTGGAAACGGTCAATGTGCGGTTTGTCTGTGCCACCAACCGGGATCCGCTGGCCGAGGTCAAGGCCGGACGCTTCCGGGAGGATCTCTACTATCGCCTGCATGTGATCCCGGTGGTGTTGCCACCGCTGCGGGAGCGGGGGGAGGATGTGCTGCAGATCGCCCGCCAGTTTTTGCGACAATTTTCAGCCGAAGAGGGCAAGCATTTCTTCGGCTTCAGTCATGAGGCCGAGATGATACTGCTGGACTATCCGTGGCCGGGCAACGTGCGGCAGTTGCAGAACGTGGTGCGTAATATCGTGGTGCTGCATGATGGCGAGCTGGTGCAACCCAGCATGTTGCCTCCGCCCCTGAATCAACTGATCCCCTCCGAGCGTTTGGTGGATGCGCCGCCGCAGGTGGTCCTCTCGGCCGAATCCCCAATCCGTCCCATGTGGTTGGTGGAAAAGGAGACCATCGAGCATGCCATCACCCAGTGTGCCGGAAACATTCCACAAGCCGCATCGTTACTGGAGTTGAGCCCATCGACCATCTATCGCAAGCGGTTGGCCTGGGGTGGTGAACCGCAATCGCAATAAACCATCTCGCAATAAAACATCCACTGACGGCCAACGCCGATGCTCACAGATTATCCAGCAAGAGGCCAAACTCATCGGCGCCCAACTCCCAGTTGGGCTGTGCCAACGAGGCGGGTGACTCCGGCACATAGGGGCGGTATGGCCCTTGGGGGGACGGGTTCGTGAGCCGCTCACCGCCGGTAATGGGTAACAATTCCGTGAGCTCCTGCATCGAGTGAACGCGGCTCAGCAGCGGCTTGAAGCTGGGCAGCCCGACAAAGTCCGCTGACACAATCACCGGGTTCGGGTGCCGCAGCACCCACTCCAGTTGCAGCGGTGGTTGCCGGCAGATGCTTGGCTCATTGCGATAAGGCAGCAGCGTCACCTGCCAATGCTGCAGATAACCCTGTAGCTGTTCAAAACTTTTTTCACCCAGCCAGAACACATTGTGTAGCCGCAGCAGGCGATCCAGTCGTGGAGTTTGCCGTGGACCAATCAACACCCAATACCAGTCCGGACGCCGGCGCGCGGCGTTTTCCAGCAGATCCCAATCCAGATGGTCATCCAGAGGACCATGAAAACCGATGACCGGCCGTCCGGTGGGCAGATCGCGAGGTCGCGCCTGCGGCGAGTCATTGGGCTCATGGCGCAACAGACAGGTCTTGTAGGCTGGGAAGGCCGCCGCCTGGCGGGGGGAGGTGGCCACCAGCAGGCTTGCCTTGGCGATGAGCCAGGACTCCTGCTCAGGATCGAGCAGCGCCTCGGCCAACTCATCCCGGTAATAGATGACGGTCTCGATGGCCAGCGAGTCGGCCAGGGGGCTGGCCGCCGGATCGAGAAAGAGCAGGATCGGTTGGTGCAGGTGCAGATACTCCACGGTGTTACGGATCTGTTTGGCGATCCAGTGCTGGTTAATGGTCTGCAACCAGCTCATGTGTCCCCAGGGCATGGCCTTCACCTGCAGGTGTTGGATCGGTGATGGCGCTAACTCTTCCTCATCCTCCATATCGAATAATCCCAGACGAGGCGTTGGCTCCTGGCTGACCCACAAGACTCGTCGTTCCGAGGCTAATTGCAGGAAGAGACCCCGGCTGGAGCTCGGGCAATCGGACCAGTTGGAACCTATGATGATCAAGTCACGTTTGGGCTGCATAGATCCTCCTGATTCTTCTGGTCTGGGTCGACGAGAATGAACAATCTATGACAAGCAACAATGATGCCAGCGTAATTTCGTTAAAAAAGTTCATATTTATCAGCATGATGTTGAAAAATTCACCAAGCATTCCCCCACAAACTCATCGCAGATTGCAAATCGCTATCGGATCTTGCAAATCGCCAGAGTGAGCTTGCGTCGGGGCGGGCGGCTGATTGGCCTTGCGACGAGAATGCTGAAAATTGCCCCGAGTGGATGTGATCTCGTTTGAATAACTGTGAGCCCAACTGGCATTTATCCAGTTGCTGCATGATCAATTAACTCATTGATACCTCAAGATCATCCGGTTTCCGGACACGCAGGTGTGCCGGATTGTCTCAGGAGCTTCCATGCAAATCGTGTTTATCCCGGATCCCGCCTTGTCGGCGCTGGAGTCGGCTCTGGAGCGTCTGCAGCTAAATTCCGACATCCAGGCGGTGTTGATGATGAGCTGCGCCCAGAACCAATACCCGCCGCAGGCGTTTAATGAACTGCTGCGTCGAGGTCCGAAGCCGGTGTTCGGCGGTTTTTTCCCTCAGGTGATCTGGCAGCAACAACTCCATGAACAGGGCGTCGTCCTGTTGGGACTCAGTTGTGAGGTGAGCCTGACCATCCTTGATGAATCGCAGTTACAGATGGTGAAACTGGAATCTCAGTTGGCGGATCTGGTGGCCGAAGCGGAGCCTTTCAAGGAGACGCTGTTCACCTTCGTCGATGGGCTCTCGCCACATATCGGCCGGATGATGACTGCACTGTTCAATCACTATGGTCTCGAGCTGAACTACATCGGTGGGGGCTGCGGCAACAGCGAATTCTCCCCCATGCCCTGCGTCATCACGCCTCGCGGGGTATTAGAAGACGCGGCGGTGCTGGCCATGGCGCATTGTCACAGTGGGATTGGGGTGGCGCACGGCTGGGAGGCTATTTCTGGGGCCTTCAAGGTGACGCAGAGCGATGGCAATCGAATACTCTCCCTGGATTGGCAACCCGCCTATTCCGTCTACCGACGGGTGGTTGAGGCGCATTCCGGCACCTGCCTGACCGAGCAAAATTATCCGCAGCTGGCCAAAGCATATCCATTTGGGATCGCGATGTTGGGCGCCGAGATGGTGATCCGGGATCCGGTTCATCGGATCGATGAGGCGCTCGGCTGCGTCGGCGCAATCCGGCAAGGAGCCTATGTGCACGTCATGCATGGAGAAAAGGGCAAGTTGATCCAGGCCGCCCAACAGGCCAAAGAGCGAGCCTTCCTCTCCTTTGGTGCTGCGCATCCGCAGGCGATGATCTTTGTCAACTGTATCTCGCGAGCCCTGTTTCTCGGTGAAGACTCCGCCAGCGAGCTGACCGCCGTCTGGCAAGATGGGATCCCCCTGCTCGGCGCACTCACCGTGGGCGAGATTGCCAACAGCGGGGGCGATTATCTAGATCTCTATAACAAGACATCGGTAGTGGGGTTGCTCTGACCATGGCCAATACCAATTTAATTGAACAGGAAGTTCTACATGAGATCGCCATGTCCATCGGCATTAGCCTGGATCTGGATGAGATGTTGCATGAGTGCCTGCCGATCTTTGTCCGCGGTCTGGGATGCTGTACCGCCGCCGTGTTGCTGCAGGATGAGGAGTGCGGCTTCTTTGCGCCCAAGTGTATCTTGCCGCATGCCGCGATGCGCAACCGCGGCCTGCATTTGGCAATGGCCAAGGCCATCGACCTGAGCACCTCCGCTCAGGCGTTGCCGGTTCCGCTCATCGCCTCGGCAGAGCAGCAACTCTATTATGCCTGGCCACTCAAGAGCATCGGCATCCTCTTGTTGGGGCGTGGCTCAGAGTTTGAGTATCCCCTGTACATGGAGGTTGCTCCGCTGGCGGAAAAACTGGCCTTCGCGGTTCAGGCCTGCGAGCAATACCAGTCGTTGCGTCTGGCGGAGCAGGCCATGGCCAAGGCCAAGGATGACGCCGAATCGGCCAATCGAGCCAAGAGCTATTTTCTGGCCACCATGAGTCATGAGATCCGCACCCCGCTCAATGCGGTGATCAACCTCTCTGAGCTGTTGGCAGAGACCCGGCTCAATGACCAGCAACGACATCTGCTCGATGGCATCTGCGAGGGGGGTCGAGCGCTGCTGCAGTTGGTCAACGATGTGCTGGATTTTTCCAAGATCGAGGCGGGCAAGCTGGAGATCATGCCCACGCCGTTTAATCTTCGCCTGTTGCTGGATGGCTTGGCGGATCTCTACGGCAAACAGGCCAGTGAAAAGGGGTTGGTGCTGGAGTTTGATCTGGATGCCCAACTGCCCGCGATGGTGGAATCCGACCCGGCTCGAGTGCGGCAAATCATGCAAAATCTGCTCTCCAACGCCATCAAATTCACCGATCACGGCTTTGTCCGGGTCAGCGTGTCGCCCGAACCGAATGAGGCATCCCCCGAGCTATGTCGCTTCACCGTGCAAGATAGCGGCATCGGCATCGCACAGGAGCATCTGGGCTCCTTGTTTCAGGAGTTTCACCAGCTCGATTCCGGTCTGGATCGCCGTTTTGGCGGAACCGGTCTGGGGCTGGCCATCGTGGCTCGACTGGTTGAGCACATGGGCGGAACCCTGGGGGTCGAATCCCGGCTGGGCGATGGCAGTTGTTTCTGGTTCACGCTGCCGATGCCCTCGGTCAATCCGCAGTGGGTGGTTCCCCCCCTGCAGCCGCTCACGCCAACGCCGAGGCGGATCCTGCTGGTGGAGGACAGCCTCACCAACCAGATTGTTGCCTGTGCGCTGCTGGAAAAGCTGGGTTGCCAGGTGGAGGCGGTCAATACCGGTCTGGCGGCTCTGACCCGAGTTCAGCAAGTTCCCTTCGATCTGGTGTTGATGGATATTTCAATGCCCGGGATGGATGGGATGGCGGCCACCCGGCAGATCCGGGCGTTGGGCGGGGAGTTTAGCCAGTTGCCGATTGTCGCCATGACCGCCCACGCCTTCGCTCAAGACAGGGCCAGTTGCCTGGCCGCCGGCATGAATGACTATCTGAGTAAGCCGCTGCAGCGCGAGCGGTTGTATGAGGTGGTCGCCCGTTGGCTGCAGCCGCGGCAGGAGTCCAACCCGGCGTTGCCCGTGGCGGAGATGGCGGTCACAGCCCCTCAGGGCGAGCCGACAGCAATGGCGCAACCGATTCTGGAGCTCTCGACGCTACAGACCCTACAGGCCCAAACGACGCCCGAGGTGTTGCAGCAGGTGGTGGCCCTCTACATTCAGGAGCTGGAGGAGCATCGTCTGGCTCTGAGTGCGGCCGTGACGGCGGCCGATGAGATGCAGTCGGCGGCTCATGCGCACGCTATCAAGAGCAGCTCCGGTGCCCTGGGGGCCACGGCGCTCTACCAGGCGGCAGCTGAGCTGGAGCAGGCCTATCGTCAAGGCCAGGCCGAGCTTGCGGCGTCGCTCTATCAGCCGTTACCCGGCCTGATAGCCCAGACCCAAGCATCGTTACAGCACCATTTTCTGCGTTGCACGACCGAAAAAAACTGAGCAAATGTGCTAACTCACGGCAAACTTGGCGCAAATGCAGCGAATTTTATCGACCAAGACGAATATCTCAGTACAATTCTGCCCTTTTGTGGCCTGGCGTTCAGTGGATAGCGCCGGGCCTATCGCAAAATAGCCAAGGTGCTGCGCCTTGTGGTGGCGGGCAGTTCGGCGGTCATGACACTGCAGGAGTACAGAGTGGAAAAGTTTTGGCTGAAGCGTTATCCCGCGGGTGTCCCGGCCGAGATCAATCCTGATATCTATCCCTCGTTGATCGAGATGTTTGAAGCTTCCGTCGCGCAATCGGGTGATCTGCCGGCCTATATCAACATGGGGCAGACCTTGACTTACCGGGAACTGGAGCAGCAGTCCCGCGCCTTCGCCGCCTATCTGCAGCAGGAGTTGCAGCTGCACAAAGGGGATCGGGTGGCGTTGATGATGCCCAACTTGCTGCAATATCCCATTGCGCTGTTCGGCATTCTGCGCGCGGGTCTCATCGCCGTGAACATCAACCCGCTCTATACCCCGCGCGAACTGGAACATCAGCTCAAGGACTCCGGCACCAAGGCGATCGTCATCGTCTCCAACTTCGCCAACACCCTGGAGCGCGTGGTCCATAAAACTGCGGTCAAGCACGTGATCCTGACTCACATGGGCGATCATCTGGGACTAGCCAAGGGAACCCTGGTCAACTTCGTCGTCAAATACATCAAGAAACTGGTGCCCAAATATTGTCTGCCCAATGCCATCTCCTTCCGACGCGCCTTGAGTAAGGGGCTGTCATTGCAGTATGTCAAACCGCATCTTCAGGCCGATGATCTGGCCTTCTTGCAATATACCGGCGGCACCACCGGTGTGGCGAAGGGGGCCATGCTGACCCATCGCAACATGCTGGCCAACGTCGAACAGTGCCTGGGCATGTATGGCCCTGTGCTGCATCCAGGTCGGGAGTTTGTCGTCACGGCACTGCCGCTCTACCACGTCTTTGCCTTGACGGTGAACTGTCTGCTGTTCATGCGGATCGGCGCTTGTAATCTGCTCATCACCAATCCACGCGATATTCCCGGCTTTGTTCGCGAGCTGAGCAAATACCAACCCAGCTGTCTCATCGGTGTCAACACACTATTCAATGCGTTACTAAACAATGAGGAGTTCTGCCAGCATCCGATGCCGAGCCTTCGCTTAGTGATCGGCGGCGGTATGTCGGTGCAACGCAGCGTCGCCGAGCGCTGGCAGGCCTTGACCGGAACCCGACTACTCGAAGGGTACGGTTTGACCGAGTGTTCACCGCTGGTGTCGGTCTGTCCCTTCGATCTGGAGGGCTACAACGGCTCCATCGGTTTGCCGGTCTGCTCCACCGAGGTACGTCTGCTCGATGAACGGGGGCATGAAGTCCGGGATCTCGAGACTCCGGGAGAGCTACAGATCCGCGGGCCCCAAGTGATGAAGGGGTACTGGCAACGACCCGAGGCGACGGCAGAGGTCATGCAGGACGGCTGGCTCAGTACCGGGGATATCGTGGTCTGGCAGGAGCAGGGCTTCATTCGCATCGTCGATCGCAAGAAGGATATGATCCTGGTCTCCGGGTTTAACGTCTATCCCAACGAGATCGAAGATGTGGTGGCCATGCACCCCAAGGTGCTCGAGGTTGCTGCCGTTGGCGTGCCGAGTGAGGCGACCGGGGAGATGGTCAAGATTTTTGTCGTCAAGCGCGATGCCAGCCTAGACCAGACCGCCTTGATCGCCCACTGCCGCAAACATTTGACTGCGTACAAGGTGCCGAAACTGATAGAATTCCGCAACGAATTGCCAAAATCGAATGTCGGCAAAATTCTACGGCGCCATTTGCGCGACGAAGGTATGCCGCAGTCGGCTTCTTGAACGCGGCAGCTGTCTGTCGCGTCCTCTTGTTTCAGGGCACCTTGATTGATCATGAATTATCAACTGATTACCCAGGCCGGGCAGCTCGCGCAATGGTGCGATGAGCTCGGCAACACGCCGCTCGCCATCGATACCGAATTTGTGCGTACCCGCACCTACTTTCCGCAACTGGGTCTGTTTCAACTGTTTGATGGAAAACAGTTGGCGCTCATCGATCCCGTCGCCATCGGCGATCTCAGCTGCCTGTGGCAGGTTTTGCAGCAGCCGGGGCGGATCACGGTCTTGCATGCGGGCAGCGAAGATCTGGAGTTGATTCATCATGAGTCGGGGGCCATGCCTGCTCATGTGCATGATACTCAGCTGGCGGCGGCCTTTACTGGCTCAGGCCTGTCGGTGGGCTTCAACGCCATGACCCAGGCGCTGCTGGAGATCACGCTCGACAAGGATCAGGCCCGCACCAACTGGCTGGCGCGGCCGCTCACCGATAAGCAGCTGCACTACGCGGCGGCCGATGTCTTCTACCTGTTGCCCATCTACTACAAGTTGCTGGACAAGCTGCAGCAGCAGGGACGGATGGCCTGGTTCGAGGAGGAGTGCGCGGCCCTGGTTGCGCGCAAACGTCCCCAGTCGTTGAGTGAGCAGGCGTATAAGGATATCGGCAACGCCTGGCAACTGGGACGCCAGGAGCTGGCGGTGTTACAACGACTGGCCATGTGGCGCGAAGGGGAGGCCCGTCGCCGCGATCTGGCACTGAATTTTGTGGTCAAGGAGTTGCACCTGTTCAAGTGCGCCGAGCGGATGCCCAAGAGCCTGCGCGATCTGGAGCAGCTGGGGTTGCTGCAACCGGAGATCCGCAACCATGGCAAGACGATTCTGCGACTCATCGAGGAGGCCTTGAGCTCGGATCCGGCCACCTGGCCGCCGCGGCTGCAGCGACTGGTCGACTTCCCGCACTACAAATCCGAGTTGAAACGGTTGCGCGCCAAGGTCGAGGCGGCGGCCCACGCTCACGGCTTACCGGTCGAATTGCTGGCGTCGAAGAAGACCATCCACCAATATCTGAGCTGGCTGTGGAAGTGCGCTGATGAACAGAAACAAGATGGTCAGACTCCTCGGCTGTTAACCGGTTGGCGTCATGAGTTGCTCGGCGATCTGACTCAATAGAGGTCAGATTGGCACACCGTTGCAGGTGAAAAACAGACAAAGAAAAAGCGCGGAGATCCGCGCTTTTTCTTTTTACGAGTCGAGACAAAACAGCAAGGCGCAGCCCTTAGTCGTTGCTCTCGTCGTCTGACTTGTTTTCGCCGCCGAGCATGATGTTGAGCTCGAGCACCGAGAGATCGTCTTTCTTATCCAGCTGAACCGTCACCTGATCCGGACTGATGGCCACATATTTGCGGATCACATCCAGCAGATCTTGCTTGAGTTGTGGCAGGTAGTCGGGACCACCTCGGGTGCTGCGCTCGTGAGCGACGATGATCTGCAGTCGTTCCTTGGCAACCCGGGCCGTATTCTCTTTGCGTGGACGCAGGAAAAAATCGAGTAATGACATGGTTTAGCTCCCAAACAAGCGAGACAGGAAGCCTTTCTTCTCCTCGACCAGGAAGCGAAAATCACGCTTCTCTCCGAGGAGACGGGCTACGGCGTCGTCATAGGCCTGACCAGCATCGGACTCAGCGTCCAGGATGACCGGCTCACCCGCGTTGGAGGCACGCAGGACGGAAGGAGATTCCGGGATCACCCCGAGCAGCGGGATGGCGAGGATTTCCTGCACATCCTCCACACTCAACATGTCACCACGGTTGACTCGATTCGGCGAGTAGCGGGTCAGCAGCAGATGCTCCTTGATGGGCTCGAGTCCCATCTCGGCACGGCGTGATTTGGACGCCAGAATGCCGAGGATACGATCCGAATCGCGCACCGAAGAGACTTCCGGGTTGGTGGTGACGATGGCTTCATCGGCGAAATAGAGGGCCATCAACGCACCGGTCTCGATACCGGCCGGGGAGTCGCACAGGATGTAGTCAAAACCCATCTCACTGAGCTTGCCGATGACGCGCTCGACCCCTTCGCGATTGAGTGCTTCCTTATCGCGGGTCTGGGAGGCGGGGAGGATGTAGAGATTCTCGACCCGCTTGTCCTTGATCAGCGCCTGGTTCAGATTTGCTTCTTCATTGATCACGTTGACGAAGTCGTATACGACACGGCGTTCGCACCCCATGATGAGGTCCAGATTCCGTAAGCCGACATCGAAGTCAATGACCACCGTCTTGTAGCCGCGCTGAGCCAATCCTGTGCTGATGGCTGCACTACTGGTGGTCTTACCAACGCCGCCTTTGCCTGAAGTTACGACGATAATACGAGCCATGGGTGCTTTCCTTTGTAAACCGTTAAGACTGCAATTTTTCGAAGATAAGCTTATCTTGCTCCAGGTGGACATGAACGTGTTGTCCGTTCATCTCCTTCGGAAGCGCGTCACTAAGCTGGTAAGTGCCAGCGATGGATACCAGTTCCGGATCCAACTCCTGACAGTAGATGCGAGCCTGAGTATTGCCCCGGGCGCCGGCTAGGGCGCGACCTCGCAGTGAACCGTAAATATGGATACTGTCATCGGCAATTACCTCGGCGCCATTGCCGACGGTACCGATGATGACGAGAGAGCCTCCCGCCGCGTAAATCTGTTGACCAGAGCGCACGTTACCATGATGAACCTTGGTTGGCGTAAGCATCGGCTCTTCTTTTTCTCGTTCCACGGGCTGAGGGGCGGGCTCTTGGGTCGGAACGACGGCTTTGCCGGCGGTCATCACGGCCAAACCCGCGGCCTTGGCTGCAACCTTGGTCGCTTCGTCTCGGGCCCCGGTGATACCCACCAGCACAAAATCTTCACGCTCGATGATTTCTTTGAGGGATTCAAAGTCGGGAGTGGATTCAAGGCGTTCGACATTGACGACGAGGGGGGCAAAATTGAAAAACTGTGGGGCCTGCGCCACCTTGGTTTCCAACAATTCCTTGATTTGCTGTGGATCCATATCCGTCAAATGCAAGACAGAAAGGGTGAAGGTACTACCCTTGAGTTCAATGCCGTTATCGGCCATTTACAGCACTCCGTTGACGAGGAAAACCCTTATAGTTATTGAGTTCCACATGTTATAGTCAGCCACCATTTCAGGCAATAAACCCCGTGAATTTTAACGCGATCCATGATCTGTGCCGTATATAAAAGCCTCAAAAAAGAAGCCACCTACCTTTATGTCGAACGCCGTGATGACTTTTCCCGCGTTCCCTCGGCATTGTTGGATATTTTTGGCCGCCCACAATTTGTGATGCTGCTGCCACTCAAAGCGGACAGGCCACTGGCGTTTGTCGATGTCGAGCAGTTGCATCAGGCGCTGCAAACGCAGGGCTATCTGTTGCAGTTGCCCCCGCCGGAAGAGAATCTGCTCAAGCAGCACCGTCAACAGTTAGGATTGGATTGCATCGGATGAAAAAATTACTTCTCACGGCGGCGCTGCTGTGGACCGTGCCGCTTTGGGCATCACCGACCATGCCGTTTGTCGATTATGTCCAGACCTTGAAGCAAGAGGCCCGGGCGCAGGGGATCAGTCCGGCGACTATCGATGCCTCCTTTGCCGATGTTCGGTTTATCGAGCGGGCGGTCAAAAATGATCGCAACCAGCCTGAATTCAAACTGACGCTCGACAGCTATCTGCCGCAAGCGGTTCCCGAATGGAAGGTGCGCCAGGCCCAGCGACTGTACCGCAAACATTATGCCCTGCTGCAGCGCATCGGCGCCGAATATGGGGTGCCCCCTCGTTTCATCGTGGCGCTGTGGGGCATCGAGACCAACTTCGGCAAATTGACCGGCAAATATTCGCTCATCTCCGCGCTGAGCACCCTGGCCTATGAGGGGCGGCGTGAGGCCTTCTTCAAGAAAGAGCTGTTTGCGGCGCTGCGCATCATCGAGCAGGGCCATGCGACGCCTGAGACCCTCAAGGGGTCGTGGGCCGGAGCCATGGGGCAGGTGCAGTTTATGCCCAGCTCCTTCCTGGCCTATGCCGTGGATCAGGATCGGGATGGGCGCAAGGATCTGTGGCACTCTCAGGCCGATGTGTTCGCCTCAGCCGCCTATTACCTGCAGCAGCATGGCTGGAAAGAGAATGAAAACTGGGCGCGGCGGGTGCGGGCTCCGAAGGATCTCGACCCGGCACTCGTGGGGTTGACGGTCAGCAAACCTGTCTCTGAATGGCGAGCCTTGGGGGTTGTCAATCTGGATGGCTCTGCGCTACCAGCAGTGGCCCAGCAAGCGTCGCTGGTGATGCCGGATGATAAAGAGGGGCGCGCCTATCTGGCCTATGACAACTATAAGGCGCTGATGGGGTGGAACCGCTCTAACTATTTCGTGGTTGCCGTTGGCTATCTGGCCGATCGGATTGTGAGTAAGTGATGACGCAAACAACGCAAAACAGTCGATTCTGGGAAGAGAAGAGCCTGGCCCAGATGAGCCAGAGCGAATGGGAGTCGCTGTGCGATGGCTGTGGCAAGTGCTGTCTGGTCAAACTTGAAGATGCCGATAGCGGCGAGCTGATCTTCACCAATGTGGCCTGCGATCTGCTGAATCTCAAGACCTGCCAGTGTGGCGATTATTCCAATCGCTTCAAGAAGATGCCCGACTGCCTGCAACTGACCATCGACAAGATTGCCGAGTTTCACTGGCTTCCGACCACCTGTGCCTATCGGCTGCTGGCGGAGGGTGACCCCTTACCAGATTGGCATCCGCTACTGACCGGCAGCCGCTCCGCCATGCATGCCGCGGGTCACTCCATTCGTAACAAGGTGATCCATGAACGTTTCGCCGGCGAGTGGGAAGAACATATAGTCACCTGGCCTCTGGGCTTCTGAGTGGCGACGAGATCCCTCTGGTTCTAAAAAAAGAAATGTCGAGCCGACCTGATCAGCATTGATCGAGGTCGGCTTTTTTGTCTCTGCCTTCATGCCTGATGGCTGTGCCATTCAGGTGCAGAGTAACTTGCCTCTCTATTATCGTGCACCAGTTACTTTCATCTTGCCGCACTTCAGTGCAGAGGAATTACGCGCCTGTTGCGAGCATTATGCCCAATGATCGGCTGGATTTAAATCATAACCAATTGAATTTTAACAATATAAAAATCAATTAGTCTCTTGGGCTGCTTTTGGCATGCGACTTGTAATACCTGCTTGTATACAAGTTGGAATGCTAAGTGGGTGCAGGGATGAGAACAACGGGATGGACGATTCGCGAGTGGCAACAGGCTTACCGCCAGCAGGGCGCTCAGGTCATGGATCTGCTGGCTCCCCTGGTGGCGAGCCTCTCGGCTGAGGATAACGCCTGGATCAGCCGTATCACGCAGGAGCAGCTGGAGTTGCAACTGAGCGATCTGGTGCAACGTCTGGCGGCGGTACAACAGGATTTCTCCCGGTTACCCCTGTACGGCATTCCGTTTGCAGTCAAAGACAATATCGATGTCGCAGGGCTGACCACTACCGCCGCCTGTCCGGCCTTTGCCTATCAACCCACTCAGGATGCCACTGTGGTGGCACGCCTGAAGGCCGCCGGGGCCATAGTCATCGGTAAAACCAATCTGGATCAGTTTGCCACCGGCCTGGTCGGCACTCGCTCTCCCTATGGAGCCGTCGCTAATCCCTTCGATAGTGCCTATATCAGCGGCGGCTCCAGCTCGGGCTCCGCCTCTGTGGTCGCGCGCGGCCTAGTGCCCTTTGCCTTGGGCACCGATACCGCAGGCTCCGGTCGCG
Organism: Aeromonadaceae bacterium; assembly: GCA_041441555.1. GTDB lineage: Bacteria > Pseudomonadota > Gammaproteobacteria > Enterobacterales > Aeromonadaceae > Pseudaeromonas. The sequence continues at coordinate 56,800 of JASDSW010000035.1, forward strand.
TGCCGGCGGGATTTAATAATCTGGTGGGGTGGAAACCGACGCGCGGCGCGTTTAGCACCACAGGGGTCTTGCCCGCCTGCCGCTCACTGGATTGTGTCTCCATCTTTGCACTGACCGTGGCGGATGCCCAGTTGCTGGCGGCGCAGATGAGTGCCTTTGATGCCACCGATATCTACTCTCGGCCACACCCCGTGACACCGCAGCGCCCAAGCTGGGGGGCTCGTCCCCGGTTGGCCATGCCAAGCGTTATGGAGTGGCACGGTGATGCACAACAAGCAGCGGCTTTTGATCAGGCCTGTGCGGCGCTGCGGGCTCAGGGTGCCGAGCTGACTCCCATCGATTTTTCTCCCATGTATGCTCTGGCTCGCTTGCTCTATGAGGGCCCCTGGGTGGCAGAGCGACATGCGGTGCTGGAATCCTTCATGGCCGAGCAGGCGGATCAAATGGACCCGACGGTGGCTTCTATCGTTGCCCAAGCCCAAGGGCAAAGCGCCACCGCGGCCCATCGGGCTGAATATCAGCGCATGGCGCTACAGCGCCAGATCTTGAACGTCTTCAACGAGTTTGATGCCTTGCTGGTCCCGACGGCGCCGTTGTTGCCAACTCAGGCCCAGGTGGCCGAGGCCCCGGTGACGGTCAACTCCTGGCTGGGTGCCTATACCAATTTCGTCAATCTGGCTGATTGCAGCGCCCTGGCGCTGCCAGCCGGGTTTCGAGCCGATGGCTTGCCGGTCGGCATCACCCTGATTGCTCCGGCCTGGCAGGAGTCCGCCATGGCCGAGTTCGGTCAGCGTTGGCAGCAGCAGTTACAGCTGCCATTGGGGGCAACTGCTCGGGCTTTACCGCCAACCGATGACCGCCAACCGGCAGCATGCGGCGCCGACTTTTATCCGATTGCCGTGGTGGGGGCCCATCTGTCCGGCATGCCGCTCAATCATGAATTGACCAGCCGCGGCGCCTATCTGCTGGAGCGTACCCGCAGTGCCAGCCATTACCAACTCTACGCCCTGGCCGGGAGTGTGCCGCCCAAACCGGCATTGGTCGCGGCTACTGAGGCCGAAACTGCCTCCGCCGCCATCGAGCTGGAGCTCTGGGCGCTGCCCAAGAGTCAGTGGGCCGATTTTCTGGCGGGGATCCCGACGCCGCTGGGGCTGGGAACCGTGCTGCTGGCCGATGGCCGTCGGGTCAAAGGGTTTATCTGCGAGCCGGGCGCCCTATCCGGGGCTCGCAACATCACCGAATTTGGCGGCTGGCGGGCTTTTATCCGCAGCCTGAATGCCACTGCTCACTAAAAAGGAATTTGCCGATGTTTACCAAAGTCTTGATTGCCAATCGCGGAGAGATCGCGGTCCGTATCATCCGAACCCTGCGTCGTCTGGGGGTAAAGAGCGTCGCAGTATACTCCGATGCCGATCGCCACTCTCTGGCGGTGCAATTGGCCGATGAAGCGGTCGCTTTAGGGGGCAATAGCCCGGCCGAGAGCTATCTGCGCGGCGATCTGATCCTGGCGGCTGCCACCGCGTCTGGTGCCGAGGCGATCATCCCAGGCTATGGCTTTCTTTCCGAGAATGCCGGTTTTGCCGAGCAGTGTGCCGCGGCGGGCATCGTCTTTGTCGGGCCAACGCCGACCCAACTGCGGCAGTTTGGCCTCAAGCATGAGGCGCGCGCTCTGGCGCAAGCGGCCCAGGTGCCGCTAACCCCCGGCTCGGGGTTGCTGGATTCGGTAGCCCATGCGTTGAGTGAAGCCGAGCGGGTAGGCTATCCGCTGATGCTCAAGAGCACGGCAGGCGGTGGTGGCATCGGTATGACCCGCTGTGATAGCCCGGCTGAGCTCGAGGCTGCGTTTGCCTCGGTCAAGCGGCTGGGTGAGCAGTTCTTTAACGATGCAGGCTTGTTTATCGAGCGCTTCGTGGAAGCGGCTCGCCATGTGGAAGTGCAGATCGCAGGTGACGGGCAGGGCACAGTGGTGGCTTTGGGTGAGCGGGATTGCTCCTTGCAGCGCCGTAATCAAAAAGTAGTGGAAGAGACGCCCGCTCCGGGTCTACCGGCCGCGACTCGCGAGCGCATGCTGGCCGCCGCCATAAGTCTGGGCCAGTCGGTGGGGTACCAGTCGGTCGGTACTGTGGAGTTTATCTATGACGGCCAACGAGATGATTTCTACTTTTTGGAGGTCAATACCCGCCTGCAGGTTGAACATCCCATCACCGAACGGGTGACGGGGATCGATCTGGTCGAGTGGATGCTGCTGATTGCCGCCGGGACACCACCGGATATGCAGCAGTTGCCTGAGCCCCAAGGGGCGGCCATCGAGGTCCGTCTGTATGCCGAGGATCCGCTGAAGAACTTCCAACCCTCACCAGGCACCCTAACCGAGGTGGTATTCCCGCCCCAGGGGCCGGATCTGCGGGTGGATGGCTGGATAGAGCAGGGCTCCGAGGTTTCGGCCCACTATGATCCCATGCTGGCCAAGCTGATTGTGTATGGAAAGGATCGCGCTGAGGCCATAGCGCGGCTGCAACAGGCGCTGGATCAGACCCGTCTTGGCGGTATCGCCACCAACCTGGATTATCTGCGTCAGATCAGCCGTTGGGATCGCTTCCTGGCCGGTGATGTAGCCACCCAGGCGCTCAATAGTGTCACCTTCCTGCCGGCGGCAGTGGAGGTGGTCGTCGCCGGTACCTATACCACGGTGCAGGATTATCCAGGCCGTGTCGGTTACTGGGATATCGGGGTACCGCCTTCCGGCCCCATGGATGACAGAGCCTTCCGTTTGGCCAATCGCCTGGTGGGCAATAGTGCCGATGCAGCAGGCCTTGAGTGCACCATTCTCGGCCCCAGCCTGCGTTTTCATACCGATACCGTGATTGCGCTGACCGGCGCCCCGTCGCCCGCCACTCTGGATGGCGAGCCGGTGGCCTATCACTGCGCCATCGCCGTCAAGGCCGGGCAACTGCTGGTGCTGGGCAAGGTGGCCCAGGGGTGTCGCAGCTATGTGGCGATCCGTGGTGGACTGGATCTACCTGTCTATCTGGGCAGCCGAGCCACCTTCGCCTTGGGCCAATTTGGCGGTCATGCCGGTCGCCCCTTGCGGATTGGCGATGTATTGCCGCTGGCCGCACAGATAGAGGTCGAACCCTTTACCGGCACCCTGCCCGGGATGCTACAGCCCGGATTTGGCGAGTTCCCCGAGGCTGTTGAGGGTGGTCTGGTCTGGGAGATCGGTGTGCTCTACGGCCCCCATGGTGCCCCGGATTTCTTCACCGCAGACTCCATCCAACAGTTCTTTGCCACCGAATGGCAGGTGCACTACAACTCCAACCGTCTGGGAGTGCGTCTGGTGGGGCCCAAGCCGAGCTGGACCCGCACCGATGGTGGCGAAGCAGGCTTGCACCCCTCCAATATCCATGACTGTGAATATGCCATCGGTAGCATCAACTTCACCGGGGATATGCCGGTGATCCTGACCCACGATGGCCCCAGCCTAGGCGGTTTTGTCTGCCCGGTGACCATAGCCAAGGCTGAGTTGTGGAAGGTGGGCCAGGTTAAGCCCGGCGACAAGATCCGCTTCAAGGCAATGAGCTTTGACGAGGCTCTGGCTCGGGAGCTGGCTTGGGATGATGCCATCGAGTCTCTGCAAGACGCAGAGCTGCCACGTCATGTGCAGCCGAGCCTTCTTCCGGATCAAACTGTCTCGGCTTGCGTGATCAATGCGCTACCCGCGTGCGGCGACCATCCTGGCGTCGCTTATCGACAGGCCGGTGATAAATACATTCTGCTGGAGTATGGCGACAACGTGCTGGATCTGCGGTTGCGGATGCGGATCCACGCCCTGATGGAATCGCTCAAGGCCAAACCTGTGGTTGGTATTGCCGAGTTGGCGCCAGGGGTCCGCTCCTTGCAGATCCGCTACGACAGCCGAGTGATCCATCAGCAAGATCTGATCGCGGCTCTGTTGGAGCGCGAGAGCCAGCTGCCACCGATCAACACGCTGCAGGTGCCAAGCCGCGTGGTGCATCTACCCATGGCCTTTGAAGACTCCGCCACCCTGGATGCCGTGGCCCGTTACCGCCAGTCGGTGCGCGATACCGCGCCTTGGCTACCGAATAACGTCGATTTTATCCAGCGCATCAATGGGCTGGAGAGCCGCGAGCAGGTGCGCGACATCCTGTTTGACGCCCGCTACATGGTGCTGGGGTTGGGGGATGTCTATCTGGGGGCGCCTTGTGCTGTGCCTGTCGATCCGCGCCATCGCCTGCTGACCTCCAAGTACAACCCGGCGCGTACCTATACCGCCGAAGGGACCGTGGGGATCGGCGGCGTCTACATGTGCATCTATGGCATGGACTCTCCCGGCGGCTATCAGCTGGTGGGGCGCACCCTGCCGATCTGGAACAAATTCCTGAAGAACCCGCAGTTTGCGGCTGGTGAGCCCTGGCTGCTGCGCTTCTTCGACCAGGTGAAGTTCTACCCGGTCAGCGAGGCCGAGCTGGATGTGCTGCGCGAGCAGTTCCGTGAGGGCAAGGCGCAGATCCGCATCGAGGAGGAGATCTTCTCCCTGGGGGCCTATGAGCAGTTCATCGAGGAAAACCAGCAGAGCATAGACGCCTTCAAGAGCCGCCAGCAGGAAGCCTTCACCCGGGAAGTGGCCCTGTGGCAGAGCGAGGAGCAGCAGTTGGCCGAGCTCGGTGAAGCGCTCGGTGAGGAGGAGGGGATCCCCGAGGATCACCAGGCGGTCGAGGCCGATATCAGCGGCAACATCTGGAAACTTCTGGTGGAGCCCGGACAGAGCGTCAAGGCCGGCGAGCCTCTGCTCATCGTCGAGGCGATGAAGATGGAATTTTCCATCTACGCACCGGTGGATGGTGTGGTCAGTCGTATCAGCTGCAAGGCCGGGCGTCCGGTGCAGGCTGGGGATGCGTTGCTCTATATCGAGGCCGGGGAGCCGGAGCTGGTGGCCTGAGCCCCAGCCCAGCTGTCAACGACTAAGGGCTAACGGCGATAGGCATACCGAGGCACCCAATTGAGGATTACCCCATGACATCAGAGCACAGCAACACCCGGCGCCTGGGAGAGCCCAAACCCAGACCGCTCAATCGCGCGGATCGGGTCTACGCCGAACTCAAGGAGCAGATTTTCAACTTCTCCTTGTTGCCAGGCGATCGCTTCAGTGAAAACGAAGTGGCCGAGCGGATGGATGTGAGTCGCACCCCGGTGCGCGATGCCCTCTATCGCCTGCAGCAGGAGGGGCATGTGGAGGTCTATTTCCGCAGTGGTTGGCAGGTTCGCCCCTTTGACTTTGCCTACTTCGAGGATCTCTACGATCTGCGCATCGTATTGGAAGAGGCCGCGGTCCGCCGTCTGTGCGACGGCCCGTTGCAAGGGCCGGAGCTGGATCAACTCAAGCAGACCTGGCTGGTGGCGGAGGCCGAACGGCTGGCTGATGGCCAGCTGGTCTCCCGGCTCGATGAGCAGTTCCACTGTCTGCTGGTGGCAGCGGCCGGCAATCGGGAGATGGCCGCCGTGCACCTGAGTGTCAGCGAGCGCATCCGCATCATTCGTCGTCTGGATTTTACCCAAGGGCCGCGCATTGCGGCCACCTACAGCGAGCATGGGGCCATCTTGGGCGCCGTACTCAAACGCCGCAGCGAAGAAGCGCAGCGGTTGCTGAAGTCGCACATCGAGGCCAGTAAGGCCGAGGTGCGCAAAATCACCCTGCACATGTTGCATGCCGCCCGGGAGCGGGCGGTCAGGCCTCGGCAGGTGGAAGACTCATTCGCGTGAGTTCATGCAAGACCAAGGGGTATCGCCGATTACGGTAGAGCCCAAGCGTAGGGGAAGTTTCACGACACACGTGGGCTGACCATCATTTAACAAGGAGATGTTTCATGAAAAAGAACCCATTCAAGCAAGCCTCCCGTCTGTCACTGCTGGCGCTGGCTATGGTCTCTGCAGGAGCATTTGCTGCCGATGACACCATCAAGGTCGGTGTGCTGCATTCGCTCTCCGGCACCATGGCGATTTCCGAGACCACGCTCAAGGACACCATGCTGATGCTGATCGAGGAGCAGAACAAGAAGGGTGGCGTGTTGGGCAAAAAGCTGGAGCCGGTCGTCGTGGATCCAGCCTCCAACTGGCCACTGTTCGCCGAGAAGGCCCGTGAATTGATCCAAAAAGAGAAAGTAGCGGCCATCTTCGGCTGCTGGACCTCAGTATCACGCAAGTCAGTACTGCCGGTGGTGGAAGAGCTCAACAGCATCCTCTTCTATCCGGTGCAGTATGAAGGGGAAGAGTCCTCCAAGAATGTGTTCTACACAGGTGCCGCGCCTAACCAGCAAGCTATCCCTGCTGTGGATTATCTGATGGCTAATGGCGTCAAGCGTTGGGCTCTGCTCGGGACTGACTATGTCTACCCGCGTACCACCAACAAGATCCTCGAAGCCTATCTGAAGGCCAAGGGGGTACCCGCCTCCGACATCATGGTCAACTACACCCCATTCGGCCACGCCGATTGGCAGTCCATTGTCTCCGATGTGAAGAAGTTCGGCTCTGCGGGCAAGAAGACCGCTGTGGTCTCCACCATCAACGGTGATGCCAACGTGCCTTTCTACAAGGAGCTGGGTAATCAGGGGATCTCGGCCAAGGATATTCCGGTGGTTGCCTTCTCGGTGGGTGAAGAAGAGCTCTCCGGTATCGACACCAAGCCGCTGGTGGGTCACCTGGCTGCCTGGAACTACTTCCAGAGCGTGGAATCCGACGAGAACAGTGACTTTATCGAGCAGTGGCACAAGTTCACCGGGAAAGAGTCCCGCACCACCAATGACCCGATGGAAGCCACCTATATCGGCTTCAACATGTGGCTGAAGGCGGTCGAAAAGGCTGGAACCACGGATCCGGAACAGGTCCAGGAGGCTCTGATCGGCGTGACGGTACCGAATCTGACCGGTGGTTACGCCGCCATGATGCCAAACCATCACATCACCAAGCCGGTGCTGATTGGCGAAATCCAGGACGATGGCCAGTTTGAAGTGGTCTCCGAAACCAAGGGGACTGTGGCGGGCGATGAGTGGTCTGATTACCTGCCGGGCTCCAAGGATCTGATCGCCGATTGGCGCAAGCCCTTGGCCTGCGGCAACTTCAACGTCAAAACCGGCAAGTGTGGCGGTAGCGGCAAGTAAGTCGAGGCAAAGCCGCCGAGTCACGCCACAGGGTTGGCTCGGCGGCTGATACACGCAGTAACGGGTACCCCTGCGCGAAAGCCGGGGGTAGCTCCTGATGAGAGGCGGTCAGGCCTGATGGTCATCCTCCTCATCGCGTTTCATCACATCGTTTCATTCAACTAAAGGACGCCAAGATGCAAGCATGGAGCATAAGGCAAGTACCCCCTGTAAGCGGGGGCCGACGGGCTCGCCCTCTAGCCGTCACGCTTCGCGATGGCCTGATGGCACTTTTCGGGTTGATCCTTTCCCTGTGGGTTCCAACCAGCCTGGCGGCTGATACCATGAGTCCGGAGCAGGCTCTGGTGGTGCTGACAGGGAAGAGTTTCTCCGACAAGGAGCAAGCCATCAATCTGCTTGCTGGCAGCGGCCAGCCCTATGTCGCCACCCTGTTCGCGGCCTTGGAGAGTGGCAATCTCTACTATCGCAAGTCCGATAAACAGCTGGTGGTTCGTGAGGCGAGCCGATTTATCGGCTTGCAAAGTGGTCAAGCTGTTGAGGGCAAATCGCGTGAATTCAAGCGCGTCGGGCTTAACAATGCACTACGCGAGCAGCTCGCGGCATTGGCCTCGGGATTGGCATTGAGCGATCCGGATGCAGATAAACGTCTGGAAGCGGTCAAGTCCATGCTCGGCAAGTTGTCGGTAGAACAAGCCGGAGCCCTCCAGGCTCGGCTGGCTCAGGAAACCGATCCCCAGGTCCAGCAGTGGCTCTCGGGTGTTATCGCCTTTACCCAACTCGATGCGCCGACGCGGGAGACTCGCTTGACGGCAATCGACCAACTGGCGCCTTTGCGCCATCCGCTGGTGCTGGAGCGATTCAAATCCCTGGCGCAATCCGACAGCGATGCCCAGGTTCGCCACCAGGCGGGGCAGGCGCTCAAGAGTCTGCAGCATTCTGAACAATTTTACTCAGGCATCGAGACCCTCTATTTCGGCATCAGTCTGGGCTCTGTGCTGGTGTTGGCGGGGATTGGTCTGGCGATCACCTTCGGCGTCATGGGGGTCATCAACATGGCCCATGGCGAGTTGATGATGCTGGGCGCCTATACCACCTTCGTCTTGCAACAATGGCTGCCGGAGCAACCGGGTCTGGCGTTGTTGCTCTCGGTTCCTGCGGCCTTTGTGGTCTCAGGTAGCGTGGGTATTCTCATCGAGCGCTCGGTGATCCGCTTCCTCTATGGCCGCCCGCTGGAAACCCTGCTGGCGACGTTTGGCATCAGTCTGCTGTTGCAGCAGGCGGTGCGCTCCATCTTCTCGCCCCTGAACCAGACGGTGGTGATGCCGAGCTGGATGAGTGGTACCTGGGTCATTAACGACTTTCTCTCTCTCACGCTCAACCGCTTGGTGATCATCGGCTTCAGTCTGCTGGTATTTGCCGGGCTGATGTGGCTGCTCAAGCGCAGTCGGTTAGGGCTCGAAGTGCGGGCTGTCTCCCAGAACCGGGCCATGGCCCGCAACATGGGGGTGCGTTCGGCTCGGGTCAATGCACTGACCTTCGGCCTGGGCTCGGGGATCGCCGGGATTGCCGGGGTCGCTCTGTCGCAGTTGACCAATGTAGGGCCGAATCTGGGGCAGAGCTACATCATCGATGCCTTCATGGTGGTGGTGTTTGGCGGGGTTGGCAATCTGTGGGGCACCTTGGTTGCCGGTTTGACGTTGGGGGTGGCGAACAAGCTATTGGAGCCACTCGCCGGTGCCATGTTGGCCAAGATCCTGATCCTGGTCGCCATCATTCTGTTTATTCAAAAACGTCCGCGCGGTCTGTTTCCGCAACGCGGTCGCGCCGTGGAGGGTTAACGCATGGCCTCGTCTCATTCAGTCGCCACGCATATGGCGCAATCACTGTTGCAGGATAAGCGGGGCATGCTGCTGCTGGCCCTGATCTGGCTGGGGGTTCTGCTGGCTTCGGCGGCCAACCTGCTGTTGCCGGAGAGCAGCGTCCTGTATGTGGGTAGCAATACCATCACCTTGTTGGGTAAATATCTCTGTTACGCCCTGTTGGCGGTGTCGTTGGATCTGGTGTGGGGCTATCTGGGGATCCTGAGCTTGGGACATGCCGCCTTCTTCGCCCTGGGCGGCTATGTGATGGGCATGTACCTGATGCGCCAAATTGGCGATCGGGGCGTCTATGGCAATGCCGAGCTGCCGGATTTCATGGTGTTTCTCAACTGGAGCGAGTTGCCCTGGTTCTGGCAGGGCGTCGGCCATTTCCCGGTGGCGCTGCTGCTGATCCTGCTGGTGCCTGGCATTCTGGCGTTTGTGTTCGGCTTTCTGGCATTCCGCTCCCGGGTCACCGGCGTCTATCTCTCCATCATGACGCAAGCATTGACCTATGCCCTGATGCTGGCCTTCTTCCGAAACGAGATGGGCTTTGGCGGCAACAACGGCCTGACGGATTTCAAGGATCTGCTGGGGGTTTCCCTGACGGCACCGGGAACTCGCATCACGCTGTTTGTCCTCTCGGCTCTGGCCCTCACTCTGGGTTATGTGGCTTGTCGTCTGATTGTCAGCTCCAAGCTCGGCCGGGTGGCGGTGGCGATCCGCGATGCCGAGAGTCGCACCCGTTTCATCGGTTACCGGGTGGAGTGGTTCAAGCTGGCGCTGTTTGTCTTCTCGGCCATGCTGGCCGGCATCGCCGGTGCCCTGTATGTGCCACAAGTGGGCATCATCAACCCGGGGGAATTTTCGCCGCTCAACTCCATCGAGCTGGTGATCTGGGTCGCGGTCGGCGGGCGGGCGACCCTGTATGGCGCCGTGCTCGGGGCCTTGCTGGTCAACTATGCCAAGTCGGTGTTTACCGGCGTGCTGCCTGATGAGTGGCTTTATGCCTTAGGCGCGCTATTCGTGCTGGTGACGCTGTTTTTGCCCCGGGGTGTCATGGGGCTGTTACAACGCAAGGAGGCGCAAGCATGAATATGTTGGCCAATACCCGAGAGCTGTTTTCAAAGGACTACTGGCGTGAGCGGTTCTCGCCGCGCCAGCAACCGGATTTGAACCTGACCCATGGCATGATCCTCTATCTGGAAGATATCAGCGTCAGCTTTGATGGTTTCAAGGCGCTCAATAACCTCAATCTCTACATCAAGGCCGGTGAGCTGCGCTGCATCATAGGGCCGAACGGTGCCGGGAAGAGCACCATGATGGATGTGATTACCGGCAAGACGCGGCCGGATTCCGGCTCGGCCTGGTTCGGCCAGAACATCGACCTGCTGAGTCTGGATGAGCCGGCGATTGCCGAGGTCGGCATCGGCCGCAAGTTCCAGAAACCAACCGTGTTTGAACCGCTGACCGTGGAGGAGAACCTGGAGCTGGCCATGGCGGGTAACAAGCGGGTGTGGCAGACCTTCCGCAGCCAGTTGCGCGGCGAAGGACGGGACTATCTGGATCAGGTGTTATTGCTTATCGGCCTGGTTCCGGAACGCAAGCGGCTGGCTGGCGTGCTCTCGCATGGCCAGAAGCAGTGGCTGGAGATCGGCATGTTGCTGATGCAACGGCCGCAACTGCTGCTGGTGGACGAGCCGGTGGCCGGGATGACCCATCAGGAGATGGAGCGCACCGCGGAACTCCTGACCGGACTGGCCGGAGAACATTCGGTGGTCGTGGTGGAGCATGATATGGATTTTGTACGCAGCATCGCCAATCGGGTCACAGTACTGCATCAGGGATCGGTACTGGCCGAGGGAACCATGGCCCAGGTACAAGCCGATCCCAAGGTGATTGAAGTCTATCTGGGGGAGAGCCCATGCTGAAAATTGATGCGATCAATCAATTCTACGGTCAGTCCCATACCCTGTGGGATCTGAGCCTGGAGTTACAGCAGGGGGAATGCCTCTGCCTGATGGGCCGTAACGGTGTGGGCAAGACCACGCTGCTCAATACCTTGATGGGACAGTTGCCGCTCAAGAGTGGACAAGTCTGGTTTGATGGTCAGAACATCACCCCGCTGGGAGTGGAGCGGCGCGCCGAGCTGGGGATTGGTTATGTGCCCCAAGGGCGGCAGATCTTCCCCTTGCTGACGGTCGAAGAGAATCTGCGCATCGGCTTGCCCGCGCGGCGTGATAATCAGCGGCAGATCCCGCCGTTCATCTACGAGCTGTTTCCGGTGCTCAAGGAGATGAAACAGCGGCGAGGTGGGGATCTCTCCGGCGGTCAACAGCAACAGCTGGCCATCGGTCGCGCTCTGGTGCTGGATCCGAAACTGCTGATCCTGGATGAGCCCACCGAGGGGATCCAACCCAATGTGGTGGCAGAAATTGGCGACATCATTCGGCGCCTGAATCGGGAGATTGGCCTGACGGTGCTCTTGGTGGAGCAAAAACTGCCCTTTGCGCGCAAGGTGGGCGACACCTTCTGTTTGCTGGATCGAGGACGCAATGTGGCCACAGGTGCCATGACAGAACTGGATGAATCGCTGATCCGGACCTATCTGACGGTCTGATCGACTGACCGCCCCCGCGGTGGCATCAAGCAGTTGGTGCCACCGGCTCTGAACCCTCGGCTATACGGAGCGCAGGCCATGCTTTCGCACCATGCGAATCGCCTGCGCTGCATTTATTCAGTTGCTGGGGAGCATCTGGCCCAGCAGCATGGTCAAGTGCTGTTGTAAAAAGTGGGCAAAATCTAGGCGGAAGGGGATCAGCGCCTCATGTTGCTGCAATGCCGCCGTCATCATCGGGCTGGGATGGCTGAGCTTCCAGCAACCAACGACGGCCGAGTTGATATGCATCAGCAAGGCGATGACCTGCGCGTGGGTCATGCCGAACTGCTGGCTGAGTTGTTGACTCAGCGGCTCGAAGGTCTGCAGGACATACAACTTGAAATCGGCGGCCTCTTCCTCGGTCAACGGCTTTTCCAGCACGTCGCCCAACTCGGAGGTCAACTTGCAAAAGATCGGCTGCTTGACCAGGACATCTACCAGGGTGGCTACCTGCGGATTGATAAACGCCTCTTGCAGCGCCGTGGCCAGAATGGCTAATTCTCGGCGATATATTTCCAGGAAAATCAATTCCTTGACGCGAAAGTAGCGGTACAGAGCCGCTTTGGTGATCCCTACATCGCTGGCAATGATGCTGAGGTTGCATTCATCAAGGGTGTTGGTGGTCAGCAAGTTTTTTGCCGATGCCAGAATGGCTTCGATTCGATCGGTCTTCTCGTCTTCTCGTCTTGCTCGTCTGTAGAGTCGCATGAGCTCATTGCTCCATCGTCGTTCACCTGATCCGTCAGGTGCTGCATTATCATAAGATGGCTCTAATATTGCCACCGGCTTAGCATAAACTTACGATCTGACTCCGATTCATTTAGTCCCTTGGCCTGTCTCGGCGTCAAACCATCTGGGTGTTGGCCGCCCAGGCCCAGTCGAAAATCAGCCAACAGCACGCAAGGGGTGAACAATAAATTCTCTTGGTGCATGAAAGTGGTGCTGGTTTCGCAGTTTTGGCTTTCTAAACCCCAAGCAGTGAATGTAAGCTTCTGAAGAGACATGAATTCGTAATGAATTACCATCGAATCAAGGCTCTGCTTCCGAGGCTTGCGGCGGCCATTCGTTCACATGCGTGGTGAGGTAGTATTATGCGCGATATGAACATCCGATTGATCCTGGCTGATTATGACGGGGTGATTGCGCGTAGTAGTGATCAGATCCTATTGCAAATTTCGTATCAGGAGATCTGCAAGCAACGGTATGTCCCTTTTGAGGACTATCGCAGGATGTATCAGTGTCTGCTGCCGACCCCGCCGGCCATGCAACTCGATTTTCTGCTGCATGCGTTCGGTCAATCGCAGCTCAAGGCTCGCATCCTGGAACGTGTGGCGGCGGTGTCGCCTTGTCTGAGTGAGCTGAGCCGGTTTTTACCGCTGTGCCTGCGCCACCACATCAATTTCAAAGTCCTGACCGGGCTGCCCGCCGGCGCGCCGGAGCTGCGTCCATTGCGGGTGCTACTGGCTCAGACGCAACTGATCCATGACAGCCGTTTTTCCAAGCTCAATCTGCAGCACTACCGCAAACTGGTGGCGGCCCAGCGGCTCGCGCCGGATCGGATCCTCTATGTTGGTAGCCATCCGTTGGGGCTGTTAACGGCCCAACAGACTGGCGTTCATACAATCCTGATGACCAATCCGCTGTTCAGCGCCGCCGAGTGCGGGGCGGGCCTCGACCATCTGGATGCGGTCGTCTCGGATTTTGCGGCTCTGGCCGATGTGTTGTGGCCCGACGAGGAGCTGGATCTGGCCTTGTAAGCACCCGATCCAGCCCGCTCGCGTCACCAGATGGGTTGTGTCAAAAACGGGTTGCTCAGCCGCTCTCGGCCGAAGTTCGAGATGGGGCCATGTCCGGGGATGAAGGTGATCTCATCGCCCAGCGGCAATAATTTGTGAGTGATGCTGGCGATCAGATCCGCATGGTTGCCTTGGGGGAAGTCGGTGCGGCCGATGGAGCCTTGAAACAGCACATCACCGACCAGCGCCAACTTGTTGGGCTGACTGAAGAAGATGACGTGGCCTGGCGTATGGCCGGGGCAGTGCAACACCTCGAGTCGCTGCTGGCCAACGGTCAGCCAGTCACCTTCGTTGAGCCAGAGATCCGGGGTAAACGCCTCGGTGCGGGCAAAACCAAACATTTCCGATTGGGCGGGCAGGGCTTCCAGCCAGAAGGCATCGGCTTTTTGCGGTCCGGTAATTGAGCAGCCGGTGGCCTGCCGCAGCTCGTCGGCAGCCCCCACATGGTCCAGATGACCATGTGTCAACCAGATCCCCGTCAGGGTCAATCCCAGCTCGCGAACCGTCTGTAGCAGGCGGGGAGCCTCGCCACCGGGATCGACGAGCGCCGCCTCATGAGTTTCATCGCACCAGAGCAGGGTGCAGTTCTGCATGAACTGGGTGACGGGCACTATCTGATACTTGAGCATATGAATTCCTGCACGTGAGAAACGATCAACGAGCGTCGATTCTATCCTGTGGGGGCAGCTTGAACCAGCCTGAGCCACTACCGCTCAGATAACGCAGGAAGAGGATGAGCTGCTGTCTTTAAGGTGGGGTGGGAGTTGCCGGTGCCGGCACTTGGACTGGTGATTCAAAATAGGTCTTGGCCATGCGTTCGACCCAGCCCTCGGCCACCAACTGGGTCAGTGCCCGGTCGAGGAGTGGTAGTTTATCGTCGAGATGGGCCGCTTTACTGTAGCCGACATAGAGATCCAGGCTGTGGCCCGGATCGTAGCGGGTGGGAGCTATCTCGGTGAGTAGCCCCATCTCTCGGAGCATGTAGTCGACTTGGCAGTCGGTGCCGACAAAGAGCTGATCATAGTGTCTGAGCAGCTTCCAGGGGAGCTGACTGACGACATTGACCGGTTGGCGGGTCAGCCCCTCATCGGCGTCGAAACGCGGGAAGTATTCGGCACCCCGCAGATAGCCGATCCGTTTACCGTACAGATCGTCATAAGTTCTGATCTGCTGAGCCAGCTCCGGCAGGGCGTAGAATCGGACGTGGCAGCGGTAGTAGGGGGTGCTTAAGTAACCAATGTATTGGCTGCGTTTTTCCGTCTTGTACAGGCTGGTGATGAGATCCACGCGCCCAGCCTTGAGCTCTTTTAAGGCGCGCTTCAATGGGTAATGCAACGGATAGATTTGGACTCCGGTGCGAAAGGAGAGCTCTTGCAGCAGTTCCCAGTCAATCCCGTCGACACCGGCATCCGAGCTGACATTGTGCCGGGTGATCATGAAGGGTGGGAGTTGATCCACGGCGGCAAAAAAGACATCTCGAGCCATGACCGGGGCACAGAGCCAGCCGGTGAGCAGCAGGAGGATCAGACGCCGCCAGGTGGAGCAGGGGGTGGACATGAGTCAACTCCTCGTGGCCAGAAGTATCTCGATCTACTAACAAAGGTAGAGCATTTTGGTGCGTCGCGCGTGCTGCCTGTGGCCTGCGTGAGCCGGCTTGTGATCTTCTCCGCCCTCAGCGGCGCAACCGCTCCGCCAATCTCATCGCCAGGCTGGCATGGTAATCGGCGCGCCAATGCAGGCCATCCTCGCCAGGCGTGAAGCTCGCATCGCAACAGTGGCAGTCGAGTCGCCAACGCGCGGCACACTGTTGCCAGAGCGCGGCTAATTCGCGGCTGGCCTCCTGTTGGTTGGCGAATAGTTGTTTCCACTGTCCCGTCAGAGTACCCAACGGGGCCGGAGCCAGCAGCAATAGGAAAGCGTCCGGCGCCAGCTCTTGCCAGCGGTGCAGGTATGTCTCCAGCCCGGTGGCGCAATCGGCCGGCGAGGCTCCGGCTGCCAGATCGTTGATCCCCAGCGCCAACACGATCTGAGTGGGCGCCATGCGCAATGCCTCCTGCCAGGCGTGAAGGCCCGAGCAGAGCCCCAGCTCCCGTCGCTCGGCGATGAGGGTGCGCCCGGGTTGCCCCTGGGCATTGAGTGCCACCCCCAACTGGCTGGCCAACCGATTGGGCCAGCGCAGCTCGGCCACATAACGCCCCCCCTGGGGGGTAAAGCCCCAAGTATTGGAGTCACCAAAACAGAGCAACATACGGGATCCTCAGTGTGAAGCCTTAGTGGACGGACAAAACTGCAACTGCTGCAGGTAGGCTAAACAGGCATCGGCTTCGCCCCGAAAGACAATCCGTTCGCTGTTGGCCCGCAGGCTGCGTTGATAGAGGGGGTCGTAGTAGTCGCTGAGCAACCGCTCAATCCACAGACGGTGCCCGCTGCCGTCTGCATGGTCGAACTGTGCCGCCAGAGCGTCGAGAAGCTCGCCGCGCAGCAGGCGGTATCGATCGCCGCCCAGACGCCGTTCCAGCTTGGCCATGGCCTGTTGCAAGAAATCGCTCAGCGCCTGACGGGCCGCCTGCTCGTCGCCCAACTGACGCACAAACTGCGCGAGCAGCTCATCGACGTACTGACGACGAATACGCGCCACCCGCTCGGCCAGTGGCGCTTCTAGCAGGATCAGCGGTGCCCGCTCCATGGTGCTGAACAGCGGCAGCGGCAGGGTGCAACGACCGATCATGCGACTCTCATCTTCCATCACTAGATGGGTCTGGCCGCGCCGCTCGCGCTGCAGTAGCTCGATGGCCAGCCCATTTTCAAAGTTGATGTTGCTGGGTTGTCCCTGCGGCAAGCCCCCGAAGCTGGAGCCGCGGTGGTTGGCATGGGCCTCCAGATCAATGGCGGCCGGAACGCGGGCCAGCAGATCGGTTTTGCCACTGCCGGTCATGCCTGTGACCAGCCACAGGGGCGAGTGGGTGGTGATCCGCTCCAACGTCTGCAGTAAAAATTGGCGCAGCGCCTTGTAACCGCCGGCGACTCGGGGAACCACACAACCGCGTTCGGCGAGCCATTGCTGGACTGTCTGCGAGCGTAGTCCGCCCCGAAAACAGTAGATCACGGTTTCAGGGTGTTGGCTGATCTGGGTCAGCCAGCCCTGGAGTCGCTGCTCCCGAACATCGCCCCGCACCAGTTGATGGCCCAGCGCGATAGCGGCCTGCTGACCCTGCTGCTTGTAGCAGGTACCAACCGCGGCCCGTTCGCTGTCACTCATCAGCGGCAGATTGATGGCGGTAGGAAACGCCCCTTCGGCAAATTCGCACGGTGCACGCAGATCGATGAGCGGGCGCTGCTGCAAAAATAGCGCCGCATAATCCTCGAGGAGGGGGAGCTCCGTCATGCCAGGCTCCCAAGTCGGATGCGAACCTCGCTGCCTGTTGTCTCACTGTGCTGGGCCGCCAGCTGGCCAATGGGTGCCAGGTTCAGCCCCTGCCGCTGGGCACAACGCTCGAATTCGGCACGCGCCTCCGGGCGCACCGCCACCAACAGGCCACCACTGGTTTGTGGATCACACAACAACTGCCGTTGGCGATCACTCAAGGGAACCAATTTGTGGCCATAGGAGGCAAAGTTGCGCTGGGTGCCGCCCGGGACGCAACCGGCCGCCAGGTATTCATCGACGGCGGGCAGCAGGGGAACGGCGTCCAGATCCAGCAGGGCATCGAGTCCGGAGCCTTCACACATCTCCAGCAGGTGGCCCCCCAAGCCGAAGCCGGTGACATCGGTCAGCGCACTCACCCCCGGCAGTTTGGCAAATTCGGCACCCGCCTTGTTCAGGGTGCACATGGCCTCAATGGCTATTTGCCCATGTTCCGGCCGCAGCCGCTTCTTCTTCTGTGCCGTGGTCAAGATGCCGATGCCCAGTGGCTTGGTCAGAAACAGCAGATCGCCGTCGCGGGCGGTATCGTTGCGCTTGAGATCGGTCAATTGCACCAGACCGTTGACGGCCAGGCCAAAAATGGGCTCGGGTGAGTCGATACTGTGGCCGCCGGCCAAGGCGATGCCGGCATCCCGACAGGCTTGTCGGCCTCCGTCGACCACGGCTTGCGCGATTTCAGCGCCGAGCTGGTTGATGGGCCAACCGAGAATGGCGATGGCCACCAGCGGCGTGCCGCCCATGGCGTAGACATCGCTGATGGCATTGGTGGCGGCGATCCGGCCAAACGAGAAGGGATCATCGACGATGGGCATGAAAAAATCGGTGGTCGAGATCAGGCCGCGGCCATCGCCCAGATCGACCACCGCGGCATCATCCTTGCTCTGATGGCCGACCAGAAGCCTAGGATCGGGAAAGCCGGGAAGCTGGCTTTGCAGAATGGTATCGAGAATTTTGGGGGAGATTTTGCAACCGCAACCGGCGCCATGGCTGTACTGGGTCAAACAGACGGCATCTGTCATCGAAGGCCTCACACACTCAAACAAATTGCCGGCAGTATACGCCGTTTGCGGGTCGAATGGGCAGGGGATGCGGGAAGAGATGGGGCACTGACGCGGAGGGGAAAACAGAGGCGACGCACCATGGCGCGTCGCCCATTAACCATTAAAGGACGCGAACCACCAGTCCCTTGAGGTAGAAGCCTTCCGGGTAGGCGGTGCCGATCGGGTGGTCGGCCGCCTGGCTCATGCGCTCGAGGATCTGCGCCTCACGACCGGCATCCAGCGCCGCATCAGCCACGATCTTCTGGAACAGCTCGCTGGTCATCAGGCCGGAGCAGGAGAAGGTCAGCAGGATGCCGTTCGGGTTGAGCAGTTGGCAGGCCAGCAGGTTGATATCCTTATAGCCGCGGCAAGCGCCATCGAGCTGAGCCTTGCTCTCGGCAAACTTGGGTGGATCCAGCACTATCATGTCGAACTTCTCGCCGCGTTCGCGGCAATCCCGCAGCAGCTTGAAGACATCCTGCTTGTGAAACTGGGCGTGACTCAAATCCAGGGCGTTGACCTCGGCATTGCGACGGGCGATAGCCAGCGCCGGTTCTGAAACATCGACGTTGACTACCTCAGTGGCCCCGCCACGCAGCGCGTACACGCCAAAAGCACCTGTGTAACAGAAGCAGTTCAGAACCTTGCGCCCCTTGGCGTAGCGGCCGGCAATGGCGCGGTTGTCCCGTTGATCCAGGTAAAAACCAGTCTTATGGCCGGTCTTGATGTCAACGATGATCTTGACGCCGTTGTTCTCCTCGATCACCAGCTCATCGGGCGGCAGCTCGCCGTAGACTACCCCGTGACGCTCGCTCAGCCCCTCTTTCTTGCGCACCGCCACGTCAGAGCGCTCATAGAGACTGCATTCGGGGAACAGTTGCTTGAGGGCATCAAACAGCTGCTGCTTGTGATATTCAGCGCCGGCCGAGAGCAGCTGGCAGACCAGGAAGTTGTTGTAGCGATCGATGATGATGCCCGGCAGACCATCCGACTCGGCCGCCACCAGACGGTAGGCGGAGAGGCCCTGCTCGGCGATCAGCTCTTGACGGCCTTGTTGGGCGGCGCTCAGACGGCGGACAAAGAAGTCGGTATCAATCTGCTCGCTGCGGGTGAAGGTCCAGATGCGAACGCGGATCTGCGACTCGGGCGACCAGGCACCGCGCGCCAGCCAACGACCGTCATGGCTGAAGATTTCGACCGGAGCGCCCGGGGCCACCTTGCCCTTGACGTTTTCGATAGCCTTGGAAAAAACCCAGGGATGACGGCGTAGCAGGGAGCGCTCGCGCTCTTTTTGCAGGTAGACAAAGGTGCTCATGGGCTTCTCTCAAGACAGATTGCAGATTAAGGGCGCACAGTGTAGTGCGCTCGCCCGGTAAATGAAATGGGAAAGGAAGACAACACCAGGTCGCAACGGCGCTAGCTGACTGATTGCTTTGAGATTCTTGTGAAAAATCTTGTAAGTTTCCTTAGTAACTGACAGCTGGCTATTTATCATGCCGCAGGCGACGGGAGCTTCGACTCTCGAGGATCACCATGCAAGGAGAGGGAATGAAGTCCTGGTTGTTGCGCTATCGCAAAAGAGTGCTGCTCGCTGCGCTGGCTCTGTTGCTCCTCATCGGCTGGGCGTGGCCCACTTGGTTTCCCGAGCCGGTGGAGTTCATGACGGTGCCGGTGACCCGACAGGACATTCGCGAAACGGTGCTGGCCACCGGCTCCTTGGAGGGACGCAAACAGGTCAATGTCGGCGCCCAGGTTTCCGGTCAGTTGCAGCAGCTCAAGGTGAAACTGGGCGATAGCGTCACCCAGGGACAACTGCTGGCGGTGATCGATCCGGTGCTCCCACAAAACGATCTCCGCGATGCCGAGGCGGCGCTGGATAATGTCTTGGCGCAGAAGCAGGCCAAGCAGGCGCTGCTGAAGCAATACCGGCTGGAGCTGCGACGTCAGCGCACCATGCGCAGCCAGGATGCCAGTGCCCAGGCCGATCTGGAGCAGGCTGAGGCCCAGTTGGCACAGACTCAGGCCGAGCTGCGCGCCCTGGAGGCCCAGACTCGTCAGGCCCACATCAAGGTGGACACCGCCAAGGCCAATCTGGGGTACACCCAGATCCGCGCCCCCATGGATGGCGTGGTGATCGCCATCGTCACCGAGGAGGGACAGACGGTAGTCTCCTCCCAGTCGGCCCCGACCATCCTCAAGCTGGCCGATCTCGACACCATGACCGTCAAGGCCGAGATCTCCGAGGCCGATGTCATTCGCGTACAACCGGGGCAGGCCACCCGCTTCACCATCTTGGGCGACCCGGATACCCAATATCAGGGAGTGATGCGCGCCATCGAGCCGGCCCCGGAGTCTGAAAGCAGCGAGAGCAGCAGTTCGACGACCAGCTCGACCAGCAGCTCCGCCATCTATTACAACGGCCTGTTCGATGTGCCCAATCCCCAGCACAGGCTGCGGGTCTCCATGACGGCCCAGGTCACCATAGTGCTCGGTGAGAGCAAGCAGGCGTTGGCCATCCCCTTGAGCGTGCTGGGTCAACGACTGGCTGGCAACCGCTATGAGGTGCAGGTGTTGGTCAAGGGGCAACCCGAGCCTAGAGTCATCACCACGGGGCGCAAGGATAGCGTCCATATTGAGGTGCTTGAGGGGCTCACCGAGGGCGAACGATTGGTGATCGGCGACAGTGCCAGTGCCGAGGCGGCGCAACAGGCCAACGCCTCTGAGCGGCGCGGCCCGCCGCCGCGGGGTTAATCAATGACGCAGCCGTTGTTGCAACTGAGCGGACTGGATCGCTGTTTTCTGTCGGGAGAGCAGGAGGTGGCCGTCCTCCAGGATATCAATCTGAGCATCTATCCGGGCGAGATGGTGGCCATCGTCGGCGCCTCGGGATCCGGCAAGTCGACGCTGATGAACATTCTGGGCTGTCTGGATCGCCCCACCCGTGGCGAGTACCGCATCAAGGGGCGTTCGACCCGCGAGCTGCCCGCCGACGAGCTGGCCGCCCTGCGCCGCCATCACTTTGGTTTCATCTTCCAGCGCTATCACCTGCTCCCGCACCTGGATGCGGTCGGCAACGTGGAAATTCCCGCCGTCTATGCCGGTTTGAACAAGCAGAAGCGCCGGGCGCGCGCCAGGCAACTGCTGGAGCGGTTGGGGCTGGGTGATCGGGCGCATCACCAACCTGGACAGCTCTCCGGCGGCCAGCAGCAACGGGTCAGCATCGCGCGGGCCCTGATGAATGGCGGCGAGGTGATCCTGGCCGATGAGCCGACCGGGGCGCTGGATAGCCGCAGTGGCCAGGAAGTGATGTCTATCCTGCAGGAGCTGCACGGGCGTGGGCATACCCTGATCCTGGTCACCCACGATCTGCAGGTGGCCGCCCACGCCGAGCGGATCATTGAAATCCATGATGGCCAGATCATCAATGATCGGCGCAACCCCGAGCGGCCTCCTGCCGCGCCTCAAGCCCCGCGGCAGGAGGCTGTCTCCCTCACGGGGCAGGGATGGCCGTGGCGCGCGCGCTGGAGCCAGTTTTGCGAGGCCTTCAAGATGGCCGGCATCGCCATGGCCTCCCACCGGCTGCGCACCCTGCTGACCATGCTCGGCATCATCATCGGCATCCTGGCGGTGGTCAGCGTGGTGGCGCTGGGGCAGGGAGCCCAGCAGAAGGTGGTCAACGACATCAGTGCCATCGGCACCAATACCATCGACATCTATCCAGGCAAGGATTGGGGGGATGAGCGGGCCGCCGCCATCGAGACCCTGGTGCCCGCCGATCTGAGCGCGCTGCAGGCCCAGGTCTATGTCGACAGCGTGACACCCAGCCTGAGCAGCAACCAGTTGCTGCGCCACGGCAACATCACCGCCAACGGCGCCATCAGCGGGGTGGGGGCGCAGTATTTCCGGGTGCGCGGCTACACGCTGGCGCGCGGCTCGCTGTTCAGTGACGACGACGTGCAGCGTCACGGTCAGATTGTGGTGATCGACCACAATACCCAGAAGAAATTTTTCCCCCACGGCGAGGATCCCATCGGGCAGGTGATGCTGCTCGGTTCGCTGCCGTGTCGGATCATCGGCGTGACGGCCGAAAAAGAGAGCCCGTTTGGAAATTCGGATAGCCTGAATGTCTGGATCCCCTACACCTCGGCCATGAGCCGTCTGCTGGGGCAGAACTATTTCAGCTCGATCACGGTGCGGGTGCGCGATGGCCTCTCCAATGCCATTGCCGAGCAGGGGATCCTCAAGCTGCTCACCCAGCGACACGGCACTCAGGATTTCTTCACCAACAGCAGCGATAGCATCCTGAAAACGGTGCAAAAGACCACCGGCACTCTGACCCTATTGATATCAGCCATCGCCGTCATCTCACTCATCGTCGGAGGCATCGGGGTCATGAACATCATGCTGGTGTCGGTGACGGAGCGCACCCGTGAGATCGGGATCCGCATGGCGGTCGGGGCACGGCAGAGCGATATTCTGCAGCAGTTCTTGATCGAAGCGGTGCTGGTCTGTCTGTTGGGCGGTGCCATCGGCGTGCTCTGCTCGTTCGGCGTCGGGGTGGTCTTCTCCTGGTTTGTGCAGGCCATCCGCATGGTCTTCTCGATGGGCTCGATCATCGTCGCGGTGCTCTGCTCGACCCTGATCGGCGTCCTGTTTGGCTTCCTGCCGGCTCGCAGTGCCGCGCAGCTCGATCCGATAGAGGCTTTGGCTCGTGAATAATCGACTCACGCATCCGTGTGTTACGCGCGCGCCGCTGGCGCTCTATCTGGCGGCTCTACTGCCTCTGCTCGCAGGTTGCAGCGCACTGCGCTCGGACTATCACAGGCCCGAGGTGACGTTGCCGGCCGCTTGGCAGCAGGGTGCTTCTGCACCGACACGGCAATTGAGTGAGCCTTGGTGGCGGGCATTTGATGATCCCCGCCTCAATGGCTTGATTGACGAGGTGTTGCGACAGAATGCCGATCTGGCCGTCGCCGGGATTAAGTTGAGCAAGGCGCGATTGCAGGCCAACCTGACGGCGACCAATCAAACCCCGGATCTGACCGTCGGCGCCAGCCAGCAAGTTTCGGCGCCGCTCAAGGGGGGCGATTCAACCCGCAATTACAATGCGCAAGCCAGCCTCAGCTACGAGCTGGATCTGTGGGGCCGGTTGGCCAGCAGCCGCGATGCCGCCCGCTGGGAGGCCGAGGCCACAGCGCAGGATAAGGCGGCCACGGCGCTGAGTCTGGTGGGAACCACCGCGGCTCTGTATTGGCAGATCGGTTATCTCAACGAGAGTCTGGCATTGGGCGAAGCCAATCTGGCCGATACCCGGCACGCCCTGGCCCTGGCCACTCTCAAGCATCAGGCCGGGGCGACCGATGGGCTGGATCTGCTCCAGGCCCAGCAGGATCTGGCGACCCAAGAGGCCTCGCTGACCCAGACGCGGCAGCAACTCATCGAGCAGCGCAACGCCCTGGCGCTGTTGTTCGATGCGCCGCCCGAGCAGTGGCAGGCCCATGAGCTCGCCAGTCTGAATGATCGGGTGTTGCCCCGGGTGCCTGCGGGTCTGCCCGCCGGACTCTTGGCGCGCCGCCCCGATCTGCAGGCCAGCGAAATGCGTCTGCGCTCGGCCCTGGCCAGTGGCGACAACACCCGGCTGAGCCTCTATCCGGTGCTGGCGTTGACGGGCTCCGCGGGCGGAGAGAGCTCGAGCCTGAGCCAGGTGCTGCAGGATCCGGTGGGCACGCTGGGCGCGGGTCTGACGCTGCCCTTTGTCAATTGGAACCAGCAGCAGTTGAATGTGCAGCTGGCCGACACCGAGTACGCCCAGGCGGTGGTCGAGTTCCGCCAGTCGCTCTATCAGGCATTTTCCGAGGTAGAAAATAAGCTGGCTGCCTCGCGCCATTATCAGCAACAGGCGGACAAGCTGCAGGCAGCCTTCGAGCTGGCCCAGCGCAGTGAACAGCTGGCCGAGGTGCGCTACCGGCAGGGGGCGACCGGTGTGCAAGCCTGGCTCGACGAGCAGCAAAAACGCCGTACCGCCGAGCAGGCCCTGGCGGAGAATCGGCTCAATCAGTTGAATAACCGGATGCAGCTGTTTCAGGCTCTCGGGGGTGGCAGCAGCCGCTAAAGGATTTGGCCGCCAGCTTGGTACTGGCCGCACAAAAGACAAAGGCCACCGAGGTGGCCTTTATTGCAGCAATCGCTACGGGTAGCGGGGAGGCTTAGAACTTCATCCCGCGCAGCAGTTGATCCAGCTCGCTGGCCGTCACCTTCAGATTCTCGGTCCCTGCCACGGTGGCGGCCGTGGACTCTTCCACCTGGATGGATTGCTGGCGCACCCCTTCGAGATTTTGTGAGATCTCCGCGGCCACCGAGCTTTGCTGCTCGGCCGAGGTGGCAATCTGGGCACTCATCTCAAAGACCGACTCGCTGTAGCTGGCGATGCGCTCGATATCCTGGCCGACACCGCTGATCAGATCGCGACTGGTCGCCGCCTGATGCACCGTCTTTTCCATGATTTGATTCAGATCGCCGGTGCCGCTTTGCAACTCCTCGATCATCTTCTGGATCTCGACGGTGGCCTGCTGGGTCCGACCGGCCAGGGTTCGTACCTCGTCCGCCACCACGGCGAAGCCGCGGCCCTGCTCGCCGGCCCGCGCCGCTTCGATGGCGGCGTTGAGTGCCAGCAGGTTGGTTTGACCGGAGATGGAGTTGATGACAGTCACCACGTCATTGATCTTGTTGGCGCGATTGGTCAGCTGTTCCACCGCACTGGAGGCCTGGCTGATTTCGTCCGCCAGGGATTGGATGGCATCAATGGTGCGATTGACACTGGCGGCCCCTTGGGTGGCCTCCTCACTGGAGTGGCGGGTCTGGGTCGAGGTGTCATTGGCATTGCGGGCCACTTCACGGATGGCAGCGGTCATCTCTTCCATCGCCGTGGCGAGCGAATCCAGGTATTGCCGTTGCGAAGCCGCCGTCATCTGACCTTCTTGCGCCGCATCGCGGAACTCGTCGGCGAACATCTCCAGTGCCTCGGCACTGTCATGGACCAGCTTGACGGTGTGTTGCTGACGAGCCACCAGAGTATCGATGCTCTGGGCCAGTTCACTAAACTC
>JASDSW010000036.1:0-3626 GCA_041441555.1 Aeromonadaceae bacterium
AGTGCTGGATCAGATACTTCTGGCCACTGCCTTCGTGGCGCACGGCGCCCAGCAGACTCTCAACCACATTCCACTGGTGATAACGGGGGAAGATCAGGCTCTCTTTCTTCTTGATGCGCCCCAGATCGTCCTCTTCATGCTGCACATGCAGATGCATATAGCGGGCGAGGATTTTCAGCAGCGCTTCTGGTTGCAAGATCTCCTGCCACAGATATTCGGTGCCATAGCCGATTTCAGGCTGATCATTCCCGGCACCGCCGTCACGGGTGCCGCGGTTAAAGGGCAGAAAGTAGGTGCTCTCGCCAGCGAGCTTGGTGGTCATCGCCACTTCGAACTGATTCACCGCAAAATGGACCAGGGCCCCGCGCCGGAAGGCCAGCAGCGGCTCCACCTTGCCAGCTGTTTTCAGGGGTCTGTCCTTACGGTACTGCTGCTTGGCGTTTTCCAGGCTCTGCTTAAAGCAGGATTTCAGCTCCAGCGTCGCAATCGGCAGGCCGTTTAAAAACAGCGTCAAATCGAGGCGCCCGTCATAACCGTGGGGGCTGTAGATGAGCTCGGGCACTACCCGCAAACGATTCATGGCATAGCGGGCTGTCAGCTCGGGGTTGAGATCATGATCCGGCTTGAAGGTGGCAACGCTCAGGCGATGGCCGCGATCCTCAATCTGATTGCGCAACAGCCACAGGGTACCACGCTCAGGGCTTTCCAGAGCCCGTACGGCGGCATTGAGCAGATGACGCTCCGGCTCTTCGCCATAGGTCTTGCAGAATTTGCCCCAGCCTTCGGGCTGGCTCTGCTGCACATAGGCGAGCAGATCCTCGGGGTAGAGCGCCCGCTCGCGGTCGTAGTTGGCCGACTCACCAACCAGCCAGCCGCTGTGTGCCAGCGCATTAACAATATGATCCTGAAAGGCTCTTTCCCGTGCTTTGTGATCTGACGGCATCTTTTATCCCTGTTGATAGCAGGCTCGCTTTGCTGAAAAATATCATCTACTTTATGATTTCGTCAGTCCATCTTTCGGTGGTGATTTAATTTGGTTTTCCCGAAAGATTGGGTCGGAATTTCTATTTTATAAGCGAAGAGTAATATGAAAAAAATACTATTTGCGTTGCTCTGCTACTGGTCGATTATTGCGCCCAGCGCCATGGCCGCTACCCTAAAACTGCCCTACCTGTACAATCAGGAGGAGAGCCAGGAGGAGAGCTACGAGCTCGGCCTGCTCAAGCTGGCGCTCTCCTATACCCATGAGCCCTACAACTTCAGCTTTGCGGCGGAAGAGCAAAATGACGAGACGCGGGTTGCCGCCATCGAGCAGGGGGCTCTGGATCTGTTCTGGGCCGCAACCAATTCCGACCTTGAACGACGCCTGGCCCCGATCCGCATTCCGCTCTACAAGGGTCTGCTGGGCCACCGGTTGCTGGTGATCCGTCAGCAGGATGCACCGCGTTTTGCCTCGATCCGGACCCTGGGCGAACTCGCCAACCTGAAGGCCGGTCAAGGACGCTTCTGGACCGATACCCGAATTCTCAAGAAGTCCGGCCTTAACGTGGTGACAGCAGTCAAGACAGCCAGCCTCTACCCGATGCTCGATGGGGGCCGTTTCGATTATTACCCGCGTGGTGCCGGTGAGGCATGGCACGAAGTCGAGGAGCAGCACGGGTTCCAGGTGATGGTGGAGCCCCATCTGTTGCTGATCTACAAGATGCCCCTCTACTTCTTTGTCAGCAAGCAAAACCCGCAACTGGCGCAGCGTATCGAACAGGGTCTGGAGCAGGCCATCGCCGATGGCAGCTTCGATCGCTACTTCTATGCTCATCCGAACATCAAGTCCGTGCTGGAACGCTCGAACCTGCGGCAGCGTATCGCCCTGCATCTGGATAACCCCGATCTGCCGGCGGCTACGCCATTGCAACGTCCCGAACTCTGGTTTGATTACACCCGTGAGGTAACTGAGTAATGCCAAGAACATTGAATTCCAAGATCATTTGTCTGCTGCTGATCGCGGGCCTGCTCGGCACTTTGATTGCGCTGACGGCAGGCCGCTGGGTATTGGCCCGCCATCTGGAGGCTGAGTTTGCCGCTCAAACCACAGCTCTGGGAACACTGGCGCAGGTCGCCCTCGATGAACCCGTCTTCACCTATGACTATGAGCAGAGCAAGAAACTGGCTGAGTCACTGGTCACTCAGCCACAGATCGCCAGCATCCGCATCACCGACCATAGAGGCAAGTTGCTCGCCGAGGCGCAACGCCCAGCCTCAGGGGAGCTGGTAGCGGCCCAGGCCGACATCCTGCACGCTGGCTCCGTAGCCGGCAAGATGCAGATCCAGTATGACAGCGGCTCCATAGCCGCCAGCCTTGCGGCGCTGATGGAGGTGCTGATCGGCCTGATAGTGCTGTTATTAGTCGGTATTTCCGCCCTGATCTTCATTACCATGAAGCGCATCGTAGTCACGCCGCTCAATGCCGTGACCCGTCTGCTCGAAGAGATGGCCATGGGTCAAGGTGATCTGACCCGGCGTCTGCCGGAGCGTAGTACCGATGAACTAGGCCGCCTGGCGCGCGCCTTCAACGCAGTCATGGTCACCCTCTCGGGTCTCGTCTCCGGCTTGACCCACATCGGGCAGCAGGTCAACGGCTCCAGCGATACTCTGGAACAGGTGGCCACCGATACCCAGGCGCACATTGGCCAGCAGCAGCAGGAGATCGAACAGGTCGCCACGGCACTGCACGAAATGTCGATGACAGCCCACGAGGTGGCCCAACACGCCGAGACGACGGCCGAAGCCACCCATGAGGCGAATCGTTTTGCCAGCGAGGGTTATGCCCGGGTACAGGAGAACTTCTCGCTGATTGCGGCGTTACGCAGCGACATGGATGGCTCGGCCAGCCAACTGCAGAGCCTGCGCGAGACCTCGGCGGAGATTGGCAACATTGTGGTGGTGATCCAGAGCATTGCCGAGCAGACCAATCTGCTGGCGCTCAATGCCGCCATTGAAGCGGCTCGCGCCGGTGAGCAGGGCCGCGGTTTTGCTGTGGTCGCCGATGAGGTTCGGGCGCTGGCGAGCAAGACCCAGCAAAGCACCAAGGAGATCGAGGTAATCATCCATCAGTTGCAGCAGGCATCAGATGTAGCCTACAGCGGTATGCAGAAGAACCAGCAGGCGGTGTTGCGCGCCAACGATATTGCCGCCTCACTGCAAGAGGTGCTGCAGGGGATCGAATCCCGCATTGGGAGTGTCAATGCGATGAATGCCCAAGTGGCAACGGCTGCCCACGAGCAGAGCTCGGTGGCGGCGGAAATCAGCCGCAATGTGGAGTCGGTCAAGGCGCTCTCCTGCCGACTGGGCGAGCTGGGCCTGGGCGTCACAGAGCAGGCCCAGCAGGTGCGCGGGCAGAATATCGCGCTCAATGGCCAATTAGCCCAATTTACACTCTAACGAGCGCTTTCGAATCGCCGATCCCCCATCACGGCGGTTCGGTAGCGCCAAGCTGACCCACAGCGCCATTTCTGGTGCTGTGGGTCAGCATCACTTTCTATTATTGATTCGTCGGATTAAATAATTGCTCTGGCTAGGGAAGGTGCGAATAAGCAGGTCATTTCTTCCCAAGCTGACTCGCTGATTAA
>JASDSW010000037.1:0-23082 GCA_041441555.1 Aeromonadaceae bacterium
CGATTACAATACAAATTTCTGATAAAACAAAGCGTTTGCTCATTAATGCGACAAGGGAGGTCAATTGACCTCCCCTGCGTCTGTTACTCGACTGTTTTGATGTCCACCGCCTGCAATATTGCCTTCCAGTGCGCCGGGCCTGTTTCGTGAATATTGTTGCCTCGACAATCCACCGCGACCGTCACCGGCATATCGACCACCTCGAACTCATAGATGGCCTCCATGCCCAAATCCTCAAAGGCCACCTTGCGCGCCTTCTTGATCGCCTTGGAGACCAGGTAGGCGGCGCCGCCCACCGCCATCAGATAGGCGGCTTGGTGATGCTTGATGGCCTCGATGGCCACCGGCCCCCGCTCGGACTTGCCAATCATGCCAAACAGCCCCGCCTCACCCAGCATGGTCTCGCTGAACTTGTCCATCCGCGACGAGGTGGTCGGCCCGGCCGGCCCAACCACCTCGTCACGCACCGGATCCACCGGGCCGACGTAGTAGATGAAGCGACCGTCAAAGTTGACGCCGGCAGGCAACGGCTCTCCGGCCTTGAGCAGATCCTGAATGCGTTTGTGCGCCGCATCGCGGCCGGTCAAGATGGTGCCGTTGAGCAGCAGCGTTTCGCCCACCTGCCAGGTGGCAATCTCGGCCTTGGTGATGCCATCAAGATTGACCCGACGGGCGCTCTTGGCCCCTTCCCACTGGATCTCGGGCCAGGCGGAGAGCGGCGGCGGCACCAGCTCGGCCGGGCCGGAGCCATCCAGCGTGAAATGGATATGCCGGGTCGCGGCGCAGTTGGGGATCATGGCCACCGGCAGCGACACCGCATGCGTCGGGCAGGATTTGATCTTCACATCCAGAACCGTGGTCAAACCACCCAGCCCCTGAGCACCAATCCCCAGCAGATTGATCTTCTCATAGAGTTCGAGGCGCAACTCCTCGTCGCGATTTTGGGCGCCACGAGCCTGCAACTCCTGAATATCAATGGCCTCCATCAGCGACTCCTTGGCCATCAATGCCGCCTTCTCCACGGTACCGCCGATGCCGATACCCAGCATCCCCGGCGGGCACCAGCCCGAGCCCATGGTCGGTATGGTTTTGAGCACCCAGTCGACCACCGAGTCGGAAGGGTTCAGCATCACCACCTTGGACTTATTCTCGGAGCCACCGCCCTTGGCGGCGATCAACACCTCGACGGTATTGCCGCGCACCAGCTCGATATGCACCACGGCGGGCGTGTTGTCGCGGGTGTTGATTCGTTTACCGGCCGGATCGGCCAGAATGGAGAGACGCAGCGGGTTATCCGGATGGGTGTAGGCGCGACGCGTTCCCGCATCCACCATCTCCTGCACCGTCATCTCGCCGTCCCACTGCACCTGCATCCCGACTTTGACAAAACAGGTGACGATGCCGGTGTCCTGGCACAGGGGTCGATGGCCTTCGGCCGCCATGCGGGAGTTGATCAGGATCTGAGCGATGGCATCCTTGGCCGCCGGGCTCTGCTCCCGATCGTAGGCCTGCTTCATCGCCTCGACAAAATCGAGGGGGTGGTAGTAGGAGATGAATTGCAGGGCATCAAAAATAGAGTCAATAAAGTCCTGTTGCTTGATCACAGCCATCTGTTTCTCCGAATGCGAGGGGGCGGCAAGGCCCACGAAAATCAGGTCTCGCCCCTCGTATGGGCAGGCCAGACGCAGTTTTGGTCCCATCGGGACTATGATACGCTGCGCACCGATCCGACGCCATTTATGCACCACCAAACATCGATTCGAGTAGACAAATGTTGAATGCGGTCACCATCAAGTCATTTTCTTTTCAGGCCCTATCACTGCACCCACTCGAGGCTGGCCGCACCCTGTTTGCCCCGTTGGCTCACCGCCCTTGGGCCATCCTGCTGGAGTCGGCCAGTCCCGACCACCCGGATAGCCGTTTTCATATTCTCAGCGCCGAGCCTCTTGCAACACTACAAACTCGCAGCACTCAGACACAGATCGACCACGCCGGACAGACCAGTTTTTCCGACGAGGATCCGCTGACCCTGCTGGCCCAGTGGCAACGCCAGCTATTCGGCCCCCTGTCTGAGGGTGACTGCGATCTGCCCTTTGTCGGCGGTGCCCTCGGGCTGTTTGGTTACGATCTGGGACGCCGCTTCGAGCGGCTACCCAGCCAGGCACAGGCTGATATCGGGCTCGCCGACATGGCGGTCGGACTCTACGACTGGGGCTGGATCCTTGACAACCGACAACAGGTGGCCCATCTGCTGGTGCGTGGTGATGAGGCCGCCTGGCAGCGGCGTCATGCCTGGTGGCAGGCACAAATGGCCCTAGCGCCATCGATCCTAACACCAGAACCCTCAACGCCAGCGCCACTTCGTCTGCAGGCGCCCTGGCAAAGCAACATGGATGCCGACGGGTATCGCGCCCGCTTTGCGCGGGTACAGGCCTATCTGGCTGCTGGCGACTGCTACCAGATCAATCTGACCCAGCGCTTTAACGCCCCCTATTCCGGCGATGAGTGGTCGGCCTACTGCCAGCTGAGCCGCCACAACCAGGCCCCCTTCTCGGCGTTTATCCGCCTGCCACAAAGCTGTGTGCTGAGCCTGTCACCGGAGCGCTTTTTAGCGCTCTCTGGGCACCAGGTCAGCACCAAACCCATCAAGGGAACCCGGCCGCGCGACATGGACTCAAAGCTGGATGCGGCAGCTGCCCGTGAGTTACAAAGAGCCCCGAAGGATCGCGCCGAAAATTTGATGATCGTCGATCTGTTACGCAACGATATCGGCCGCGTCTGCGTCCCCGGCTCGGTGCGAGTGCCGGAGCTATTTGCCATTGAATCCTTTCCGGCGGTGCACCACCTGGTCTCCACCATCGAAGGCACGCTCTTGCCCCAGCTACAGGCCACCGATCTGCTGCGCGCCTGCTTCCCGGGCGGCTCCATCACCGGAGCCCCCAAGATCCGCGCCATGGAAATCATTGAGGAGCTGGAGCCCCACCGTCGCAACGCCTACTGCGGCAGCATCGGCTATATCAGCCAGCATGGACGCATGGATACCAGCATCACCATCCGCACGCTGATCGCCGAAGGTGGCCAACTTTATGTCTGGGCAGGCGGTGGTCTGGTGGCCGACTCCCAGGTCGACGATGAGTATGTCGAGACCTTCCACAAGCTGGGCAAGATACTGCCGATCCTGGCGTATCGAACAGAGCTGGAGGAGCACTAGGCCGTGCTAGCGCTTGCCGGAGTGGGTCATCGGCCCGAGGCGCAACCACAAGCGCCGACGGATTGGAGCTGGCCGGAGTTCCTCCACCGCTTCAGCCTGAGCCGTCCAGACCCCGGCCAGGCATCGACACACGCTCCCTTGAGTTGCCCCCTAAAACCGGCGGCCGTGCTGATCCCCATCATAGTGCGTGGCAAGGAGGTCTCGGTATTGCTGACCCGGCGCAGCCGCCAGCTGCGCCATCATCCAGGGCAGATCTGCTTTCCCGGCGGGCGCCGGGATGAAGAGGACGAGAGCCTGGCGGCCACCGCCCTGCGGGAGACCCATGAAGAGTTGGGAATTCCGGCGCACTGTATCCGGCTGCTGGGCCAGCTCCCGGAGCACATCACCGTCAGTCACTATCGGGTGGTGCCCTATCTCGGGCTACTGCAACCGGACCACCCGCTGCACCCGGCCAGCGACGAGGTCGAGGAGGCCTTCGAGCTACCGCTTTGGCCCCTGCTTGAGGCGAGCCATTATGGCTGCTGGATCACCCAACGCAACCAGCACTGCCACCGGGTTTATGGCATCACACTGCACAACCATCTGATCTGGGGGGCCACCGCCCGCATCCTCTGGCAATTGGCCCGCCAGTTGGCTCGCTAAAAAACCAGTTCGTTCGCTACAAACTGGTGGTCAACGCCATCAGCGCTGGGATTGCGCCAACTGAAACAGCCGGAAGAAATTGGCACTCGTCAAGGAGGTAATCTCCTCAACCGAGCAATTGCGCAGCCAGGCCACATATTCGGCGACATCGCGCACATAGGCAGGCTCATTCTCCACGCCCCGATGCGGCACCGGCGCCAGATAGGGCGAATCCGTTTCGATGAGCAGGCGCTCGGCCGGCAGACGCCGGGTGATATCCCGTAGTCGGTCGGCATTGCGGAAGGTGACAATCCCCGAGATCGAGATGTAGAAGCCGAGCGCCATCGCCGCCTCCGCCATTGCCCAATCCTCGGTGAAACAGTGAATGACACCACCGACGGCATCGGCCCCCTCCTCACGCAGGATGGCCAGCGTATCCTCCTGCGCATCCCGGGTGTGGATGATCAGGGGCTTGCCGAGGGTCCGAGCCACCCGGATGTGCTCACGAAAGGCCGCCTGTTGAATGGCCTTGTGCTCGGGATGATAGAAATAGTCGAGCCCGGTTTCGCCGATGGCCACCACCCGCGGATCGGCCGCCAGCCGTTGCAGTTGCTCCTTGCTCCAGGCCGACTCCTGATCCAACGGATGGACGCCACAGGAGGCAAAGACGTGAGGAAACGGGGCTATCTTCTCAAGCATCGCTGGAAACTGCTCCAGCGTAACGCTCACACACAGCAGATGCGAGACGCCACGCGCCTCGGCCTTGGCCAGCGCCTCGGCAATATCTTGGTGTTTTTGGCCATAGGCGAGTCGGTCGAGATGGCAATGTGAATCAACGAGCAAAACGTTATACCTCAAGAATTAATTGGTTAAACCAGGCGGTTAGGTGCAGCGAGGGCATGGCGCTGGGCATGCCTTCCGGCTCGGCGACCAGCAGTTGCCAGCGTTCCAGAGCCTCAAGGAGTCGAGCCGGTGGAAAAACCGCCAAGCGGGTCACGGCCCCCGGCGCGTCGCTCATGGTGCAGTCGGCAAGCGAACAGCCCGCCTGGAGCTTCAAGGCATCCAGCAGCAGCGCCGACAGCCACTGCTGAGCGTGGGGGGTATCGCCGATCATTTGGCCGACCAGGGCGGTCAGTTGCTCGGGCGACTGCAAAAAGGTTTCCAGCTGGCGGCACAGCGCCCGCCGGCGCTCATCCAGCCCATCCCGCAGATAGGCCAGCGTCTGCAACGGGGCAAACTGATTCAGGCGCAGATGGGGTAATTCGGCAGCAGTGCCTCCCTCCTGAGCCCGCAGCCAGGCCAACGAGGCATCCACCGCCGGTTGACGAATGGGCATCTTCTGGCAACGACTCAGGATGGTCGGCAGCAGGCGATTCGGCTGATCGGAGAGCAAAATCAGGTGGGAGCGCCCAGCCGGCTCTTCCAGCGTCTTGAGCAGCGCATTGGCAGCGGCCTCGGTCATCCGTTCGGCGCGCGCCAAGATCACCACCTTGGCCCCACCCAACTGGGCGCTGCCATTGAGCTTGCCGATCAACTCTCGGATCAGATCGACGCCCAGACTCTTGTCCGCCGAAGAGCCCAGCTGCAGGAGATCCGGATGGTTGTCGTGCGCCAGCAGGGTACAGGCGTGACAGAGGCCACAGGCGCCAGTAGACGATGGGTGCTGGCACAATAGCGTTTGCGCCATCTGCCGCGCCAGCGCCAGCTTGCCCAACCCCTGGGGGCCACTGAGCAACCAGGCGTGAGCCAGACGATTTTGCGCCACACTCTCCAGCCAGCCTTGCCAATACGAGATCAGCCAGGGATACATAACGCCGACTCCAATACCCGAGCAATGGCGTGAGCAACCTGCGCCTCATTCTGACTGGCGTCAATCACATGAATACGCGGATCGCGTTCGGCCAGTGCCAGATAGCGGGCACGGGTCCGTTCGAAGAAGGCCTGCTGCTCCAACTCGATCCGATCCAGCTCGCCCCGCGCCCGGGCGCGAGCCAAACCGATGGCCGGATCGATATCCAGATAGAGAGTGAGATCCGGGGCAAAATCACCGAGCACCGCCTGCTTGATCTGGCGGATCAGCTGCTCGTCGATGCCGCGCCCACCGCCCTGATAGGCCAAGGAGGAGAGATCGTGGCGGTCGCCGATCACCCAGATCCCCTGCCGCAGCGCCGGCTTGATACGAGTCTCCACCAACTGAACCCGGGCGGCATACATCAACAGCAGCTCGGCCTGGATGGTCAGCGGCTCATCGTGGATCTCTTTGACGATGGCGCGCATCCGCTCGGCCAGCGGCGTACCGCCAGGCTCGCGCGTCTTCTCGATCTGCGTAATCCCCTGCTGGCGCAACCAGGCCTCGACATGGCGAACCGCCGTGCTCTTGCCGGCCCCTTCCAACCCTTCAATGACAATGAACTTTGCGGACATCAGGATCGCCCCAGTATATAGCGGCGAACCGCGCTGTTGTGTTCGGACAGAGTCCGGGAAAAATGGTGCTCGCCGCCACCTTTGGCGACGAAATAGAGATACTGACTCGCCTTGGGATGCAGGGCGGCCTGGATGGCCTCCTTGCTCGGCATGGCAATGGGCGTGGGTGGTAACCCATCGATCACATAGGTGTTATAGGGATTGTCATCTTGCAGATCGGCCTTGCGAATATTGCCATCGTAGCGATCCTTGATGCCATAGATGACGGTCGGATCGGTCTGCAACTTCATCCCCTTCTTCAATCGATTGAGAAATACCGAGGCGATGAGCGGTCGCTCCTTGGCCTTACCGGTCTCCTTCTCGATGATGGAGGCCATGATCAAGGCCTCGTAGGCACTCTTGTAGGGCAACGCCTTGGCGCGCGCGCTCCAGCTCTTCTCCAGAAAATCGTTCATGTGCGTGTGGGCACGACGCAAGATATCGATATCCTTGGTGCCGGCGGTGTAGGCGTAGGTTTCGGCCAGGAACAACCCTTCGATGTTCTCCTGCGGCAACCCCAGTGCCGAGCGCACATCTTCCGGCGAATCCTTATCCAGCGTCTTTTCGACATAGGGCGCCTGCTGCAGGGTCTGAATGAAATCCTCGATGCGCCCCCCTTCGACCAGGGTGACGGAGAAGAGCACCTCCTTGCCGCTGCTGAACAACAGCAAGGCATGGCTGACCAGCCAACCCGACTCGATACGGTAGGTACCGGTTTTGATCTGAGCCAGCTCCGGATGCAGCTTGAGCCAGATCGGCGTCCAGAGGGCGGAGGTGGGTTTCCCGGCCAGCTCACTGACCAGCTGACGCGCCGGCATGCCCTTCTTCACCGTAAACAAACGGGTCTTCCCATCCACCATGAGCGAGTCTAATGCGCTCAACTGGTAGTGCCCCCACGCCAATGCAGCGAGCACAGCCACTACGCCGAGCAACAGGGCACTATGACGCTTCGGCCGTTTGATAAAATGCTGTTTGCAACTGGCGAGCCAGCGAGTGATCCTGATAGGTGACATCTTCAATCCCAGTAACCGGTACAACTTCCATCAAGGCATTGCTAAGAAAGAGTTCATCTGCTGTTTTGAGTGCCGCCAGCCCGGCTTGCACCTGATGACAGACGATCCCCCACTGCTGGAGCTGCCGAAGGATCCAGCCACGCATGACACCGGTGACACCGCATGTCGACAGAGCTGGCGTGTATACTACGGAATCCTGTCGCCAAAATACATTCGCGGTCACCGCCTCGACGATATTCTCTGCCCGATCCAGCACCAATCCCTCGAGCGCATCCCGTGCCTCCAGCTCGGCTTTGAGCAACACCTGCTCCAGACGGTTGAGCGTCTTCAATCCGGCGAGCAATGGCGTATCACCCAGTCGTCCCTGGCAGATAGCCAGCGGGATCCCAGTCTGCTGCCAGCGTCGGTAGTGCTCCGGATAATCGTGCAGGGTGATGATCTCGCTCGGTTGCTGGCTGCCTCGAATGCCGTAGCCCCGAGCCCCCGAACCACGCGTCAGGATGATCTTGGCGCAGCCTTGGGCGACCCCGGAGAGTCGCATCAATAGCCGTTGGTATAAACCATCCAGATCCAGCGTGGCAAACTGTAACCGCTCGGCCGTGGCCATCAAGCGAGCTCGGTGCAGATCCCACAGCAAAGGCCGCCCATGACGGATCTGCATCGTGGTGAAGAAACCATCACCCAGCGTCAATCCACGATCGGTGAGCGGGATCGAGCTCTGTTCAAGGCCATTGACCCACATCATCGGCAGCAAACTCCATAAAAAAAGGCCCGATACAGGGTATCAGGCCTCTGCTGGCAATCGCCAGAACTTAGACGCGCTTGAAGATCAAGGAGCCGTTCGTGCCACCGAAACCAAACGAGTTGGACAAGGCGTACTCAAAGCTGCCCTTCTTGGCCACATTCGGTACCAAGTCCAGATCGCACTCTTCGTCCGGATTGTCCAGATTGATGGTTGGCGGAGCCACCTGATCACGCAGCGCCAGGACGGTGACAATCGCTTCGACCGCACCAGCGGCGCCCAGCAGGTGTCCCATCATGGATTTAGTAGAGCTGATCATCAGTTGCTTGGAGTGCTCACCGAAGGTGGCCTTCATGGCGCGCAGCTCAGCCACATCACCCAACGGCGTCGAGGTGCCATGGGCGTTGACATAACCGATCAGGCTCGGGTCGATACCCGCATCGGCGATGGCATTTTTCATCGACAACGCGGCACCGGAACCATCGGAAGGAGGCGCCGTCATGTGGTAGGCATCGGCACTCATGCCAAAACCAGCGAATTCGGCATAGATGGTGGCACCGCGAGCCTTGGCGTGCTCGTACTCTTCAAGCACCAGCACACCGGCGCCATCACCCAGCACAAAGCCATCGCGATCCTTGTCCCATGGACGGCTCGCCTTTTGCGGCTCGTCATTGCGGGTGGACAGAGCCTTGGCAGCGGCGAAGCCCCCCATGCCCATCGGGGTCGAGGCTTTTTCGGTCCCGCCACAGACCATGACGTCTGCATCACCGTGGGCAATCATGCGAGCGGCAAAGCCGATGGAATGAGTCCCGGTAGAACACGCAGTAGTCACGGCCACGTTGGGCCCACGCAATCCCTTCATGATCGACAGATGACCGGAGACCATGTTGATGATGGTGGAAGGCACGAAAAATGGGCTCAGCTTGCGAGGGCCGCCCGCGATCATGCTGAAATGGTTCTGCTCGATAAGACCCAAACCACCGATGCCGGAGCCGATGGCGACACCGACACGGGTCGCGTTCTGTTCGGTGATTTCAAGACCAGAATCGGCCAGCGCCTGCAAACCGGCTGCCACCCCATACTGGATGAACAGGTCCATCTTGCGAGCATCTTTACGGGAAATGCCAAACTGTTCCGGGTCGAAGTCTTTAACCAGACCGGCAAACTTGGTTGGAAAATCAGCCGTATCAAAGTGGTCGATATTGGTGATGCCGCTTTGACCTTGCAGTAATGCTTGCCACGAGGATTCTGCAGAATGACCAACAGGAGAAAGCATACCCAGACCGGTCACCACAACTCTGCGTTTTGACACAGGATTGCCTCCGCGAGGTAAAAATTAAAAAAGGGGGATAAAAAAAAAGAAACAAGAGCGGCTGATGCCGCCCTTGTTGACCAGAAGCTTAGTCCTGGTTGGAATTGATGTAGTCGATAGCAGCTTGAACAGTCGTGATCTTCTCTGCTTCTTCATCAGGAATTTCAGTGTCGAATTCTTCTTCCAGGGCCATTACCAGCTCAACGGTGTCCAGAGAGTCAGCGCCCAGATCATCGACAAATGAGGCTTCAGACTTCACGTCTTCTTCCTTAACGCCCAGTTGCTCGATGATGATTTTCTTAACGCGTTCTTCGATATTGCTCATGACCTGATTTTTCCTTTAGAAATACGCAATTGCGTGTCGTTGCAGTAGTTTATTAGATTGTTCATAGTTTGCAAGACTGTTGGACCTGGTCTAACCAGGATTTTAGACATGTATCGCCTAAAAAACTGCATAGATATGGTCACTCCGGCCTCGCAGATTACACCATGTACATGCCGCCATTCACATGCAGGGTTTCACCTGTGACGTACGATGCCTCATCCGAAGCAAGGAACAACACGGCAGCCGCAATCTCCTGAGGCTCACCCAGTCGATTGGCTGGCACCTGATTCAGGATACCGGCGCGTTGCTCGTCGTTCAGCGCATGAGTCATGTCGGTGGCGATAAATCCAGGCGCGACCGCATTCACCGTGATCCCTCGGGATGCCACTTCACGGGCCAGTGACTTGGTAAAACCAATCAAACCCGCCTTGGCCGCCGCATAGTTGGTCTGTCCTGCGTTGCCCATGGTACCAACAACCGAACCGATACTAACGATACGGCCATAACGTTTTTTCATCATGGTGCGCAGTACCGGCTTGCTCAGGCGATAGAGTGACGTCAGGTTGGTATCAATAATGTCCTGCCATTCGTCATCCTTCATGCGCATCAGCAGGTTGTCCCGGGTGATCCCGGCGTTGTTGATCAACACATCGACATCACCAAAACGTTCCTTGATGGCGGCATACAGAGCTTCCACCGACTCATTACTGGTGACATTCAGCACCATGCCACAGCCGGCGTCGCCCAGATAAGCCGAGATCGCCTCGGCACCGGATGGACTGGTTGCCGAGCCAACAACCTTGGCGCCCTTGGCCGCAAACGCTTCAGCGATCGCGCGTCCGATACCACGACTCGCACCGGTGACCAGGACAACTTTGTTTTCAAAACTCATGATTTATCCTTACAGACATCAAAATTATTGCAGTTTGGCCAGAATATCCTGCAGCGAGGCGGGATCATTGATCGCCGCACCATCGACTCGTTTGTCGATACGCTTCACCAAACCACTCAACACCTTGCCTGGACCCATTTCAACTTCAAACTCGACGCCGGCATTGGCCACCGCTTCGATGGTTTCAGTCCAGCGCACCGGGCTGAACAGCTGACGAACCAGTGCATCCTTGATGCGAGCCGCGTCGGTTTCCGTGCTGACATCCACGTTGTTGATCACGGAAATAGCCGGCGCGGTGATCTCGATACTTTGCAGGGCCTGCGCCAACTTTTCGGCGGCCGGTTTCATCAAGGCACAATGCGACGGCACGCTGACCGGCAATGGCAGAGCACGCTTGGCGCCTGACTCTTTCATCAGCACATTGGCGCGTTCCACCGCCTCCTTGTGACCGGCGATGACCACCTGCCCTGGTGAGTTAAAGTTGACCGGTGAAACAACTTGGCCTTGCGCTGCTTTTTCACAGTTGGCCGCAATGCTCTCATTGTCCAGACCGATGATGGCAGCCATAGCCCCCACCCCTTCCGGTACCGCTTCTTGCATCGCCAGACCGCGCAATTCGACCAGCTTGACGGCATCGGCAAAGGCCAAAGCCCCCGAGCAGACCAGAGCCGAATATTCACCCAGGCTGTGTCCTGCCATCATGGCCGGCACCGGAGCACTGAGGGATTGCCAGACGCGCCAGAGGGCAACCGAGCTGGTCAGCAGTGCCGGTTGGGTACGCCAAGTCTTATTCAACTCCTCAGCCGGACCATTCATCACCAGCTGGAACAGATCGTAACCGAGAACCTGACTGGCTTCGTCAAAGGTGGCCTTGACCACCGGATATTCTGCAGCCAGCTCGGCCAACATACCCACGCTTTGCGAACCCTGACCGGGAAATGCGATCGCGAACTTAGTCATGTGTCATTTTCCTGTGAGATTAAAAACGAATCAGTGCAGAGCCCCAGGTGAAACCACCGCCAAAGGCTTCCAACAAAATCAACTGGCCACGTTGAATGCGTCCAGAGCGAACCCCTTCATCCAACGCCAGGGGGACCGATGCCGCCGAGGTATTGCCATGACGATCCAGGGTCAAGATGACCTGGTCCATCGACATACCCAGCTTCTTCGCCGTAGCACTGATGATCCGATAATTCGCCTGATGAGGAACCAGCCAGTCCAGCTCGGATTTATCCAGGCCGTTGGCCTCCAGCGTCTCGGTGACAATTTCACTCAAGCGGGTCACGGCAACCTTGAAGACATCATTGCCCTTCATATACATGTACGCCGGGAAATCAGCCGCTTCCGGGCCTCGTTTCCCCTGGGGCAACTTTAACAAGTCGCCATAACGACCATCGGCATGCATATGCGTCGAGAGGATCCCCGGCTCTTCCGAGGCACCGATGACCACGGCCCCTGCGCCATCGCCAAAAATGATGATGGTACCGCGATCCGTCGGATCACAGGTGCGAGAGAGCATGTCAGAACCAACCACCAAGACTCGCTTGACTGTGCCACCACGCACAAATTGATCGGCCACGCTCAAGGCATAGCTAAAGCCGGCGCAAGCCGCCGCTAAATCGAATGCCGGGACCCCGGGGCAATTCAGCAAGCCCTGCAGCTCGCAGGCAGCAGATGGAAACGCATTCTCGGCGCTGGTCGTCGCCAGCACTATCATATCCAGATCCGTTGCCACCAGACCCGCGGCGGCCAACGCATTGAGCGCGGCTTCATGGGCCATGGTCGCAACCGTTTCATGAGCCGCCGCAATGCGGCGCTCCTTGATACCAGTTCGCTCGACTATCCACTCATCACTGGTTTCTACCATCTGCTCAAGATCAGCATTGGTACGAACCATTGCGGGCACATAGCTGCCCGTGCCAAGAATTTTACTAAACATAGGTTCGATTAGCGCCTGTTTATGGGTTCAGCTTCAAACCGCTCGGCAATCCGCGAGGGAAGTTGACGTTCCACTTCCACCACTGCTTGCAGAATGGCATTGGAGAAAGCGCACCGTTCGGCACGCCCATGACTTTTGATGACAATACCGCGCAATCCTAACAGACTTGCCCCGTTATACTGGTCGGGGTTCAAGTGGGATAGGCGGCGTTTAAAAAAACGGGTCAGCAACAATTGCAGCCAACCAGCCATACCATTCATCTGCTGATGGCTAGCCTGAGATAATAATCGGACCATGCCTTCTGCGGTTTTAAGGGCAATATTTCCAACAAAACCGTCGCACACAATAACATCGGCGACGCCTAAGAACAGAGAGTCGCCCTCAATAAAGCCACAATAATTCAAACCCGGAGTGGCCATGATCAGCTCAGCCGCCTCACGAACCTGATCGTTCCCCTTATTCGCCTCGGCACCGACATTGAGCAGAGCCACTCTCGGGGTCTCAATGCCTAAGACGCTCGTCGCCACCACGCTGCCAAGCATCGCAAATTGACGAAGATTCTCGGGGTCACAATTCACATTGGCGCCTAAATCCAGCAAAACTGAGCGTTTTCCGGCGATGGTCGGGACGCAGGTCATCAGGGCGGGCCGTTCAACGCCCGGCAAGGTTTTCAACACATGCTTGGCAATCGCCATCAAGGCCCCGGTATTCCCGGCACTGACGCAGGCATCGGCTCGCCCCTGCTGGACCAGCTCCAAGGCCACGCGCATGGAGGAATCTTTCAAATGACGCAGTGCAAATGCAGGTTGCTCGGACATCGAAATGGCCTGAGACGCATGGATAACGACGACGCGGGGATGGTTGAGCAGTGAATGTTGCAGCAACAACGGTCGGATACTGGGCAGATCACCCACCACCAACAGCTGTAAATGAGGCAAAAGCGACAGTGCCTGCGCGGCGGCAGGCACTGTTTCAGAGGGGCCGTGGTCGCCCCCCATTAAATCTAACGCCAGGGTTAGAAGAGACAAAGGTTATTCCTGCTTAAAAAATTAAGCGATAACCTTTTTGCCACGGTAGAAACCGTCTGCAGTCACGTGGTGACGACGGTGAATTTCACCAGAGGTCGGATCCACGGTCAGTGCAGAAGCAGTCAGTGCATCGTGAGAACGACGCATACCACGTCTGGAACGGGTTTTACGGTTCTGTTGTACGGCCATTGACCTAACTCCTAATTCATTTACTTATGTTTCAAACCGTTAAGAACTGCAAACGGATTCGGGCGCTCATCAGCAGGTTCGATCGTTCCCCACGTCATCTGCATTCCACCTCGTTTGCACTCATGCTCGGCGTGCATGGGTGCGAAAGGCAGACTGAGGATTAATTCATCCTCAAGCAGCTCATAGAGATCAATCTCGCCATTTTCGTCCAACTCAATGGGCTCATAAGCTTCCGGCAGTTCCTCCTCCTCTACCTTCGCAGATAGCGGAGTGTAGATGAACTCGACATCACAACGATGTTCAAATGCTTCACCGCACCGTTGGCACTCAAGCTTGACCAAGGTATGGGCATTACCTTGCATAACGGTCAAGCCTTGGGCATCAGTACCAAAGGACAATTCAGCTTCAACATCATCTTGAATATCGATGACAGATTCAGCCAGCCGCACAAGCTGCGCTCGCTCCACCACCCCGACATAATCGAGGCGCTTCACGGCACAACGGACCGGATCAATCTTAATGGGCAACTTCACCTTTTGCATAAGGCGCGCATGATATAGACAGTCCGCACCATAGTCAAAGGAAAAACCTAGCGTCATGAATAATCGGTGAATAATTCAAAGCGGCTGCGTATGATCCGCAAAAATTCACCCGGATTGATCAACAGATGCCGCCACTGATTCTT
This sequence comes from Aeromonadaceae bacterium, assembly GCA_041441555.1. Classification (GTDB taxonomy): domain Bacteria; phylum Pseudomonadota; class Gammaproteobacteria; order Enterobacterales; family Aeromonadaceae; genus Pseudaeromonas. The sequence goes on from JASDSW010000037.1 coordinate 14,421, forward strand.
GCTTCGACCTCGCGTTACCGCCAAGCCCTCTTACAAAAGCTGGGACTGCCATTTTCCTGTGCGGCCCCGAATACGGATGAAACCCCACAACCCGGCGAAAGTGCCAAACAGCTGGTGCTCCGCTTGGCCCGACTCAAGGCGGCATCCGTCGCCAAGCAGGTTGATCAAGGATGGGTGATTGGCTCTGATCAGGTGTGTGCCATCGACGAGAAGATCCTAGGCAAACCCGGCAGCCACGCTCAGGCAATTTTGCAGCTACAGATGCTTTCCGGTCGCGCGGCCACATTTTATACCGGACTTTGCCTGTGGGACGCCGGCAGCCAGCAATACCAGCTCACCGTAGAGCCCTTTATCGTTCACTTCAGAACGCTGAGTGACACCGTGATCGAGAACTATCTGCGGCAAGAGCAGCCCTACGACTGTGCCGGGAGCTTCAAGAGTGAGGGCTTAGGGATCTGTCTATTTGACCGCTTTGAAGGCCGCGATCCCAACACCCTGATCGGCCTGCCCTTGATGGCCCTGACCGATATGTTTTTAGCGTGGGACCTTGAGCTTCCACTGCCACGTCACTGACCCCTAAACCATCTGTTAGGCCATCGATGGTTGAGCCAGAAAACCGGCCAACTGCTCAATGGAATCCACGACACAGCGGGGACTATGCTGTTGCAGCTGGGCAGGCGAATGCACTCCCCAGCTGATCCCCACACGATCCATGCAGATCGCCTCGGCCATCGCCATATCATGTACCGAGTCGCCGATCATCAAGGCTTGCTCTGGAGCCACATTCAACTCATTCAGTAATTGCCGCAACATCAAGGGATCAGGTTTGGAGAGCGCCTCATCGGCGCCACGGCGAGCAGCAAATAGATGACCCAGCCCCGTCTCATCCAGCACACGCTCCAGCCCTGCCCTTGCCTTGCCCGTGGCCACCGCGAGCCGATAGCCCGCCGCGTGCCAGCGCGCTAACTGTTCGGCCACACCGGGAAACAGCGGCGTCGGCGTTGGATCCAGATAGAGATAGTGCTCCCGATAGCGGTCGATGAAGTGGTCCAACGCCTCAGCCGTCAACCCAGGGAATAAGCGAGGAATCGCCACCCGCAGGCTGAGGCCGATGATATCGCGAACCGCCGCATCTACGGGAAGCGGCAGCCGGCAGTCTCGCGCCGACTGTTGCATGCAGGAGACGATCCGCGCCACCGAATCCATCAGGGTTCCATCCCAATCGAAGATCAATAACTGATAACGAGTGTTCATGGATTGGCAGCCAATTTCTTCAACACAGCCTGCAGATGTGGATCGAGCGGCGCCTCCAGCGTCAACTCGCGTTGATCGACCGGGTGACGGAACGTCAAACGCATGGCATGCAGGAACAGGCGACCTAGCCCCTGTTCGCGCATCTTGCTATCAAAGGTCGCATCCCCATATTTATCATCACAAGCGATGGGATGACCGGCATGAGCCGTATGCACCCGGATCTGGTGAGTGCGTCCGGTAATCGGGCTGGCTTCCACCAGAGTCGCCTCGGCAAAACGCTGCAATATATGAAAGCGAGTTTCTGAAGGTTTCCCTTCCGGATTGACCCGGACAATCCGCTCTCCCGACTGCAGAACATTTTTGAGCAGCGGCGCGTTGACCACTTTGACGTGGGGCTGCCATTGGCCGCGCACCAGGGCACAGTACTGCTTGCGCATCGTTTTAAGACGCAGCTGTTCGTGCAAATTCTTCAATGCGCTACGCTTCTTGGCGATCAACAGGCAACCGGAGGTATCCCGATCCAGCCGGTGAACCAGCTCCAAAAAACGCGCCTCGGGACGCAATGCCCGTAGTCCCTCGATGACGCCAAAACTCAGGCCGCTGCCGCCATGCACCGCCATCCCTGCCGGCTTGTTCAACACGATCAGCGCATCGTCTTCAAACAAGATCAGGGCCGCCAGCGCCTGAATGCTGGAAAGCTTGGCAGAGGGTAATTCATTGGCCTCTGCAACACGAACCGGCGGAATTCGCACCTCATCGCCAGCAATCAGCTTGTACTCCGGTTTAATGCGTTTTTTATTCACCCGCACTTCACCCTTGCGCAAGATCCGATAAATCAGGCTCTTTGGCACACCTTTTAGCTGAGTCTTCAAATAGTTATCAATGCGCTGCCCCTCTTGCTCAGCATCAATTACCAGCAGGCGCACTTGTTGAGTCGATGTATTCATGGCGCCGATTCTACATCAGATGGCGAGCTTTGTCGCAAAGCCAAAACGCTGCCTTGCTATGCCCCGCGGTAAAATGGAATAATGCCAGCGATTTTATGTAACCAACCGCCTGGAGACAGGCTGGATCCGGCTCGACCTGAGTCAGAAGGTCAAGGATGTTGTGTCAGTGAATCACCTTTACAACCTCTTTGCGCCTGCTGTGGCAGCCTGATAGTTACATAAAATTCTGTTTCGCCAGATTGTTCTACGCTAAGAGCATCGGAAGTTGTGCCGATGGTTTAGCCAAAGGATGCGAAGACGAGCCCAACGTGCGCCTCATGCATACCAACCGGGAGGTTGTCTTAATATGCTGCAGACTCGAGGCCGACTCCCTTCTGAAATCCCTCAAATGGCGATTGCATGTCACATCAGAACACTTATTAGAGAATTGAATGAAAAGAATGCTAATTAACGCAACTCAAGAAGAAGAGTTGCGCGTTGCCCTCGTTGATGGGCAACGCATTTACGATCTGGATATCGAAAGTCCAGGCCACGAACAGAAAAAAGCAAACATCTACAAGGGGAAAATCACCCGCGTAGAACCCAGTCTTGAAGCGGCTTTTGTCGATTATGGCGCCGAACGCCACGGTTTCCTGCCCCTCAAAGAGATCGCTCGCGAGTACTTCCCCGCCAACTACTCCTTCTCGGGTCGTCCCAATATCAAGGAGGTGATCAAAGAAGGCCTCGAAGTCATTGTACAGATCGATAAAGAGGAACGAGGCACCAAGGGCGCCGCGTTAACCACCTTCATCAGTCTGGCGGGCAGCTATCTGGTCTTGATGCCGAACAATCCGCGCGCTGGCGGCATTTCTCGCCGCATCGAAGGGGATGAGCGCACCGAACTCAAAGAAGCACTGAACGGCCTGGAAGTCCCCGAAGGGATGGGGCTCATCGTGCGGACTGCTGGCGTCGGCAAGTCCAAAGAGGAGTTGGAATGGGATCTGAACGTCCTGCTCAAACACTGGGACACCATCAAGCATGCCGCTCAACAGCAGGCAGCCCCCTTCCTGATCCATCAGGAAAGTAACGTCATCGTTCGTGCCATTCGCGACTACCTGCGCCGGGATATCGGTGAGATCCTGATCGACAACGCCAAGATTTTCGAGCGAGCCAAACAGCACATTGAGCTGGTGCGGCCGGACTTCATCAACCGCGTCAAACTGTACACCGGTGAGATCCCGCTGTTCAGCCATTTCCAAATTGAGAGCCAGATTGAGTCCGCGTTCCAACGCGAAGTCCGTCTACCCTCCGGTGGCTCCATCGTCATCGATCCGACCGAAGCCCTCACCTCCATCGATATCAACTCAGCCCGCGCCACCAAAGGCGGCGATATTGAAGAGACTGCGTTACAAACCAACTTGGAAGCGGCCGACGAAATTGCCCGCCAATTGCGCCTGCGCGATCTGGGTGGTTTGATCGTGATCGACTTCATCGATATGACGCCGGTTCGTCACCAACGCGAGGTTGAAAATCGCCTGCGTGATGCCGTCCGTCAGGATCGCGCCCGTATCCAACTGGGTCGGATTTCTCGTTTCGGTCTGCTGGAGCTTTCGCGTCAGCGCCTGCGTCCTTCACTGAATGAATCCAGCACCCATGTCTGCCCTCGCTGCATGGGGCAAGGCACCATCCGCGATAATGAATCCCTGGCGTTGGCTATTCTGCGTCTGATCGAAGAAGAAGCGCTGAAGGATAATACCGATCAGGTTCATGCTCAGGTTCCAGTCGATGTCGCTGCCTTCCTGCTCAACGAGAAGCGTACCGCCATCATCAAGCTGGAGCAGCGCCATCAAGTTCGCATCGTGATCATTCCGAACGAGCAGATGCAGACCCCACATTTTGAGGTGCTGCGTGTTCGCTCCGGTGAGGCCAATGAAGCACCCAGCTATGAACTCAAGAGCGAGTTGGTTCGCGACAACTACGAGCCCAGACTCGCAGAGTCACCTGCAGCCAGCCTTGCACCAGCGGTCCAAGGCTTCAGCTCCCCGGTTGCCCAGCAAGCACCAGCCGTCGCTAAACCGGTGCCGGCACCGCAGGCGCAACCCGGGCTCATCTCCCGACTGTTCTCTTCACTGGTAAGCCTGTTCCGCGAGGAAGAGTCTCCAGCCGCAGAACCTAGCAGTCAGAAGAGCCCTGAGCGTCGGGATACCCGTCGTCGCCGCGAGACCAACACTCGGGATAACAACAACCGTCGTCGCTCCGCCGAGCCACGCCGGGAGCGGGTGCCCAAGGAGAAGGAGGAATCGGCCAGCAAGGTTTCCGATGACAAAGCTGCTCGAGGTGAGGAGCGCACCAACAACCGCCGTCAACGCGCGGAGCGCCCGGAAAAACCAGAACGCGGCGAACGGAGTACCGCCGAGCGCGCCGAGTCTCGCCCAGAGAGAGCCGCTCGTCCGGAGCGAGCACCGCGTACCGAGCGTAAGCCTCGTGAAACGGCTCCTGTAAGCACAGCTCAGGTTGACGAAACCGATCTGCAGCAACGCCAAGAAAAGGAACAAAAAGTAGCTGAACGTCGCGAGCGTCGCACCATGCGCAAGAAGGTGCGCGTCGGCGAGCAGTCAGAAGAGTCCGTGCAACAACCGCAGAACGCGCCCGTTGTCCCGGCTACGGATTGGACCAGCCGCGATGAACTCGAACCGGTCCATCTGGCAGAGATGTCACCGGGCGAGGATGACTCTGATGAGCGCCGTTTTGCAATCGTGGGCGCCGAGGCTCCAGCTCTGGCCGAAGCAGTAGCGGAAACCCCAAAAGCCAAGCCACAGCAACGCCGTAAGCGGATCAACGAAGAGAGCCGCCGCCAGCGTCAGCCGGTCGAGACCATCGAGACTGAAGAGGCGGTTACGGAGGCCTCCCCCGAGGCGGCAGAGGCTCAGGTTGAGCGGCCTCGTCGCTCCCGCCGTCGTGGCGAGTCGCAGTGCGCACCAATCGCCAACGAGTCGCCGGTTGAAGTGACTGAGCAGAGCTCATCTACCGAAACTCCGACCGAGCAGGTCAGCACACCAGCACCAGAACAAGCTCCGGTGGCGCTCCCAGTGGAAGTTGTTGTTGAGCCGGTTGCCGCTGAGAGCCAACTCATCGTTGAGAGCCAACCAGCCCAACCTGTTGTGGCAACTGAACCGGTGGTCGCGCCAACGACTGCCACCCGCAAAACGACCAAGTCTCGCCGCAGCGGCGTGCTGAATCAGGTGCGGTTTGTGCAGGCCGATATGGCTCTACCAGCTCCGGCGCCTGAGATGGTGACGCCAAAGGTGGACTACCCACCATTTGAGCGACAAGCTGTCCAGGTCTCCGGTCGGAAAGCCAGCGTCAAAGAGCTTCGGAGTACCGCAGCGGCTCCAGCCGGCCGACCTTAAGCACTAAGCTAGATAAAAAACCGCGCTACCAGGCGCGGTTTTTTTATGCCATCGCCTCAGATGACTCACTCCAGTCACCGAGAGTTCACTTTGTTGTCCTCGTTGATCTATCCAAGACGCCCGGTTCAATGATAAAATTGTTTGATAAAAATCAATTTATGTTGAATCACCCTATGACCACAGACAAGAAACTTGGAAAAAGAGTGCAATCCGGTGGCTGTGCCATTCATTGTCAAGACTGCAGCATCAGTCAGCTCTGCATTCCATTCAGTCTGAGCGATAACGAGCTGGATCAACTCGACAACATCATCGAGCGCAAAAAGCCCATCCAGAAGGGGGAAGCCCTGTTCAAGGCGGGAGATGAATTAAAGTCGCTCTATGCCATTCGCTCCGGCACCATCAAGTCCTACACCATCACCGAGCAGGGCGATGAGCAGATCACCGGGTTTCATTTGGCCGGCGATCTGATTGGCTTCGATGCCATCCACCGCCAGCACCATCCCTCTTTTGCGCAAGCCCTGGAAACGTCTATGGTCTGCGAGATCCCCTTCGATGTCCTGGACGATCTTTCGGGGAAAATGCCCAAACTCAGACAACAGATCATGCGATTGATGAGTAACGAAATCATGGGCGACCAGGAGATGATATTGCTGCTCTCGAAGAAGAACGCCGAAGAGCGCCTCGCGGCATTTTTGCATCGCCTCTCCACCCGCTTTTCCGAGCGAGGTTTTTCGGCTCGCGAGTTTCGTCTGTCCATGACGCGTGGCGACATCGGCAACTATCTGGGCCTGACCGTGGAAACCATCAGCCGCCTGCTGGGCCGCTTTCAAAAGTTGGAGCTGATCCGCGTCAAAGGCAAGTATGTCACCATCCTCGATGTCCAAGCGCTGGCTGAATTAGCCGGTTTGCCCACCGTGTGCTCCGGCTGATCGTCTGGCGATTAACATCTTCATTTTGTTGACCCAAACAGCACTCTGCCCCCTTCTTTTGCGCTAACCTGATTACAGGTTGTTATTCAGCATCGCCAGTTAAGGGGGCCATATGATCAAATATCGCACTATTCTGGTCGTGATCGATCCCAGCATGGAGTCACAGCCTGCCCTCTATAGAGCAGTTGAAGTTGCCCGCTTGCAGGATAACGCCACGATCACCGTGTTCATGTCGATCTACGATTTCTCTTATGAGATCACCTCTATCCTGTCTGTCGAGGAACGCGATGAGATGCGGGAGGGAGTGGTGGCGCAACGCCGTGCCTGGTTGGAGACCCTGATTAAACCCTATCTCGATGAGGGACTCGATCTCTCGCTCAAAGTCGTCTGGCATAGTCGGCCATCCGAGAGCATTTTGCAGGAAGTGAACCACGGTGCTTACGATCTGGTGATCAAGAGCGCTCACCATCACTCACTACTGGAAAGTTTCATCTTCACGCCGTTGGACTGGCAGCTGATCCGCAAATGTCAGCTTCCGGTCCTGTTGGTCAAGGAGCACGAGTGGCCCGCAGGCGGAAATATCATGGTCGCCCTTAATTTCAGCGATGAACCTGAGCAGAGCGCTCTCAACCTGAAGCTGTTCAAGGAAGCGAACCTCGTCGCCAAACTGGTCCATGGGAAGGTCCATCTGGTCAATGCGGTTCCGGCGCCAACCGTCAACATAGCGCTGGAGGTTCCGGGGTTCACGCCGGAGATCTATAACGAGGCCATCCTGGCCCACCATCAGGGCATGATGAGCGAGTTTGCCCACGACCATCACGTTCCCCCTGAGCAGACTCACGTCGTCGAAGGCTTGCCAGAGGATGTGTTGCCAGAAATCGCCGAGCAGCTGGATGCAGAGTTGATCCTGTTGGGTAGCTTGGGACGCACCGGCTGGTCAGCGGCACTGATTGGCAATACCGCCGAACAGGTGGTCGATGGCTTGCATTGTGATCTGCTGGTGCTCAAACCCGACCCGGCCACGCCTTAAACGCGCATCATCAATGCGTCAAATCTTGCCGTTGCACAGGGGGGGGCTATAATAGCCCCCTTTTATTATTGTCCGTGTGTGATGGCCAGATGTCTGACGAACTGAACTCCAAACAGATTTACAACCTGAATAAACTGCAAAAACGGTTACGCCGCCATGTTGGTCAAGCCATTGCCGATTTCAACATGATTGAAGAGGGAGACCGCGTGATGGTCTGCCTCTCCGGAGGCAAAGACAGCTACGGCATGCTGGACATCTTGTTAAATCTCCAAGCCAGTGCCCCGATCCACTTTGAGATCATCGCCGTCAATCTGGATCAGAAACAGCCCGGTTTCCCGGCGGATGTGCTGCCCGCTTACCTAGAGCAGATTGGTATTCCCTACAAGATCGTCAATGAAGACACCTACTCCATCGTCAAAGATAAGATCCCCGAGGGAAAGACCACCTGTTCGCTCTGCTCCCGTCTGCGTCGCGGGATCCTGTACCGGACAGCCAGTGAGCTGGGCGCCACCAAGATCGCCTTGGGTCACCACAGAGACGATATTCTGGAAACCCTATTTTTGAACATGTTTTTTGGCGGCAAGATGAAATCCATGCCTCCCAAACTCGTCAGTGATGATGGAAAACATATCGTCATCCGCCCGCTAGCCTACTGCAAAGAAAAAGATCTGATCCGCTACGCCGACTGGAAAGAGTTTCCCATCATTCCCTGCAACCTCTGCGGCTCTCAGGAAAATCTGCAGCGCAAAGCGATCAAGCAGATGCTCAACGACTGGGATAAGCGTTTCCCGGGCCGGATTGATATCATGTTCCGCTCGTTACAAAACGTGGTGCCCAGCCACCTGCTGGATGGTCAGTTGTTTAACTTCAAGGCGCTCGATCGCAGCTTCGGTGTCGTGGATGGCGGCGATATCGCGTTTGACAAGCCCGATTTTAGTCAGCCTACGCTGGACTTCGAAAGCGATGAAGAGACCCGCCTCGAGATCATCGAAGTGCAGTAACCAGCAGTGCAATAACAAAAACTCCGGATAGCAAACCAGCAGGATTTTGGGTTCGCCAGGTAAAAATCCACCTGCATAGCAGGTGGCTTTGATTAGCCCCCTAGAAGGGGGC
>JASDSW010000038.1:0-22850 GCA_041441555.1 Aeromonadaceae bacterium
CCGATGGTACCTACGTTAACGTGGGGTTTTGTACGTTCAAATTTTTCTTTAGACATGCTCGTCCCTCTAACTATCACTGCTCAAGTGGTGGCTAGCCACAGCACAAGTCGCTACTGGTAAATAAAGTGGATATCGGTATGAAACGATACATCACCGATGTTGCCGAGTCGCAGCAATCGACGCGAGACTCAACAAAAACACACCGGATGCTGGAGCGGGCAGCGGGAATCGAACCCGCGTCATCAGCTTGGAAGGCTGAGGTAATAGCCATTATACGATGCCCGCTTGTTTTTCAGACCAACAACCTCAAACCCGGAAAACTGGTGGAGGGAGAAGGATTCGAACCTTCGAAGGCAGAGCCGTCAGATTTACAGTCTGATCCCTTTGGCCACTCGGGAATCCCTCCGGATTGCGGCGTGAGTCAAACCACTAAAGTTCAGACTCATGCACGAGCGCCGGCATTTTAGGGGATCAAAATGGCGGCTGGCAACCGGGCAACTGCTGTTTTTTTGGCTAGGACACAGGAAAATCGGGAAATCAGCCGCCTCGCTCTGGGGCTGTCGCTTGTGGCCCCAGCCCCCTTGGTGTAATGTCGCCCTGCTAAAAAAGGGAGTTTTGCATGACGATCGCCAAAGGCCACCTGTCTCCGTACCTGAGCTTATCCCGTGAACAGTGGTCCCAGCTGCGGGCGGCGGTGCCTCTTAGCCTGACCGAAGCGGATCTGATCCAGCTGCGCGGCATCCACGATGAGCTCTCTCTGGATGAAGTTCGCGACATCTATCTGCCGCTCTCCCGCCTGCTGAACTTATATGTCAAGGCGCGTCAGAGTCGCAGCAAGGTGATCGACCAATTTCTGGGGACCCAGCCGTCCCACCTGCCCTACATCATCAGCATCGCGGGTAGCGTCGCCGTGGGGAAAAGCACCACAGCCCGCATCCTGCAGGCACTGCTGGATCGCTGGCCGGAGCACCCCAAGGTGGAGCTGATCACCACCGATGGCTTCTTGTATCCGAACCACGAGCTGGAAGCCCGAGGCTTGATGAAGAAGAAGGGATTCCCCCTCTCCTACGACATGCGCCGTCTGGTCAACTTCGTGGCCGATATCAAAGCCGGCGCGGCCAGCGTCAGCGCTCCCGTCTACTCCCACCATAGCTACGACATAGTCCCTGGTGCCGAAAAACGGGTTGAACAGCCAGACATCCTGATCATCGAAGGGCTCAACGTGCTGCAAAGCGGCATGGATTATCCCCACGATCCCCATCATGTCTTCGTCTCAGACTTCGTCGACTTCTCCATCTACGTCGACGCCGAGGAGAGCCTGCTGAAGACCTGGTATGTCGAACGGTTTCTAAAATTCCGGCAGAGCGCCTTCGCCGACCCGGATTGCTACTTCCACCACTATGCGACCCTGAGCGAAGCCGAATCGATCGCCATCGCCAGCCAGATCTGGGATGAGATCAACTACCCGAATCTGAAGTCCAACATACTGCCGACGCGCGAGCGGGCCAGCCTGATCCTGACCAAGGGCGCCGCCCACGCCATCGAACAGGTCAAGCTGCGGAAATAATTCCGCAGCGCTTTTGCGGCTTAATCGGCTGCCCGCAGCGAAATCTCGCCGCCGACGAAGGTCTGCAAGCCACTCGGGGTTTCCAGCAGCAAGCCACCCTGACCATCGATGCCGCGAGCCACACCGCGGATCTCCTGCTCCCCTAATAGCAGCCGCACGGGGCGATCCCGATAGATATCCAGTTGATTCCATCGACCCAAGAAAGGGGACAGTCCCCCCTGCTCAAACTGCAGCAAGGCCAACCGCAGACGACGGATAAATTCGCTGCTGAGTCGATTCCGCGCTACCGGAGTCGAAGCGATGGCCGATAGTGCCGTCCAAGGCTGAGTGATGGCTGGCAAGGGTTGCAGCGGCATGCTCAGATTCAACCCCACACCGATCACCACGTGGCAACTGCCGCCCGACGTTGCCGACATCTCGACCAAGATCCCGGCCAGTTTGGCCCCTTGGGCATAGACATCGTTGGGCCACTTCAGCCCCACCTCGTGGTAGCCGAATGACTGCAAAGTTTCGACCAGAGCCACCCCAACCACCAGACTCAGCCCCATGGCGGCCGCCATCCCCTCTTCCAGCCGCCAGTAGAGACTCATCATCAGCTGACTACCAAAGGGCGCTACCCATTGCCGCCCACGCCGCCCGCGCCCCGCGCTCTGGTATTCGGTCAGCAGAGATTCCCCTTTTTGCCAATCGCCCAGACGACTCATCATGTATTGGTTGGTCGAATCGATCAGCGCCACACAATGGATCGGCGCACCGCCCGCCAGATGCTGCAACGCCGCCGCATCCAGCAGCTCCAGCGGTTGAGCCAACGCATGGCCCTTGCCCGTCACGCTGAAGATATCCAGCCCCAGCGCCTTGAGTCCCTTGATCTGCTGACTGACAGCGGCACGACTAATCACCAGTTGCCGCCCGATCTGCTCACCGGAGTGAAACTCGCCATCGGCTAGCAATCGCAACAACTGTTGCTGCCGAGTCGTCAGATGACGCATCACACCCCCTCATCCAGAGTGACTTCACCCTGGGCACCGATGAACCGCACCTCGGGCACTAACTCGACGCCGAATTGCCGGCGCACCTCGGCGCGCACATGACGCGCCAACGCCAGGATCTCCTCCGCCTGCGCGCCACCACGGTTGACCAACACCAGGGCCTGTTCGGCATGCACCGCCGCCCGCCCCATGACCAGCCCCTTGAGCCCGGCCTTCTCGATCAGCCAACCCGCCGCCAGCTTCACCTCCCCCGTCGGTTGCGGATAATGCGGCATGTTGGGATAGTGAGCCCCCAGGCGGGCCGCCAACTCCGCATCGACGGTCGGATTCTTGAAGAAGCTGCCGGCGTTGCCCAGTTGTTCCGGCTGCGGCAACTTGCTCCGTCGCAACTGACAAATGGTCTCAAAGATTTGCTGAGGTGTAGGCCGTTCGCCCAGCTCACGCAGCGGGCCATAACTGGTGACCGGCTGCCACTGTTTCGGCAGGCGGAAACCAACCGCCGTGATGAGATGGCTCTGCTGCCATTCATGTTTGAATCGACTCTCGCGATAACCAAAGCCACAGTCACCGGCCGGGATCCGCACCAACTGCTGCCGGGTTAAATCCCACGCCTCGACATAATCGCAATAGCGGCAGAATTCGACGCCATAGGCACCGATATTCTGCACCGGTGCCGCACCGACCGAGCCGGGGATCAGCGCCAGGTTTTCTAGCCCGGCCATGCCCTGCGCCAAGGTCCAGACCACCAGCCCATGCCACTCCTCGCCGGCGGCGACGTGCAACGACCAGTGGTCGTCCGCCTCGTGCAGCCGGATGCCCTTGAGTTGGTTGAGCAGCACCAGGCCGGCGAAATCGCAGGTAAACAGCACATTGCTTCCCCCCCCCAGCACCAACCGCGGCAGCGTGTTCCAACGCGGATCCTGCAGTGTCTGCTGCAGAGTCTCCAGATCGGTGAATGGCAAGCCCCAGGCGGCATGGGCCCGCAGGCCAAAGGTATTGTGGGGGTGCAGATCGAAATGCGCGATCGGGTTCATGACGGCTCCTTATCCTCAAGGAGCCAGAGTGTAACCCATCGCAAAGATGAGCTGTACCTCTTGCCCGGATCTATCCGGACAGCCGTTGGGATCCGACCGTCTGGCGCACAACCTCGCGACAACTCAAGTCAGCAACCTTAGAGGGCCGCGAGATCACGAGGTCCCTGCCGCCGTCATGGGTGCTAGACCGCCTTCGTTCGGCTGGATTGACGGGCGCCCGAGCGCCGACGCCCTGCGGAGGACGGCGCTGCAGCGGACGAGCGCGGACCCTCGGCACCCACCGAGGGCCGCCCGGTGCGCTTCGCACTTCGGCGGATCAGTCGCGGGCCCTTGGTCGCGCCCCGGGGCGTCGCCGGAATAGCGGCAAATAGCGGGCGCACCGCCTCTTGACTGGCCTGCGCCGCCGCCACCAGTTGTGTCAATTCGTGCTGCAGAGGGGCGATAAACGCCTGATAGGCCAGGGTTCGCTGCTCGATGGCCGCTAGGGCATGCTCCCAACGCGCCGTCATATCCGGCAGGGTCGCCACCGGCGGCAACGCCTGGATCAGGGCGCGACCGGTCTCGCTGGCCCGGATACTCTTGCCCTGCCGCAGCAAGAATCCACGCTGGAACAGGAGATCGAGGATTGCGGCACGCGTGGCCTCAGTCCCCAGCCCATCGGTTTCCCGCAAGACCTGTTTCAGGGTTGGATCCTGCACATAGCGGGCAATCCCGGTCATCGCAGCCAACAAGGTGGCATCGGTGAAGGGTTTCGGTGGCTGCGTCTGCTTGTCCAGCACCTCGCCGCGTTCACAGGGCAACGACTGCCCCTCTTGCAGCTGCGGCAACCGCTCCTCAGAATCCGAATCGTCTTTACGGTTCGGCTGTAGGGCTCGCCAACCCAGGGCAATCACCAGCGCCCCCTTGGCGATGAAACAGCCACCGGCAATCTCAATCTCGGCCCGCGACTCCTGGCGGACCAGGGGCGGATAAAACTGCATCAGATATTGGCGGGCGATCAGGGTATACAGCGCCAACTCATCGGCACTCAGCGCCTGAGGATCCAGCTGACGCGCGGTCGGAATGATGGCGTGATGCGCCGTCACCTTGCTGTCATTCCAGGCAGATGAGCGCAGCGACCAGTCGCCGCCATCAACCGCCGCGGCGAGTTCGGGCTGCACCGACCGGATGGCGGCTGCGATGGTCGCCGCCTGGCTCAGATGCTGCAGTGGGAGATAGCGGCAATCAGATCTGGGATAGGTGATGAGCTTGTGCCGCTCGTAGAGACTCTGACAGCCACTGAGCGTCTGCTTGGGCGTCAGCCCCAGCTGTTTGGCCGCATCGATCTGCAGGGTGGAGAGACTATAGGGCAAGGGGGCGCTCTGCTTGACCCGGGCGGTCTGATAGCGCTTCACCATCCCCACCTGTCCGCTGATCCGACTAGCCACGTTTTCTGCCAGCGATCGGGAAAGGATCCGCCCCTCCTCGTCCTGCCAGGGTAGACAGGCGGCGGACGGCTGCCACTCGGCTCGTAACGCCTCACCACTGGGCGTCCGTAGATGAGCGATGACCTGGTAGTAGGGTTTGCTGGTGAAGGCGGCAATCTCGGCGTCGCGACGCACTACCAAGCCCAACACCGGCGTCTGCACCCGTCCCACCGACAACAGGGCGGCGCTGCCACTGTGGCGCGCCAGCAGGGTGTAGGCGCGCGTCATGTTGATGCCATAGAGCCAATCGGCTCGCGAGCGCGCCAGGGCCGAGGTGCTCAGCGACACGAACTCCCGGTTGCTGCGCAGAGAGTCCAGCGCCCGCCGCACCGCCGGCGGGTTCAGATCGCTGATCAGGCAGCGTTGCATCTGCTCCCGTTGCGATTTGGGAACCGCCAGATAGTCGATGACCTCATCCACCAGCAACTGCCCTTCCCGATCGGGATCACCGGCATGCACCAGCTCATCGGCCTGTTTGAGCAGCTGTTTCAGGACCTTCAACTGTTTCTGGCTGCTGCTGCGCGGCTTGAGTTGCCAGCGGCTTGGCAGGATGGGCAGGGTCTGCCACTGCCAGGACTTGAAGGCCGGATCGTAGGCCTCCGGCTCCACCTGTTCGAGCAGGTGACCCAGGCACCAGCTGACTACATCGCCATTGGCCACGCGGATGTAACCATCCCCCTTTTCGTGAGGTTTCGGTAGCACATCGGCAATCGCGCGTCCCAGGCTGGGTTTTTCGGCAATGTAGAGTCGCATGATCCGCTCAAAAATATCTGTATATAAAAACAGTATCCGTCATCTGCTCTGCATTGCCAAGTTTTGCCCCCGCTGAAGGCTAGTGGTAATCCCCATCGATCAGAAAGTCGTCCAGCATCTCCACCAACTCGCCCCACTGCTCCGGCTCAATCACCGCATCCGGCTCATCCTCTTCGCCCAACTGCTGCCAGTAGTAGTGGCGCAGCGCCATGGCAAACTCCCGATAACCAGTCGCCAACTCCGAGAGCGGACCAAACCAGATGATGCGCCGCAACTCGACGCTCAGCTCGTTGAGCTCGCGCACCAACTGTTCATCACTGGGACAGCTATCGATCAGTTCGCTGAAGCGATCACGCGCCGACTCCAGCTGTTCCTCATCCAGCTCACCGGTATCAGCCAGCAGATCGACATAGTCACTCAGCAGGTAATCCAGCACCTCATCCCGATCCGTAAACCAGAGCCACTGAGTGCCCTTGCTGCCCAGCACGGATCCACCGAAGGAGTCATCGGCGTGGCCCAACGCCCAGAGGTCTTCCATCTTGTCGCTCCTTTGCAGATAAAAAAACATGGCACCGGGTTGCATCCTGGTGCCATGGCGAGCATAGACAAAACGGTGAGAGAAGACGAGATAAACTAGCGAGATCAACCGATTACAGCGAATGGATCAAGTTGCTGACGAGAAAAACGAATGCGAAGGTCAGCAAGGGCGGCAACACCAATTGACGTAGCATGACGCACTCCTGAGTGTGGATGGATGTCTCTTCCACTATCGTCCAGGTCATCCCGCCGTGCCACTGCGCGCAACAAAATGATCACAACTCGTGATCGAGCAAGCACTCTGAGCCTATCGGGCATGCGACCGCCGACTCAGGGCACTACCTGCCGGGCGATGGGGTTATGCAACGAAATCAGGGTTTCGGTCGACTGGATCTCGTCGATGGCCTGGATCCGATCGGTCAGCAGATGGTGCAGCTCGTCGATGGAGCGGGTCATGATCTTGATGAAGATGTTGTAGTGACCGGTGGTGTAGTAGGCCTCCACCACCTCGTCCAGCTTCTCCAGCTGCGTCAGGGCGGCGGCATAGTCCTTGGCACTCTTGAGATTGATGCCGATGAAGCAGCAGACGTCATAGCCTAGCTGTTTGACGTCCACCATGGCTTGGGTGCCGCTGATGATCCCAGCCTGCTTCATCTTTTCGACTCGCACATGGATGGTCGCCGGGCTGACCGCAAAGCGCTTGCCTAACTCGGCGTAGGGCACCCGGGCATCCTGCTGCAAGGCGGATAAGATGCTGCGATCCAGATTGTCGATCTTATGGTTCTCGCTCATTTTGCCCACCCGTTTTTAATGAAAAATCAGCAATGGCGAACATTATTAAATAATATTCATCGACCAGCCATTATTACCTCTGCTTTGTTGAAAATAACTCGGGAAACCATGAATATGTCGTCGTTAGGTTATTTCAGCAGATTGTTCCAGCGGCTTCCACGAGCTGCGGATGTTGCCCTCACGACCACGGGAGCCGGTCGCGAGGCGCAGGACTGAACAGCCTCGGATCGTCGGCTCCAACCACGTCAGACGATCTTCATTCCTCATCTTTCGGGCCGTTTACGGCCCATTTCTTTTTTGCCCTGAAAAAACAAAGCCCTGCGCTAAGGCAGGGCTTGGAGGCGTCACAGGAGCGAAGGATTAAACGGCTTCGCCGTGGATCCGTTCGATCTTGCCGCCCAGACCACGCAGCTTGCCTTCGATATCCTCATACCCCCGATCGATATGATAGATACGGTCGACAACCGTGACGCCCTCGGCGACAAAGCCCGCCAGCACCAGACTGGCCGAGGCCCGCAGATCGGTGGCCATCACCTGGGCACCGCTCAGATGAGGAGTATCGCGACAGACGGCGGTATTCCCCTGCAGCTCGATATCCGCCCCCATCCGCACCAGCTCGGGCACGTGCATGAAGCGATTTTCGAAGATAGTTTCGGTGACCACCCCGGTCCCTTGTGCCACCGCATTGAGCACGGTGAACTGAGCCTGCATGTC
The DNA here is from genome assembly GCA_041441555.1 of Aeromonadaceae bacterium. Lineage (GTDB taxonomy): Bacteria > Pseudomonadota > Gammaproteobacteria > Enterobacterales > Aeromonadaceae > Pseudaeromonas. The sequence goes on from JASDSW010000038.1 coordinate 7,853, forward strand.
GGTCGGGAAGGCCGGGTACGGCGCCGTGGTGATGCTGACCGGCTTGAGAGTGCGGTTGCGCATATCCAGCTTGATCCAGTCGTTACCCTTCTCGATCAGGGCGCCAGCCTCTTCGAGCTTGACCAGCACGGCTTCCAGCAGGGATGGATCGGTTTGCTGGCAGGTGATGCAACCACCGGAGATGGCTGCGCCGACCAGGAAGGTACCGGTCTCGATCCGATCCGGTTGCACACGATAGGCGCCACCATGCAGCTTCTCGACACCATCGATGATCAGCGTATTGGTGCCAACCCCCTGGATCTTGGCCCCCAGCGCGATGAGGAAGTTGGCCAGGTCGACCACTTCCGGCTCCCGAGCCGCGTTTTCGATCACGGTGCGACCATCGGCCAGCACGGCGGCCATCATCAGGTTTTCGGTACCGGTGACCGAGACCATATCCATCAGGATATGCGCCCCCTTCAGGCGGCCGTTGACCCGCGCCTTGATGTAGCCCTCTTCGACGACGATCTGCGCCCCCATCAGCTCGAGGCCATGGATGTGCAGGTTGACCGGTCGAGCGCCGATGGCGCAACCGCCCGGCAACGAGACATCGGCCATGCCGAATTTGGCCGTCAGCGGCCCCAGCGCCAGGATCGAGGCGCGCATGGTCTTGACCAGCTCATAGGGGGCGACATGGTGATTGACGGCTCCCGCCAGCACAGTGACCGAGCCATTGCGCTGCACGGTCGCACCGAGAATTTCCAGCAACTTCAGCGTGGTATTCACATCCTTGAGATGTGGCACATTGCTGAGGTGGATCTCTTCATCGCACAGCAGGGTTGCAAACAGTATCGGCAGTGCCGCATTTTTGGCACCGGAGATGGTCACCTCGCCATTCAGGCTGCAACCACCGTAAATCTTGAATTTGTCCATCAGAAGATCCGTTCCCTCAGGAGGGCATGATAAATTTCTTCTCGCGCTTCCACTCTTCGGGAGTGAAAGCCTTGATGCTCAATGCGTGAATGGCATTGGAGGCAATATGCTCCGCCAATGGTGCATAGACGGTCTGCTGTTTTTTGACCCGGCTCATGCCGGCAAACAGCTCGGCGACGACGATCACCTGAAAGTGACTGCCATCCCCTTGGGCATAGACTTCGTCCAGCGACAATGCGGCCCGCAGGATACTCTCAATCTCGGTTGCTTGCATCTTTTGTCTCGTGATTTAGGACCGCATCTGCAGGTCAAATAGAGGTTCCACGGCGTAGAGTTCCACCAGCTTGCTCAGGCGCGGCGTGACCCCATGCAGTCGGAGTTTGCCTCCAGCCTGTTGGCGAAACTTGGCCCATTTGACCAAGAAGGCCAGCCCGGCCGAATCGACCTGGCTGACCGACTCGAGCTCCAACTCCTCATGCGCAAACAGTGCCGCACGCTGTTGCCACAGAGTCGCTACCTGTTCGGCATCCAGCACACCACTGAGCTTCATGATTTCTTGCCTGGCAGTTGCACGGGTTTGTTGTTGTGCTCTTCGAGCATCTGGCTGACCGAATCGATCCCCTTGTCGCGGATCATGCCACCGAGCTCCGACTGTTTGGAGGAGAGCAGGCTGATCCCCTCGGCCACCATGTCAAAGACCTTCCACTCGCCAGTCTTGTTGTTCTGGCGCAGCTTGAAGATGACATTGATCTCCGGCTGGCCCGGATCCAGCACCGCCACGTTGATCGAGACGATCTTCTCACCACCCAGCGGCTTGGCCGCTTCGACCTTGATCTTCTGCTCGTCATACTTGGCGAGCGCATCGGCATAGGTGGCGATGATGTAGTTGGTAAAGGCCTGGGTAAACCGCTCACGCTGTTGTGGTGAGGTATCCCGGATATTGCTGCCGATCACCTTGTAGGCGGCAAACTTGTTATCGACATAGGGCATCAGTTCATCGCGGATGATGACGCGCAGGTGGCCCGGCTCGCTGTGGATCTGCGCCTGATCCTTATTCAGACGTTCAAAGGTCTTGCTGGCCGCCTCGTTGATCAGGGCATAGGGGTCCGCCGGGTAGGCCGACACGGTTGAGCTCCAACCGCAAACAAGCAGCGCCAAACACAGGAGTTTTTTCAACATAGGGGCGAACCTCACTTATTGCTTTGACTGTAAAGGAACTTACCGATGAGCTCCTCTAACACGATGGCCGACTTGGTATCTTCAATCCGATCACCGGACTTCAGCACCGTAGTCCCCATCTCCTCATCCGAGAAGCCGGGCGTCAGCCCGATATACTGTTCGCCGAGCAGGCCCGACGTCAGGATAGATGCCGTGGTGGTGCTGGACAGGCTGGCGTACTGATCCTGGATCTGCATCTCGACCACCGGGGCCAGTGTCTTGGCATCGATCCGGATGTCGGTGACGCGACCGACCACCACCCCACCGATCTTGATCGGCGAGCGCACCTTGAGTCCCCCGACATTGTCGAAACGGGCAAATAAGGTGTAGCTGCCTCGGCCGTCGTCAAGCGTCAACCCGGCGACCTTCAGGGAGAGCAAGACTCCGGCCAGGATCCCAGCCAGCATGAAACAGCCGACAATGAACTCTATCTTATTGATTTTCATCATATTCACCCAAACATGACCGCAGTCAGAATAAAGTCGAGCCCCAGCACCGCCAAGGAGGAGTGAACCACGGTGCGTGTGGTCGCCTGGCTGATGCCGGCCGAGGTCGGCTTGGCATCATAGCCGTTAAACAAGGCAATCCAGGTTACCACCAGGGCGAATACCAGGCTCTTGACGAAGCCTTGCCCGACATCTTCGCCGAGCTCGACAGCCGCCTGCATGCCGGACCAGAAGGTTCCCTCATCCACCCCCAGCCAGTCGACCCCGACCAGCTTGCCGCCGTAGATGCCGACCAGACTGAACATCAGTCCCAGCAGCGGCAGGCTGATGATCCCGGCCCAGAAACGGGGAGAGACGATGCGCCGCAGCGGATCGACCGCCATCATCTCCAGGCTCGAGAGCTGCTCGGTGGCCTTCATCAAGCCGATCTCGGCGGTCAAGGCCGAGCCCGCGCGGCCAGCAAACAGCAGGGCGGCCACCACGGGTCCCAACTCGCGCAATAGCGACAAGGAGACGAGAGGGCCGAGACTGCCTTCCGCCTTGAAGTCCACCAGCACCTTATAGCCTTGCAACCCCAGCACCATGCCGATGAACAGCCCGGAGACCAGGATGATCAGCACCGACTGCACACCGACCACATAGAGCTGGCGAACCAGCAGCGGGAAGTGCTTGCCGAACTGCGGACGCCCGACCAGGGCATGGTACAACATGATACCGGCGCGCCCGATGGCTTGTAGGCTACGAACACCCGAGCGTCCCAGACGCGAGATCGATTCGAACAGCATTTAAAGTTCCTGCAAGTAATCGTTGGCCGGATAGTGAAACGGCACCGGACCATCCGGCAAGCCATGAACAAACTGCACCACCTCGGGATTGGCCTCTTGCCGCAGCTGCTCCGGCGTGCCCTGGGCCACCACCTTACGATTGGCGATCAGGTAGACGTAGTCGGCGATGCTCATTACCTCCGGCACATCGTGTGACACGATCACCGAGGTGATCCCCAGGGTCTTGTTGAGCTGGCTGATCAGCTTGACCAGCACCGCCATGGTGATGGGGTCCTGGCCGACGAAAGGCTCGTCATACATGATGAGCTCAGGATCCAGCGCGATCGCCCGCGCCAGCGCCGCGCGCCGCGCCATGCCACCGGAGAGTTCGGCCGGCATCAGATGTTCGGCACCGCGCAAGCCCACAGACTCCAGCTTCATCAGCACCAGGGTGCGCAGCAGTTCCTCGGGCAGTTTGGTGTGCTCCCGCAACGGATAGGCCACGTTATCGAACACCGTCATCCCGGTGAACAGGGCGCCGCTCTGGAACAGCATGCTCATCCGTTTGCGCAGGGTGTAGAGCTCCCGACGCGACAACTCGGGCACGTTCTGCCCATCAAACAGCACCTGACCGGCATCCGGCTTGATTTGCCCACCCATCAGCCGAAGCAGGGTGGTCTTGCCGATGCCACTGGGACCCATCAGGGCCGTGATCTTGCCACGCGGAATCGTCAGGCTGATGTCGTCGTACAGTAACCGATCGCCATGGCTGAAACTCAGCCCGGAAATGCGGATCAATTCATCACTCACGCGAAACTCCCAGACTATCGCATTGAGTGCGCATTGTAGGTGGGCGTGATCTAACTCGCAACTAAACAACGGGGCAGAAACTAGGCGACAGACGCCTCATCCGACGAGCCGAAGCGGCGTAATTCGCTTCTCTCCCCCGAGTTTCATATAATCGGCCAGTAAGTTGTTGTGGAGTCTCAATAATGTCCAAGCCGTTCGATTATCGCCAGGTGGGCCGCCGGGTACTGGAAACCGAGCTGACCGCCCTGCGTGGTCTGCAAGAATACATCAATGAACAATTCAACCAAGCCTGCGAGCTGATGCTGCACTGCACCGGCAAGGTCATCGTCATGGGCATGGGCAAATCCGGCCATATCGCCCGCAAGATGGCCGCCACCTTCGCCAGCACCGGCACGTCAGCCTTCTTTGTCCACCCAGGCGAAGCCAGTCATGGCGACCTGGGGATGATCGCTGCCCAGGATGTGGTGATTGCCATCTCCAACTCCGGGGAGAGCAGTGAAATTCTGGCGCTGTTGCCGGTGCTCAAGCGCTGGGGCAACCCACTGATCTGCATGACCGGCAATCCCAACTCCACCATGGCCAACGAATCAACCATCCACCTGTGCATTCGCGTCCCGGAGGAGGCCTGTCCCCTGGGGCTGGCGCCCACCTCGAGCACCACCGCTACCCTGGTGATGGGCGATGCGATGGCCGTCGCCCTGCTCGAAGCGCGTGGCTTCACCAGCGAAGACTTTGCCATGTCCCATCCGGGTGGCGCCCTCGGCCGCAAGCTGCTGCTACGCACCGCCGATCTGATGCACACCGGGGAGTTACTGCCCCAGGTGACCCGTCAAGCATCGATCCGTGACGCCCTGCTGGAGGTGAGCGACAAGGGATTGGGGATGACCACCATCCTCAACGCCGACGGTACCTTGGCCGGTCTGTTCACCGATGGCGATCTGCGCCGCATTCTCGATCAGCGGATCGATATCCACCAGACCGCCATCGAGGCGGTGATGAAGAGCGGTTGCATCACGGTCGGCCCCGAGATGCTGGCCGCCGAGGCGGTGCAGTTGATGCAGACCAAGAAGATCAACGGGCTGGTGGTGGTCGACAAACAAAACCGTCCGGTCGGTGCCTTCAACATGCACGATGTGCTCAAGGCCGGAGTCGTCTGATGGCCGTGGTCGAAACCCTCTATGGGCCCATGGACATCGCCCTGTTCGAACGGCTCAAGCAGATCCGGCTGCTGGTCTGCGATGTCGATGGCGTGCTCTCGGATGGTCGCATCTACATGGGCAACCACGGCGAAGAGCTCAAGACCTTTCACACCAAAGATGGTTTCGGCCTCAAGGCGTTGCGGGAAATCGGCATCGAGGTCGGCATCATCACCGGGCGCAGTTCGCGCATCGTCAGCGACCGGATGGCCGCTCTGGGCATCGAGCATGTCTACCAGGGACAGGGCGCCAAGCTGCCCGCCCTGCAGGATCTGCTGGATCTGCTGGGTCTGGAGGCCCACCAGGCGGCCTATATCGGCGATGATGTGATCGACATTCCGGTGATGCAGGCCTGTCAGTTGGGGATCGCGGTCGTCGACGCGCATCCGCTGGTCTTACGGGCCGCCAGCTATGTGACCCACCTGCGCGGTGGTGAGGGAGCGGTGCGGGAAGTCTGTGATCTGCTGCTGCAAGCCAATCAGGCGTTGGAGCAGGCTCAGGGAGCCTCCATATGAATCGTCAGAATCTGGCTATTGCGCTGTTGTTCATCCTGGCTCTCGGGCTCTGGCGCTGGTTCGACTCCAGCGATGACCCGCAACGGCATCAGGGGACCATCTATCAGCCCTCCTCGACCGTCCGCCAGTTGCACACCCGCCACTACGACGCCAAAGGCCAGCTGCAACAAGAGCTGCAAGCCGACTACGCCGAATATTACCCCCAGTTGGAGATGAGCGAGCTGGAGCATCCGCGCGTCACGACCCGGGATCCCCAAGGCCGGCCCAACTGGCTGCTCCGGGGCGAAAAGGGCATTCTCAATCAAGAAGACAGCGCCATCTTGCGGAACAAGGTGCAGTTAGAGAATCTGCTACCCAATCCGACCGTTGAGCGACTGACCACCGACTATCTGGAGCTGGACCTGACCAATCAACAAGTCCGAACCAACCTTCAGGTCGAGATCGAAGGGCCAAGCTTCCACACCCAAGGCAAGGGGCTGCGTGGGAATTTGGACCAAAACAGCTATGAACTACTGGATGACAGCCATGCGATCTATTTTAACCAACCCCGTTAATCTGCTCTGCTGCCTGCTGCTGGCAATGCCAGCCGTCGCCAAGCAGACCGATTACCAAGAAAAAATCTATGTCGACTCCAATCGCCAACTGGCGGAGCTCGGGGAGAACAAGGTCTCGTTTCTCGATGCGGTGGTCATCACGCAGGGAACCATCAAGATCACCGCCGATAAGGTCGAGGTGTTGCGCAAGGGTGAAAAAGGGGCCGAGGAGATGATCGCCTATGGCTCCCCCGCCACCTTTTTCCAGATCCTGGACAATGGCAAACCGGTCAACGCGCGCGCCAAACGGCTGCACTACAAGCTGAGTGAGAAATTGGTCATCCTGACCGAGCAGGCCGAGCTGCAGCAGGAAGACAACAAGGTCACCAGCGACGTCATCCGCTATGACATCCAGAAGCAGCAGATGACGGCGGAGACCACCAGCAAGGGCTCGCGCGTCAAGACCGTCTTCATGCCTGAGCAGATGTCCGATCAGGGACAAGCGCCGAAGAAGGATGGTCAGTAATATGTCGTTGTTGCAAGCCAGCGCACTGAAGAAGAGCTACAAGGGGCGAACCGTCGTCAGCGATGTCAGCCTGCAGGTCGAAACCGGCCAGGTCGTGGGATTGTTAGGTCCAAATGGTGCCGGCAAGACCACCTCCTTCTACATGATCGTCGGTCTGGTGCCCCAGGATGGCGGCGTCGTCTCCGTGGACGACCTCGACATCACCACCCTGCCCATGCACGAGCGGGCCAGAAGCGGCATCGGTTATCTGCCGCAGGAAGCCTCCATCTTCCGCCGCCTCACCGTAGAACAAAACCTGATGGGCGTTCTGGAAGTCCGCCGCGATCTGACCGACGAGCAACGTACCGACAAGATGGAGTCGCTGCTCGAAGAGTTTCATATCGTGCACATTCGCCACACCCTGGGGATGAGTCTCTCCGGTGGCGAGCGCCGGCGGGTCGAAATTGCCAGAGCCCTGGCCGCCGACCCCCGCTTCATCCTGCTGGATGAACCCTTCGCCGGGGTCGATCCAATTTCGGTCATCGACATCAAACGCATCATCGAACACCTGCGCGATCGGGGGCTCGGCGTGCTGATTACCGATCATAATGTGCGAGAAACCTTGGATGTCTGCGAAAAAGCCTATATCGTCAGTCATGGCAAGCTTATTGCACAGGGGACGCCGAGCGAGATCCTCAACGATGAGCAGGTCAAAAAAGTTTATTTGGGAGAAGGCTTTACGCTGTAACTAATTCTCGAGCCATCTTGGCGGTACCCAGGTTATCGATTAAGGACTGAGCGATATTAATGAAACCGACATTACAGTTGCGCCTCGGCCAGTCACTGGCCATGACGCCACAACTTCAGCAGGCCATCCGCCTACTTCAACTCTCGACGCTGGAACTTCAGCAGGAGATCCAGCAGGCGCTGGATGCCAATCCGCTGCTCGAACAGGAAGAGAGTGAAGGTCTGGAGTCGCTGTCGGATCAGGAGCGGGCCGAAGCGCCAACCGAGGAGAGCCACGAGGCCACCGACGATAGCCAGCTCAACACCAGCGAGGCGCTGAATCAGGAAAACATGCCGGATGAGCTGCCGATGGACACCACCTGGGATGAGCTCTACACCGCCGGGACCCATCAGGCCAGCGGGCTGCCCAGTGGCGATGATGAACCCGTCTACCAGGGTGAAACGACCGAAACGCTGCAGGATTACTTGCTGTGGCAGATGCAGCTCACGCGGTTCAGCGAGCTGGATCAGGCCATCGCCCTCGCGCTCATCGACGCCATCGACGATTCGGGTTATCTGACCGTCAGCCTGGAGGACATTCTCGAGGCAGTGCAAGCCGATGACCGGGAAGTCGAAATGGATGAGGTGGAAGCCGTCCTCAAACGCATCCAGCATTTCGATCCCATCGGCGTGGCTTCCCGTTCGGTACAGGAGTGCCTGCTGATCCAGTTGGGTCAGTTCCCGGAAAACACGCCTTGGTTACGCGAGGCGAAAATCATCCTCAAAGAGCATATGGATCTGCTCGGCAATCGCGACTACCGCACCCTGGCGCGCAAGATGCAGCTCAAAGAGGGGGACCTCAAGGAGGCGCTCGATCTGATCCTGCACCTGGAGCCTCGCCCGGGGAACAGCGTGCTGCAATCTGAATCCCAATATGTGATTCCCGACGTGGCCGTCAGCAAGAAAAATGGCAAGTGGGTGGTGGAGCTGAATCCCGACTCGATGCCGAAGATCCGCATCAACGAGACCTATGCGGCCATGGCGCGCAATGCCCGCAACAGCAGCGACAGTCAGTTCATCCGCTCCCACCTGCAAGAGGCCAAGTGGTTCATCAAGAGCCTGGAGAGCCGGAATGAGACCCTGCTGAAGGTGGCCAACTGCATCGTGGAGCAGCAACAGGACTTCTTCGAATATGGGGAAGAGGCGATGAAGCCCATGGTCCTCAACGATGTCGCCGAGGCAGTCGAGATGCATGAGTCCACCATTTCCCGCGTCACCACACAAAAATTCATGCATACCCCACGCGGGATCTTCGAACTGAAATACTTTTTCTCCAGTCACGTCAATACTGATAATGGAGGGGAGTGCTCTTCCACTGCCATTCGCGCCTTGATCAAGAAGCTGGTGGCGGCTGAAAACCCGGCAAAACCCCTAAGCGATAGCAAGATCGCGGATTTGCTTACTGAACAAGGTATTATGGTAGCCAGACGGACCATCGCTAAATATCGAGAGTCGCTGTCAATACCACCATCCAGTCAGCGCAAACGCCTGCTGTAGGCCAAACAAAAGGAAGACGTTATGCAAATTAACCTGTCAGGTCATCACATCGAAATTACCGACCCGCTGCGTGACTTCGTAAATGGCAAATTTGCCAAGCTGGAGCGTCATTTTGAACAGATCAACAATGTGCAAGTCATCCTGACGGTCGAGAAGCTCAAGCAGATTGCCGAGGCCAAGCTCAACGTCAATGGGGGTGAACTGTTTGCCAATTCAGAACACAGCGACATGTATGCGGCAATCGATGTGCTGATCGATAAGCTGGACCGCCAGTTGATCAAGCATAAAGATAAGTTGAATAGTAAGTAACTATGTTGATTCAGGATTTCCTCAGCAGGGACTGCACCAAAAGTGCGGTCCCTTGTTCCAGTAAAAAGCGGGCCATCGAGCTCATCAGCGAGTTGGCCGCGCAACGTTTAGGGCTCGATGAGCAGGAGTTGTTCGAACGACTCCTTGCTCGCGAAAAGATGGGAAGCACCGGCATCGGTGGTGCCATCGCCATTCCCCACGGCCGCATCCCCGATGGTCACCCACTGACCGCCGTGTTTCTGACGCTGGAACAAGCCATCGCCTTCGACGCCATCGACAACCAACCCGTCGATATTTTGTTTGCCTTGCTGGTCCCCGAAAGCGAGTGCAAGACGCACCTCAAGACGCTTTCGCTCATCGCCAGCAAACTCAATGACAAAGCATTTTGCCGTCAGTTGCGCCAGGCCGAGGATGACGAAGCCCTCTACCAACTGATGATCGCCCCTTGAGGAAACCATGAAACTGATCGTCGTCAGTGGCCGCTCCGGCTCTGGAAAAACCATCGCGCTGCGCGTGTTGGAGGATCTCGGCTACTACTGCGTCGACAACCTGCCGGTGACGTTGCTGCCGCAACTGGTTAACGAGACTCGCGGCCGCCACGATCAGTTGGCGGTCAGCATCGACGTCCGCAACATGCCCGAGCAGAGTGGCGATATCGAGAATCTGCTCGGCCAAATCCGCCAAGCCAGCGACATTGAATACTCCAGCATCTTCACCGATGCCGACAACGCCACCCTGATCCGGCGCTATGGCGAGAGCCGCCGCCTGCATCCCCTCTCGCGCAAACATCTGTCGCTGGATCAGGCGATCCTGCAGGAGACCCACCTGCTCGCCCCCCTCTCCTCGACCGCCGATCTGCGCATCGATACCAGCACGCTCAGCATCCACGACCTCAGCGAGCAGATCTGTGAGCGGATCCTGGGCCGCAAGGAGAAGGAGCTGGTTCTGGTCTTCGAATCCTTCGGCTTCAAGCATGGCACCCCCAAGGATGCCGACTTCGTCTTCGATGCCCGCTTCTTGCCGAATCCGCATTGGGTTCCTGAACTTCGGCCGCTGACCGGGCTGGACGGCCCGGTTCGTGATTATCTGCAGGCTCAGCCGGACGTCATGCTCTACAGCCAGCAGATCGATACCCTGCTCAGCAACTGGCTCCCCCATTTGGAGCGCAACAATCGCAGTTATGTCACGGTCGCCATCGGCTGTACCGGAGGGCAACACAGATCCGTGTTTATCACGGAACAGTTGGCGGCCAGTTTCCGGGCGCGTAACAAGACGGTGCAGGTTCGTCACCGGACCCTGGAGAAACAAAATGCCACGCATTGAGAAGCGACTTCCCATCATCAACAAGCTGGGACTGCACGCCCGGGCGGCCATCAAGCTGGTCCAGCTCACCGCCAGCTATCAGGCCACCATCATGGTCAGCAACGGCGAAAAAGAGGCCAGTGCCGATAGCGTGATGGGATTATTGATGGTGGAAGCGGCGCAGGGGCAGAGCATTCATGTCACCTGCGAGGGAGAGGATGCCGAGGCGGTCATGGCCGCAGTCGAGCAGCTGGTTGCCGCCCGTTTCGACGAGATGGAGTGACGCGCGAGCGAATGCTGCCGCCGAGTGCCATCGACAAAAAAGCCAGTCTCACGACTGGCTTTTGACTCTCTAGAAGACCGATCATCCTCAGCCTTCCAACACATCCTTCAGGCGTTTCAACGCATTCTTTTCCAGCTGGCGCACCCGCTCCGCCGAAACTGAATAGAGATCGGCCAGCTCCTGCAGGGTGGCCTTGTCATCATCCAGCCAGCGACGCTTGACGATGAACTGGCTGCGCTCATCCAGCCCTTGCAGGGCCAGAGCCAGCTTCTGTTCGGCGCGCTGCTCCCAGTTGTCGCTCTCGAAGGTCGCGGCCAAATCGGAATTCTTGTCTTCCAAATAGTGCACCGGCGCGTAGGCGACCCCTTCGCCATCGTCATCGTCGTAGCCATCGAAGGCGACGTCGTGACCGCTCATCCGGGCTTCCATTTCAACCACTTCCTGAGGTGAAACCCCCAGATCGTCGGCCACAGCGCGGATCTCTTCACCGCTGAACCAGCCCAGGTGCTTCTTCGCCTTGCGCAGGTTGAAGAACAGCTTGCGTTGAGCCTTGGTGGTAGCCACCTTGACCATGCGCCAGTTGCGCAGCACAAATTCGTGGATTTCGGACTTGATCCAGTGCACCGCGAAGGAGACCAGGCGGACCCCCACGCTCGGATCGAAGCGCTTCACCGCCTTCATCAAGCCGATATTGCCTTCTTGGATCAGATCGGCCTGCGGCAGGCCATAACCGGCATAGCTACGAGCGATATGGACGACAAACCGCAGATGCGACATAACCAGCTGACGCGCAGCTTCCAGATCGCCCTGTTGCTGCAGACGTTCAGCCAACTCACGCTCCTCTGCGGCCGTCAGCACCGGAATGCTGTTCACCGTCTGAATGTATCCCTCCAGGCTACCCTGGGGAACGAGAAACATGGATTGCTGAATAGCAGTAGTCATCGTTTAACCTCTTTATCTATCCCAGCGGACTGTACCACATACCCGCCGAGCGAATCGCCAAGATCCACGGCGGGTCTATCTATATACATAAAAAAGGGGGAAACGATCAAGTTTCCCCCAGAAAAAGCATGTTCATAAATACAGAATCGAGCCAGTCAAACATGCTGCCGGGGCAATGATCTTTCTTCATCGACACCCAGATTTAACCCTCGTAACTCAGAGTGCTGAAACCCGCAAAAAGTTCCGCCAATAACCGCATAAATCGTATGTGACTCACACTCCTATCAAGAGGGCGCCCATCTTTAGCTCGGTTCGATTTCCCGGATGTGGCGGTAGACCGAAAACCAGGCGGCACCAATTCCCAGCAAAATGCTCAACAGCAACAGATTGAACCCCTCACCGGCCGTCAAACCAACCAGATGGAATGAACTGTCGTACAAGGAGGCCAGTTCATCGACGACGCTGTCGCTCCAGAGCATCAGGACTTCGCATAGCCACCAAGCCAACAAGCCGCCGATCAAGCCATACCAGAGCCCCAGATAGAGATAGGGCCGATAGATGAAGCGATCCGTCGCCCCCACCAACTTCATCACCTCGATCTCCTGCCGCCGACTGAGAATGTTCAGTCTGAGCGTGTTGGCCACCGTCAGCAGCACCCCCAGTAACAGCAGGCCGACGATGCCCTGGTTGGAATGACGCAACAGGTTGACGATGCCATCCAACCGCTCCAACCATTGCAGGTCCAACTTGCCCTGTTCGACATCGGCTTCCTGCATCAACTTGGCCAGCAAGGCCTTGGCTCCCGCCATGGAGCGAGATTGCGGCTGAGGCGTCACCTCGAGCACCGGCGGCAGAGGGTTGCGGCTCAGATCCTCCATGACGCCGCTAAATCCCGACAGCGAGCTAAACTCCTCGAGCGCCTGTTCAGGCGAGATATAACGCACCGCCGCCACTTCCGGCAGACTCTTGATGCGCTCACTCAGTGACAGAGCCACGGTATCCGCCGTTCCCTTGTGCAAATAAAGGGTGATTTGCGTCCCTTTTTGCCACTGATCGCTGACGGTCTGCGCATTCTTCAGTACCACGTATAGAGTCGCCGGCAACGCCAAGCTGATGCCGATGACCCCGATGGTCATCAAAGAGGTCAGAGGGGCAAACCAGATCCCGGCAACAGCCCGCTTGGCCTCTTGCAGGTGATGATAAAAGAGCAGCGAGAGCGCTCGTGACAGGGTCGAGCTATGACGTTTACGCTTCATCGATACCTCCATGGGCACTGTCGGCCACCAAACGGCCCGTCTGCAGCGTCAGGGTACGACGACCACTCTGGCGGATGAGACCCTGATCATGGGAGGCGATCAGCACAGTCACCCCAACATCATTGAATTCGGTGAACAGCTGCATGATATCGGCCGCCAGTTGGGCATCCAGATTCCCGGTCGGCTCATCGGCCAGCAGCAGCGGCGGCGTATTGACGATGGCCCGGGCGATCCCCACCCGCTGCTGTTCACCGCCAGAGAGCATCATGGGCAGGTAGCCCGCCTTATCGTGCAAACCAACCTTATCCAGCGCCGCCGACACCCGCTTATGAACCTCGGCCGGCGTAAACCCGTCGATGATCAGCGGCAAGGCCACATTATCGAACACGGAACGATCCAGCAGCAGACGGTGGTCTTGGAAAATCATGCCGATTTGGCGGCGAATGTACGGAATATCGCGACGGGCAATCCGGCTGACATCATGGCAATGGAAACTGATGCGACCATCGCTCGGTCGCTCCATCACCGCGATTAACTTGAGCAGGGTACTCTTCCCGGCACCGGAATGGCCGGTGAGAAAGGCCATCTCGCCCTGCTGCAGGTGGAAACTGACCTTTTGCAGGGCCTGATGCCCCCCGGGATAGTGCTTGCTGACCTGTTCGAAACGAATCATGGTTAATGAGACTCCCGGCTAAACAGCGCCTCGATAAAATCACCCGCGGCAAATGGCCGCAGATCCTCGATCCCTTCCCCAACCCCGATGTAGCGGATTGGGATGCCAAACTTATCGGCCACCGCGAAGATGACACCGCCCTTGGCGGTGCCATCCAGCTTGGTCAGCGTGATACCGCTGATACCCACCGCCTCACCGAATAATTTGGCCTGGCTCAAGGCGTTTTGACCGGTTCCGGCATCCAGAGTCAACATGACTTCGTGGGGCGCCGCATCATCCAGCTTCTTCATGACCCGCACGATCTTCTTCAGTTCATCCATCAGATGCGCCTTGTTCTGCAACCGTCCGGCGGTATCGGCTATCAACACATCGATACCGCGAGCCCGGGCGGCCTGCACCGCATCGAAGATCACCGAGGCGGAGTCGGCGCCGGTATGTTGGGCGATCACCGGGATCTGGTTACGCTGACCCCACACCTGCAACTGCTCAACCGCTGCTGCCCGGAAGGTATCGCCCGCCGCCAGCATCACCGACTTGCCTTCTCGTTGAAAACGCTTGGCCAGCTTGCCGATGGTGGTGGTTTTGCCCACGCCGTTCACCCCAACCATCAGAATGACATAGGGCTTTTTGCTCATGTCGATCACCAGCGGCTGATCCACCGGCTGCAGAATATCCGCCATCTCCTGCTTGAGCAGCTCATAAAGGGCTTCAGCATCCTGCAACTGACGGAACGACGCCTGTTGGGTGAGGTTCTTGATGATACGAGCCGAGGTTTCGACACCCAGGTCCGCAGTCAACAGCTGGGTCTCCAGCTCTTCGAATAGATCGTCATCGAGCTTTTTGCCGCGGAACAACGCCAGGAATCCAGCCCCGATATTCTGCCGGGTGCGCATCAGTCCCTGCACCAGCCGACCAAAGAAACCGCCGGCTTGTGGCTTATTCTGAGTCTCTGGCTGCAGCACCTCGTCGCTCGTACTTTCCGCGTTCGGCGCTTCGGCTTCGGCTTCGGCTTCGGCTTCGGCTTCGGCTTCGGCTTCGGCTTCGGCTTCGG
>JASDSW010000039.1:0-78573 GCA_041441555.1 Aeromonadaceae bacterium
GGATTTTTACACAGCCTGAGGATCGGTCAATGGATCCTTAACTGATCGGCATTACTGCCTTGGTCGCAGTGCTTTTTATGCGCCTCTGTCGAGGGGAAGTGGACTCAGTAGCGCGAGGGATCGTCGCGATTGGGTCGGGTCTTGAAGCGTCGGTGCAGCCACATGTACTGCTCCGGGGCGCGCCGCACCGCGGCCTCAATGACCCGATTGCTGCTGCTGGCGTCGAGCAGTTCATCGCCGCTGGGAAAGTCGCTCAGGGGGGCCTCGATGATCAGGCGATAACCGCCCTCGGGCAGACGCAGGGTGTAACAGGGCAGCACCACCGTATTTTTGACCCGGGCCAGGGTGGCGGTCCCCGTGATGGTGGCGCTGTGCTCCACGGCGAAGAAGGGGACGAAGACGCTGGCGTGGCGTCCGTAGTCGTGATCCGGGGCGTACCAGAGGGCTTCTCCCTTGCGCAGCGCCTTGACCATCCCCTTGATGTCGCCGCGATCCAGCAGGTACTTGTTGGAGCGGGTGCGGCCGCGCACCTGGGCGTACTCATAGACCGGATTGTCGTTGGGGCGATAGACACCGACGCCGGGCTGCAACAGACCGAACATGCGGGCGTTGAGCTCCAGTGTCATGAAGTGACAAGAGAGCAGTAGCATGCCGGAACCACTGGCCAGCGCATTGCGGACATGTTCCTCGCCCTCGATCTGCATCCAGCGGCGCATGCGGCGATTGGACCAGAACCAGGCCATCCCGGTTTCGAATATGGCGCAGCCGACACTCTCGAAGTTGGCATACAGCAGGCGCTCCCGTTCGGCGGCATCCAGCTCCGGCAGTGCCAGCTCCAGGTTGCGGCGGGCGATCTGCACCCGGCGTTTCATCAATGGCATGGCCAGGCGCCCCAGGCGACGGCCAATGGCCATCTGCCAGGGATAGGGCAGTTGCACCAGCAACCAGAGCAGGCCAAGGCCACACCAGATCGGCCAGTAGCGAGGGTGCAACATCGTCAGAGTGAAGCGGGCGGAAGGCATCGAGATACTCCATGACGGGGAAAACCGCCCCGCATGTTAGCAGATTTGCCCGGCATCAGGCGAATCGCTCTGCGCCCTGTGGTAGACTGCGGCGGGATTTTGTCAGTGAGAGACTTGAGTTATGAAAATCACGCTGCCTGATTTTGAAAAGGCCCGGGTGTTGGTGGTGGGCGATGTCATGTTGGACCGCTACTGGTCGGGGCCAACCGGTCGCATCTCTCCTGAGGCCCCGGTGCCCGTGGTCAAGGTAGAGCACAATGAGGAGCGCCCCGGGGGCGCCGCCAACGTGGCGCTGAACGTCGCCGCCTTAGGGGCGCGCTCCCTGCTGTTGGGGCTGACCGGTCAGGATGAAGCCGCCTTAGCATTGACAGAGAAGTTGACCTCGGTCGGCGTGCAGACCGATTTTGTCTCGGTGCCCAATTTCCCGACCATCACCAAGCTGCGGATCCTCAGCCGCAATCAACAGCTGCTGCGGCTGGATTTTGAAGAGGGATTCCACGCGGTCGATCCCGAGCCGTTATTGAGCAAGATGCAGGCGCTGCTGGCCGAGGTCGATGTCGTCATTCTCTCCGACTATGGCAAGGGAGCCTTGGAGTCGGTTCGCCAGATGATCGTTCAGGCCCGGGCGGCCCGGGTGCCGGTGCTGGTGGATCCCAAGGGGACCGATTTTGACAAGTATCGCGGCGCCACCCTGCTGACGCCGAACATGTCGGAGTTTGAGGCGGTGGTCGGCAAGGTGCGCGATGAGCAGGATCTGGTGCAAAAGGGGTTGGCGCTGGTCGAGCGCTTCGAGCTGGATGCGTTGCTGGTCACCCGCTCCGAACACGGCATGACGCTGATCCGCGCCGGTCAAGATGAGCTGCACCTGCCTGCTCAGGCCCATGAGGTCTACGATGTGACTGGTGCCGGCGATACCGTGATCGGTACCCTGGCGACGGCGCTGGCCGCCGGCAAGTCACTGGATGAGTCCTGTGCGCTGGCCAACACCGCGGCCGGCATCGTCGTTGGCAAGCTGGGCACCTCGACCGTCAGTCCGATCGAGTTGGCCAATGCCGTCTACGGCGACAATGAGTCCGGGTTTGGCGTGGTCACCGAACAGCAGTTGAAGTTTGCCGTCGAGGCCGCGCGGCGTCGGGGCGAGCGGGTGGTGATGACCAACGGCTGCTTCGATATCCTGCATGCCGGCCACGTCTCCTACCTGCAGAATGCGCGCAAGCTCGGCGATCGCCTGATCGTGGCGGTCAATGATGATGCCTCGGTGACCCGCCTGAAGGGGCCTGGCCGTCCGGTCAACCCGGTGGATCGCCGCATGGCGGTGCTGGCGGGTCTGGGGGCGGTCGATTGGGTGGTGCCCTTTAGCGAGGACACCCCGCGTCGGGTCATCGCCGAGGTACTGCCGGATCTGCTGGTCAAGGGCGGGGATTATCAGCCGCATGAGATTGCCGGTTATGAAGAGGTGACCGCCAACGGTGGCCAGGTGCTGGTTCTCAACTTTGAGGATGGCTGTTCAACCAGCGGCATCATCCGGACCATTCTGGAGCGGGAATCCTGATCCATGCCGGCGCGCCGGTCGAGCGGCAGGCTGGTTCGCGTTTAGGCCTCCATGCGTGGGGGCCTTTTTCATGGTGAAGGTTCGGTGGCTTAGCTTCGCTTGGGGCTGGTCGCCGCTGCCGTGACGGTCTACCATGATGGCCCGGATGCTGGAAGGTGGAGTCGGATGTCGCGTTTGCAAAAAGAGTTGGGGTTGCTGCAGGGGATCGGCCTGCTGGCGACCTCGTTGCTGGGGACCGGGATCTTCGTCGTTCCCGCGACGGCTGCCGCCATGGCGGGACGCTCGTCGCTCTGGGCCTGGGTGTTGCTGATCCTGCTGGTGCTGCCCATTGCCTTTACCTTTGCCCGTCTCGGGCGCCGTTATCCCCACGCGGGTGGTGCGCCGCATCTGATCGGTCTGGCTTTCGGGGCTGGGGCCGAACGTTTTTCCGCCTTCTTGTTTCTCGCCGTCCTGCCGGTGGGGCTGCCGGCGGCTCTGAATATCGCCTCCGGCTTCTGGCATGCGCTGCTGGTGATGAACGCCTGGGCCCTCTGGGGCGTGCAACTGCTGACGCTGCTGGGGGTTCTGCTGCTGGGGCTGCGCGGGACCCGCTCCTCGGGCAATCTGCAACTGGCGATTGCGTTGGGGATCCTGCTGTTGTCGGTGCTGATCTGGCTGTTGGGGGATCTGAGCTGGCGCGATGGCCTGCCGCCACTGCCGCAGGCGAGTGAATGGCCGGATCTGGCCAGTGCCCTGGCGGTGATGTTCTGGTGCTTCGTCGGGTTGGAGGCCTTTGCCCATATGGGCGAGGAGTTCCGCCATCCGCGGCGGGACTATCCCATCGCCCTGTTGTGCGGCGTCTTGCTGGCCGGTCTGGTCTACTGGATCAACTCGGTGGCGGTGCTGAAGTTTGGCCTCTACGGCTCCGAGGCGCGCAATGGCAGCTCGATCCCGGTGCTGCTGGAGCTGCTGTTGGGACCCACCGCCAAATGGTTGGTGGCCGTGCTGGGCTATCTCTCCTGTTTTGCCAGCATCAACATCTATCTGCTGGGTTTTGCCCGCCTGATCTGGAGCCTGGCTGAGGAGGGGAAGTTGCCGCGCGGGCTGGCGCGATTGTCGATCCGGGGCACGCCGATCCGCGCCCTGTTGTGTGTGCTCGGGGTCTGTGTGCTGGCCATCTCGCTGATCTTCTGGCTGCATCTGCCACTCGACAGCCTGATCCGCTACGCCAATGGCAACTTCATCCTGGTCTATCTCTTGTGCATGGCGGCCGGTTGGCGTCTGCTGCCGGGCATTGGCCGCGGGCTGGCGGGGCTCGGCGTACTCTTGTGCCTGCTGGTGCTGGTGGCCCTGGCGAGCGAGGCCCTGTATGCCCTGCTGCTGGCCGTCGGGTACGGCGGTTATCGGCTGTGGCACCGTCGGCACCTTGGGGCTCAACAGAATACAATTCTGCCGCCGGGCTAAAATTTTTGATTTTCGGCTAAACCTTGTCCGCCTTTGGCCGATAATGAGGTTGGACAGGAGGGTGTCAATATGAATGTTACCGCTGCAACTGGAAACTATGGTCAAGAGGCGATGATCGCTTCGTTGAGCAAGAAGCAACAGGAAGCACAAGGTGAGGCCGCTCTGGCGTTGCTGCAAGGGGCGGTGCAAACCGTTCAGAGCACGACCCCGAGCTCATCGAGTGGCAGCCTGGGCAGTAATATCGACATTCACGTCTGACGGGCGACAATGAAAGTTGGAAACCGATGAACGTGTGAGTCCAAAAAGGGAGGCATTTGCCTCCCTTTCTCTTTCTGGGATCAGGCGATCGACTCAGGGCAGGACGAACTGGTTGACCAGGGTCAGCTCGCCGGCCTTGCGCAGCGGCACGCGGAAGATCTGCTGCTGTTCGTCGGCTTCGCCCTCATCGGTGATCACGCTGACCTGTGCCGTGGTCACGCTGTTCTCCCCCTCGCCACTGCCA
Organism: Aeromonadaceae bacterium; assembly: GCA_041441555.1. Lineage (GTDB taxonomy): Bacteria > Pseudomonadota > Gammaproteobacteria > Enterobacterales > Aeromonadaceae > Pseudaeromonas. The sequence continues at coordinate 4,520 of JASDSW010000039.1, forward strand.
TAGTAGTTGACGTAGACCAGATAGTTGCCCGGTTGCGGCGCGGCCGAAGCGAAGATCTCCGGGCCATAGCCGGTGGTGACGTCGACATCCAGAGCGCCACCGTTCTCCAGCACCCGGTTGCCATAGTAGACATGCTCGCCATCCGGGGTGACGACGTGCAGATCCAGATCGGTATTGTCGGTATCCCAGGAGAGCAGGATGCGCAGCTTGGGTCTGAGTTGGCCGCCCTGATCGTCATAAAATTGCACGCGCTTGCTGGCCTGACCATCCGGGCTGCGGAGCTCGACGCTATTGCTGCCCGCGGCGAAGGAGTAGGGGCGGGCAAAGCTGCCATCCTCCTCGATGCGTTGCGGCATGGCGATGCCGTTGACCACCAGGGTATAGGGCGCCTTGGCCCCCTTGGCCCCCTTGGGGCGATTGGCGATCTGGCCGCGGATCAGACTCTCCTTGCCCTGATCCGGGGGGACCGAGACCGAGTTGGCCGGGTAGTGGACCTCCTGCAGGTACTGATCGGCGTCAGCCTGCCCGGCGCGCCAACCACCGGTCGGGTTCATCAGCTCCACCTGTTCGGCGGCGTTGAGTGCCAGGGGCAGGCATGCCAGCCAGAGCAGGCGAGCGTGTATCGTTCGAGTCATGGTTCACCTCTTACCAGGCGTCGCGCCAGGTCTTCAATATAGGTTTCGTCTTCACCGTTGGGATGATGGGCGAAGGCCAGATGCAGATATTCGTGAGTCAGAGCGATGCGTCCATCCAAGGAGGAGTTCGGACGCACGTAGATGCGTTGCGCCTGCTTGTCGGCATAGGGGCGGCCTTGCGGCAACAGACAGACGCCCAAGGGCTGGGGCGGCGGTTCGAAGCCGGGCTCCGCCTGCAGGCGCGCCTGCCAGTGGGGGGCCTGGTGTTGCAGCCAGCCCTGAGCTTCAGCCAGCCGGATGCAGTCGGCCGCCTGCTGCTGGTCGGCGAGATTCAGGGTGGCGCCCGGATAGGCGCGAGCCAGGATGGCGGTGAAGTCGAGACCGCTCTGATCCCAGGCTACCGCCTGCTGCCAGCTCAGGCGGTTGGCCTGGGGTCTGTCGCTGTGATACTGCACCTCGACGCCCCGCAGGATCAGCCGATCCGTGCTGCGTGCGGCGGCCAGTGCTGCCGTCGACGGGGCATGGGGGGAGACCCGCTGAAAGCGCGAGCTGTCATCCAGTTGCAGGCAATCTCCCTGATGGCGGGCCTGCTGCTGCAGATAGCTGCGTGCGGCAACGGCCAGGGCGCGGGCGGCTTGCGGGTGGCGGCCATCGCCCTCCCGATCGACGACGCGGGCGACATACTCAGGCTCCGCGAAACGGCCCCAGATCACCGGGGAGCCTTGAGCGGTTGGCTCGAGCCGGAAGTGGCCCGCCTCGGCCTGCCAGTCCAGTTGTTGGCCGTTGACAAACTCGAGTTGGTAACGGCCGGCTAGCGGCCCGGCTTGACTCACCGTCTCGTGGTGGTGGCGGATCCGGGCCAGCGGGTAGCGGGCAAAATAACGGACCTGCACGCAACTGCTGTCACTGGGGGCCGGTTCCTGCTGTAACTGCCGGGCGATGAATGGGGCTAGGCGGCTGAGTACCGCACTGCTGCTGCCTTGCCCGCCGAACCAGAGCGGCGTGCCGTTGTCACTCCAACCGGCGCCGCCGCCCACTCGCCCCCACTCGTCCGTGGGTTGGGTATAGGTTTTGACGCCGAGCAGGGTGCCGAGGCTACCGACCGCCGCCTTGCCGCGACCGTGCAACACCACGCCGCTGAGGGTCTGACGGGCCTGTTGCTGTACCTCGGGAGGAATGATGGCCAGGGCGCTGAGCAGGCTGCTGACGCTGACTTGCTGCTGCGGTTGCAGGTGTGACAGCTCCTGCAGCCACTCCGGGGCTTGTCGTTGCTGCCAGAAGTGCTGCCAGGCGGTGGGCTGGATCCCCAACCGCTCGGGGGCGAAATAGAGACCACAGGAGCGGATCAGCGCCTCATCGCGCCCCACGCTCTCGCCGGGATCGCAGCAATAGCGCTCCTGCTGTGGATCCTGACCGGTACACTGCAGCTTCGGCTCCTGCAGCGCGTTAGCCTGCAGATAGCTGTAGACAAACAACTTCCAGAGACTGCCCAGCGGCGTCTGCAACTGGCTCGGTAACGGTTGGGCCTGAGTGTCGGGCTGCTGCCACAGACGCGGTTCGGCGCCGCCCAGCGCCAGCCGATCGGGCCAGTGGTCGCGTCCCCAACTGCAGGGGACAACGACCAGCAGGCCGATGGCCAGGAGTGGGCGGTGCCATCTCATCACTTATTCCACCAGCCACTGCTGCGACTGACCGTCGTCGGTCAGCGCCTTGTCCGCCGGTTGATACATGCGGAAGTAACGGCTGGCGGGCAGATGGAAGCGACCGCGCTCGGCAAAACGCAGCAACTGGCGCACAGTTAGCGGGCCATTGAGCTCCGGCACTGGCACCCGATAGGAGAGCTCGCCCTCTTCGTACTGAGCGCGGCTGAAGCTGACGGGGGCCGTGTTGCCATCCAACCCGGCGACCTGGATCCCCCAGGTGGAGGGTTCGACGCTGGCTCCCGGCGGCAAGGCAGCCTCCAGCAGACCAAAGCGGTAGACCTGTTGCTCGGCCGGTGTCAGGACAAACTCATCGACGTAGAGGGCATTGCTCTGCAGCTCATCGCCACTCTTGAGCGCCACGGCGTTAAAGCCGCTGCCATCGCTCAGGGGCTCGAGGCGGTAGAGGGTGCGTTGCAGTGTGACCGGCAGGGAGGCAGCAGGGGTCTCGGCACTGCGATAACGCACCAGCATCTCGCTGTCGGCGGGCAGGGGGCCGCTCCATTGCACCGACTTCGGCAGCGCGCCTCCCTGCCACCGCCACTGGGGAGTCCCGCTCGGCAGATGGCTCAGACGCCAGCTATCGGTCGGCTTGAAGGCCGTGGCATCGCTCTGGGGCGTCGAGATCTGCGGTTGCAGCAGACTGAGCAGCAAGGAGCGTTCCAACGTCGGGCTCTGCGGAGTGACCCGTGCCAGCAGGGCTTCGATTTGCGGCTTGCTGGGCACCATGCGATCGGCCATCCGAGCCAGCAGTTGCAGCAGGGGCTCCTGGCTGGCGGCGATCAGCACTTGCCAGCGTTTGCTTTCTTGCTGCAGTGCCGATGGCAGCGGTGAGTGACGCAGTTGGTGGACCTGTTGACTCAGCTGCATGGCCAGCACCAGGGCCTGATCGCTCTGTGGATCGGCGAAAATCATCCCGTTGGGACTCCAGGTCGCCAATACCGTCGGTTCGCTGGTGGCGGCCCCCGGCTCCTGCTCGGTTTTCACGGGTTGGGCAGGGAGGGCGCCACTGGCGGTAACGGCTGCCATCTCGGTGGTGCCGAGGGCGGCGCTGGTGGGCTGAGCGGCACTTATAGGTTGTGCAGCACTTACAGGCTGTGCGGCGCTGGGGGCTGCCTCGGGCTGCTCGGCCGCCAGGGTTGCTTGCGGAGGATGACGCTTGGCGAGCTCAGCCAGCAGGGCCTCATCCACCCCTTGCTGCAGGGTGTCAACCGGTTGCCCCATCTGGGCCATCCACCACAGAGCCAACTGACGATGCAACAGGGGCTCCTGGGCGGCTTTTTGCTGGTAGATGGCGAGCAGGGCTTCCCCCTGACCAGCCGGCAGGCTCAGTCCCAGCGCCTGGGTGGTGAACCAGTCGGCGTAGTAGGCGTAGCTGCTGAGCAGCAGGGTGCCCTGGGTCTGATCGCCCCACCAGCCGAAGCTGCCATCGACGTTGGCCATCTGGATCAGCCGTACCCGGTGGGTCAGCAGCTCGCTGCGCAACTTGTTCTGTGCTTCTGGGTCATCGGCCAGACGGTAGGCGATCGCCAGCGGGATCAGGCGGCTCGCCGTCTGCTCCAGGCAGCCGTAGGGATATTCAATCAGATCGTCGAGTACCCGTCGCAGGGCGCTGTCGGTGGTCGATTGCACCGTGATGCGCAGATCGCTGGCATCGGCTGGCAGCGTCAGAGGGGCCGAGCCGGTCAGCGGCAGCCGTTGCTGCTGCTCGGCAGGCCAACTCTGGGGCGCCAGAGTGACCCGGGTCTGCAGGCGGTCCACAGTCTGGTCGGCGACACTCAGCTGACTGTCCAGCTCGCCCGGCAGCAGCTCGGTGAGCGGCAGGCGCAGGTAATTGGCGCCGGGGACCAGATCCAATGACTCGACATGGGGCTCTTTGAGACCACTGATGGTGACATTCCCGGAGGTTTTTTCGCTCTGGTTGTTGAAGGCGACCAGCTCGACGATCGGTTCATCGCCCTGGCGGAAGCGGCTCGGCCCGGTCCACTTCAGGTAGAAGGGCTTGTCGGAGCGGATATAGTCCGCCTTCTGACCGACGACGCCATCCGGGGTCACGGCACGCACCGTGATGCGCCAACGAGTCAGAGAATCTGGCATGGTGAAGCTGAGTTTGGCTTTGCCATCGGGACCGGTTTGCACGCTGGGGGCCCAGAGCGCCGTGTCCTTATCCTCGCGGCGTGGCCGCTCCAGCACCTTGACGCCGCGCTCGTTGAAGCGGCGTCCGGGGACGGCCTTGCCCTCATAGGGCAACGACATGTCGTAGGTGATGAAGTTCAGGCTGGAGGTGGTGCGTACGTTGTTGCGACGTGGATGATAGAAGAAGTCGTGGATATTGGGTGCCAACTCAGGTTGCAGCAGGTAGACCATCTCGTCGACCACGCTGACCACCAGTTGCGCAGGAACCGGCTTGCCGGCGACCAGACTGGTTAGGTCCAGCTCGACCTTGTCGCCGGGCTGATAGCTGGGCTTGTCGCTGGCGATCTGCAGATCCACCTTGGGTTGGGTGACCAGCAGACCGGCGTTGCGGAACAGGTAGGTCCCCTGCTTGGCGTAGAGCACCGAGAAGGTGACGTTGGGCGAGAAGGCTTGCTCGACCGGAATGCTGATCTGCCACTGGCGCGGAGCCAGGCGCTTGGCGCTGAACCAGTCGCCGCCTTGCGTCAGCAGGGCATGATGTTCAATCTGATCCCGCTCCAGGGTCAGCAGGGCTTCACCGACCTCTTCGGGGAAGGTGATGAGCGCCTGAGCGGTCTCCCCGGCGGCATAGCGTGGCCGATCGAGACGAACCTCGATGGTCCCTGGGGCTGCCTTCATGCCATCGCCGGAGACCCAGTGATTGGTCGCAGCCAGCAGGTTGCCGGCTTCATCGCGCAACGACAGGGTGTAGGAGCCCGAATCGGTCAGCGGCAGATCCAGACTGCTGGCACCGGCGGCGATAGTCCCGCTCTGACGGCTGCGATCCTCCAGGCGCAGCAGCTCATAGCTGGTCGGTACCGAGTCGATGGCCGGCGCCGTGCTCTCGGCCTGCCATTCGAAGGTGACGGTTTCTCCCGGGGCACTGAACTGCTGGTTGGCTTGCAATCGATAGGGGGTCAAGCCGCGCTCGATCAGGATCTCGCGGGTACTCTTGACGCGCCAGGCGGCGGCATCGTTGGCCAGCAGGGTGACGATGTAGCGGCTGGGCTCCTTGGCGGCGGGCAGCTCTAAAGACACCTCGCCCTGGGCATCACTCTTGAGCTCCTGCTGCTGCAGCTTGACCGGGAACAGACCGGCGTAGCGCAACTCGCCTTCCACCATGCTCAACTGCTGGGCTCGCAGACTCAGGCTGATGGCGGCGTTGGCCACCGGATCGCCGTTGGGATAACGCAGCTGGATCTTGCCTTTGATGGGCTCGCCCGTCTTGTGGTTGGGGGAGTCGAACTGCAGCTGGATGTCGAAGTGTGGTTTGACATATTCAGCGACGCGGAACGCCGCCGAGTAGCGATCGTCGCCCAGTTGCATCTGGGTTTCGTAGCCGCCCGGTTGGGCATCGGCGGGCAGGGTAAAACTCAGATCGGCGCCGCTTGCGGCCTGCCAGGGGGTCTTTTGTTGCAGCAGCTCTATGCCCGAGGGATCCAGCACCCGGACCTGCAACTGGCCATCGGCGACGTTCTGTGAGTCGCGGGCGTTGCTGAAGTGGCGGGCGATGAATTTCAGGTTGACCTTGTCGCCTGGACGGTAGAGCGGACGGTCGGTGACCGCGTACAACTTGGTGTTGTAGATCTCGCTGTCGTAGTAGAAGTTTTCGGCGATGGTCAGACCGCCCTCGCTGTCCCGGGCCAGCAGGTAGCTGTGCTCCGGGCTGACGTGGTCGAACAGGCCAACGCCGCTGGCATCGCTGGTTTGACTCTGCAGGGTGCCGGTACCATCACTCCAGATCAATTGGCTGCCCGGCATGGGGGCCCCGGTCTTGCGGTTGACGCTCCAGGCCAGCATCTGATGACCGGCATTCTTGGTGATGATGATGCTGTTGGCGACAAACAACAGGGTGGTGGCGCGATGGGAGCCGATGACGGCCTCGACCAGATAGAGTCCCGGCTTCTGTTTGCCCAGCGGGATCATGACGTTGCCCGGTCGCTGCGCGATAAAATCGCTGCTGCTGCCCTCCAGCTTGACGCCCTTGGGCGGCTGGATGCCGGCCGCTTGCCACAGCGGGTAGCGGAACTCGGCGACCAGCGGCAGTTGAGGGATGGGCGCGAAACGATTGGGATTTTCGTAGCGGGTCGGAGCATCGATATGCCGGCTGGTGCTGAGCTCGGGGGCCACTTCGGTGGCGGTCCGGCGACTATCGGCCGACAACAGTCGCTGCCAGGAGCGACGGCTGCTCTTGTACCAGGAGTCCCACAGGTAGCTCAGGGTATTGGCGGCGCCTTCCCCGCGGTAGTTGGCCTGGACCTGGATGCGGTGCAGGTTGGACTGTTTCTTCAGAAACGCCAACGGATCCGGGATCTGGTAGAGCCGCACATCGGCACCACCGTACTGCTCCAGATAGTACTGCTCGCTCGCATTGGCTTCGAGACGGACCTGGGCCTCTTCATCGCTGCCGTAGCTGGTATCGCTCAACAGGTAGAAGGTCGACCCTTGCAGCGGACTGTAGTCACTGCCGGGGACCGGCTGCAGGGTACTCACACTCTGGGCCAGCTGCTCGCGCTGTTCGGCCGGGGTCGGATTGGCCTCGTCGGCAGATGCCAGTGAAGCGCCAGCCAGCCAGGTCAGCGCGACAAGAAATCCAGCCGATAGAGTCCGATAAAGTTGGGGTTGTTGCCAATGGGTTGCCACCGGGTGTCCTTCCATTGAATGAGCTGTTGAACCGTTACCGCACGCAAACCGTTGTCGTGCGGCGTGACTGTACCTGTGTGATAGGCGATGTATTGCCCCATCCAGACCATCAGGTGCTGTTCATCCCCTTGATCGAAAAACAGCAGATCGCCGGGTTGCGCCTGATTGATCTCCTTGCTGACAAATTGACTGTTGCCCTGAATCAACGCCAGCGCGGTGACAAAGGCCTTGCGCTGGCCGTCAATGTCGCGCCAGTTGAATCTTAATGCTCGCTGCTCGGCGTTGAGCTGCAACGGAGCGGGCAACTGGTTTGGCGTCAGGCCGTTGGCCCGTTGCCACTTTTCGCCGTGATCCGCCAAGGCCTCTGCCACGGCAAAGCGAACCAGCCCGGCGCAGTCGCGGTGGACCCAACGCGGCGAGGGGCGCCGCACCTGTTCATCGATGATGCGGGTAAACCAGGCTCGAAAGCGCTGTGACTGCTCGGCATCGAGCTGAACCTGCGGCTGCTCGGGGGCTAACCCTTCGAGGGCCGACGCCACGGGTGTCAGCAACACGAGCATCAGCAGCAGGCCATGGCGTCTCATGGCGTGACAAACTGCCAATCCAGCGGTTGCCACTGCGGACCCCGGTTCAGCTGCAGCAGGGCCCGATCGCGCTTGATGGTCAGCGGCGGGTAGCTGGCCAGGGTCTGCAGGCGCGGGGCCAGGTAAGACTTGGCCGCCTCGCGGAACAGGGGCTCCTGCTGCCCAGGCAGGCTGGCATACATCTCCCGCTCCAGTAGCGAGGCCAGTGCCGCCGGGGTGATGAAACCCACCACCTCATCGGCGTCACTCAAACCATCGGCCAGCGCCGGAAATTGTTTCTGTTGCACGCTGAGAGCCTGGTCGACCAGGCTGCCATCCGGAGAGAAGAACAGGTAGGGACCGGCGATTGCCAGCTTGACCGGGAAGTAGCGAGCCGCCGAGAGCTCCTCCTTGAAGGGCTCCTTTGCTGCCAGGTGACTGCCGTAACGGGCACTGACCACCCGACTCCAGTAGTGGGCCTGTTCGCTCTCCTGTTCGTCGACCGGAAAACGTTCACCCCGGACATATTCATGGGCACCAATCACGGAGGCGAACAGTTGACCGAGGGACTTGGCATGCTGCTTGGCGGTTGCTTCATCGGCAAAGCGGGCGATAAACAGCGGTGTGCTTAGCCGTGATTTCTCATACCAGCAGACGGCCAGTGGCGATTGCAGTTGGCTCAGAGCAGTTTCCAGTTGCGGGTCGTTGGCCGCCAGTTTCTTACCCAGCTCCTGGCTGGCTTGCCACTCCAGTGGTAAGCCACTGCAGGCGGCGGCACCCGTGGGGGTGGCTTGCCAGACGCTCCCATTATTCCAACTTTGGGGGAGGGCGTTCTCGTCGGTCAGTAACTGGCTGCTCCAGCTCTGACCATCGAAGTCAAAACGCAGGGCCTGGAGCGCCGGGAAGAAACGTTGATAACCGAAAGAGAGGTAGTTGGTGCCAAGCACCAGACTGTGGCCCTTGAGCTGCTCGGGTAACTGCAGTTGATGACGCAGGGCCTGCTGACTCTCGACATCACTACTCAGGGCAGAGGCCAGGTGATCCAGTTGGCCCGCCAGCAGATGGGGTTCCTGCTCCTCCCCGGACTCCTGCGAATTGCCAGTGGCGGGCTCGTCATAGCCAAGCAACATGCCGGCATCGGAGAGAATCACCAGCCGCGAGCCGTGGGAGGCCAGCACCAGATGACGTTGGTAGCCATAGCCCAGTTGGAGCAGAGGGACTGTGTCGCCCTCGACCTGCAGCTCCCCGAGCTTGCTCAGCTGGCTGTCATTGAGGGCAATCTCAGCCAACTCTTTGAGGACCCGAGTCACTAGGTTCTGCTCCAGCGACAGCATCCAGTAATCGAGTTTGCCGTCATTGCCGCGCCACAGCGCCAGCTCGGCCGGCGAATCGAGCACCTGCTGCACCAGCGAGTCGCCGAAGCTCAGGTGATGTTCGTAAGCCAGGCGCCGCAAGGTGCCCATCAGCGACAAGCGGCCCTCTTGTTCTTCGTAGTAGAAGGCGAACTCTTCGGTCAGGGTTGCCTTCAGCAGCGGAACCTTCAGCAGATCCCGCGGCAGAGCCGAGAGCCGTTCGCTCAGGATCAGGGCATCCGGATGGGAAAAATCGATGGGCGCGAGAGTGTTGGCGAGTTGGATGCGCGAGTTCCCGACTGAGGTTTGCAGTTTGTACCTCAATACCGTCACCCCGGCCACGCCGAGCAGTGAGACTCCACACAGGCCGACGAGCAGCCATTTCACAGATTTGGATAACTTCATGAAAAGGATTCCAGCGCGCGAATGGTCCCTGGCCGCAGGTTTGTTTGGCGCATCTGCCAGCATGGGGTCGAATGGCTCGTATGGTGCCCGAAAGCGTCCATTCAGGCAAGCCGGAAACACGTCGTGAAACGACGATGGGACAAGCGGGATGAGTTTAGGAGTCAAAAGCCGCAGAGGTGTAAAAATCAGCTCTGCGGCTTAGTGCGGAGGGGGTTAGAAAATATCTTCGGTGCTGGTGCCGGGGGTGGCTGGTTCTCCCTCGCCGAACAGGGTGCTGTTGCCGGGATTAGCCAGGGTAGGTTCTGTGCCACGTTGGAAAAATTCGCTGCGACTGGAACCATCTTCCCGGCTGCTCATCAGGCCGGAGAAGTTATCAATCCGTACGGTGACGACGTCCTGTGGTTGCGGGATCGGTGATTCAGGCATGCCGGCCATGGCAACCTTCATGAAATCGATCCAGATCGGCTGGGCGGCACTGGCGCCGAACTCATTCCCGGCGATGGAGCGCCCCAGTTTGCGTCTGTGGTCGTCGAAGCCGACCCAGGAGGTGGCGACCAGCTTGCTGTTGAATCCAGAAAACCAGGCATCTTTCGCCTCGTTGGTGGTGCCGGTTTTCCCTGCGATATCGCTGCGGCCCAGCTCCTTGGCGGCTCGCCAACCCGTTCCCATCCAACCTGCATTCATGCCGCGATCCCGTCCACCGAAGATGGCGCTGTGCATGGCTTCGGAGACCAGAAAGGCATTGGCATGGCTGATGATCTGCGGTGCCAGATCCGCGGCGACATCCAGCGGGATCTCACTGTTGGCGCTGCTTTGTGCGCCACTGATCGGATTGTCGGTGGCGGCGGTTTGCGCCAGCTGATTGGCGCAGGTGTCACAGGCACGCTTGGGTTTGGCTTCATAGAGGATGTTGCCCTGCGAATCCTCTACTCGAGTGATGAAATAGGGCTCGACTTTGAATCCACCGTTGGCGATGGCGGCGTAGCCGGTGACCATCTCCATGGGCGAGACTTCGATGGCTCCCAAGGCCAGAGCCTCGTTGCGTTGCTCTGGTTTCACATCAAAGCCAAACAGACGCAGGTGGTCCATCAGCTTGCCGATGCCGATGCTGCGCAACAGGCGCACTGAGACGACGTTTTTGGAGCGAGCGAGCGCTTCACGCAGGGTAATGGGGCCGTCATAGACCGGAGGCGAGTTTTTGGGGCTCCAGACTGAACCGCTTCCCGTGTCCCATTGGTTGATGGGGGCGTCGTTCACCAAGGAGGCGAGGGTAAAGCCGGAGTTGAAGGCCGCTGAATAGATGAAGGGTTTGATATTTGACCCGGCTTGACGTCTGGCCTGGTCAACCCGGTTGAACTTGCTCTGCTCGAAGCTAAAACCACCGACCAGCGCTTCAATCGCGCCGTCCTGCGGATTCAGCGCCACGAAGGCGGCGTTCACATCCGGTATCTGCACCAGTCGCAACTGGGTATCGTCTACCGGCCAAACCCAAATCAGATCGCCGACGTGGAGTATGTCAGCGGCTCGACGGGGAGCGGCGCCTTGTCGTTCATCGGTGATGAAGCTGCGGGCCCATTTCATGCCATCCCAGTTGATGGTGCCTTCAAGCCCACCCTTGATCACGATATCGGCTTGTTTATCGCGAAGACGGGTGACGACAGCAGGCTCAAAAGGATCACTACTAGACAGGTCGGTCAGATACTCGTAGATCTTATCGTTACTCCAGGCCGGCTCTTTGGACTGCCACAGGCGCTTTTCGGCGCCTCGGTAACCGTGACGGGTGTCGTAGTCCATGAGCCCTTGGAATACCGCATCATCAGCCGCTTTTTGCATCTTGGCGGACACTGTGGTGTAGACATTGAACCCCTTGGTGTAGGCGTCGTCACCATACTTTTCGACCATGAACTTACGCACCATTTCACCGATATAGGCCGCATTCAGTACTATGTCGGCTCCATGATACCGAGTCGCTATCGGTTCTTTTTTGGCATTCTCGTATTGTTCCTGGGTAATTTTCCCAAGTTCTAACATGCGACCCAATACCACATTGCGCCGCGCTTGGGCTCGTTGTGGTGAGCGGATAGGGTTGAGCAGTGATGGCGCCTTGGGGAGGCCAGCAATAACGGCAATTTCGCCCAGAGTTAATTGATCGACCCGTTTTCCGTAATAGACTTGCGCAGCTGCTCCGACACCAAATGCACGATAACCCAAGGGGATTTTATTGAGATAAAGCTCAAGTATTTCATCCTTACTCAGCTCTTTTTCAATATGCCAGGCAAGAAATACCTCTTTGACTTTTCTCATCAGCGTTTTTTCACGGCTCAAAAAGAAATTTCGAGCGACCTGTTGAGTGATGGTACTGGCTCCTTGGCGCATCTGGCCTGTGGTCAGCCAGACCACGCCGGCACGCAGGATCCCGATAGGATCGATCCCGGGGTGTTCGTAGAATCGCGAGTCTTCGATGGCAAGGAATGCATCCAGCATCGGCTGCGGGATGTCGGCAATTTTCAGCGGAATACGGCGCATTTCACCATATTCTGCGATCAAGGCATCATCCGAACTGTAAATCCGTAATGGCGTTTCAAGTGAGGCTTCGCGTAAACTTGTCACATCAGGCAAACTACTCTCTAAAGTGAAGTAAAAAGCCGAAATCCCTGCTATACCCAAGGCAGCGAAGAACAGACCGAGCCAAAACAGGCGATTAAGCCATTTGAGCATGTTTGATCATCCAATTAGAGAGAATCGCTTGAAGTGCTCGGTAGTATATTTGTTAAGTAGCTCAAATTCGAGCGTTTTGGTTGCTACTCTCCTGTAGTGTTGAGCTCTGGTTCTGTATAGGATTGCAGTACAAAATAATATTCAATTGTCCCCTAACCGCACGGATGCATTTATGTTTGGTTTTACAAATCAAGGCAGTTTGTTTCCCATGATCGGGATTGACTTTGGTAGCCAGACCATCAAAGCCGTGGTGATCTCTGGCAAGCCGGGTCGTTTCCAAATCGATGCGTGCATCGAGGTGTTGACTCCGAAAGGGAGTTTGGTCGATTATCAGATGCAGGACGTTGAGAAAATCTCTCAATCGGTCAAGCAGTTGGTCAAACTGCTGCCGAGTCGTTTGCGTTTTGCGGCCACAGCTGTTTCTGGTTCCAATGTGATTACCAAGGTCACTCAGGTCGATAACAAAATGACCGAAGGAGAGCTTGAGAGTCATATCGAGATGGAGGCCGAACAGCTGATCCCTTTCCCTCTGGATGAAATCAGCCTCGACTTCGAAGTGCTGGGGCCTAATCTGACCGATCCGACCCGTAATGATGTACTGGTCAGCGCTGCACGGACCGACAGTATCACCAGCCGTGTCACGACACTACAAGACTCCGGACTTCAGGTGAAAGTGGTCGATGTGGGCCTGCATGCGTTGGGACGCGCCGTGGTTGCGCTTCTCCCTGAGTTGGAGACTGCCCGAGCTCAGTCTGTTTGCGCTTTGGTCGATATCGGGGCTATGTCATTGACTTTTGGCGTCATGGTGAATGGCGAAATTGTCTACTCTCGCCTGCAGAGTTTTGGTGGCGACAACTTTACGCAATCCATCGCCTCTTTTTACAACCTTCCTCAGGACGAAGCGGAGCGCACCAAGGTGCAAGGCCGCCTACCTGCAGATGCGGACATGGATGTGCTGGCCCCCTACATTACACTGCTCATACAGCAGATCCGCCGGAATATTCAGCTTTTCTGTAGCTCTTCAGGCCACCATGAAGTAGACCTCTTGGTTCTCTCTGGTGGGGGCAGTTTGATCCCGGGCTTGGCTGAACAACTGGCAATGGAGTTGCAGATTGAGGTGAAACATCCGGATCCTTTCAATGTCAGCCCCAAACATCGGAGTGAGTTTGTCAAACATGGTGCCAAGTACATGACTGCACTAGGATTGGCGTTGCGGAGCTTTGTGCCATGTCAAATATAAATCTGCTGCCTTGGCGAGAGGCATCAAAACGTCGCCAAAAACGACTTTTTTTAGGTGTGTTGGGGATCGCTGCAGTTTTAGCGTTGAGTCTGGTGCTGCTGGTTGACTTCATCTATCAAAAGGCTGCTGAGAACCAGGAGCGGCGTAATCAATATCTGCAGGGTGAGATTACTCAACTAGATGCGCGTATCGGTGAGATCAACAAACTCAAAAAGCGGCGTAGTGATCTGATTGAGCGTATGCAGTTGATCGATCGTTTACAGCAGAGCCGCAATCAGGCTGTACACCTTTATAATGATCTACCGGCTCTGGTGACAACCGGGGTCTATCTGGACTCGTTCGCTGTCAAGGCGGGGCAGGTTGATGTGGTTGGCCGTACCGAAGCTCACAGCCGCGTGGCCAGCATGGTTCGCTTGATCGACAAAAGCGGTTGGCTTGGCCAAACCAGCATCAGCTCAATCTTTGCCACCGCGGGGGCCGATAAAGATAAGGGGCAAACCATCGCCCTGAGTCAGTTTTCGATGATGTTCAAGATTTTGAGTAATGACCTTGCCCAAACGGACGCCACTCATAAGCAGGAGAGCCGTCAATGAACCTGCAAGAACTAAACGAGCTTGATTTTAATGACATCGGCCTTTGGCCCACGCCGGTCAAGATTGCCATGATCGTCATTGTTTTTGTGTTGATCGCGGTCGGTGGTTACGTCTACTTCATCGCGGATTCTATCGCCGCGTTGGATACCAGCCGGAATAAGGAGACTGAACTGAAAGTTCAGTTCGAAATGAAAGCCGCATTGGCTAGCAATCTGGAGGCTTATAAGCAGCAGATGGTCGAGTTGGAAGGGTTGTTGCAGGCACAATTGCGACAACTTCCTAACAAGAATGAAGTTGCTGGTCTGCTGGATGACATCAGCTTTATCGCGATGGACAACGGTCTGAAGTTGCTGCGCATCAACTGGGAGCCTGAAATTCAACATGAGTTCTCAACCGAGCTGCCGATGCGAATCGAATTATCTGGTTCATATAGTCAGTTGGGTAAGTTCACCTCGGATGTGGCCGCGCTGCCCCGGATCGTCATTCTGGATAGTTTCACGACGGTCCGCGAGAAGGAGAGCGGTGATTTGCTGATGAGCATGCTGGCCAAGACCTATCGGTACAATGAGAAGAATGCTAAGACGAAGATGGCTAAAGCAAAGGGGAGAAACTGATGAAACGTTTATGTCTCTCCATGGTGATGCTCAGCCTGTTAGGCGCATGTTCCAACAGTGATGAACTGCAAGATTATGTGACCCAGGTGAAGAGTCGCCCTGCTCTGCCGATTGAACCTTTGCCGGTTATCAAGAATTTTGAGGCGATGAAGTTCAATCCATCAACTTCGCGAACTCCATTTGCCGAGCCACAGCCTGAGTTGGCTTCACCCACTCAGATCACCAAGAAAAATTGTATCCAGCCGGATGCGGGACGGGTCAAAGAGCCTTTGGAGCAGTTTTCCTTAGATAATCTATCCATGCGGGGAACCATGGGCATCAACGGCCGCCTGTGGGCTTTGATCAACTCCAGTGAGGGGGAGGTCTATCGTGTCGCTACTGGGCAATATATGGGGCTGAATCATGGCCAGGTCACATCGATAAAACCTGACTCAGTTGAGCTTCAGGAGATTGTTCCGGATGGGAAGGGTTGTTGGTCGAAGAGAACAACCAAGTTGAATATTTTGGTAGCAGAATAAGTCTCGCAGGCAGGAAACGGATTATGAATCAACAAAAATCAAGGATCGGACAATTCGTCATGCTGGCAGCTTTGGCTGGCATCTGGCTGCCTGCTGAAGCATCAACTCGGCTTGAGCAAATCAAGGTGAATCCCTTGATGGCTGGACAGTTGCAGTTGGAACTCAGTTTTGATCAGCCAGTTAGTTCATTTGTCGATCGACTCAAGTATCAGCCGAACCAATTAGTCGTTCAGGTCGCTGATTCCAGCTCATCCATGCCCATGAGTCAGATCCCGGTCGAGCGGCAGGGGGTTCAAAAGGTCAATGTTGTGCCCAATGGCACTGGCCTTGATGTCTTGGTCGATCTGAAACAACTGATGCCGTATCAGATTACTCAGTCGGGTAATTCACTGCTGGTGACCCTGGGTCAACAACAAGCGGATGCTGCGGTTCCTGCCGCTGCACCGGCGGTGACGCCGGTGGCTGCCGTGCCAGCCAAGGCTGCGCCTTTGAATCAGGACAGTACTGCTAGCAATATCGCTGTCATCAACCGAATCAAGAGCATCGATTTCCGCCGGGGGAAGGATGGTCAAGGGCAGTTGATGGTTGGCTTGGACAATTCATCCGCAGCCGTTGACATCAGCCGTCGCGGTAGTCATGTCGTTGCCAAGTTCCATGCGACAGGGGTTGCTGATGAGCTGGTGGCTCTGATGGATGTCACTGATTTTGCAACGCCGGTGAGCAAGGTGGATGTCTCCAAGCAGGGCAAAGATATCGTCCTGGATCTGGCGGTAACGGGGGCATTTGATTACCGTTATGATCAGTCACAAAACCTCTTTGTCGTCGAAGTCGCTCCGCAGAAGGTGGCTGCAGTTGCGGCCAAGGATGGCAAGCCCGATGCGCAAAAAGTGAAGTACCAGGGCAAACCGATCTCGTTGAACTTCCAGGATGTTCCCGTTCGAACTGTCCTGCAGTTGATTGCCGATTTCAACAACTTCAACCTAGTCACGACGGATTCTGTCGCGGGTAACATTACTCTGCGTCTGGATGGGGTACCTTGGGAGCAGGCGCTTGATACGGTACTCAAGGTCAAGGGACTGGATAAGCGTCTGGAAGGCAATATCCTGCTGGTCGCTCCCGCCCAAGAGATTGCCGATCGTGAACGGCAGAGCCTGGAAAGTAAAAAAGAAGTTGCCAAGCTGGAGCCCCTAGTCACCGAGTATATTCAGATCAACTATGCCAAGGCGGGAGAGGTCGCGGCACTGCTGTCGGCGGACGAGAAGACCCGACTCCTGTCTGATCGAGGTGCCGTGAGCGTCGATGATAGAACCAATACCCTGCTGGTCAAGGATACCGCCGAGGTAATCGACCACATCAAGCGGATGCTGGATGTGCTGGATATCCCGGTCAAGCAGGTGGTCATTGAGGCTCGCATGGTCACCATCGATGACGGCGTCGATGAGGAGTTGGGGGTTCGTTGGGGTGTGACCAAGAGCAGTGGCGATGGTTCTACCTCCGGGACGATTGAAGGTAATGATACCGTGTCCGAGGATGGTTCTGTGACCCGTGGTAATGTCAACAATCGGTTGAATGTAAACTTACCGACTGCTGATGCGGCGGGCAGCATCGCCTTCCAAGTCGCCAAGCTGGCCGATGGTACCTTGTTGGATTTGGAACTCAGTGCGCTGGAAACCGAAAACAAAGCGGAGATCATTGCTAGCCCGCGAGTGACGACGGCTAACCAGAAAGAAGCCATCATCGAGCAAGGTACCGAGTTTCCAAGCAACAGCTCGTCATCGAGCGGTGCAACGACCGTAGAGTGGAAGAAGGCCGTATTGAGTTTGAAGGTGACGCCGCATATCACCCCGGATAACCGCGTGATTCTCGATCTGACTGTCACGCAAGATACCTTGGGTAAGGAAGTCAAGACGGGTACGGGTACTGGTACCGCGATCAACACCCAGCAGATTAGCACTCAGGTGCTGGTGGACAATGGTGAAACCCTGGTGCTCGGCGGTATCTATCAGCAGACCATCAAGAAGGACGTCACCAAGGTACCGTTGCTGGGTGATATCCCTGGGGTTGGTGTCCTGTTCCGGAACACATCGGAGTCGAATACCAAGCGCGAGCTGCTGATCTTCGTGACACCGAAGATCGTGGTCGAATCCATCTAATGTTCCTGCGATGGGATTGAGCAAAAACCCGGCGTTAGCCGGGTTTTTTTATGTCCGGTTGCCATCATCTGGTGGCTGCTGCATAATTCCTCGTCCAGTTTCGAACGTTAGGGATTTTTTGTCCTGGGTTCCCGCCACTAATGCGGGCAGGTTTGTTTTGACTATTGACGAATAAAATGGCTGAAAAACGCAATATTTTCCTTGTGGGCCCCATGGGGGCAGGTAAGAGCACTATCGGTAAACACCTCGCAGATCAATTGCATATGGAGTTCTACGACTCGGATGTTGAGATCGAGCGTCGGACAGGAGCTGATATCGCCTGGGTATTTGATGTTGAAGGCGAAGAGGGCTTCCGCAAACGGGAAGAACAGGTCATCGGTGACCTGACGGAGCTGCAAGGCATTGTCTTGGCGACCGGTGGTGGTGCCATTAAGAGTCCTCAAACGCGTAATCGTCTCTCTGCCCGCGGCATAGTGGTATACCTTGAGACACCCATTGAGAAGCAGTTTGCGCGAACCCAGCGTGACAAGCGTCGCCCCCTGTTGCAGACCGAAGAGGATCCGCGCGATGTTTTGATTCGTCTGGCCGAAGAGCGTGAACCTCTCTACCAAGAAGTCGCGGATTATGTCGTCCGAACCGATGAACAGAGTGCCAAGTTGGTTGCCAATCAGATTGCGCAATTGCTAGGTCTGTAATTTTTCCAACGGAGCAGCCATGGAACGGTTGAATGTAGACCTCGCTGACAGAAGTTATCCTATTTCCATTGGTTCTGGCCTGTTAAGCCACTCAGAGCTGTTTTCTCACGGGATTCGTGGGCGCCGGGTCATGGTGGTGAGCAATGAAACTGTCGCCCCACTGTACTTGGAGCGGGTGCAACAGACGCTAACAGGCTATCAGGTTGACACCTGCATTCTGCCGGACGGTGAAGCCTACAAAAATCTGGATAGTTTCAATCAGATCATGACGGCTCTGCTCGAGGGCCGACATGGGCGCGATACGACCCTGGTGGCTCTCGGTGGTGGTGTGATTGGTGACCTAGTTGGCTTTGCGGCAGCCAGTTATCAGCGGGGCATCCCTTTTATCCAGATCCCGACGACCCTGCTGTCGCAGGTCGATTCATCTGTGGGCGGCAAGACGGGGGTCAATCACCCGTTGGGTAAGAACATGATTGGCGCCTTTTATCAACCCAAGGCCGTCATCATAGATACCGATTGCCTGACGACTCTGCCGTCTCGTGAACTGTCGGCGGGAATGGCCGAAGTAATCAAATATGGCATCATCTGGGATGCAGACTTTTTTACTTGGCTGGAGCGCCATATGGGTGGACTGATGGCTCTGGAGAGCCATCTACTGATCCAGGCGATCCTCAAGTGCTGCAGCATCAAAGCCGAGGTGGTGTCGCAAGATGAAACCGAGACCGGGGTCCGCGCCTTGTTGAATCTGGGGCATACCTTTGGTCACGCCATTGAGGCCGAGCAAGGATATGGCAATTGGCTGCACGGGGAAGCCGTGGCGGCTGGCACCCTGCTGGCGTCGCAAACGTCGCTGCGTCTGGGTCTGTTGACCCCGGAACAATTGGTGCGGATCCGGAACTTGCATCTGGCGGCTAACCTGCCGGTGCTGGCACCGGCGGAGATGGATTACGCCGCCTTCATCCAGCACATGATGCGGGATAAGAAGGTGCTGTCAGGGAAATTGCGTCTGGTGTTGCCGACGGATATCGGTCGCGCCGAAGTCTTCGCGGATGTGCCAGAGTCCGTGCTGCAGACCGTCATCGAGATGGATCACCGGGCGTGAACGCACAACGCTTGCCGGATTTAGCCAGCCAGGCGCACCTGAGATCGCGTCTGCACCACTTGCTGGCTTTCTCTTCGCCGTTCATCTTTCTAGCCGGCGCCGCAGGCAGCGGGCGCACTCTTTTGTGCGAGCAACTGCTGTCGATGTTTGATTCGCCGCCTTGGCGCGTCGCCTTTGTCAGTTGTCAACGCGGCCTGCCGTTGTCGCGTTTGCGGGAGATTTTGATCTCTCAGCTGGCGCCAGCTGCTGTTTTCAATCCGGAAGACGGCTGTGCCGATTCTCTGGTTCGGATCCTGGGGGCCGAGTCCCGCGCTTTACTGCTGGTGATCGATGATGCCGATCAAGCGGTGGAGGGCTTGATCTCCGAGCTTTGGGAGCTGTATTCCATTAATGATGCGCTTCCGCAACCTCACAAAATCAGTGTGTTACTCTGTGGCGCGGCCCCTTGGTGCGAGTCTCAGGCACGCAGTCTCAAGGGGCATGCCGGGCCGGCGCTCGAGCTGGATGTTGAGCCTCTGCCGACCGACGAGCAGATGGCGTTGTTAGAGTATTGTCTGCGTCGTGCCGATTATTATGCATTACTGCCGAATCCGGCTGCACTGGCGGATAAGTTGCGCCTGTGCGCGGGCAACCCTGGCCAGATTGTCGCCCTGGCGGAGAGTATTATGAGCAAGAAGAGCCCCACGAAGAGAACCCATTTACCGACCCACAAGGTCGTGGCCTCGGTCGCCGTGGTTGCGGCCCTGATTCTGCTGCTCAGTTGGGTGATTCCGCCGTTGTTGACTGAATCGTCGACACCTCCCACATCAGAACCGTTGCCAACCGCCAGTTCGGCGGCGACGGCCACGGTGATTCCGGCCGCGCAGAGCATCAAACCGGTCGAGGATAAGGCGCCCTTGCCTGCTGATGCGGTTAGTCAGGCGGATCTGGATGCCAAGTTACCCGCCGAACAGCGTCGCGTCGTGATTGCGGACCATGTGGTCAAACAGATCATGAGCGATCCCCGTTCCGGCAAAGTCGTCTCAGCGGCACAAGCGACGGCATCCGCCGCCGTCTCTGCGCCTGTTTCTGGGGCCATGGCTCCCGTTTCGGGTGCTGTGACCTCCTTGCAGCAGTTGTCGCCCTTGGCGGAAGAACTCAAAGCGGCTCCGTTACCGGCAGCCAGCAGCTCTGCGGTGTCGGCGGCATCGGGGAACGTCAGCGCGGCCGCAGTGACGGTAGCTCAGCCAACCGATGACAAGGCTGCGGTCAAGGCCAATGCGAGCGCTGCGGACAAGCCGGTGGTGGCGACTGAAGCATTGGCGAGTGTCATGGGTAATAACAGCGAATTGAAGCAGAAGCCGCTGCGTAGTTACACCATCCAGCTCTCGGCGGGCAGTGAGGCGGCGGCACTGGTGCGTTATGCCAAACAGAAGAGTCTCTCCGGGCGCTACTGGATTTATCAGACCGAATACAACGGCAAGCCGTGGTATGTGTTGATCCTCGGCGAATATGGCTCGGCCAAGCAGGCCAAGGCGGCCATCAATGCCATGCCAGCCGCCTTGCGGCAGAGTCAACCCTGGCCCAAGTCGTTTGGCCAGGTCCAAAAAGAGATGAAATAACCAGAGTCTTGGTATCGACTTCGTGAGGGGGCTACAATGCGCCCCCTTTTTTGTGGCGAGTGGCCGCTTGTAGCATGACAAAGCACCGATGAAAAAAACGCGCGCATTTCTCAAGTGGGCTGGTGGCAAATATGCCTTGGTCGACTCCATCACGGCTCGACTGCCACAGGGGCGGGTTCTGGTCGAACCCTTTGTCGGCGCGGGCTCGGTCTTTATGAATACAGAGTATGAAGCCTACCTGTTGGCCGATATCAATCCGGATCTCATCGATTTCTACAATTTGCTCAAGAGTGCGCCCGATGCCGTGATCCAGCAGGCGCGGGGGCTGTTCTGCCCGGCGAATAATCAGCGCGAGGCCTATTTTGAGCTGCGTGCCGCTTTTAACCAGTGTCACGAGGCGCGCGAGCGCGCGGCCCTGTTCCTGTACCTGAATCGACACGGCTATAACGGCCTCTGTCGCTACAACAAGAAGGGGGGCTTCAATGTTCCCTTCGGCAAGTACAAGGCGCCCTACTTCCCGGAAGAGGAGCTCTGGGCTTTCGCCGAGAAGGCGCAGCGTGCCACCTTCATCTGCGAATGCTACTCCAAGACCTTTGAACGGCTGGAGGCGGACCACGTCGTCTATTGTGATCCGCCCTACGTGCCACTATCGAGCTCGGCCAATTTCACCACCTATGCGGCCAATGGCTTCTCGCTGGACGACCAGGCGTTGCTGGCACGTTTGGCGCGTCATACTGCGCAGGAGCGGCAGGTTCCGGTGCTGATCAGCAACCATGCGACGGCGCTGACCTACGAACTGTATCGCGGCGCCTCGTTGGACGAGATCCAGGTCAAGCGGACCATCAGTCGCAGTGCCGGGAATCGCAACAAGGTTGGCGAGTTGCTGGCGCTCTATCTGCCTGGCATGGTGTTTGACGGAGGCTAGAGTCAGCTCTCGCCTTGGGGTACTATTTGCCCGTTTTTATTGCCAACTTCGGATGATTGCCTAATGAAAGAGTTCCAGATCGCCCCTTCCATCCTTTCTGCCGATTTTGCCCGTCTGGGTGAAGATGTGGCTCGTGTCTTGGCGGCCGGGGCGGACGTGGTGCACTTCGATGTGATGGACAACCACTATGTGCCCAACCTGACCATAGGCCCCATGGTCTGTCAGGCCCTGCGCAACTATGGCATTCAGGCGCCGATCGACGTCCATCTGATGGTCAAACCGGTGGATCGTCTGATCCCCGATTTTGCCAAGGCGGGAGCCTCTTTGATCACCTTTCATCCGGAGTGTTCCGAGCATATCGATCGCACGCTGCAACTGATCAAGGATCACGGCTGTCAGGCCGGTCTGGTCTTCAATCCGGCGACGCCGCTGCACTATCTGGATTATGTGCTGGATAAGCTCGATGTGATCCTGCTGATGTCGGTCAACCCGGGTTTCGGCGGTCAGAGCTTCATTCCTGGTACTCTCGACAAGCTGCGCCAGGTGCGTCAGTTGATCGATGCCAGCGGCCGCGATATTCGTCTGGAGATCGACGGCGGCGTCAAGGTGGATAATATCCGCGAGATCGCCGCCGCCGGGGCTGACATGTTCGTGGCGGGCTCGGCGATCTTCAGCCAGCCTGACTACCAGGCGGTCATTGCCCAGATGCGAGCCGAGTTGGCCAAAGTCCATGGCTGAGAACAAACGCGCCGACATCGACTTGCTGCTGTTCGATCTGGACGGCACTCTGGTCGATAGCGTGCCGCAACTGCACCGGGCGGTGGATGCTGCGCTCCAGAGTTGCGCTCTGCCGGGGGTCACCCTCGAGCAGGTCAAGCAGTGGATCGGCAATGGCGCGGATCTCCTGCTGCGGCGGGCCATCCAACGCCGCTATGAGCTGCAAGGCGAGATGGACGAGGCGCTGGTGCAGCGCGTGCGACAACAATTCGATGAGCGTTATCTGGCCGGTTTGGCGAGCGACTTCTCCCTGTTTCCCGGGGTCGTTGCGACGCTGCAACGGCTGCGCGCCGCCGGTTATCGCATGGCGGTGGTGACCAACAAGCCCCACCCGTTCGTGGCGCCTCTGCTGCAAGAGGCGGGTTTGATGCCGCTGTTTGATCAACTGCTCGGTGGCGATCTGCTACCGCAGCGCAAGCCGGATCCGGCGCCTCTGCTGCATGTCTGCCAGAGCCAGGGGATCGCCCCACGGCGCGCCCTGATGGTGGGCGACTCAAAGAATGATGTGTTGGCGGCCAAGGCGGCGGGAATGCCGGTCATTGGCCTGACCTACGGTTATAACCATGGCGAGCCCATCGCGGTGAGCAAGCCCGATTGGGTCATGGACCATTTTTGCCAGCTCGGCGATCTGTTGCTGGCCAACTGACAAGGAATTGCGACGCGAATGACTAGACCGATCGTTTTTAGCGGAGCCCAACCCTCCGGGCAGCTGACCATAGGCAACTACATGGGCGCCCTGCGCCAATGGGTGCGCATGCAGGACGATTATGATTGCCTCTACTGCATCGTCGATCTGCACGCCATCACGGTGCGTCAGGATCCGCAGACGCTGCGCAAGGCCTGCCTGGATGCCGCGGCTCTCTACCTGGCCATCGGCATCGATCCCGACAAGAGCACCGTCTTCCTGCAGTCTCATGTTCCGCAACACGCCGAGCTGGGTTGGGTGCTGAACTGCTACACCCAGATGGGCGAGCTCTCCCGCATGACCCAGTTCAAGGACAAGTCGCAACGCTACGAGAATAACGTCAACGTCGGCCTGTTTGATTATCCGGTGCTGATGGCAGCCGACATCCTGCTCTATCAGGCCAATCAGGTGCCGGTCGGTCACGATCAGAAACAGCATCTGGAGCTGACCCGTGATGTAGCGTACCGCTTCAACACCCTGTATGGCGAGGTGTTTGCCATGCCGGAGCCCTTCATTCCGGAGCAGGGGGCTCGGGTCATGAGTCTGCAGGAGCCGACCAAGAAGATGTCCAAGTCGGATGACAATCAGAACAACATCATCGGGCTGCTGGAAGATCCGAAGTCCATCGCCAAGAAGATCAAGCGGGCGATGACCGATTCCGAAGAGCCGCCGGTGGTTCGTTTCGATCTTGAGCAGAAGGCCGGGGTCTCGAACCTGTTGACCCTGATGCACGGCGCCACCGGGCGCAGCATCGTCGAGCTGGAGCAGCACTTTGCCGGTAAGATGTATGGCCATCTCAAGAACGAGACCGCCGAGGCTGTCGTGGCTCTGCTGGAGCCGGTACAGCAGCGCTATCAGGCGCTGCGTGCCGATGAGGCGCACCTGCTGGCCGTCCTCAGCCGCGGCGCCGATAAGGCGCGGGCTCGTGCCGAGGCAACGCTGCAGAAGGTCTATGCCGCCGTGGGGTTTGTCCCCAAAGTTTAACTATTGGCCGACTCCCGGTGAGATGACTCACCGGGAGCCATTTTATCCCGTGTGTTAACCCATTGAATCCCACATGTCTCAGACCCAATCGTTAGAACCCACCGAACTAGAATTGGAAAGCAAAGATTACTGGTTGCGTCGTTTCCGCAAGGCCAAGACGCTCAAGACCCTCGAATTGATGGTGCCCAAGGCGGTCGATCAACACCATCAAAGGGCGCCCGTGGTGGCTGCC
Organism: Aeromonadaceae bacterium; assembly: GCA_041441555.1. Classification (GTDB taxonomy): domain Bacteria; phylum Pseudomonadota; class Gammaproteobacteria; order Enterobacterales; family Aeromonadaceae; genus Pseudaeromonas. Next base: position 28,830 of record JASDSW010000039.1, read on the forward strand.
ATCTACCTGGCGGAATGCCAGCGGGAACGGGAGCTGGAGTGCGGAATTCTGCTCAATCGCTGAGCCAGATCCGGGCGCTCACCCGATGTTGTGACGCCATCGGCGAGCCGTGGCTTGGCATCGGGAGTCGTGCGCGTTGACAAGATTTGTCACAATTGGCGCCCGATTCTGACCTAATCACACCACACTCTCGCGATATACTGGGGCCATGTTGACTCATGGCCATCCCTCTTTTATGCGCAAAATCCTGATAGGAGCCCTGATCCTCCTGGCTCTGGTTTTCCTGGGCCGTCTGCTGCTCCCGCTGTTCTCTGCTTCATCCTCCCACTCGGCGCGAGCCGAGAGCCAGCGGCCAAGCGTGCGCGTTGCCACCGTCCAGTTAGTCCAGCTGCGGCCGCAATTGCCGCTGGTGGCGAAGTTGCAGGCGCAGCAATCGATCCTCGTCACCCCCGAGGTGAGTGGTCGCGTCACGGCCCTGCCCGATGCCCAGGGTGGCGAGGTGGCGGCCGGGGCCCGACTGATTCAACTCGATGATGCCCGGCAGCGCGCGGCTCTGAGCGAGGCCGAAGCCTTCTTGCAAAATGAGCAGCGCAAGCTCCGCGACATGACCCGCCTCGCCCGCAAGGGCGTCGTCACCCAGAACGATCTGGAGGGGCAGAGTGCGGCCGTGGCGCAAGCCATCGCCCGGCGCGACATCGCCCGGGTTGAAGTCACCCAGCGCCAGCTGTTGGCCCCCTTTGCCGGTCGGGTTGGTTTATTCGATGTGAGTCTCGGGGCTCTGGTCACCCCGGGGGAGGCGCTGCTGCATCTGGATGATTTGGCCTCGATGCGGCTGGATCTGGCGGTCCCCGAGCGCTATCTGGCCCAATTGCAACTGGGGGCCAATCTGGTGGCCCGTGCCGCCGCCTGGCCCGAACAACCATTTACCGGCGAGATCGTGGCCATCGATAGCCGGGTCGATGACGAGTCGCTGACGGTCAAGGTGCGGGTACGTTTTGCCAATCCGGATCGTCGTCTACGGCCGGGAATGTTGCTGCAGGTGGCCTTGCCGTTTGCCAGTGAGCGTCTGCCGCTGATCCCGATGCAGGCCGTCGAGTTTCAAGGGACACAACGCTTCGTCTATCTGCTGGATGGCGAGGATCGGGTCGAGCGTCGAGCCGTCAAACTGGGCGAGGCCCAGGGCAACCAGGTGAGCGTGGTTTCCGGTCTACAGGGGGGCGAGCGTCTGGTGGTGGAAGGGGTGGTGGCCTTGAAAGAGGGCATGCGGGTGCGGGTGATGCAGGCCGATGAGCCGGCGGAACAGTCGGAGGAGCCAGCGCCATGATCCTCTCCGATCTCTCCATTCGCCGTCCGGTATTCGCCCTGGTGGTCAGCCTGTTGCTGTTGATCTTCGGTCTGGTCGCCTTCTCGCGGCTGCCGGTGCGAGAGATGCCCGATGTGCAGAGCCCCTCGGTCAGCATAGTCACCACCTACGAGGGGGCGGCACCGGAGATCGTCGAAAACCAGGTCAGCAAGCCGCTGGAGGATCAGCTCTCCGGCATCAGCGGCATTCGCACCATCTACTCCACCAGTCGCAAGGGACGCAGCAGCATCACCATCGAGTTTCAACAGGGCTGGAACATGCTCGAGGCGCTGTCCGACATCCGCGATGCGGTGGCCCGGGCGCGTAACCAGTTGCCCGATGAGATCGACGAGCCCGTGGTGGCGCGGGATAACGGCGAGGGGGAGGTGGCCATCTGGCTGAACTTTGCCAGTCGGCAGCTGGATCGCGTCGCCCTGACCGACTATGCCAACCGCCATCTGCCCAAGTCGCTGAGCCTGGTCAACGGGGTCAGCTCGGTCAACCTCTCCGGGGATCTGCAGCGGGTCATGTATGTGCGGCTGGATCCGACCCGGATGAGCGGTCTGAATATCGCGGTCAACGATGTGCTCGATGCGCTGGCACGCGAGAATGTCGAACTGCCCGGCGGCGAGATCCGCAACGACAGCATGGTCTTCCCGGTCCAGCTGCAGCGGCCCTATCAGGATGCCGCCAGCTTTCGCCGTCTGCCGGTGCGGACGCTCAGCGGTGGCCAGACCATCTACCTGGGGGATGTAGCGGATGTCGAGGTGGGGGCCAAGAACGAGCTGAGCGCTTACCAACGCAACGGCCAGGTCAGCATCGGCATCGGGATCATTCCGCAGTCGACGGCCAATCCGCTGGAGATGGCCGACGGCGTCACGCGGGAGGTGGCGCGCTTGCAGCGCTTCCTGCCGGCCGGCGCCGAGCTGGTGGTCGATTACAACAGCACCCTGTTCATTCGGCAGGCCATCGATGAGGTTTATCTGACGCTGGCCATCGCCGCCTTGCTGGTGGTCGGCGTGCTCTATCTGTTCATCGGTCAATGGCGAGCGACGCTGATCCCGGCGGTGACTGTGCCGGTGTCGCTGATCGCCGCCTGCATCGGCGCCTGGTACTTCGGCTTCTCGGTCAACCTCATCACCCTGCTGGCGCTGATCCTGGCCATCGGTCTGGTGGTCGATGATGCCATCGTCGTGGTCGAGAACATCCACCACCATCTGGCGCTGGGGCGCTCCCCCTTGCTGGCGGCCTGGCATGGCACCCGGGAGGTCGGCTTTGCGGTGCTGGCCACCACAGTCGTGCTGGTCATGGTGTTTCTGCCGATCGCCTTCATGCAGGGGATGATTGGGCGGCTGTTTACCGAGTTCGCCTTGTTTCTGGCCCTGGCGGTGGGGTTCTCGGCGCTGATTGCCCTGACCCTGTCGCCGGCCATGGCGGCGCGCCTGTTGCGGCCGCAGGACAGACGCAACCGCCTGACCGGGCAACTGCAGCTGGGGATGGCGTGGCTCAATGAAGCGTATCGCCGAGCCTTGCGCCCACTGTTGCGGCGCGCCTGGCTGGCGCCCTGTGCCATGCTGCTGGTGCTGCTGGCCATCGGGGTTCTCTATTGGCTCATTCCGAGCAATCTGGCGCCGGTGGAGGATCGCGGCGTCATCTACGTGATGGTCAAGGGGGCGGAAGGGACCAGTATCGAGCGGATGAAGCGCAACATGCAGCAGGTGGAGTCCCGTCTGCTTCCGCTGGTGGGGCAGGGGGTGATCAGCGCCATCAGCTTCAGCACGCCGGCCTTCGGGCGCGGCAGTGATCAGACCGGGATGGTGACCATCCAGTTGACCGATTGGGCGCAGCGCGAGGAGACGGCGCAACAGCTGCTCAAGCGTCTGCCGAGCCTGTTGCAGGGCATTCCGGATATCTCGCTACGTCCCTTTCAGCCGGGGTTTCGCGGTCGCTCCCAGGCGCCGGTGCAGTTTGTGCTGCAGGGGGGCGATTACGCCGAGCTGAATCACTGGGCGCTGGCCCTCAAGCAGGCGGTCACCGAGGCGGCCATCGTCGAAAACCCGGATCTGGATTACAGCGAGCAGACGCCGGAGCTGCGGGTCCGGGTGGATGTGGAGCGCGCGGCCAAGCTGGAGGTTTCCCAGCAGGAGATCGGCCAGGCGTTGCAGACCCTGCTGGGGGGCAGCAGCAAGACCAGCTTCACCGAGCAGGGGGAGGAGTATGACGTCTACGTGCGGGCCGATCAGCAGCGCTTCATCAACGGCAACGATCTGAGTCACCTCTACCTGCGATCGGCTCAGGGCGACATGGTGTCGCTGGCCAGTCTGGCCCGGTTCGAGCTGATTGCCTCGCCGCAGCGGCTGGGTCACTACCAGCGGCAGAAATCGATTACCCTGGCGGCCTATTTGCCTGCCGGACAGACCCAGGGCACCGCCCTGGCCTGGATGGATGATTGGGCCAAGCAGCATCTGCCGGCCGGAATGACGGTGGACTACGCCGGCGAGTCGAAGGATTTTCGCGATTCGCAGGGCGATGTGCTGGCGGTGTTTGCCCTGGCGGTGCTGGTGGCCTTCCTGGTGATGGCCGCCCAGTTCGAGAGTTTCTTGAACCCCCTGGTGGTGATGTTCACCGTTCCGCTGGGCATTCTCGGGGGGCTGCTCGGGCTCTGGTTGCTGGGGTTGAGTCTGGATCTCTACGGCCAGATCGGCATGCTGCTGCTCATCGGCATGGTGACGAAAAACGGCCTCCTGATCGTCGAGTTTGCCAACCAGTTGCGCAGCCGGGGAGCCGAGTTTGAGGAGGCGATTATCGAGGCGGCGGTGCGGCGTCTGCGACCGATCCTGATGACCTCGGCGACCGCCATCATCGCCGCCATCCCGCTGATGCTCTCCCGTGGCGCCGGCTATGAGAGCCGGGTGGCCGTGGGGACCGTGGTCTTCTTCGGCATGTTGCTGGCGACCCTGGTGACCCTGTTCATGGTGCCGGCCTGTTACCGTCTGCTGGCTCGCCATACCCGCGCCCCCGAGTCGGAGAGCCAGCGGCTGACCCAAGCCCTGGCCGACGAGCGTCACTCGACTCAGGCGCGCCGATGACCCGATGAAACGTGTGCCTGAGCTGAGCCTCAGGGCGCCTTGGGGGCGAGTTCTGACTCCAGGGACTCCAGCTTGGGCAGTTCGCGCAACTGGCCGGCGTGGGCTGCCGTGGGGGCACCATGGAAGACTGGATCCTGGGCGACTTCCTTGACGCCGTTGATGCAGAATTGGGCGCCCATGCAGATGAGCAGAAAGCCCATGATGCGGGTCATCGCATCGATGCCGGAGGCGCCCAGCAGCTTGCAGACCGGGTCGGCCAGCTTCAAGACCGCCCAGCTGAGCAGGCTGATCAGCACGAAGGCGGTCACCACGGCGCTGTAGATCAGCAGGCGCGGTTTATCGGCGGGCAACTCGGCGATCTGCGCCGCGCCACTGATGACCAACGCCATGGTGCCCGGTCCACACAGGCTGGGCATGGTCAGTGGCACGAAGGCAATATTCTGGTTGGGATCGATGCTCTGGGCGGCGCCGGGGGCCGGGAACAGCATGCGAAAACCGATGACGCCGATGATGAGACCGCCGGCCAGCCGCAGCCCCGGGATGGAGATGCCGAACAGATCGAGGATCGACGAGCCGATGAAGAAGCTGACGCACAGGGTGCAGAACAGGTAGAGGGCGGCCAGGTTGACCTGACGGCGCACGTGTTCCCGCGACATCCCCTTGCTCAGTCCCAGCAGCAGGGTGGCCGTGGTGGGCGGGTTGACCATGGGTAACAGCCCCAGCAGGCTGAGCAGAACGATCTGGATAAACATAACGACTCCCTATGGGTGAATGGCCGAGCGCCATCGGATGCCGCCTGTTATAGGGGGGATGCGAGGCTTCCGCAATCGGGGGGTGTGGATTTTGGTATCTGGTTCAGCTGATATTCAGTGCTTGTGCCTCGCTGGGGATTCGAGCCCCGGCCCACTTTCGGGTACACTGGCGCGGTTTGTGGCCACCCGAGGTGGCTGGTGGTTTCAGCCGTGAGGTCTGTGTGGCGCCATGATCCTGCTCATCGATAACTATGACTCCTTCACCTACAACCTGGTGCAGTACTTTGGCGCCCTGGGGCAGGAGGTGCTGGTGCGGCGTCATGATGCCATTTCCTTGGCCGAGATCGATGCCCTGGCGCCGGATCATTTGGTGATCTCGCCCGGCCCCGGTACGCCCGATGAGGCAGGGATCTCGCTGGCCGCCATCCGCCACTGTGCCGGGCGCCTGCCGATCCTCGGCGTCTGTCTGGGGCACCAGGCCATCGCCCAGGCGTTCGGTGCCCGCGTGGTGCGAGCGGCCCAGGTCATGCACGGCAAGACCTCGGCGATCCGCCATCAGGAGATGGGACTCTTTGCCGGCCTCAAGCAGCCGCTGACCGTGACCCGCTATCATTCACTGATCGTCGAGGCAGAGTCGTTGCCCGCCGAGCTGGAGGTGACGGCCTGGACTCTCCCGGATCAACCGCAGCAGAAGCCGGAGATCATGGGGCTGCGTCACCGCCATCTACCGATCGTCGGCGTGCAGTTTCACCCGGAGAGCATCCTCAGTGAACAGGGGATGGAGCTGCTGGCCAATTTTGTTGCCATGTCGGCGGTGGAGCCACCTGCGGCGTGATGTGAGTAATCGTTAGACATTGTCTCGGACGCCGAACCGGCGACGAGCCGTTGAACATGGACCGACCCGGCTGCGCCGGGTTCTTTTAAGGAGGAGTCATGACCGAATTACACCTAACCATGCCGGATGACTGGCATCTGCACCTGCGCGATGGCGCTCTGCTCGCCGAGACGGTGCCGGCTACGGCGCGCGCCTTTGCCCGCGCCATCGTCATGCCCAATCTGGTGCCCCCGGTGCTGGATGCCGAGGCGGCGATGGCCTATCGGCAGCGCATCGAGGCGGCGCGTCCGGCGGAGAGCCATTTCGCTCCTCTGATGACCCTCTATCTGACCGACCACACCACGGCCGAGATGATCCACGCCGCCCATGCGGCAGGAGTGGTGGCGGTCAAGCTCTATCCGGCCGGCGCCACCACCCACTCGGATCTGGCGGTCACCAGTCTGGATCGACTTGAGCCGGTGTTCGAGGCCTTGACCGAGCTGGAGATGCCGCTGCTGATCCACGGCGAGGTGACCGATGAACAGGTTGACATCTTCGATCGCGAACGAGTCTTCATCGAACGCCATCTGGTCCCCATGGTCAGTCGCTTCCCGCATCTGAAGGTGGTGATGGAGCACATCACCACGGCGCAGGCGGTCGAGTTTGTGCTGTCGGCTTCCGATCGGGTGGCGGCGACCATCACGCCCCAGCACCTGCTGATGAACCGCAATCACCTGCTGGTGGGCGGCATCCGTCCCCACAACTACTGTCTGCCGGTACTCAAGCGCCGTCGCCATCAGGAGGCGCTGCAGCAGGTGGCGATCAGCGGCAATCCGAAGTTCTTCCTCGGTACCGATTCGGCCCCCCATCTGCAGGGACGGAAGGAGAGCCCCTGTGGCTGTGCCGGTTGCTACAGCGCCCCGGCGGCCCTGGAGCTGTATGCCGAGATCTTCGAACGACTCGGGGCTCTGGAGAAGCTCGAGGCGTTTGCCAGCCACTTCGGTGCCGATTTCTACGGCTTGCCGCGCAATCGCGGCCGCGTGACCCTCAAGCGCGAACCCTGGCAGGTGCCGGAGCGGGTGCAGCTGGCCGATGGCCAAACGCTGGTGCCCTACTGGGCCGGACAGCCGCTGAACTGGCGCCTGGTGGCCCGTAGCGAGTGATGAACCCTCTCGCCGCACTCCATGGGAGTGCGGCGATCTTTCAAGCTTCACGCCACCTCTGCTTCGACGTCACAACTGTCATCCCCTGTTCCATCCCCCTGTCTTGTGGATCCCCATCGCCCCTCATCGTGAGGATGGCGGGATTGCCAATTAGTTGCGTTGCGCAATTTTTTATCCGAACTGCTGGTACACTCCGGAAAAAGTGATGTATTATGCAAAAACAATGATTATTTTCTCACTTGCAAGAGGCAGGAAGGAGAGCAAATGGAACAGGTGACTCGGGCTTGGTTTGATGAGGTGCTGGTACCCACCTACGCGCCAGCGCAGTTTGTGCCAGTCCGCGGCTTGGGATCCCGGTTGTGGGATCAGCAGGATCGGGAGTATATCGATCTGGCGGGCGGTATCGCCGTCAATGGCCTGGGCCATTGCCACCCGGCGTTGGTCAAGACCCTCATCGAGCAGGGGCAGAAGCTGTGGCATGTTAGCAACTGGATGACCAATGAACCCGTGTTGCGGCTGGCGCGCAAGATGGTGGACGCTACCTTTGCCGATCGTGTCTTCTTCTGCAACTCCGGGGCCGAAGCCAACGAGGCAGCCTTCAAGCTGGCGCGTCGTTATGCCCACGACCACCACGGTCCCCAGAAGGATCAGATCATCGCCTTCCATCAGGGCTTTCATGGTCGGACCCTGTTTACCGTCAGCGTCGGCGGTCAGGCCTGTTACTCCGATGGTTTCGGGCCGAAACCCGGTCAGATTGACCACGTTCCCTATAACGATCTGGCGGCGCTGAAGGCGCTGATTTCCGATAAGACCTGCGCCGTGGTCATGGAGCCGCTGCAGGGCGAGGGCGGAGTGCTGCCGGCCGATCCGGCGTTTGCCAAGGCGGTGCGCGAACTGTGCGATGCGCACAACGCCTTGTTGATCTTTGACGAGGTGCAGACCGGGATGGGGCGCACCGGCTCCCTGTTCGCCTACATGCAGCTGGGGGTCACACCCGATATTCTGACCTGTGCCAAGGCGCTGGGGGGCGGCTTCCCGATTGGTGCCCTGCTGACCACCGAGACCATTGCCCAGGTGTTCAAGCCGGGCGTCCATGGCACCACCTTCGGCGGCAATCCGCTGGCCTGTGCCGTTGCCGAGACCGCCTTCGATCTCATCAAGGATCCGGCGCTGCTGGCTGGCGTCAAGGAGCGCGAGGGGTGGTTTCGCGAGGCGCTGGCTGCCATCAACGAGCAGTATCGCTGCTTCCGCGAGGTGCGGGGGCAGGGGCTGCTGTTGGGCGCCGTGCTGACGGAAGCCTTCCAGGGTAAGGCCAAGGCGTTTGTCGATGCGGGCATCGCCGAAGGGGTGCTGGTGCTGGTCGCTGGCGGCAATGTGGTGCGTTTCGTGCCGGCACTGAACCTCAGTCGCGAGGAGTTTGATCTGGGCATGGAGCGCTTTGCCCGGGCGGTGGCGCGCGTCGTCGGCGCCTGATCGTTCGATATTCCACGCGGCAATTGAGAAGGGCCGTCTGGGTGATTCCAGACGGCCCTTTTGCATGCGGTGGTCCCAGAATGGGGGCATGTCACACGGAAGAGGGGGCCTCCTCGTCGCCGGTCAGGAGATCGCGCAGCAGCCTCAGGGCACGGCCGAGCTGTTCGCGGCTCTCGATGGCCATCAACCCCAGGCGCACCGCGGCCGGGCTCTGCTCACCATCCGGGGCGAAGTAACGAGCGGCCGAGACCAGGACACCGGCCTGCTCGGCCCGTTGTGCCAGTCGATCGGCCAAGACGCCCGGCGGCAGTTGCAGCCAGCCATGCAGGCCGCGTAACTGGTGCAGGTAACGACCGCCCAACAGCTGATAGGCCAGTTGCTGGCGCGCCTGGGCCTCGCGTAGTTGCGCCAGACAGATCTGTTCGGCATCGCCATTGAGGATCAACTGACAAGCCAGCTCCAGCCCCAGTGGCGAAGGCATCCAGATCTGGGTGCGGATGGCGCGTTGCACCGCCTCGGCCGCCGTCGGCGGCAGGCAGAGCCAGCCACAGCGCAGACCGGGCAGCAGGCACTTGGAGAGGCTGGTCAGCGACAGGGTGCAATCAGGGGCCAGTTGATACAGGGATGGCAGTTGACCGCGCACGGTAAAGCCATAGATGTCGTCATCGACCAGCGTCAGCCGGTGGCGGCGCGCCACCGCGATGAGTGCCTGCCGTCGCTTGAGCGGCATGATGGCGGTAGTCGGATTCTGCTGGCTGGCGGTGACAAACAGCAGGCGCAAGGGGGCGCGTCGGCAGTACTCATCCACCGCCTCGGGCAGCAGACCGAGCTCATCCATCGGCAACCCCTGCAGGGGGCGCCCCAGATTCTGGCACAGGGCGATGAGGCCGGGATAGCAGAGGCTCTCGGCGCCGACGGTCTCCCCGGCGGCGGTCAGCCCGAGCAAAATGGCCTGCAAGCCGTGCTGAGCGCCATGAACCGGCAACAGGACGTGACCGGCGGCCGGTGGGATCCCCAACCAGCTCAACCAGGATAGGGCGGCCTGTTGCTGATGGGGGAGCAGCGCCTGGGCGGGGTAACCCAACTGCTGGGCGGTGATTTGCTGCGCCAGGGCGGGCAGGGCGCGTTGCAGGGCGGGCTCGGCCAGCGAGAGCAGCGGCTGGATGATGCTCAGATTCAGCGGTTTCCCGGGGGCCGGGCTGCGGATGACCCGCTCCAGCGCCAGTTGGCCACAGACGAAGGTACCCTGTCCGGTCTGACTGTGTAGCAGCCCTTGCTGCTCGGCGGCGCGATAGGCCCGGGCGACCGTGGTGGGATTGATGGCCAATTGCTGGGCCAAGCGGCGGATGGGGGGCAGCCGCTCACCAGCGCGCAGGCGACCATTCTGGATGTCCTGCTGCAACGCGGCGACCAGCGCCAGGTAGCCCGGACGTTCGATGCCTTGCGGCTGCCAACTCGTCATACAATTCTCCTCTTTGTATGACGCAGATTGTGCACCCAATCGACCGCCTTGTCTTGAGGCAGTGGGAGTGGCTCCCTAAGCTGGTAAACCAGTCATGCAGCATTTGGCTGCGTACCAAACCACGAGGGATTGTTGATGAAGCTGGCATTTATCGGTCTGGGAGTCATGGGGTATCCGATGGCGGGTCACCTGCAGAAGGCGGGTCACTCCGTCTGTGTCTATAACCGCACCACCGCCAAGGCCGAGCGTTGGGTGGCCGAGTTTGGTGGCGAGTTGGCGCTGACGCCGGCTGAGGCGGCGCGGGACGCCGAGCGGGTGATGCTCTGCGTCGGCAATGATGACGATGTGCGCGCCGTGGTTTACGGTGCGCAGGGGGTGTTGGCGGGCATGGCGGCGGGCAGCATCCTCATCGACCACACCACCACCTCGGCCACCCTGGCCGAAGAGCTGGCCGCTCGCTGTGCCGAGCACGATGTCCCGTTTCTCGATGCCCCGGTTTCCGGTGGCCAGGCAGGGGCCGAGCAGGGACGCCTGACCATCATGGTCGGCGGCGAGGCGCAGGCTCTGGCGGCGGTCGAGGCGGTGATGGCGGCCTATGGTCTGCGGATCACCCATGTCGGTCCCCACGGTGCGGGTCAACGTTGCAAGATGGTCAACCAGATCTGCATCGCCGGCATTTTGCAGGGCATCTCGGAAGGGCTGACGCTGGCCAAGGCCAGTGGACTGGTGATCGCAACCGTCGCCAAGGTGTTGTGGGGCGGCGCGGCCCAATCCTGGCAGCTGTATAATCGGGCTCAGACCATGGCCGCCGGCGAGTTCAACTTCGGCTTTGCCATCGAGTGGATGCACAAGGATCTCGGCTTTTGCCTGGCGGAAGCCGAACGACTGGGGCTGGATCTGCCGATGAGCCGCGAGGTGGATGCCCGTTATCAGGCGTTGATCGCCCGGGGACTCGGCCGTTGTGATACCTCGGTGCTGATCCGGCAATTCGACGCCCGCTGACCGGTTCGCCTCGTCGCGGCCATCTGTGACCGGGGACGGTTTATTAGATTGAACATTCTAATTAGCTTGCCTGTGGTGAATATTTCGCCATATTCTGGCCCCGGTGCAATTTGCCAGAGCAGGAGGTCCCCATGTCGGTCGAGTCGGTACGAGCCGTGTTGTTCGATGCCTATGGCACCTTGTGTCACATTGCCGAGCAGCAGAGGCCTTTTCAGCAACTCGCCAAGCGGGTGAGCAACCGGGTGCTGTTCACCAAGGCGATCATGACTCAGCCGCTGAGCCTGCGGCAGGCCGCGCAGCGGGCGGCGGCCGAGGTCTCGGAGCAGGAGCTGACACAACTGGAATCGGCGTTGCAGGAGGAGCTGGCCAGCATCCGACTGTTCCCGGAGGTCGACGAGGTACTGGCGACCCTGAAATCACGCGGCTATCGGCTGGGGGTCGTTGCCAACCTGGCTCAGCCCTATGCCGAGCCCCTCAAGGCGCTGTTACCCTTCGAGCTGGATCTCTATGCCTGGTCTTTTGAGCTGGGGCATCCCAAACCCCACCCGAGCCTCTATCGTTCGGCCTGCGCCGGACTGGGGCTGGCGGCGGCCCAGACGCTGATGGTCGGCGGCACCCGGGTCCCTGATTTCAGTGGGGCCCAGGCCAACGGTCTGCAGGCGCGTTGGTTGCGGCGTCATGCTCGTCTACCGAGCGCCGAGACGCGAACCCTGGCGGATTTGCGCGCCTTGCTGACCCTGTTGCCCGGCGTGGATGCACAAGCTGGCGCCGCCTAACGCCTGGGGTTGATGATTTTGCCTGAAAAAAAAAGAGCCCGCAGATTGCGGGCTCTGACATGACGGCGTCCGGCGACTTAACGAGTGCCGAAGACGACGATGGTTTTGCCGTGGGCGGAGATCAGGTTCTGATCTTCGAGCATCTTCAGGATGCGACCCACGGTTTCGCGGGAGCAGCCGACGATCTGGCCAATCTCCTGACGGGTGATCTTGATCTGCATGCCATCCGGGTGAGTCATGGCATCCGGCTGGTGGGCCAGATTCAGCAGGGTCTGAGCGATCCGACCGGTCACGTCGAGGAAGGCCAGGTTGCCGACCTTCTGACTGGTGGTTTGCAGACGACGAGCCATCTGGGAGGAGAGGCGCACCAGAATTTCCGGATTGACCTGGATCAGTTGACGGAATTTCTTGTAGGAAATCTCGGCGACTTCGCAAGGGCTCTTGGCGCGGACCCAAGCGGTACGGGTCGGGTTCTCGCTCTCTTCAAACAGCCCCAGCTCACCGATGAAATCACCCTGGTTCAGGTAGGAAAGGATCATCTCCTTGCCCTCTTCATCCTTGATCAACACGGCCACCGACCCCTTGACGATGAAGTAGAGGGTCTCAGCCTTTTCACCGGCGTGGATCAGGGTGCTCTTGGCTGGGTACTTGTGAATGTGGCAATGAGACAGGAACCATTCCTGAGTCGGATCAGTTTGCGGTTTGCCAATAACCATTGTTAGTCCTCTTGGTTACTCAGACCCAGTCGTTCATTTCCTGGGTTTTATCCTTAGAATCGGTGACCTAGCATACGGGGCATCAGCCCCAAATGGCAAGATTCCCTTGCCCGGGTCACGGGTATTCGACGTTAGCCGATACGACCACGCGATACATCCTTGTCGCGGACATGCGGCTGTGGCTGATGCGTTTTGGGCCGACGTCAACGCCAAGGCTGGAGGTGACTCCAGCCCGAGGTATAGTCAGCATCATACGCATGCCCAGAAGGAAACAGAAAGGGTATGCCGGGCTCGACGAGTTTCTCGCTATGAGGTTGTGATCCTGATCACTGGCATAGTTCGCAAAATAACCACTCCTGGTCTACCGGATTCAATCGAAAAATAGGTGCCAGCTAAGGGGTTATTCCTCGGGTGGCGCATGGCGCAGTGCCTCCCGGGGCATGATGTTGACGGTTTCGTGCAGCTCACTAAAGACGATCACGGCCTCACCGCGCTGCAGTTGCCGGTGCACGGCGGCGACCTTGTTGCGGAGGGAGACCTCCTCGGCGCCATAGTCGGTGCCCTCACGCAACACGAAGTGCTCGATGAGGTTGTTCAGGGTTTCTCGCTCGATTTCTTGCCAGGGGATCAACACGGTCGACGGGGCTCCATCCAGGGTTACAAAAAGTGCTGGCCAGGACCGGAACTCTCCAGCAGCTGGCGCAGCGTGAGCAGGGCCTGCTCCAGCGACTGTTCATCCAGCGGATGGCTGATGGAGAGGCGGACTGCCTGGGGGGCAGGGAAGTGGCCGGCCGCGAAGAGCTCGGCCCCGGCAAGGCCGACGCCGGCGGCTTCGCTGGCCTGGATGAACGCCGCCGCACGCCAGTGGGCGGGGAGCTCCAGCCAGGCGTGCATGCTGCCCTCCTGGTAGTGCAGCGCAAAGTGTCCCAGGTGGTGACGCAGCCTTTGGGCGCGCCGGGCGAGCTGCCGGCGTTGTTCATCGAGCAGTCGATCGGCATCGCCGTTGGCCATCCAGCGACAAGCCAGCTCGACCAGCAGGGGGCTGATCATCCAGCTGGCGCCGCGGATTGCCTGGCTGGCCGCTGTCTGCAGCGCGGCAGGAACCAGCATGTAGCCAATGCGCAGTCCGGCGCTGGTCCCCTTGGAGAAGCTGCCCAGGTAGATCACCCGCTCGGGCGCCAGGTTGACGAGGGCGGGCGGGCGCTGCTGGGGCAGCAGGCCGTGGACATCATCCTCAATGACCCAGAGCTGATAGCGCTCGCAGATCGCCAGAATGGCCTGGCGACGCTCAAGGCTCATGATGGCGGTGGTCGGATTCTGCAGCGTCGGGATCAGATACAGAGCTCGGTAAACCCCGCTCTGGCAGGCTTTCTCCAGGGCGTCGGGGAGCAGGCCTTCGGCATCCATGGCCAGCCCCTTCAACTGCAGGCGCAACGGTTGACTCAGGGTGTTGAGCCCTGGATAGGTCAGCCCTTCGCACAGCAGGGTTTCGCCACTGAGCCCCAGGCTCAGCAGGCTCAGCAGCAGGCCGTTTTGTGCGCCGTAGTTGAACAACAGCCGCTGCGGCTCGGCCTGGATCCCATGTTGAACCAACCAGTCACTGGCGCGTTGGCGCTGTGAGAGGCCCCCTTCGGCACAGTCATACTCCATCAGGGCATTGATCTGGCCGGGCTCCTGCATCAAGGCCTGCATGGTCTGCATGAAGGGCTCGGTGCGATCGACGGCCACCGGCAGGTTCTGCCATAACTCGATGCGCTCGGGATTGGGTTGGCGGATGTGCCAGGCGCGAGCCTGGTGACCTTGTTGGTCGCGGACATAGGTTCCGGAGCCGACCCGCCCCTGCAACAGCCCCTGGTGTTCGGCTTCGCTGTAGGCGCGGGTGACGGTCCCCACCGTCACCCCCAGTCGATCCGCCAAGGCGCGATGGGTCGGCAGGCGTTGACCGGCGGGCAGGTGGCCATTGCCGATATCCTCACGGATGGCGTCCAGCAGTTGGCGATAGAGGGGGCCGTGGCCACTGAGCTGCGGAGTCCAGATTGTCATGGTGACAATAAACCTGCTGATCATTAATTGTCGCCATATTACCGTGATTTTGTGCCGTAAAACAGCACGAATTGTGAACTTCTCTCTTTTTGTATCGATACAATTTGCATCCGGATGCGTTTCCCTTCGTCAAGGAGACGCTGTTATGGCGACTGAATGGTTACTCCCCCTGGCAGGTTTTGCCTGGGTGACCTGTATTACCCCTGGACCGAACAATGTGTTGCTCACTGCGTCCGGGGCTCGTTTTGGTTTTCGCCGCACACTCCCTCATGTGCTGGGGATCTCGGCTGGTATGGGGTTGATGCTGATGCTGGTGGCCATGGGGCTCGGTGCCCTGTTTCAACAGTGGCCGCTGTTGCAGACCCTGCTGCGGGTGTTGGGCTCCGGTTACCTGCTGTGGCTGGCGCTCCTGATTGCCCGGGCGGCGCCTCTGAATTCGGCGCCGGCGCCGGGCGGTGCCGAGAGGCAGACCCCCTGGGCCATCTATCAGGCGGTCTTGTTTCAATTCATCAATCCCAAGGCCTGGTTGATGTCTATCTCGGCGATCGGCAGCTTCACCCTGCTCGGCGAGCAGTACTGGTCGTCGGTGGCGCTGCTGGTGGTCATCTTCTGCCTGATCTGCCTGAAAACCTGTCTGCTGTGGGCCCAGTTTGGCGTGCAGGTGGCTCGTTGGCTGCGTACCCCGCAGGCTTGGCGGCGCTTTAACCTCGCCATGGGCTTGCTAACGGCGGCCTGTGTCGTGATGATATGGCGTTAACGGGCGGCTCATCGATAGGATCCGCTGCAACTCATTTTGTTTGGCTCACGGATCTGCTCGTGCCGCGCCTCCGGCCGCGATGAGCGTCCTGTCGATATGTCGATAAATAGAAGGGAGCTTGATGGATTTATCCTGGTTTTTACCCCTGTTGGGATTTGCTCTCATCACCTGCGGGACGCCGGGTCCCAACAACATGTTGCTGACCGCCGCGGGGGCCAATCTGGGGTTTCGGGCCAGCCTCTCGACCCTGGTGGCCGTGGTCAGTGGGTTGAACCTCATCATGCTGGCGACGGCACTGGGGCTCGGGGTGATCTTTGCCGCACAACCCTGGCTCCATCAGGGGCTGCGCATCGTCGGCAGCGGTTATCTGCTCTGGCTGGCCTGGAAGCTGGCTCGTGCCGACGAGCCGGGCGAACGCCATGTCTCCGAGATGCCGCGCTGGTATCAGGCGGCCTTCTTGCAGCTGCTCAATCCCAAGGGGTGGTTCATGGCGCTGTCGGCCATCGGTGGTTTCACCCTGGCGGAGCCCGGCTATTGGCCCTCGGCCGTCACCGTGTTGCTGACTTTCTTTGCCATGGGGATCCTCACCGGTGGCTGTTGGGTGCTGTTCGGTGCCCAGATCCGTCGCCTGATCCGCACCAAGCAGGGGTGGCAACGATTCAATCTGTGCATGGGGGCGATGACCGCCGGCTGCGTGGCCATGGTCTGGTGGTGAGCCGCTGCCGGGATGGGAGCGAGCGCGGTCTGATTGTTTAGTGTTTACGGCAAATGGGTGTAGAATCTGCGCCGATTTTTCGCCCACTCCTGATAAGACGACTGTAATGACTCAATCGCAACACGACGCCGATCTTTTTGCCGAGATCCGCCCCTACCATGATGACGAAGTTCCTGCCGCGTTGGCGCGCCTGATGACCGATGAGGCGCTGCTGGCGGCCATCGCCCATTTCCGTTTCCCGTCGCTCTCCCGTTGGCTGGGCTGGTTGCTCAAACCCCTGATCCGCTCGGCATTGCAACGCCGTTGGGCCAAGGTGCGCACGGTGCGCGATGTGCAGATGGAAGTGGCTCACTTCATGGAGAGCATGATTGCCTCGACCACCGAAGGGGTGACCTACTCCGGGCTTGAACAGCTCGATTCCCAGAAGGGCTACCTGTTCATCTCCAACCACAGAGACATCGCCATGGACCCGGCATTCGTCAATTGGGGTTTGTACAAGTGTGGCCTGGAGACGGTGCGCATCGCCATCGGCGATAATCTGTTGCGCAAGCCCTGCGCCACCGAGCTGATGCGTCTGAACAAGAGCTTCATCGTGAAACGTTCGGTCAAGGGACCGCGAGAGATGATGAAGGCCTTCAACGAGTTGTCCGCCTATATTGCCCATTCACTCGGCGATGGCCACTCCATCTGGATTGCCCAGAAAGAGGGGCGGGCCAAGGATGGGGATGACAAGACGGATCCGGCGATCCTCAAGATGTTCTACATGGCGGGCAAGCAGCAGAAGCGCGGCTTTGCCGAGTACATGCAGAGCCTGAATATTGTCCCGGTGGCCATCTCTTACGAATTCGATCCGGGCGATGAGGCCAAGGCGCGCGAGCTGGTGGAACGGGCCCAGAGCGGCAGCTATGAGAAGGGCGAGTTCGAGGATATCGACAGCATCGTCGCGGGGATCGTGGGCTTCAAGGGGCGGGTGCATATCAGCCTGGGTAAACCCCTGAGTGGCGATTATGACTCCCCGGAAGAGCTGGCTCAGGCCATCGACCAGGCGATCCATAGTCAATACCGTCTGTTCCCGAGCAATCTGCTGGCCGCGGGGCAAGCAGATGGCGTGACGGCCGAGGAGCGGCAGCGTTTTGAAGCTCGCCTGGCTTTGATGCCGAGCGAATTGCGTGAGACGGTGCGAGCCATGTATGCCAAACCGGTGGAAAACCGGGCGGCCTGCGTGGCGACCATGGCCGATGCCTGAAGCGGCGAGTGAGGCGCTGGAGTAAGCCGGCGCCTCACGCCGAGATTTCCCCTGTGATTCCCCCAACTCACTCATTTGAGTCAGCCGAGTCAATATCAGAAAACGCGCCAATAAAAAGGGTTCATCGCGTCTCCCCCGGAGATGTCGCGACGAACCCCAACGGATGCCCGTTCGGTGGCACCGGTCTGTTCTTCTCGGCCGGGCCCCTTAGAACTTGTAGGTGACGTCGAAGTAGTGACCGAAGCCTGTGGTCTTCAGATCGTAAACCCCGTTTTGCAGGCCATAGATGTCGTTGAAGTACTTCAGGCCGTAACCGACGGCGTAGCGATCGGAGTGCCAGTAGATGCCGTGGAAGAAGCCGGTGCCATCGGTGGAGCTGTCTTTGGCGTCGAACAGATAGTCCAGATAGCCCTGATAGGCGATAAAGCTGCCATTGCCGAAGGTGTAAACCGGTTTGAACCAGTTCATCGAGTACTGATAGCCGTTCCAGCCGGTGGTGGCCCCTTCCTGCACGTGGCGCGCATAGAGGTTCATGCCGACCTTGCCAAACCAGGGCACCTGCACGTCGCTGCCCAGACCAATCATGGATTCAAACAAGCCATCCGGTCCGCCGACGCTGTTCAGGTTGGCGATGTAGAGCTCCTGTACCGGGCCGAACGAGAGATCCTTGCCGGTCAGGGCATCCAGCGACAGACGCGGGGCGAACTTCATGTAAAGGTTGTCGCCCTCGTGCTTGTCGTCACGACCGGAGTTGAAGATGTCAAACGCATCGACATAGCCATACAGGTCGAACAGACCGGAGCGGCCGCCGAATTCCATCTCCAGATAGGTGTCGTTATAGCCGCCTTCCGATTTTTTGTAGGGCATCTGATCGATGGTGTGCATGACGTTGAACTGCATCCACTTGAAGTCATTCTTGTGGATGTTGCCGTCGCCGTAATCAGCGGCCGAAGCGGGTACCATCGCAGCGGCCACCAGGCTCACTGCCAGCAGGGATAGGTTGAATTTAGTCATCTTGTCTCTCTCGTCTCGTGAAGAGTTCTTGTTGATTCCGTAGCACGCATCAGGTCCACCGTGAGCGCGGCCGCATTCTAGGGGCCGAGGGCTCTCCTGAGAAGGTGAAAATCGCAGGATTAGCCAGGGGACGATGAAATTCTGACATTATTAATCGGCGGCGCGGGAGTGCTTGATTGATTTGACTATTAAATAAACGTTTTCCAACACACTTTGCTAAAGATGAAGTTGCGCGCTCGGATCCTCGGCAGTGATGGCGATCACGACCACGCGGATCACGGCGCTGGCTGGCATGGGGAGGGCGCATGGGGTAAGGTAGGCGCCATTTCTCGTCAATCCGAATGCCTTCATGAGTGATAAAACCTGGACCGAGCTGCTCTTCTCGCGCCGCATGTTGATCTGTGTCTTTACCGGCTTCAGCTCGGGGTTGCCTCTGTATCTGCTGCTCAACCTGGTGCCGGCCTGGCTCAAGACCGAAGGGGTGGACATCAAGGCCATCGGTTTCTTCTCCCTGATCCAGTTTCCCTACACCTGGAAGTTTGTCTGGGCGCCGCTGCTGGATCGATTCCCGATCCTCAAGCTCGGACGGCGGCGAGGCTGGATGCTGGTGACGCAACTGGGCCTGCTGGTGGTGATCGCCAGCTTCGGCTTTTTTGCGCCGGAGCGTCAGCTGTGGTCGATTGCAGCGCTGGCGGTGGCGGTGGCCATCTTCAGCGCCAGCCAGGACATAGTGCTGGATGCCTTTCGCCGCGAGATCCTCGATGACGAGGTACTGGGGCTGGGCAATTCCGTTCATGTCAACGCCTACCGCATCGCCGGTCTGGTGCCCGGCTCCATCTCGCTGATCCTGGCGGATCACCTGGCCTGGAGTCAGGTCTTCATGATCACGGCGCTGTTTATGCTGCCCGGGGTGGTGTTAACCCTGCTGGTGCGCGAGCCGCAGCGGGCCTCGGCGCCCAAGAGCCTGCGCGAGGCGGTCATCGAGCCGTTTCACGAGTTCATCACCCGCCAGGGATGGAAGAGCGCCCTGCTGATCCTGGCGTTTATCTTCTTCTACAAACTCGGGGATAGCATGGCGACGGCGCTGATCACCCCCTTCTACCTGGATGTGGGTTTCACCAAGACCCAGATCGGCATCATCGCCAAGAATGTTGGCCTGTGGGCCAGTGTGGGGGGCGGCCTGCTCGGTGGCCTGTGGATGATCAAGCTGGGAATCAATCGGGCGTTGTGGCTGTTTGGTGTGGTGCAGCTGGTGTCGATCCTCGGCTTTGTCTGGCTGACCGGCACTGGTCCGGATTTATGGGCGCTGGGGCTGGTGATCGGTTTCGAGGCCCTGGGGGTCGGTCTGGGGACGGCGGCCTTCACCGCGTTCATCGCCCGTACCACGGATCCGCGCTATACCGCGACCCAGTTTGCCCTCTTCACCTCGCTGGCGGCGGTGCCGCGCACCTTCTTCAATGCCAGCACCGGCTATCTGGTGGAGCAGTTTGGCTGGAGTAGTTTCTTCTGGCTCTGTACGGCGCTGGCCATCCCCGGAATGCTGCTGCTGTTGAAGGTGGCGCCGTGGCGCGAAGGGGAGGCGGAGGCGCCCGAGCCCAAGGTTTCGTGAGCGCAGCACTTGCCTGTCATTCATAAAAAAACCCGCCAATCGGCGGGTTTTTGCTGTGCGCTGGCGTTACTTCTGCAGCGTCACTCGCTTGATGAAGATGGGTTCGACCGGCACGTCGCTGGCGCCGAGGCGCGGCTCGTCGCCGGTGGGCTGCTGGGCGATCTGATCCAGTACTTCCATCCCCTTGACCACGGTGCCAAACACCGTGTAACCCGCCCCCATGCCGGCATCCAACGACAGGTTATCCTGCAGGTTGAAATAGAACTGACGGGTGGCACTGTCTGGATCCTGGGTGCGCGCCATGGCGATGGTGCCGCGGCGGTTGGAAAGGCCATCGCGGGACTCGTTGACCACGGGAGCCCGGGTCGCCAGCTGCTGGAAGTTGGCATCGTAGCCACCCCCCTGGACGACAAAGCCCGGGATCACCCGATGAAACAGCGAGCCGTCGTAGCTGCCGTCTTTTACGTAGCTCAGGAAGTTGGCGACGGTTTGCGGCGCCTTGCGGTTATCCAGCGCAATGGTCAGGGTGCCATAGCTGGTCTCCATGACCACGGTGGGCTGGGTGGTGGGTGCGACGGTGGCCGGAGTCGCGGCATGAGCGAACATCGGCAGCAGGGCCAGGGCGAGCATCCAGTGTTTCATCAGTAGCTGCTTCCCTTGATGTAGTTGCGCAGTTGGCTGTCCTGCAGGATCTGCTCAAGCAGCGAGGATAGGTGCTCGTTCAGCTGCAACTCGATGTCGCCGATATCGGGCTGGGTGGCGCTCTCCTTCATGGCGGATTTGCGGAACTCCTTGGTGATGCTGGCGCCGTTGCGCTCGGCCTTCACCTTGACCTGCAGGTTGACCCGGCTCTTGTAGACCAGCCCCGGCTTGGTGATTTCCGACTGCAGTTGATCGACGATCAGGGTCAGGTGGGTGTCACCTTGGGCCGAGATCTGCGCCCCCTGGGCGGTCAGCCCCTTGCCGAGGCGATCGGCCAGGACGCTGGCCGGGCTGACGTTGTTGGCCAGCAGCACGACGGGCTCTTTTTTGATCTTGATCTTGATGATCTGGCTGCCGACGCGAGTGTCCTGGTTGTCGATGGCCACGGCATTGCCGCTGTAGATGTTGTCCGGCTGATCGTTGATCTGCGGGTTGATGCTGGCGGTCTCCGGCCAGGTGGTGGCGCAGCCACCGAGGGACAGAGCGAGCAGGGTAAACAGTATGCGTTTCATGGTGACTCCCTAGGATTTAATTGCGCGTAAAATAACAAACTTTTGGTTAGAGGCAATACAGTCCACCCGATTAAACAGGCGCTGCAGCTTGATGTGATAACCCAGATGCCGGTTCCCGACGATCCGAAGCTCTCCGCCCGAGCTCAGGCAGCGCTCGGCATCGCAAAACATCTGCCAGGCCAACTGGTCGGTGATGGTTTGCAGCTGGTGAAACGGCGGATTGCACAGCACCGCCTGAAGGGAGCCGCTGGCGACCTGCTCTAGGCTGTTGCCGAGCAGGAACTGGCAGCGATTCAGATCGGCGGGGCGGTTGGTTTCGACATTCAACCGGCTGGAGGCGATGGCCATGTGGGATTCGTCGACAAACAGCAGCTCGGCATCCGGATTGTCCGCCAGAGCGCGCAAGCCCAGTACGCCGTTGCCGCATCCAAGATCGGCAATGGTGCCTGAAAGGTCATGGGGCTGGTGCTGCAGGAACAGCCGGGCACCGATATCCAGACTGGCCCGCGAGAAGACGTTGGCATGGTTGTGGATGCGCTCCTTGCTGTCGGGCAGCTCCCAAACGGTGGGGTAGGGATTGACCGGTTGCGGGCGTTCGGCCACCTGGGTATGGATCAAGCGCGCCTTCTTCCAGGCCAGCGAGGTGCGGGTCGGCCCCAGGATCTGTTCAAACAGCGCCAGGGTCGAGTTGTGGATGTCCCGGGCCTTGGCACCGGCCAGGATACGGGTGGTTGGGGTCACCACCTGACGCAGGGCCAGGAGTTGCTGCTCCAGCAGGGCCAGCGTCTTGGGAACCTTGAGGAGCACCAGGGCGGGGGCGGCCGGAAGAGGGTCGAGGGAGCCGAGCAAGGTCACGGCTGCCTCCGGCAGGTCGTTGCGCTCGAGATTGCGCCGGGTCGCCTCCTGGCTCAGAAAGGAGTCGCTGACACAGATGGGCGCGTGGGCACGCAGGGCGCATGCCAGGGCGCCGAAGGTGTCGTTCAGGATCAGCACGGAGCCTGCGGGTGCCGGATCCTCGAAGTCGAAACTTGCCAGTTCTTGCAGCAGATACTCATCGGCGGCCTCCCAGGCCTGTAGATTGCTATCCGTGGTCGGTGGGTAACGCTCCAGGGACAGGAGCTGGCCTGCCAGTTCAACTTGGCTCATGCGAATCTCATTGCGATGGGGTGGATCAGATGGCGCTATTCTACCTGTCCGCTTCGGTTTCACCAATTTTCGCGACCAAGAAAGGGGGCAGTGGGCGCTCGGTGATGGCGGCATACTTGAGTCGATCTGTGTCTGTCGCTATGGTGCTGGCGCAAACCTTGGCTTTTCATCTTGAATCCCTATCGGAGCCCCCATCATGACGATGCAGCAACAGATCGAAGAGAAACTCCAGCAGGCTTTTTCCCCCACGCATCTGACCGTCAGCAACGAGAGCCATATGCATCGTGTCGCTCCCGGTGCCGAGAGCCATTTCAAGGTGGTACTGGTCAGTGAGCAGTTTGTCGGCCAACGCCCTCTGGCCCGCCATCGGGCCGTCAACTCGGTGCTGGCCGACGAGCTGGCGGGTGTCGTCCATGCCCTGGCGCTGCATACCTATTCCCCGGAGGAGTGGTCGCAGCGCGGGGAGGCACCGCGTACCGCGCCTTGCGTCGGCAAGCCCTGAGTCGGCATCAACCGTGGTTTCCTGGAGCCAAGTGGTGACGGCTGGCGTTGTTATTTTTTTGTGATATCCGGTGCAGATAGCCACTGAACTCGAGTCATCGGACGGCTATCCATGCTAGTCTCTTGCTCTGAGCCAGGATGGCATCGTTATGATTTTCGTCGTTTTTTTGAACCTCGTTAGCCATCCCGAACGGCTGTTATTCGGCAGGCCCCTGAGCTTGCTTTCCTTTCTCTGCCAATCAACCGGGAAAGACGATGATCACGATTAGCAAAGGGCTGGATCTGCCCATTCAGGGTACGCCGTTACCCACCATCTATGATGGCGCCGCCGTGCGTCATGTTGCGCTACTTGGCGAAGAGTTTCCCGGCCTACGGCCGACCCTGCTGGTCAAGGTCGGCGATGCGGTGCAGAAGGGACAGGCGCTGTTCAGCGACAAGAAGAACCCAGGGGTGCTGTTCACTGCACCGGCTGCCGGGCGTGTCGAGGCCATTCACCGTGGCCCACAACGGGTCTTTGAGTCCCTGGTGATCGCCTGTGACGAGAGCCTCGGTGCCGTCAGCTTCCCGCGTCATGAATCCACGGCCTTGAGTCAACTCCCGCGTGAGCTGGTTCAGCAACAGTTGGTCGATTCCGGCCTGTGGACGGCGCTACGCACCCGCCCCTACAGCAAGACGCCGCAGTTGGGCTCGGTGCCGCGTGCCATCTTCGTCACGGCGATGGACACCAACCCGCTGGCGCTGGATCCGGCTCTGGTGATCCTGGAGCAACCGGCGGCATTTCTCGATGGTCTGGCTGTCCTGTCTCGCCTCACCGATGGCAAGGTGCACGTCTGCAAGGGCGAGGGCAGCCTGCCCCGCTCACCGCTGTCCCAGGTCGTGGAGCAGCTCTTCGTCGGCCCCCATCCGGCCGGATTGCCAGGCACACACATTCACTTCATCGATCCGGCATCAGCGAGCAAGACTCTCTGGCATGTCGGCTATCAGGACGTCATCGCCATCGGTCATCTGTTTGTTCGCGGTGAGCTCTACAACGAGCGCATCATCAGTCTGGCCGGCCCCGGGGTCCTGGCTCCGCGCCTGCTGCGCACCCAGTTGGGGGCTTGTATCAGCGAGCTGACCGCCGGTGAATTGCATGGCGGCGAGCTGCGGGTGCTCTCGGGCTCGGTGCTCTCCGGTGCCGTGGCCAAGGGCGCCCATGACTATCTGGGCCGCTTCCATCTACAGATCTCCGTGTTGGCCGAGGGACGCGAGAAGGAGTTTTTGGGCTGGGTCATGCCGGGGAGGAAGCGCTTCTCGGTCACCCGCAGCTTTCTGGGCCATCTGTTCCGCGGCCAGAAGTATGCCTTCACCACCGCCAAGCATGGTGGCGACCGGGCCATGGTACCCATCGGCAACTACGAGAAGGTGATGCCGCTGGATATTCTGCCAACCCTGCTGCTGCGCGATCTGGTGGTTGGTGATACCGACAGCGCCCAGCAGTTGGGGTGTCTGGAGCTGGATGAAGAGGATCTGGCGCTCTGCACCTTCGTCTGCCCGGGCAAGACCGAATACGGCCCCTTGCTGCGTCGCTGTCTGACCAAGATTGAACTGGAGGGCTGATGATGAGCCTCAAATCCCTGCTCGAACGCGTCGAGCCCCATTTCACCCCCGGGGGGCGTTATCAGAAGTGGTATCCGCTGTATGAGGCGTTTGCCACCCTGATGTTCACCCCGGGTACCGTGACCCGCTCGGCGGCCCATGTCCGTGACGGTGTCGATCTCAAACGGATCATGATCATGGTCTGGCTGGCGGTGTTCCCGGCGCTGTTCTGGGGGCTCTACAACGTCGGCAACCAGACGGTGATGGCGCTGGGCCAACAGGATGCGGCGGCTCTGTCGGCGCTGATCGATGGCAACTGGCGTTACTGGCTGACCGATTTGCTTGGTGGCTCGCTCGGTGTCGATGCCGGTCTCTACAGCAAGATGCTGCTGGGGGCCTGTTACTTCCTGCCCATCTACCTGGTGGTGTTCATGGTGGGTGGGATCTGGGAGGTGCTGTTTTGCATCGTGCGCAAGCACGAGGTCAATGAGGGCTTCTTCGTCACCTCCATCCTGTTTGCCATGATAGTGCCGCCGACGCTGCCTCTGTGGCAGGCGGCGCTGGGCATCACCTTCGGGGTGGTCATCGCCAAGGAGCTGTTTGGCGGCACCGGCAAGAATTTCATGAACCCGGCGCTGGCCGGTCGGGCCTTCCTCTTCTTCGCCTATCCGGCGCAGATTTCCGGGGATGCGGTCTGGGTGCCGGTGGATGGTTACTCCGGGGCCACGGCGTTGAGCCAGTGGGCGGCCGGTGGGCAGAATGCGCTGATCAACAACAGCAATGGCACCCCGATCAGCTGGCTGGATGCCTTTCTCGGCAATCTGCCGGGCTCCATCGGCGAGGTCTCGACCCTGATGATCTTGGTGGGTATGCTCGTCATCCTCTACATGGGGATCGCCTCCTGGCGCATCGTCGTTGGCGTCCTGCTTGGCATGGCGGTAACGGCAACCCTGTTCAATCTGATCGGCTCCACCAACAACCCCATGTTTGCGATGCCGTGGCACTGGCATCTGGTGCTCGGTGGCTTCGCCTTCGGGATGGCCTTCATGGCGACGGATCCGGTTTCCGCCTCCTTCACCAACAAAGGCAAGTGGTGGTATGGCGCCCTCATCGGCTTCATGGTGGTTCTGATCCGCGTGGTCAACCCGGCTTTTCCGGAGGGGATGATGCTCGCGATCCTGTTCGGGAACCTGTTTGCCCCCCTGTTCGATTACCTGGTGGCACAAGCCAACATCAAGCGGAGGATCGCCCGTGGCCAATAACAATGACACCATCGGCCGGACCTTTGCCGTCGTCGGCGGTCTGTGCCTGATCTGCTCCATTCTGGTTGCCGGTTCGGCGGTGGGTCTGCGCCCCTGGCAGGATGCCGCCAAGGCCCGGGATCGTCAGGCCAATATTCTGAGCGTGGCCAAGCTGCCGCTCACCAACATCAGCAAGGTGTACGGTGAACGCATCGAGGCGCGCCTGCTGGATCTGGATTCGGCTAAGTTCGTGGCCGGGGACGCCAACGCCTACGACATGAAGAAGGCGGCCAAGGATCCGGCCTTGAACGAGGCGATCCCGCCGGAGCTGGACAAGGCCGGCTTGCGCACCCGCGCCAAGCTGATGCCGGTCTACATGGCCAAGGATGCCAATGGTCAGCTGGAGAGCCTGATCCTGCCGATCTACGGTCAGGGGCTCTGGTCGACCATGTATGGCTTCATCTCGCTGTCGCCGGATGGCAATACCGTCAAGGGCATCACCTACTACGACCACGGCGAGACCCCGGGTCTGGGCAGTGAAATCGAGAATCCGCGCTGGCAGGCGCTGTGGCTCGACAAGCAGCTCTACGACGGTCAAGGCAACTTTGCCCTGAAGGTAATGAAGGGGCATGCGCCGGATGGCGACAAGCACCGCATCGATGCCCTCTCGGGGGCGACTCTGACCAGCAACGGGGTGCAGAACACCTTCGAATACTGGATGGGGCCTCACGGTTATGGTCCTTATCTCGCCACGCTGCGCAATGGAGGTCATGCTGATGACTGACAAGAACGAAGCCAAACGGGTGCTGCTCGAGCCGCTGCTGAGCAACAACCCGATCATGTTGCAGGTGCTGGGGATCTGCTCGGCCCTGGCGGTCACCAGCAAGATGGAGACGGCCATGGTGATGGCGCTGGCGGTGACTGCGGTGACCGCCTTCTCCAACCTCTTCATCTCCATGGTGCGCAACTACATTCCCAACAGCGTGCGTATCATCGCCCAGATGACCATCATCGCCTCTTTGGTGATCGTGGTCGATCAGCTGCTCAAGGCCTTCTCCTTTGAGCTCTCCAAACAGCTGTCGGTGTTTGTGGGTCTCATCATCACCAACTGTATCGTCATGGGGCGCGCCGAGGCCTACGCCATGAAGTATCCGCCGCTGCCTTCGTTCCTCGATGGCATCGGTAACGGCTTGGGTTACGGCCTGATCCTGCTGCTGGTCGGCACGGTGCGCGAGATCTTCGGCTCTGGCTCTTGGTTTGGCATTCAACTGCTGGATACGGTCAACAACGGCGGCTGGTATGTGCCCAATGGCTTGTTGCTGATGCCGCCGAGCGCCTTCTTCCTGATCGGCCTGCTGATCTGGGTAGTGCGGATCCTGCGGCCCGAGCAGCAGGAAGTCGATGAACAGGATCACAAGGAGTAAGCCATGGAGCATTATCTGAGTCTGTTCATCAAGTCCATCTTCATCGAGAACCTGGCACTGGCCTTCTTCCTCGGCATGTGTACCTTCCTGGCGGTCTCCAAGAAGGTCAAGACGGCCATGGGGTTGGGGATTGCGGTGGTTGTGGTGCAGGTCATCTCGGTACCGGCCAATCAGTTGGTTTACACCCATGTGCTCAAGGAGAATGCCCTGGTGCAGGGGATGGATCTCTCCTTCCTCGGCTTCATCACCTATATCGGTGTCATCGCGGCCCTGGTGCAGATCCTCGAGATGTTTCTCGATAAATATGTGCCAGCCCTCTACTCGGCACTGGGGATCTTCTTGCCGCTCATCACGGTGAACTGCGCCATCTTCGGCGGGGTCTCCTTCATGGTGCAGCGGGAGTACAACTTCCCCGAGTCGGTGGTCTATGGCCTGGGCTCTGGCATCAGCTGGGCGCTGGCCATCGTGCTGATGGCGGCCATCCGCGAGAAGATGAAGTATTCCGATGTGCCGCCGGCCCTGCGCGGGCTTGGCATCACCTTCATCACCGCCGGTCTGATGGCGTTGGGCTTCATGTCCTTCTCCGGCATCTCGCTGTAACAGGAGCTTTCTATGCAAGAGATTATCTTGGGCGTGGTGATGTTTACCGTCATCGTGCTGGCGCTGGTGGTGCTGATCCTGGCCGCCAAGTCAAAGCTGGTGAGTTCGGGTGAGATCACCATCGCCATCAATGACGATCCGGAAAAATCGGTGACCACCACGGCGGGCGGCAAGTTGTTGGGGGCCCTGGCGGCCAATGGCATCTTTGTCTCCTCGGCCTGTGGCGGTGGCGGCACCTGTGGTCAGTGCCGTTGCAAGGTGTTGTCTGGCGGTGGTGATGTACTGCCCACCGAGATGAACCATCTGAGTAAGCGTGAAGCCAAGGCAGGTGAGCGTCTGGCCTGTCAGGTCACGGTGCGGCAGGACATGGCCATCGAGTTGCCGGAGGAGATCTTCGGCATCAAGAAGTGGCGGTGTACCGTGCTCTCCAACGACAACGTGGCCACCTTCATCAAGGAGCTGAAACTGGCGATCCCGGAGGGCGAAGCCGTTCCGTTCCGTGCCGGGGGCTACATTCAGATCGAGGCCGAGCCCCATCACGTCAAGTTCGCCGACTTCGATGTGCCGCCCATGTACCGGGGCGATTGGGAGCGCTTCAAGCTGTTCGAGCTGGAGTCCATCGTCAAGGAGCCCATTTCTCGGGCTTACTCGATGGCCAACTATCCGGATGAGAAGGGAATCATCATGTTGAACGTGCGCATTGCTACGCCGCCGTTTAGCAACATGTCGGTGCCGCCGGGCCAGATGTCCTCCTATATCTGGTCACTCAAACCGGGGGATCAGGTGACCATCTCCGGGCCATTCGGCGAGTTCTTTGCCAAGCAGACTCAGGCCGAGATGGTCTTCATCGGTGGTGGTGCCGGGATGGCGCCGATGCGCTCGCACATCTTCGACCAGCTCAAGCGACTGGCGACGACCCGCAAGATCAGCTTCTGGTATGGTGCCCGTTCGGTGCGCGAGATGTTCTATGTCGAAGATTTCGACCGTCTGGCCGCCGAGTGTCCGAACTTCACCTGGCATGTGGCGCTGAGCGATCCGCAGCCCGAGGATAACTGGCAGGGCTATACCGGCTTCATCCACAACGTCCTCTACGAACACTACCTGCGGGATCATGAGGCCCCCGAAGAGTGCGAGTTCTATATGTGTGGCCCGCCGGTGATGAATGCGGCTGTCATCAAGATGCTCAAGGATCTGGGTGTCGAGGATGAGAACATACTGCTGGATGATTTCGGCGGTTGACCCTGGAACGCCGGGATTGATGTGACTCAAAGAGGGACACCCCTGGTAGCAGGGGTGTTCTGTTTTTGGCCGCCAGAAGCCGTGAATTCTGGCCCTGAGATCTGGAGATACTGCATGCCGATTTTTATTGCCACGTTGATCATTTTCTTGCTGGTTTTTCTGGGAATGGCTTTGGGCTACATACTGCGCCGCAAATCCATTCGCGGCTCCTGTGGTGGGCTGGATGCCATTGGCATCGAGAAGGAGTGTGATTGCCCCGAGCCCTGCGATGCGCGCAAGCAGCGGATGAAAGAGCAGGCGCTGCGCGAGAACCTGCTCGAAGCCATCGACAAGAGTGAGCGCATTCTGTAGCTCACGGCACTCCATCGTCGGCCCTTTGGGTTCGGGCTTTCCTTGTCCGTTATTCCGTGGATAATCCCAAGAGCATTCATAGACTCATACGGCCTGTCGTTTGATGCCAGGCCTCTGATCCGTTTTGAGGAGAGACGCGTGAAACAACTGTTGGGAATCGCCGTACTGACGGGCTTTTTGCTGCTGGCCGGCTGCAATGAGGCAACCACTGCCTCCCGCGCCGAATTGAAGGTCAGCGGACCGACCATGGGTACTCACTATGCCGTCAAGGTGGTTGGGGATTATCCAGGCGGCGAGCCGCAACTGCAGCATGACGTCGAGCAGATCCTGCAACGCATCGATCATCAGCTGTCGACCTACAAGCCTGACTCCGAACTCTCGCGCTTCAACCAGCACAAGGCGACCACGCCGATGACCATCTCCCAAGGGCTGGCCGATGTGCTGATCGAAGGGTTGCGGGTCGGCAAGATGACCGGTGGCGCCATGGATATCACGGTCGGCCCTCTGGTCAACCTGTGGGGCTTTGGTCCGGACAAGCGGCCGACTAAGATCCCCAGCGAGGCCGAGATCGCTGCGGCTCGCGCCAAGACGGGTCTCGACAAGTTGCATGTGGAGATCGGCAGTGAGACGGCGACGGTGCGCAAGGATATTCCGGATCTCTATGTCGATCTCTCCACTCTGGGCGAGGGTTATGCGGCCGATCAAATTGCCGACTGGTTGGACAGTCAGGGGATGCGCGATTACATGGTCGAGATTGCCGGCGCCTTGCGTCTGAAGGGGCACAACGGCCAAGGACAGGGATGGCGCATTGCGGTGGAGAAACCGGAGGATACCTTGGGCCAGGTGCAGGCTGTAGTGACTCCGGGCGACAGCGGCATCAGTACCGCAGGCAGCTATCGCAACTACTATGAGCTCGATGGCCAACGCTTTTCGCACATCATCGATCCGGCCACCGGCAAGCCGCTGACCCACAAACTGGTGTCGGTGACTGTGATTGCCCCCAGCGCTCTCTATACCGATGCGCTGGATACGGGCCTGATGGTGATGGGGGCTGACAAGGCGCTGATCTTCGCCAATGAGCATAACCTGCCGATCTACACCCTGACCAAGACCCCCGAAGGGTTCAAGGCGCGTCACAGTCGGGCCTTCCGCTCCTATCTCCCCGAGCAGCCCTGATCGTTTTCTTGTTCCCTCGCTGAACTGCTTAGTCAGCGGAACATGAATGCCGTGGCGGGGATAACGAGTAAGCCGACCGTAGGCATCAGGGATGATGCCTTCGAGCCTCCATGGATGGATTCACGGCGTGTCGGCGTCCGGGTGCCCCGACTCGGCATTGCCTCTCATGCACAACGAGGCGGCACCGTTTATTCGCACCCCTTCAATCCGCTAGGGGGGCTTATATTGCCCTCGGTGTTAATTCCCCGAGTTGCTCCCTCACTGACCCACCAGTTTCTGCCGGGCGATGGCCTGGGCCTCGGCGCGGGTGCGTACACCCAGCTTGGCGTAGAGGTGGTTGATGTGAGTCTTGATGGTCGAGGGGGCGACGAACAACTGTTGCGCCATCTGCTCGTTGCTTAAGCCCTGGGCAATCAGCCGCAAAATCTGCCACTGGCGTTGACTGAGTTCTCCCTCGCCGGGTTGTATCTGTGGATCCTGCAGGGGGCGCGTCAGCAGATCCAGCGTCTGTTGGATGAAGCCGCGCAGCGTGGGGCGAATTTGTGGCCAACGAGCCAACTCCTGGAGAGGTGCAACGACCTTGGGGCCCGCTAGCAATAACGGGATGAAGGCCTGGCGCCCGGCGAGCCAGGCGATGAGCGTTTGCCACTCCTCCGGATTGGCCGGGCTTTGCAACAATCGCAGCAGTTGGAACTGTTGCGCCAGCCAGTCGACCTGCCACTCATCGGCCAGTGCCTGCAGATGGTCGAGCTCCTGAGCGCTACGAGGTTCATTGCTGAGGTGGGCCAGCCAGGCGCGCAACAGGTTGTCCATCAGATCGTAGAGGCTGTCAATTTGGGGGTGCCAAGGACTGCGCAGGGTCAGTCGCTCCAGGCCTGCTTCATCGCCTCGCTGCTGGTAGCCCAGCGCCAGGGTGTAGCCGACCCGAAAGCGCCACAGGCGACAGTACTGCTGGCTGAAACGTTGCTGTTCGAGTTGCTCCAGCCGTTGGGGCAGTTCGCTCAGTTCGCCTCTTAGGATCAGAGTCAGGCAACGATGGGACAGATAGGGCAGCTGCCAGTAGTCGCCACGGTTTTCGGTCAGCGGCGTCCCTTGTTGCAGCCAGTAGTCGGCCTGATCGGCCTGGCCTTGATAGATCGCCAATTCGGCCTGTAAGCGGTAGTAGGAGTCGAAGACGGGATCCGTCGTTAGTTGATGCTGAGTGGCAAACTCTACCCCCAGTTGCAGCACCTTGCTGCACTGCTGCCAATCCCCTTGATAGAAGTGGAGTTGGGCCAGACGATACCAGCCCACCAATTTCAGATGATACTGCTGTTGGCAATCAGCCCAACTGACCAGAAGTTCAAGCATGTTGCGGGCTCGTTGGGTCTGACCGGTGTAGAGCAGGCAACTGGCCTGGGTCAGCCGATAAGGGGCGAGCATTGGCTGGGGTAGCTCCTTGAGCTCACCAAGCTGCTGGATGGCACACTCCAGATGGTCGAAGTTGAAGCTGACCATGGCACGGAGCAGACCGGCACTGAGGGTGTCCCCCTCATTTAACGGTAAGGATTGTAAGCGATTGAGCAGA
The DNA here is from genome assembly GCA_041441555.1 of Aeromonadaceae bacterium. Classification (GTDB taxonomy): domain Bacteria; phylum Pseudomonadota; class Gammaproteobacteria; order Enterobacterales; family Aeromonadaceae; genus Pseudaeromonas. Next base: position 60,840 of record JASDSW010000039.1, read on the forward strand.
TCCTCGGCACGATCCGAACGGCGCTGAATCTCCATCTCCAGCCAGGCCTGCAGCAGGCAGAGGCTGGGCTGCTGTTGTAACCAGAGACGTGGCAGTGCGGCCAAGCGGTTTACCAACCAGGGACCGTGATTGAGCTCCAGGCAGCGCATGCCGATGCGCGAGAGCAAGGAGAGTTCCAGCTGGGGTAACGGATCGGGCGGCAGCAGTGAAACGATCTCGTCGAGCGGCAGATCGGCCAGCATCTGGCTCAACGGCTCCCAATCCAAGCGGGGCTGCTCGCGCCAGATCCGTAATAGCCCGGATATCCAGGGTTGCCAGCAGTCACCCTGTTCGCTCTCCAGTAACCAACCGGCACCTATGAGTTGGTGACGACTCGCCTGCCACTGGCCTCGGCTGCAGCCGACCAACTGCAGTAGGCGTGATTCATCGAGGACCGCTTGTTCGGCCTGCAGAGCCAGCGCTTCGGGCAGCGGTGAGGCAAATTCGGCGAACTGACGCTCGATGAGCGCCAATCCCCAGCGTTGCAACAGAGCATCTGTATTTTCGTCGCAGGCTCGGGCCTGCAGCCACAGCCGCCAGGCCAGCGGCCACTCGCCCAATAATGGCAGCCAGCTGCCGAACTCGCTGGCGACCAGACCTTGGGCTGGCAGCCAGGCCGCCAGCTCGGGAGCAGACCACCCCAGTCGCTGGGCCCCCAGTCGCAGTGGTTGTAAACCTGACGCTCGCAGCTCCCCCTCCAGCGATGCGCAAGGGGCACAGCTGATCAGACATCGAATGTTGGATGTCTGATGGTCGAGCAACCACAGCTTTAAGTTCCTCTGTTCATCTGGGCTCAGGGTTTCGAGTCGCGGAACCACCAGCAGTCCACCGGCCAGAGGTAGTTGGGGCCAACGAGTGACGCTGCCATCCCACTGGCTTTCCACGGCATCACACAAGCGTTGCTGATCGTACCCCTCGGGAGCGGCAAGCAAGACCAGAGGATGAGAGAGAAGGGCCTTCACTACCAGTGACAGGTGAGGTTGGGTCTGGGGCGCGTGCGTTATCATCGTCATAGTGTGCTCGAAGGGCGAGGTTTACCGGGCATAGGAATATCTTAACGGTTCGTCGCCATGACTCAATGCGTCACCCCCCGTTTCCACCCTCAGCATCCATCAGGGCGGCGGATACCCGAGTTATTGAGGGGCGCTACCATGATGAAGATGATTAAGCTCGGCTGCCAATCCGCCATCACAGAAAGGAGTTCTCGATGAATGCACAGGTTCATGCTCGTCAGCAAGCCCAACTGGCCTTTGTGGCCAGCGGTCAGCCCCTCATCGTGGGCGATGTTGCCGCCTGTCCGCTGCCCCCAGCCGAGCTGGCGGCGCTCACACTCGATTCACCTCTGGTGGTGGAGCACTTTGGCGGCGGTCTGACGGCACGGGTGCTGCATCTGTGCATCGATGGCGAGCACTACACCCTCAAGCAGAAGCGGGCCGAGGCTCTGGTGCGTAACATTGATGGGGAGACCTCCTTTCTCAACGAGGTACAACGGCGGGCTGATTTCACTCGGCTGAAGGCGGATCCGGCCTGGGCGGGGCGCTTCGATCACATAGTACCGACCCTGTACGCCGATTATCGGCAGGGCATCATCCTCTCACCCTGGTTGCCGGGTAAGCCCCTGAATCGCTTCGATGCGAACATCATTCGCCAGATCCTGACGACGGCTGTGGCTTGCGAGGAGGCCGGGCTCATGGAGTGGGACCTCTGTCCGGGCAATATCCTCGAGGATCAGGGGGCCATCTGGCTGTTCGATTTTGGCTACATGTATCCGTTTGACCCGTTGACCCAGTTCAACAGCAACGGCCTCAGCGATCCGCTGTTTCATGCCTGCGAGCGTTTCGAGACCCGCAACTTTTTCGGTTGGTTGCTGAGGCAGCCGTCGATGGCTGAGGCTGAACAATTGGCCCTTTACCGTGAGCTGAAGGTGGTCGCGCTTGAGGTTTATCAGCAGAAGCTCAGCTGGTTGCGCCAGCATGAGGCCAGCGCCGAGGTTTGCCAGTGGGTGGCGGGCTTCATCCAGCAGTGGCAGTCGGCCCTGACGAGCGAGGAGGCCCTGCGCAGCCTGTTCGAGGTGGAGAATTTCCGCTCCCAGGTGCTGGATATTGAGGACGACTTGCACGGTAAAAGCTGCAGTGCCTTCACCCTGCAGCGGTTGGATTTTGTCGAGCGTTGCATTCGCGAGCGTTTTGCCGCCCTGCAGCAGGGCGGCGCCCTGTTCTACGACAATGCCGGCAAGAGCCAGTCAGAGTTACTGGCGTTGTATGCCGACAAGCGGCGCCAGGTGCTGCAGTATCAACTCTAACCGCCCGTTCTTCCGGTGCGCTTCTCCAACAATGGCCTCTTCAGAGGCCATTGTGTTATTCGCCGCCGATGGCGCTGTGTTACCTGTCGAGTTGACGACCAAGACGCTCACCTCTCAGAAACTGGGGATCGAGTGGGACTTAACGAGTCCGGATCGGATACAGTAGATCTGACAGGAGCAGAGCGCCGTGAGCCGTGGCATAGCCCATCGGCTTGGCACATGAGGAGCGGAATATGCAACGGATGATGCGAGTGACGGCGGTCGCGGTGACCTGCCTGTGGGGCGCGAGCCAGCAGGTGGCGGCGATGGGCGTGTCGCTGGATGATGTGGTGCCCAATTTCTTCGGCGTCGGGGTGGGGGTTACCACCCAATGGTACGGGGCCAACGACAGCATGGTCGGAGCCATGCCCGGCGCGCGACTGGCGATGAGCGAAGGACGATTTGTCGAATGGTATGGCCCCTATGCCGATGCCAACCTGCTTGCCGATGATCACTGGGAGGCGGGACCGGTGCTGAATGTGCGTCTGGGCCGCAGTGATGTGGATGACCCCGTGGTGGCCACCTTGCCGGAGATCGGTATGGGGCTGGAGGGGGGCGGCTATGTGGGCTGGCACTATCTGCAGACCTCGGGGATCCCGTATCGGGTTCGGGCCGGGCTGATGGCGACCACCAGCATGGTGGGACAAACCGAGGGGGGCAGCCTGAGCCCGTTTGCCAGTGTTTGGGTACCGTTGAGCTACACCCTGTTCGTCGGGCTGGGGGCGGGGGCCAGTTGGTCCAATGCCGCCTACATGCAGCAATCGTTCAGCGTCAGCGAGGCGGATGCCGCCGTCAGTGGGTTGGAGCAGTTTGAAGCGGATGCCGGGTGGCGTCAGATCTATTTCTGGCCCGCGGTGATGTGGCGCGTGTCGGATCGCTGGATGCTGGGGAGTGCCATCTTCGGTCAGCGTCTGCTCGGTGATGCGGCGAACAGCCCGATCGTCAGCGAATGCGGTGATCGCGACCAGTGGTCCGGCGGGATTGGCGTCGGCTACCTCTGGTGATCCACCATCTGGATTGAATCATCCGTCAGCATGAGTACACAGGGAGTAGTGAGTGATGTGGCGTAAACGTTGGGTTGTCGTGCTGGTTGGTCTGCTGCTGATGGCGGGTGCGGCCAGCCTGTTCTGGCCTAGTGGTGAGATTCCGGAGGAGGATGAATTCACCCAAGTTGTCGCCCGGGCCACCGATTCGGCCTTGAGCGAGGCGGCTCAGGATGTTGATGTGGTGCGGCGCGCCGAGTCCTTTCCCGCCTACTGGGGCAAGCTGGATCAACCGTTCTTCGGTGATTGGCCCGAGATCCGTAAACGGCGAGTGTTGCGGGTGCTGGTTCCCTACAGCCGGACCTTCTTTTATCACGACAATGGCCGGACCCGGGGCATCAGTGCCGATCTGCTGGCCGAGCTGGAGCTCTATCTCAACAAGAGCTTGAAAACCGGGCGAAACCCGATTTCGGTGCTGGCGATCCCGGTAGAACGTGACCAACTGCTGTCCGGGGTGGCGGCTGGGTTGGCGGATGTGGCCGTGGGGAATCTGACGGTGACGGCCCAGCGTCAGGCCGAGGTCGATTTCGTCGTCCTGGCCGGTCATCAGCAACGGGAGGTTCTGGTGGCCTCGCCGAGCGCCCCCTCGATCACCGACGAACGGGATTTGGCGGGACGCATGTTGGCGGTGCGTCGTTCCAGCAGCTATTTCAGCAGCATCGAAAAACTCAATAGTCGTCTGGTGAAGTCGGGGCGACCGCGCAGTGAGCCGTTCATCGTGCCGGAGGCGCTGGAGGATGAGGATCTGCTGGAGATGCTCAATGCCGGACTCGTCGACTTCTCCATCATGGACGATTGGAAGGCGCGTCTGTGGCAGAGCGTCTACCCGCAGATCCGGATCTACTCGCAGATCGTGTTGCGTGAACAGGCACAAACCGGGTGGGTCATCCGGCATCAGAGCCCCAAGCTGGCAGCGTTGCTGGCCGGATTTCATCAGGACATGAAAAAACGTCATCTGAAGGAGTTAAAGTTTGCCGAGTATCAGCAGCGAATTGCCCGTCTGGGGCCGGTACACGCCATCAGTGAGTGGCAGAAGGTCAAACCGATCCACGATCTGTTTCGCCGTTATGCTCAGGATTACCGGTTCGACCACCTGATGCTACTCGCCCAGGGTTATCAGGAGTCGCGCCTCAATCAGGGGTTGAAATCACCACGTGGCGCCATCGGGGTCATGCAACTGATGCCGACGACCGGGGATGCGATGCAGGTGGGCAACATTCGCCAACTCGATCCGAACATCCATGCCGGTGTCAAATATCTGCGGCAGATGCACGATAACTATTTCAATGCCCCCGAGATTGACGACATGAACCAGACTCTTTTCTCTTTGGCAGCCTACAACGCCGGGCCGACGGCCATCGCCCGGATGCGCCAAAAGGCGGGCGCGCAGGGGCGCGATCCCAATCGCTGGTTTGGTCAGGTGGAGGTGGTGGTCGCGCGTGAATTGGGGAATGAGCCGGTGCGTTACGTGCGCAACATCTTGAAGTACTACGTGGCCTATCGGCAGATGTTCATCCACCAGCAGGCTCGGGAATCGGCCAGGTTACAACTGAGCCGCTCAGGATAAGGTGTCACCGCTCTGGACGCTGAGTGCGCCGCGGGCGGCTCGGCTATAGTAACAGTAATGTGATACCTCATAGGGTGGTTTGACGCCGGAGTCGGGGCGTCGACACGGACAAAGGAAGTGCATGATGTGGTTCAATTTGATGAGTATCCGCCTCAAGGCGGCTTTTGGCCTGGTGCTGCTGACGCTGTTTATTCTGATCATCGGCGGCATCAACTACCTGGCGCTGGATCGCTTGCAAGGCAACACCCAGCAGTTTGCCGGTACCTTGATGCCGGGGCTGGGAGTGGTCATCAACGGCGATCGGGACCTCTATCAGGCTCTGTCGGCCCAGCAGGAGTATTTGCTGGTGCAGGGCAAGGGGGAGAAGGCTGCGGCCTTCAAGCAGGACTTTAATGAGAACGCTCAGCAGGCCAAAGAGCGGATGGAGAAGTTCATCGGCATGATGGCGGCCTACCCCGAGGTCACCCGACAACTTGATGCCTTCCCCACACTGTTCCAGCAGTGGCAGACACAGGCTGCCCAGGTGTTTGTGCTGACGGATCAGGGGCAATACGACGAGGCGCTGCGTCTGCATGCGCAGTTGGAAGAAAAATTCTCGGCATTGCGCGAGCAGTACAACAAGGCCGGTGAGCTGGATGAAGAGCTGGCCGGGGATCTGCGGCTGGCCTCGGATCAGATGGCCGACAGCAGCCAGAGCTGGACGCTGGGCCTGCTGGCGGTGGCGCTGGTGGCGGGGCTGCTGCTGATCTACTTTGGCCCCAAACTGATCGTCGACAGCATTCTGGCGGTCCATGACAAGATCGAGGATATCAGCCGCGGCGAGGGTGATCTGGTCAGTCGTCTGCCGGTGGTGACGAAGGACGAGCTGGGCAAGCTGGCCCGCGGGTTTAACCGTTTTCTCGACCAGTTGCAGGGCCTGATCCGTGAGCTTGGCGGCGATGTCAGCCAGTTGGAGGAGAGCACCGGCAACCTGCGCCAGATCTCGACCGAGGTGGATAACATCAGTGAGAGCCAGCGAGTGCAGTTGGCCTCCTTGGTCACCGCGTTCAATCAAATCAACCAGGCGGTCCATGACATCTCCCGTCATGCCCAGCTGACCTCCGACCAAACCCATATGGCACAGGCCAGTGCCACCCAAGGGATGAACTTGCTCTCGCGCAATGTCGAGATGAATCAGCAACTCGCCGCCAGTTTGCAGGATGCCAGCCAGATGGTGACGCGCTTGGCCGATGAGTCGGAAAATATCACCTCGGTACTGGATGTGATCCGCAGCATCGCCGATCAGACCAACCTGCTGGCCCTCAATGCCGCCATCGAGGCAGCCCGGGCCGGGGATCAGGGGCGCGGCTTTGCCGTGGTGGCCGATGAGGTCCGAACCCTGGCCAGCCGGACTCAGCGCTCCACCGAGGATATCCAGCAGATGATCGCCTCGCTCAAGCAGGGGGTGCAGAGTGCGGTGCAGTCCATGGCCCGTGGCAGTGGTCAGATGGAAGAGACCCTGGGCATGGCCGATAAGACGCGGGATGCCCTGAGTGAAATCCAGACCTTGGTCACCCAGGTTCTGGATATGAATTTCCAGATCGCCTCCGCCATCGAGGAGCAGGGGGCTGTGATGGATGAGATGAATCGCAGCGTCTCCGAACTCAACAGCCTAACGGAGGAGGCCGCGGCGCTGTCTGGAAATGTGCTGAAGACCGGTGGTGATCTCGACAGCCTGGCGCAGCAACTGGCCGGTCGGGTCCGCCGTTTCAAGGTGTGATGGTTGTCTTCCCGACGAGAAAAGGAGCGCATTCGCGCTCCTTTTTTGTGGCTGGTTGCGGGACTGGTGGCCACTGCGGCCATCGTCTGCAGCCTTGTTACTGCAACTGCTGGACCGTAACTTGCCATAACGGCAGGCCGGACGGGGATTTGCCGACTGCCTTGCTCTGGGTGATATGGCCCCGATAGTAGTAGATGGGCTGGTTGGTGCCTGTGGCCATCGGCGTGGCGAAATAGAGGGTGATCGGCTGATGCTGGAAGACACTGCCGCTCAGGTAGCCGATCAGCGCATGTTCCAACGAGTGATAACCGTTCTTCCACAGATGGACCTTGGCCGAGCCGATATCGCTAATCCAGCCCCAGACTTCGCCGTGCTCCCGATCGACAAAGGCATTAAACCAGGTCGGCCAGGTTTGATAGAGATACTGACGCGGCGCGGCCTGGGTGAACCCCAGCGTCGCGGCGGCCTGATCCAGCTCGGCATATTCCCACCAGGCACTGCCATCCTGTGCGTCGCGATCGCCCCACCAGCCGACCATGTCTGCCGCATGCAGCGGATCGACCGGGCCCGGCAGCGGCAAGTTCTTCAACTGATCCTGGCGATAGGCGCGTTTGAGGATGTTGTGAATGCCGCCTTCGGCAAATTGTTGCAACAGCATGTCGTTGCGTTGCTTGGCGACCAGGTAGAGCATCCAGAAGCTCTTGATGGTGTGGCCGAAGTCGGCATGGCGGGCATCGGCGGCGCGCCCCGTGTCATCGTGGATATAGCCGAAGAATCGCTGCTCCGACGGGTAGTAGAAGTCGCGGACGATGGCGGTGCTGAGCCAACCCATCTGCTCGCTCCAGATTTGTTGCTCCTTGGCGGGGAGCAGCGGGGTCAGCAGCACCATGTAGGCGTTGAGCTGATCGAGCTGGGCCACCAGCTCCACCTGCTGACCGGTTTGGCGGCTGGCCGGGTACCAGGTCAGTCGTTGATGCTCTTTGTCCAGATAGTGGCTAAAGATGAAGTTGTGCAGTTTCTCGATATCGGCCAGCACCGCTGGATCCCGGGTCAGGTAGTAGTAGAAGGCCATGCCGAGCTGGGCATAGGCCAGATCCTGACTGGTGCGATCTTCGGGCTTATCCGCCGCCTGGCCATTCTTGAACTTGCCGATGACGTCGCCATTGGGCAACAGCGCCTTGTGACGCAGGAATTCGACCCCCTGGCGTGCCAGCTCCAGGGCCTTGGGATCGCCGGTCATGTGGTAGATGACGCCGTAGGCAAAGGTCTGACGGGAGACCATGCGTGTCCACTGATAGGGGAACCCCTCCTTGATCCAGTCGGGAGCCTGCGCCAGCTCCGGGCAGAGGCCAGCGGCACCGCCTTGCAGCTGCTCCGAGGTGGGAACCGAGGCGTCATTGCAGAGGAAGCTGGCAAAGGCGCCGTCCGGTATCTTTTCCGCCGCCTTATACCAGAAGGGGGCCAGATCCCGCTGAACGTGGCTCAGCCAGGGTTGTCCGCCATAGAGTTCGGCGTGGCTTGGTAGTGCAAGGGTGGCTACCAGTAACCCGAGGGAGAGCTGTCGCAGCCTGCGGGTCAGGTTTTTGAAGGTCATCGTGATCTCCTTGGTCGAATGGATCAGGGCCGAGCATCCGGCGCGGGGCTTGCGGTGGTGGCAACGGCGACTCCAGAGTGCTCCTCTGACGGGCGGCTGACTTGATAATTAGCGCCAATCGGCCGTGGATCTTCCGAGGCTCATGGTTCAGACGACAGACTAGGCTGGGTGGTCGAGGCAAGATGTGACGAGCCGCACAGCAAAGATTCATTAGACCCCCTTAATCCACCCCGGTGTTGGTGTCTTGCCAAGCCGCGGCTAATTTGTTGCACTGGTGGTAGGAACGGGTGTGACAGGAGTGAACCGCATGTTGGGTACCCATGATCTCTGGCTATTCGTCGTCTCTGGTTTTTTCCTGAATGTGACGCCAGGCCCCGACAACCTCTTCATCGCGGCGCGCAGCCTGCAGCAGGGGTGGCGCGCGGGAATGGTCGCCAGTTTAGGCGTCGGCTGCGGGGTGTTCGTCCATGTGTTGGCGGCGGCCTTCGGGTTGGCTGCCTTACTGGCGGCATCGGCTACCGCCTTCCTGATCGTCAAGCTGGTTGGCGCCGCTTACCTGCTGTGGTTGGGGATTGGCCTGCTGCGTGCCCGGGCGGAAGTTGGTGCCCACAAGGCGCCGCCACCGAGCGCCTTGCCTGCGTGGCGCATCTTTCGCCAAGGCTTCATGACCAATGCCTTGAACCCCAAGGTGGCGCTGTTTTTTCTGGCCTTTGTCCCTCAATTCATCAGCCATGAGGCACCGAGCAAGATGTTGGCGTTCATCTTTTTGGGGGCGATCTTCGATCTGAACTCCATGCTGTGGTGCGCCCTATTGGCGTGGTTCAGCGCCAAGGCGGGATCTCGTTTGCGTCAGATGCAGGGAGTGAGCCAGTGGCTCAACCGCACGGTCGGTGGCCTGTTTGTGTTGCTGGGGATCCGGCTGGCATTGATTGAGCGCTAGCCTCACCGGTAGTTCACCGGCGAGGCTTGAATGATGTGCGGCAAGTAGATGTGCGGCAGTAGTACAGCCGCACGGTTTTGATGGTCAGAGCGCTTCCACGATCAGGGTGATGCCATCGACGGCGATCACCCGCACCGCGGCCCCCGCCGGCAGGGGTTGCGAGCAACGCACCGGCCAGACGCTATCGCCGAGGCGCACCCGACTCAGACCATTGACCACCTCTTGCTGCAGTTGCGCCTCCTGACCGAGCCACTGCTGAGGCCTCTGGTTCAGGTGGCGGGCGGGATCCGAGTCATCTCCTTGCAGCCGTTGGTGCTGCCAGTACCACCAGCCACCGGTAAACAGCAGCGCCAGCAGCGAGAACAGCAGCCACTGGCCGACCCAATCCATGGGGATCACCATGGCAAGCCCGGCGACGCTCAGGGCCGCCAGCCCCAGCCAGAGCAGGTAACCGGCGGCGCCCAACAGCTCGAGCAACAGCAGGGCTCCGCCCAGGATCAGCCAGTGGACACTGGTCAGTTCGGTCAGGAACGCCATCCGCTTGTCTCCTCACCATGCGTGGGGGGGGCGGCCACCACCGTCGGTTTACCGCCCTGAGTCGTTGATTTGAACAGTTCGCTGATGCCACCGATGGCACCGATGAGCGAGCTGGCCTCGAGCGGCATCATGATGAGCTTGCTGTTCGGGCTGTCGCCAATCTTGGTCAGGGCTTCGGTATATTTTTGCGCCACGAAGTAGTTGATCGCCTGGCTGCTGCCCTTGGCAATTGCTTCTGAGACCATCTCGGTCGCCTTGGCTTCCGCCTCGGCTTGCCGCTCTCGTGCTTCGGCGGCGAGGAAGGCCGCCTGCCGTTCCCCTTCGGCCTTGAGGATCTGCGACTGTTTCTCCCCTTCGGCCTTGAGGATCTTCGATTGACGCACCCCCTCCGCCTCAAGGATCTCGGCTCGTTTCTGCCGCTCGGCCTTCATTTGAGCGTTCATGGATTCGATAAGATCCATGGGAGGTTTCACATCGCGGATCTCAATGCGGGTAACCTTAACCCCCCAAGGGCTGGTCGCGGCATCCATGGTGACCAGCAGCTTTTCGTTGATGGTATCGCGCTGGGAGAGCATCTGGTCGAGCTCCATGGCGCCCAGTACGGTACGGATATTGGTCATGGTCAGGTTGCGAATGGCCTGCATCAGATCGCTCACTTCATAGGCAGCCTTATGGGCTTCGATCACCTGCACGAAGCTCACCGCGTCGATAGTGACGTTGGCGTTGTCGCGGCTGATGACCTCCTGAGGGGGAATGTCCATCACCTGCTCCATCATGTTGATGCGTCGACCGATTTTGTCGACGAAGGGGATCAGGATGTTGAAGCCTGGTTGCAGGGTGCCGGTATAGCGACCGAAGCGCTCCACCGTCCAGTTGAAACCTTGTGGCACTATCTTGACGCCGGCCTGAATAAAGACCACGACGACGGCGACCACCACAATGAGTCCGATCAGATTGCCATCTGGCAGCATGGTTTGTTCCTCATCTATAGGGAGTGAGCTATTTGAAGCCCTATCTTATCCTCTTTCCCGTCTTGGGGTTGTGGTTTAGCTAGCGAAATGGTGGATTGCCGGCAGGGTGTTGGGGGATGCCTCTAATAACCTATAAGCATAAAGAGTTCGTTTTTATTATTTTATGCGCTTAATGAGCAACATTATATTCACACTGAAAATACGCTGGAGAAATCGTCATGGACTATCTGCCCCTGTTTGCCAAGGTATCTGACAAGCCCATCCTGCTGGTGGGCGGGGGTGAGGTCGCCTTGCGCAAGGCGCGCCTGCTACTGGAGGCCGGAGCCCGGCTCACCGTGGTGGCTCCGCATCTGCATGACGAGCTACAGGCTCTCGTGGATGCCGGTGCTCTGCATTATCTGAATGGCGAATTCAGCGCCGAGCAGTTGGCGCAGCAGCGGCTGGTGATTGCCGCTACCGATGATGAAATGGTCAACGCGGCGGTGGCTGCCGCCGCCGATGCGGCTGGTCTGTGGGTCAACGTGGTCGATGATCCGGCGCGCTCCAGCTTCATCTTCCCCTCCATCATCGATCGTTCGCCCATCATGGTGGCGGTCTCCAGCGGTGGCGCCGCTCCCGTGCTGGCCCGTTTGCTGCGCGAACGGCTCGAAGCCTTGTTGCCCAGCCACTTAGGCGCGCTGGCGCGCTTGTCCGGTGAGTTGCGCAGCCAGGTGAAGAGCGCCTTTGACTCTATCAGCGAGCGTCGCCGTTACTGGGAGCGGGCATTTGCCTCCTCGCGCCTGGCCGCCTTGCTGCAAAGTGGCGATGAGGCGGGTGGTCGCGCCTGGTTGGCCGATGAGCTGGCCCAGAGCGATCAGCAGGGGGGGGAAATTGTGCTGGTTGGTGCCGGTCCCGGTGATGCCGGGCTCTTGACCCTCAAGGGGTTGCAGCAGATCCAACAGGCCGAGGTGGTGCTGTATGACCAACTGGTGTCGCCGGAGGTGCTGAACCTCATTCGCCGCGATGCCGAACGCATCAGCGTCGGCAAGAAGGCTGGGGCCCATAGCGTGCCCCAGCACGAAATCAATGAATTGCTGATCGAACATGCACGCGCCGGCAAGCGGGTGGTGCGTCTCAAGGGTGGCGATCCCTTCATGTTCGGGCGCGGCGCCGAAGAGCTCGAAGCCGCTAAGGCGGCGGGTATCCCCTTCTCGGTGGTACCCGGGATCACGGCGGCTGCGGGAGCCACGGCTTATGCCGGCATTCCGTTGACCCATCGGGATCATGCCCAGAGCGCGGTGTTTATTACCGGCCACTGCCAGAAGGATGGTCAGGAGGCGGATTGGCCAGCACTGGCGGCCAGCAATCAGACCCTGGTCATCTACATGGGGCTCATCTCCTCACCGGTGATCCAGGAAAAACTGCTGGCTCACGGCCGGGCACCACAGACGCCGGTGGCGCTGATCGAGCGCGGTACCACGGCGGCCCAGCGGGTGATCAGAGGCGAGTTACAGAATTTGGCCACGTTGGCCCAGGATGCCCAGAGCCCATCGCTTATCGTGGTCGGTGAGGTGGCGGCGTTGGCCGATAGTTTGAGCTGGTTTCACGGCCAGTTGAGTGGTGGCTTAGGTGCCACAGGTTCCGAACATTTGGTGAATCTGGCCTAAGGCCGACACCGCAGGATTTAGCGCAACAGGAGTAGCAAGCCATGACCCAACCCTTGGATGCAGCAAGACTGACCCATCTGAAACAACTGGAGGCCGAGAGTATTCACATCATCCGAGAGGTGGCGGCCGAGTTTGAGAACCCGGTGATGCTCTACTCCATCGGTAAGGACTCCTCGGTGATGCTGCACCTGGCTCGCAAGGCGTTTTATCCGGGCAAGCTGCCCTTTCCGTTGCTGCATGTCGATACCAACTGGAAGTTCCGCGAGATGATCGCGTTTCGCGATGCCACGGTGAAGAAGTACGACATGGAGCTCATCGTCCACAAGAATCCGGATGGCCTGGCCATGGGCATCAACCCCTTCGTGCATGGTAGTGCCAAGCATACCGACATCATGAAGACCGAAGGCTTGAAGCAGGCACTGAACAAATATGGTTTTGATGCCGCCTTCGGTGGCGCCCGTCGTGACGAAGAGAAGTCCCGGGCCAAGGAGCGTGTCTACTCGTTCCGTGACAAGAACCATGCCTGGGATCCGAAGAACCAGAGACCCGAGCTGTGGCGCCTCTATAACGGCCAGGTCAACAAGGGGGAGAGCATTCGTGTCTTCCCGCTTTCCAACTGGACCGAGCTGGATATCTGGCAATACATCTATCTGGAAAACATCGAGATCGTGCCGCTCTATTTTGCCAAGCCGCGCCCTGTGGTGGAGCGCGATGGCGTCACCATCATGGTGGATGACGATCGTATGCCGCTGGCCGAGGGTGAGGTGCCGAAGCAGGAGTGGGTGCGCTTCCGGACCCTGGGTTGCTATCCATTGACCGGCGCCATCGAGTCTCAGGCCACCACCTTGCCGGAGATCATCGAGGAGATGCTGGTCTCCACCAGCTCGGAGCGCCAGGGCCGGGTCATTGACAACGATGGGGCCGGCTCCATGGAGCTGAAGAAGCGCCAGGGCTATTTCTAACGGATTGTCAGAGAAGGATTACAGAGTATGAACAGCGCCATTGCCGAAGCGATCCAACAAAGCGGTAGCATCGAAGAGTATCTGCACCAACAACAGCACAAGAGTCTGCTGCGTTTTTTGACCTGCGGCAGCGTCGATGACGGCAAGAGCACCCTGATTGGCCGCCTGCTGCATGACTCCCGCCAGGTCTATGAAGATCAGTTACAGAGCCTGCACTCCGACAGTCAGAAGGTGGGAACCCGGGGTGAGAAGCTGGATTTCGCCCTGCTGGTCGATGGCCTGCAGGCTGAGCGGGAGCAAGGCATCACCATCGATGTCGCCTATCGCTACTTCTCCACCACCAAGCGCAAGTTCATCATCGCCGATACACCGGGCCATGAGCAGTACACCCGCAACATGGCGACCGGTGCCTCGACCTGTGACCTGGCGATCATCCTGATCGATGCCCGTAAGGGGGTGCTGGAGCAGACCCGCCGTCACAGCTTCATCGCCAGCCTGCTGGGGATCCGTCAGTTCATTGTGGCTATCAACAAGATGGATCTGGTGGATTTTGATGAGGCAACCTACCGCCGTATCGAGGCCGATTATCTGGCTTTTGCTGCCGCATTGCCGACCACGGATATCAAGGTAGTGCCGCTGTCGGCGGTCGATGGGGATAATCTGGTGACTCTGAGCGATCGCTCCCCCTGGTATCAAGGCGAACCGTTGCTGACCCTGCTGGAAAATGCCGAAGTCGGTGCCCATAACAATGAGCTGCCTGCGCGTCTGCCGGTACAACTGGTCAGCCGTCCGGATCTCAACTTCCGCGGCTATATGGGCACGCTCGCCGCTGGCACCCTGCGTCCGGGGGATGTCCTGAAGGTGTTGCCTTCCGGCAAGCAGAGTGTGGTCGAGCGTATCGTCACCTTTGATGGCGACTTGGCGCAGGCTCAGGCCGGGCAGGCCATTACCGTCACCTTAAAGGACGAGATCGACATCAGCCGGGGCGATCTGCTGGTAGCGCCCGAGGCGCCGACTCAGGTCAGCAAGCGCTTGCTGGCTCATCTGGTGTGGATGGCTGAGGCACCGCTCACCACGGGGCGTCTGTATGACATCAAGTTGGCGACCAAGAAGACTCAAGGCCAGTTCTCGGCTATTCGTCATCGCATCGATGTGAACAGCCTCGAGCAGCATGACGCCACCGAGCTCAAGCTCAACGAGATTGGTCTGGTGGAGTTGGAGCTAACCAGTGCGGTGGGCGTTGACCCTTATACGCAAGTGCGGGATACCGGCAGCTTCATCGTCATCGATCGCCTGAGCAATGTCACCATAGGGGCCGGCATGGTGGTGGAAGCCCTGGCCGACCAGGTGGAGAGCAAGCATGAGTTCAGCGAGTTCGAGCTGGAATTCAATGCCCTGGTGCGCAAGCACTTCCCCCATTGGCAGGCGCTGGATATCAGCCAGCTGTAATGAGGCGGGTTAGTTAAAGAGGTTCTATGGATAAGCAAGTAACGACAGACAACCCAGTGACAACGGAGAACATTGTCTGGCATCAGCACCATATCGACAAGGCGGCTCGCTCCGCCCAGAAGGGACATAAGCCGGCCCTGCTCTGGTTTACCGGCCTCTCGGGCTCTGGCAAATCGACGCTGGCGGGCGCTCTGGAAGCCGAACTCATACAACGGGGTATTCATACCTATTTGCTGGATGGCGATAACGTGCGCCACGGTCTGTGCTCGGATCTGGGCTTTGCTACCGCCGATCGGCAGGAGAATCTGCGCCGGGTCGGCGAGGTAGCCAAGCTGATGGTGGATGCAGGCTTAGTGGTGCTGGCGGCGTTCGTCTCGCCTTACCGCGCCGAACGGGCGGCTATCAGGGCCCGGTTGCCGGAAGGGGAGTTTATCGAGGTGTTTGTGGATACCCCCTTGAGTGAATGTGAGCAACGGGATCCCAAGGGGCTCTACAAGAAGGCGCGGGCTGGGGAAATCAAACATTTCACCGGCATCGACGATCCCTATGAAGCGCCCGAGCAGGCGGAAATTCACCTGCAGAACCACGGTCAGGCGGTCGGACGGGTCCTGAATTCGCTGCTGACTCAGCTGGAGGCATTGGGCGTGATCCCTCGCGCTGATGTTGTTGATTGAGCATGCGTTTTTCTCGTTAATCCGATCTGTCTGGCCCTTGGGTGGCGAGCCGGCTTGTCATTTCGTTGCCCCATGACCGAAGTCCCGGGTCTAAACTTCCTATACTGATGCAGGAGTTGCGGCGCAAAAGTTGGGGCGATGCTCGACGAGTTCAATGCCACAATGGACAGGGTCTGCGGGCCACATCGACGGGAGGGCTGGATGTCACTGATATGGGTTTATGGCACCCTGCGACGGGGGGAAATCAATCATGCGCTGATCCAGGAGTGTGCCTATCTGGGTCAGTGGTGGAGTCCACCACGTTTCTATCTCATCGATCTGGGTGAATACCCGGGCATCATTGCCGGTCAGCAGTCGGTGCTGGGCGAGATCTACGTAGCCGATGGTGCCACCCTCGCCAGACTGGACGCGCTGGAAGAGGTTCCGCACGAGTTTACGCGAGAGATGATGCTGACCCCGTGGGGCGAGGCCTGTTACTACCACTACCGCATGGAGTGTCGCGGACTCGCTGCCATCGCCTCCGGCGACTGGCGCTGCCGTTTCGTTTGCTAGCTAGCCACTCCTCTTGATGTAAACGCACCGCCTTAGCGCAATGTGTTTCACGGAAGGAAAAGGCAGGGGCATTCCCTTTCGTCAACACGCCGTAAACCCATCCTTGGGGGCTCGATGGCGGCATCCTTGCCGCCAACGGTTGACTCCATGGAACACACCCTGCCTTATTTGATCAGCATTACCGGCGTTTCTTGGATTATCTGTGCGCGGACGAGGCGGCTAAAAACAGCGCAGGCGGACCGTGCCATCCAACGTCGGTGTCAGCACCTGAGTCTGCAAGCCGAGTTGCTCCGCCTCATCACAGAGTTGTTGCTGGCTCTGCGAATCCACCATGAAACGCTCATCGTATTCGATATTCAATACTGGCTTGCCGGCCTGCACAAAGGGGGTCAGTAGCTGGCACTCCTGATAGGCATGGCACTGCTCGTTGATCGCCAGATCGAAGCTGGAGACCAGCGCCGGGATCTGCAGCAGATCGTTTTTCAGCGCTATGGTCAGCCCCAGAGCGTGAGCTTCCCGGGCGAGAAAGCGGTTGTAATCGAGCTGATCGGCGGCGCTGAGCGCAAAACCACTATTTTGCAGATAGCCATCGACGTTATCCGGATCGACGCCATCACACCCCTTGTCGTGAGCCAGTTGCAGGCGGGATCGCATCAATTCGCGGACCTCGCCGGCGCGAATATCCAGCCAGAGCTCGCCGGGCCAACCGGCTAACGGTGCCCCCAGAACCTCGGACGGCAAGCGGCTGGCATCCGGGCGCCACTCTTCCAGACTGCCCGCCGAGAAGTAGCAGAGCAACTTGCGGTGTTGGGAATGCAGGGTCGCGATGGTCTGCGCCGAGGTATCAAACAGATCCAGCTCATACAGGCTGGCCGCTATCGCCAGTTGTGGGGCTCCTTGCAACTGCAACTGCCAGCTGACATCAGGTGGCGGTTGGTAATGGGGCGTGTCGGAGTCGTCTTCCGGATCTTCGGCCGGATGGTCACCGACCGAAACGCTGACTCGGCAGCCGACCAGGCTCAAGCTCAGCAGCAGAGTCCATCCGACCATCCAGCGATGGTACCAGGGGTGAGCAACAGTCATGGCATGACTCCGTAGCGAAAACTCTCTTTTTTAGCATACCGTCCTCTTGGCCATCGGGATGGAATCCGGAGTCCATAAGCTAAAAAAATTTGCGGGCTGCAACGAAAACGCCACGCGGTGGCGTGGCGTTTAATCGGCGAGCCTGTCTTCAGGGACAGGCTTAGCGAATTACTTGCTTTGGTTGTAGCGAACCACAGAGGCTTCGATCTCGGCGATGGCGTCGGCCTTGTCGCCCCAGCCTTCCACCTTGACCCACTTGCCGGCTTCCAGCTCTTTGTAACGCTCGAAGAAGTGCTTGATCTGGCCACGCAGCAGTTCCGGGATGTCGTTGACGTCCTGGATATGGTCGTATTGTTTGGTCAGCTTGGAGTGCGGTACGGCAACCAGCTTGGCATCTTGACCCGCTTCGTCGCTCATCTTCAGCACGCCCACCGGGCGGCAGCGGATGACGGAGCCCGGGATCAGCGGGTAGGGAGTCGGAACCAGCACATCAACCGGATCCCCGTCCAGCGACAGGGTATTGTTGATGTAGCCGTAGTTGCACGGATAGAACATCGGAGTCGCCATGAAACGGTCA